>NZ_JAHESD010000019.1 GCF_018598585.1 Chryseosolibacter indicum
GAAAGAAAAGGACCAGAAAGAAAAAGATCAAAAAGAGAAGGACCAAAAGGAAAGAAAACCTGAAGAACAAAACCAGGATAAAGAGGAGCAGGAGAAAAACCAGCCTCAGAACCTGAACCGTGAGAAACTGCAGGAGATGAAGATTAGCGAAGAGAAAGCGAAGATGATTCTTGAAGCAATGCGCAATCAGGAAAAACAATACTTACAACAACAAAAACGCAAGGCAACCAAGTCAAAAGATCGTGGCAAACCTGACTGGTAGAAACTTTCAGTCTACCTTAAACTAAAAGTGAATTAATTCATGGTTTATTCAGTTTGATGTGAAACCAATGGCTTATTTCCTTATTTTTAAGCCGCTTTAAAACGATTGCATTAATGAAAGAAGTCTATATAATATCTGCGGTAAGAACCCCTATCGGAAGTTTTGGAGGTAGTTTATCTTCACTAACAGCAGTTCAACTCGGTGCTACTGCTGTAAAAGGTGCCATCCAACATGCCGGTATTGATGCCAAACAAATCCAGGAAGTATTTATCGGGAATGTTTTATCTGCGGGTTTAGGACAAGCTCCTGCAACACAAATTGCGGCGGCGGCAGGGCTTGGCTTTGAAATTCCTTGTACCCTTGTGAATAAGGTGTGTGCTTCAGGTATGAAAGCTATTATGCTAGGGGCGCAGTCCATCATGCTGGGCCAAAATGATATTGTTCTTGCAGGTGGTACCGAAAGCATGAGCAATATTCCCTACTACCTGATGAAAGCAAGAACCGGATATAAGTACGGCCATGGCGAGTTATTGGATGGACTCCAATACGATGGACTCACTGACATTTATAACCATTGTGCGATGGGTGTTTGTGCTGACAATACAGCAAAAGAAATGCAAATAAGCAGGCAGGACCAGGACAACTACGCAGTTAACTCTTACAAGCGTTCTGCTTCGTCATGGACTAATGGTAAATTTAAAGATGAGATTGTGCCGGTAGAAGTTACTGATCGCAAGGGAAACGTAACATTGTTTGCAGAAGACGAAGAATACAAAAATGTAAATTTTGATAAAATACCGTCTCTGAAACCCGCCTTTACAAAAGATGGAACAGTAACGGCTGCAAACGCTTCTACCTTGAATGACGGTGCATCCGCTCTTATTCTAATGAGTAAAGAAAAAGCACAGGAATTGGGATTGAAACCAATTGCGAAGATCAGAGGATTTGCTGATGCAGCGCAAGATCCGATGTGGTTTACTACAACACCTTCAATAGCCATACCCAAGGCAATGAAACACGCAGGTGTTGATAAGAAAGACGTTGGTTATTACGAGATCAATGAAGCGTTCTCCGCTGTTGCCATTGCTAACAATATGAAGCTTGGTATCGATCCTGGCATTGTTAATGTTAATGGTGGTGCTGTTGCTCTCGGGCATCCGCTGGGTGCTTCCGGAGCTCGTATCGTAACAACGTTAATTAATGTGCTTGGTCAAAATAATGCAAGTATTGGTGTAGCCGGAATTTGTAACGGGGGCGGCGGGGCTTCCGCTATGGTTATTGAAAAAGCCTAAGATTTGATGTACAACATAAATTTAAGCCTTGCGTTATAAGCGAGGCTTTTTTTATTTTAAAAGAATGAGATTTCCGCTATTTACAATTATTTGTATTCACATACTTACTTCCGGCTCTGCGCAGAAACTGGTGCGTACTTTTCATGATTCTCAAAAGCAAAAGCTTCAGGAAGAATACATGGTTTCAAATCAGGATAGCGAAGTCATGATCGGCCCTTATAAACGCTTCTATGAAGGAGGAAGCATTATGGTAGAAGGTAACTTTGATGATGGTAAAAAATCAGGAACATTCACCGAATACCATGAAAACGGAAAACCAGCACGAAAGATAAACTATGTGCAAGGCATGCGGCATGGCATTGTTGAAGTCTTTAATGAAGATGGTAATCCTGTACAAAGGGCACTTTACCAAAACGATATTTTAACAGACAGCGTTCAGCTCTATTTTGATAATGGCAATGTTAAAGGAGAAACTTATTTTGTTAAAGGAAAGCCCGAAGGACTTGTTAAGGAATACTTTCCCAATGGAAAGATCAGGAGAGAAATCCAATATAAGAAAGGTAAGCCCAATGGTGTTACCCGCACATTTTATGAAAACGGAAAAATAGAAACGGAAGCAAATTATGAAAACGGAATCTTGAAGGGGTTTTATAAGACCTATTACAACAATGGACAATTAGAAACAGTGTCAACCATGAAAGAAGGATCTAAGACCGGCCAATACAAGACTTACGATCGTGATGGTCACCTGATTCTTGAAGGAAACTTTCTCGAGGGCAAACTACATGGCGATAACATTGCCTACTTCCCTGAAGGCTCTGTTCAACATAAGTTCTCTTATAAGGAAGGAAAGAAAACCGGGGTTAACTACGAATACTATCAGGACGGCACCGTGAAGACCAAGGAAACGATGGCTACCAATGGCCTTGATCTTACACAGCTCAATTACAATCAGAACAAGATTCTTGTTTCCGAAAAAAGATTCAGAAATGAAAAACCGCATGGTGTTTGGATCACTTACTTTGAGGGATCAAATAAAATAAAAGTTAAAGAAACATATTTAGATGGCAAGCTTAACGGACCACGCCTCTCGTATTGGGAAAATGGGAAACCTGCAAAAGAGGAAGTTCTGAAATTCAATCTACTTGCTGGTCCTTATAAAACCTATTACCCCGATGGCTCTTTGGAAACAGTCGGAGAATACAGAAATAACAGGAGACATGGCTTATTCACCACCTATTTTAAAAACGGAAAAGTTAAAGAACAAGGCGAGTACATAGCAGATAAAAAACATAAAGAATGGAAACAGTATGACGAGCAAGGAAATTTAATCAGAACGCTTATTTTTAAGGCCGGAATCCTGGTTAATACACGGGAAGAGAAAAAGTAATGCAAGCCATTAAAGAAACAAAGTTCAAATTTCCTGGCCAAACAGGTTTTTATAGCGGCAAAGTTCGCGATGTTTATTATTTCGGTGATTTTATGGCGATGGTAGCCACAGACAGAATCTCTGCATTTGATGTTATCCTGCCGAAAGCAATTCCTGATAAAGGACGGGTACTCAACCAAATAGCTGCCTTTAACCTGGAAGCCACCAAGTCGTTAGTGCCGAATTGGGTTATTACAAGCCCGGATCCTAATGTAACCATAGGATTCAAATGCGAGCCATTTGCAGTGGAAATGGTAATACGTGGTTATCTTTCAGGGCATGCATGGAGAGAATATAAAGCCGGAAAAAGATTGCTCTGCGGCGTACCTCTGCCAGAAGGGCTAAAAGAAAATGACAAACTCCCCCAGCCCATTATCACACCTACTACCAAAGCTAAAGTAGGCCACGATGAAGACATTTCAAGAGAAGATATTTTGAAAAGAGGCCTGGTAACCGAAGCTGATTATAAAGTGCTTGAGGACTACACCTTTAAACTTTTTAAAAAAGGAACAGAACTGGCTGAGCAAAGAAACCTGATTCTTGTAGATACAAAATATGAATTTGGTAAGCATCAGGGTACAATTTACCTGATAGACGAAGTTCATACACCTGACTCATCCCGTTACTTCTATACACAAGGCTATGAAGACCGTCAGAAAAAAGGAGAACCTCAAAAACAATTGTCGAAAGAATTTGTTAGACAATGGCTCATTGAGAATGGATTTCAGGGTAAGGAAGGCCAGGTAATTCCAGAAATGACTGATGAAATAATTACCTCCATATCCGGACGATACAAGGAACTTTATCAGCAGGTACGTGGGGAAGCGTTACCGGCAATAGATTATGGTTCTATCCTTAACCGCATTGAGCAAAACATTTTGAAAACAATGGAAACCGTTGGCCGGGAAAAGCTGAAAAAATAATAAATTAGATTTTATATTGCATCTTTGGAACGAAGGCATTAATAAGCTTTCATACCTTTAGCGACAACTAACTGAACATGAAATATACCATTGATAAACAGGAAAAATACAGCCTGCTTCACCTGCATGAAGAGAAGCTAGATTCAAGCGTAGCTCCTAATCTTAAATCTGAGTTGATTACACTTCATGCGGAAGGTGTTAGAAATATTATTCTTGACCTTTCTGAAGTAAAGTATACCGACTCCTCAGGACTTAGCGCGCTATTGGTAGGAAACCGTATTGTTCAGGAAGATGGCGGAATATTTGTTTTGGCTTCATTATCTGAGCATACAACAAAACTTATCAAAATATCTCAACTTGACAGCGTATTAAATATCCTTCCAAAAGTTGAGGAAGCTATTGATGCTGTTTTTATGCATGAGATTGAGAAAGACCTCAAAGACTCAGAAGGAAATTAATTAACTCAATAACAAATAACACAATGACCAGAACCATGTTTTGGTCATTTCTTTTTTATTTGTTACTTCTAACATGTATGACAAATTTTGAGTTTTAAGATTACCATATTAGGATCCAGCGGCGCTCTTCCTGCCTATGGAAGATTTCCCTCTGCTCAGCTTGTTGAAATACAGAACAAACATTTCCTTATAGATTGCGGCGAAGGTGCCCAGATGCAACTCATGAAATTTCAGGCTAACCTTCACCGGATTAACCATATCTTTATCACACACCTTCATGGAGATCATTACCTCGGGCTCATGGGATTGATCTTCACAATGCACCTGCTGAGAAGAACAAACGACCTTCATATCTACAGCCATCATGGCCTGGACGAAATTATAACTACCCATTTTCGCTACTCGCAATCGAGCCCCAATTTCAAAATCATTTTTCATACGCTTGAAAAAGACGAACACAAAGTTATTTATGAAGATGATGCTTTAACAGTTGAAACAGTTCCGCTCGTCCATAAACTTACCTGCTCAGGATTTATTTTCAGGGAGAAAGAAAAACCACGGAGAATAGACAAAGAAAAGTTACCTACTGGATTATTGATCCAACAGATAGCCAATCTGAAACGTGGCCATGATGTCATAGATGTTGAAGGGAACATCTTATACAAGAATGCGGACCTTACGCTCCCACCCCGCAAATCAAGAAGTTATGCTTACTGCTCTGACACAGCATATGAAGAAAAGCTAGTTGGGCATCTTAAAGGTATAGACGTACTCTATCATGAAGCCACGTTTGGTTCAGATGAAGTACAAAAGGCAATTGAAACACAACACAGCACTGCACAGCAAGCAGCAACAATTGCAAAAAAAGCAGAAGTTAATAGCTTAATTCTTGGCCACTTCTCTGCAAGGTACAGGGAACTCGATCCCTTATTAATCGAAGCCAAATCAGTCTTCCCGAATGTTCAGCTTGCAATTGAAGGAAGTACGTTTACAATTGAAGACTAACAACCAATGGAATCTGAATTTGAAAAAAAGAGAACCCGATTATTCGTTATCCTTTCTGGTATTTTTATCACTAATGCGCTATTAGCAGAAATAATAGGCGTAAAAATATTCTCTGGAGAAACAACTATTGGGGTCGCTCCTGCTCAAATCGGGATATTGGGTTTTAAAATGGACTTTAACCTCACAGCAGGTGTCCTCATCTGGCCTGTTGTATTTATCACAACTGATCTTATTAATGAATACTTTGGCAAACCCGGTGTAAAGCGCATCAGTTATCTTACAGCTGTTCTAATAGCATATGCTTTTCTTATCATCTTTATGGCTATTGAATTACCACCAGCTCCCTGGTGGGGAAATCTTCAGAATGAAGACGGCAGCACATACAACATGGACCAAGCCTTTAGCCGTATATTAGGACAAGGGCAACGTATTATCATTGGCTCGCTTACGGCTTTTATTGTTGGCCAATTGGTTGATGTATTTGTATTCCAAAAACTGAGAAGCACAACAGGCGGAAAGAGACTATGGTTACGGGCAACTGGATCAACCCTGGTATCTCAACTGGTCGACAGCTTTGTGGTCTTATTTATTGCTTTTTATGGTGTATTCCCAACACAACAGATTTTTGCCATCGCCATCACCAATTACATCTATAAATTCACAATAGCGATATTATTAACTCCTCTGGTGTATTTGGGACACTCCATCATTGATAACTACCTCGGTAAAGAACACGCTCACCGCATTTCAGAAGAAGCTGCGCAGCAGAGTAAAGGATTTCTTTGAAAAAGGTTTGAATTCCTGAATGCCCTGACCTAAACGTATTAAAACGATTTTACCGATAACCAAGTCATAGACCCGCAAGCAACTATTATTTACATTCTGCCATAATTTAGGCCTAACTTTCGGGTTATGTATGTGATGAAGTCTATCTTAAAAAGAACCGGAATTATTGTTTTTCTTCTGCTGGCTTTTTCCATAGCGCAGGGTCAGCATAAGGTGCAACAAATAATCCCTGAGAAAACACGTGTACTTTTTGTGCTAGATGGCTCGGGAAGTATGGAAGCTTTGTGGGGCAAGGACGAGTCGCGTATGGATGTAGCAAAGAGAATCCTGGTAAGGCTTGTAGATTCACTTCGGGTAAACCCGAACCTGGAGTTGGCTTTAAGAGTTTACGGACACCGTTATTCACGGCAGGCAAACAATTGCCAGGATAGTAAACTCGAAGTTCCCTTCGCTCCTAAAAATCATAATACCATTATTAACAAAATTAAAGAAATAAGGCCAAAGGGTGTAACGCCAATCACTTTCTCATTACAGCAAGCTGCCAATGATTTTCCAACAGCACAAGGCTATAGAAATGTACTTATCCTGATCACCGATGGTATTGAATCATGCGGAGCTGATCCTTGTGCTGCCTCTATAGAACTCCAGCGTAAAGGTGTATTTCTGAAACCTTTTGTTATTGGATTAGGAATACAAGGAGGCAAAGCATTGGATTGCGTCGGGAAATATATTGACTCACAAAGTTCAACTTCCTTCAATAAAGTTCTCAACGAAAGTATTGAAACAACCTTTGCCAAAACAAGTGTCAGCGTAGAACTGTTGGATGGAAACAATCAACCTACAGAAACAAATATCAACGTAACCTTTCTCAACAATGCTACGGGTACACCGGCCTATGAATTTGTTCACTACCGGGATAAACTCGGAAGACCAGATTCTGTAATGGTAGACCCCGTGCTTTCATACGACATCGTAGTGAATACACTGCCTCCAGTTGTGAGGAAGAATGTGAATATTGAAAATGGTAAGCACAACGTAATTAATATACCGGCACCACAGGGAAGCCTTGTAGTAAGGTCAGAGGCACGCGGCAATTCGTTCCTGGTATTAGTGCACGAGAAAGGAAAATCAGAGCTACTAAACCAACAAAGAAGTGCAGAAAGCTACCGCTACCTTGCAGGAGACTATGAGATAGAAACACTAACACTTCCACGAAGACTATTTACTGTGAGTATTGAAACTGGAAAGACAAAAACAATAACGCTCCCTCCCACAGGATTAGTTAACATCAACACTATTTCAGGTGGCTATGGCAGCCTGTTTGAAATACTGGAAAACGGACAGACAAAATGGGTGTGTAATCTCGCCGAAAATGCCTCTCAGCATTCATATAATCTGCTCCCTGGTTCCTATAAAATCGCGTTTCGTGTAAAACAAGCCGGAGGAAGCAAATACACCGCCATCAAAAACTTTGAAATTAAATCAGGACAGACATTAAATATATCCATGTTTTGAGTCGCAAACTGAATTCCTATGAAATCTATTCTCCTAACAAGGTTCTAAAACAGAAATGAAGGAGACGCTGCAAGTTTTTCTTTACTATTCTCTTCTTATAATCGGTGGCTCCTTTCTCCTTTTTTATCCTGCCGTTTTGGTTGCTAATATCATGAGTTTGGCAGCACCTCGTCATAAAGATGAAATTATAAAGAATACAAAGTCCAGACTTAAACACGTTTTCTTCAGGTTCTTAATTGCTGTCACCACCGCATACCCGATTATTTATTTTATCTGCTATTTACTATCGAAAAAAGCGTTAGAAGTTAATGATTACATCACTTCAATACAGTGGGCCTCTCCAGGTGCGATATTTACTTTAGGATTATTTTTCTACTTAAAAAGAAAAGGATAGACGTTTAACGATAGTTAGTGCAATCGTTTACTAAAATTAGAATATTATTTCCCATACTGGGAGTATTTACTGTTCCAATAAATTAGAAAAGCCTTGTTTTACCGTGATTCCGCGGTTTAATTCGAGTTGTCGGCAAAATTGTATGGGGTCAGCCTTTAAACCCCGATGCAACGTGAAAAATAATTTACTCTCTAATTTAACAAAAGGGAGCTACGCCAAGACTGGCTTTAGTTTTATGGCGTGCCTTGCGCTAAGCGCTGGTCTACAGGCTCAAAACATCCCACAAGACACTGTTAAAGACAACACGACAAAAAATAAGACAGTTGCTGAGCAGTCCTTTGAAGAACTGTCAGCGATGTCATTAGAAGAATTGCTGAACCTTGAAATTACTGTGGCCTCAAAGTCGTCTGAAAAAATCTCAGATGCAGCAGGTGTTATTTCCGTAATTACAAGGGATGAACTGGAAAGGTTTGGCGGAATCACTTTACGTGATGCGCTGGAACGTGTACCTAGCTTAACTGCAATACGCTCTTACTTCTCAGAAGGATATGGTCTTGCAAGCCGTGGTGATCAGCTAAGAATTAATTCAGGACATAACCTGATACTGATCAACGGACGCCCTACCCGGGAAATAGTTGAAGGTGGCATAAGCAGTGAAATGTATGCTGCATTTCCATTGAATATCATTGAACGCATTGAAGTAATCAGAGGTCCTGGATCTGTATTGTATGGATCAAATGCTTTCTCTACTGTTATTAACATTATTACACAGCGGAACGAAGAAAACAACCTCTCAGCAAGGTTATTGAGTGGTAGTAACAATGCGAAAGGTGGTAGCATACAAGGAGAAGCAAACCTGGGAGATCTGAACATTGTTGGCGCCGCCCGTTACATGGACAAAGGCGATTGGCGCGCAGCTTACAGAATGATTAATTTCTTTGATCCTACGGCAGGTCCTGTCTCAACGGACTCCTTACATGCAGATGAATCTTTTGGCAGTTATCTGGGTGCTACTTATAAAGGACTTAGCTTAACCGGATCTTACAATAAATTTACTACGACTGACTATCAGTTTGGTCCTCAGGACGACAATTGGTCGAAAGCGTTCGGAAACCTGGGATACAATTTAAAGGCGAACCAAAACTGGGACATGTCATTCAATGTCACGTACAACTACGCAACCTTTAAATCGGGTCCCTTCCCTGGACTTACCCGTTACTCTAAAGACCTGGTAGCAGAATGGACAAATAGCCTCGCTGTAAACCAGAAATTGAAATTCACTTTTGGTGGACTTTACAACAGTAATATTGGTAAGGAGAACATGACTACTTTCATTCAACAGAGTGACATGACCTTAACAGAAGTTTCGATAAAAATTACAGACAAGAGCAGAGGAAGCTTGGCATTATACACTCAAGCAGACTACTATTTATTGGAAACACTAAAGTTAATTGCAGGGGTACAGGGAAATAAAGTAGACGGCCTTGACTTTGACTTGGTACCTCGTGGTGGTGTGGTATGGTATCCTGCTAAACGTGTTAACTTCAAAGCACTTTACAGTCAGGCATTCAGAGCACCAAGCATGGATGAATATTCGATGACCAGCACATCGCTCAATGGCAATCCTGACATCCGACCAGAAAAAGTTGCAACTATGGACGTGGGTGTAAATTACTTTGGAGAGAAGGTACAAGGCGGCGTTAACTTTTTCCGCAGTACAATGACTGACATCATTGCCCCTGGCACACCTGATCAAAATAATTTAATGTACTACACAAACAAGGGAAAGGTAACTTTTAAAGGAATTGAGGTCGAAGGCAAATATTACATCTCCCATGCGTTGTTCTTAACGGGATCAATGTTATACCAGGAAAATGAAAATGAAGATGGCATAACCAATAACAGCCCACTTGCAAACTTCGGCGCTAAAGGTGGTATAAGCTATCGTTCCCAGAAAGGCTTTATCGTAAGCTTATTTGATATTTATCAGGGTAATCTTGACAAGAAATACACCACAGGTCCTTTCTCAAGTCTGAATCCTAAAGCAGGAAGTTACAATGTCCTTAACCTTTATATAGACGCTGACCTGAATAAGATATTAAACCTGGCAATGAAGTCTAAACTAGGCTTGTTTGTTCAAGGTGATAATATTCTGGATAAAGAGATCTGGGGAGTGGATTGGGGTAATTCAATATCTCCTGGCAACGCCATTCCAGTAAACAGAGGAAGAATGATTTATGCCGGCTTACGTGCCTCATTAAAATAGATACTGCTTGTTTATTTATACCTAAAGTCTGGGGCATTTGCTCCGGACTTTTTTATTGAAATAACTTTAGTCAATCATTCCGAACACATTCTTCCTGCGTAAAATCAAAAAGAACCATGTCCAAACTGTTTGAATCACAGCTTTAACCTTATCCCAGCAAGAACCATTCTCATCGAATAGAAAGAAATTAGTATCTTTGAAACAACTCGAACGCAATCTTATAAAAAACAAAAGCCCCACATCAATGATAAGGTACATCCCGCATTCGTACTCTCCAATTTATTATCCTTCTTGAATAGTTAAACATTACTTATACAATAATCAAAGACTCTCAATTTATCTGGAATATGCTAAAGTCGGTTAGTATCATCGCAATACTTTATCTTTCAATAATCATTTCAAATGCACAAGTTACTGGTTTCCCTCAAGGTAGGATAAGCGTTGCTGATTTGAAGATGAAGATATATCCCTCAGATACCAGTGCCGTAGCTGTTATGCTCAATGAATTTGGAGATGCCCGTATTGAGAACGGCAACGACTTCAACCTTATTTTTACTTATCACGTATTGCTAAAAATACTTAAAACAGATGGCCTGGAGTATGCAAACTTTGAAATTCCGCTACGGAAGAACGAACAAAAAAAAGAGGCCCTAAAATCTGTTCAGGCTTCTTCATTTAATTTAGATAACTCCGGTAGTATTCAGGAAGTCAAATTGGTGGCTAAGAATGTATTTACAGAAGAAAGAAACAAATACTACGACGTTAAAAAGTTCGCGGTTCCAGGAGCACGTGTGGGTAGTGTAATTGAAATTGTATATGTACTGGAGTCTCCGTTTCTATACAATTTCCGCACGTGGGAATTTCAATCTGATATTCCAAAAGTACAGAGTGAATATTGGACAACCATACCTGGCAACTACAGGTACCACACCACCCTTAAAGGTTTTTTGAACCTGGAGAAAAATGAAAGCGAGCTCGTGCGTGATTGTTTTTCGATAGGCGGAGGCGTAGCCGACTGTGCTGCATCTAAATATGCCATGAGTAATATCCCTGCGTTTGAGGAAGAAGAATACATGACAGCGAAATCTAATTTCCTCTCTTCTATTAACTACGAATTAGAAGAGATCCATTATTTCGATGGTAGAAAAAACAGAATAACAAAAGAATGGAAGGATGTAGAAGAAGAGTTACGTCGTGATGAAGATTTTGGTATACAATTACGACGTGGCGGAAATGTTGTCGACAAGTACGTAGAATTATCTTACGGCCCTACTGATGAACCTCTTGTAAAAGCACAAAAAATCTATGAATTAATAAAAACAAAGTTTACCTGGAACGAAGTGATGGGCTTCCATAGTGAACATGGTTTGAAGAAGGCATTTGAGACCGGTAGCGGTAACGTAGGCGATATAAACCTAACACTCATAGCTGCGCTGGAACATGCTGGCTTAGATGTAGAACCTATGATTTTATCTACCCGCAAGAACGGTCTTGTCATCGAGCTCTTTCCTGTCATAAGCGATTTTAACTATGTAGTCGCCAAACTAAACATACAGGACAAGGTATATTTGCTTGATGCCACCGACAAACTTCTCTCCTTTGGTCTTCTTCCGGAGAGATGTCTTAACGGAAAGGGGCGAGTTCTTGGAAAAAAGCAATCGTACTGGCATGAAATAAAACCTCAAAGTAAGGACAGGTTAATCTCCAGTACTACACTGAAATTAGAAAGCGATGGTAAAATAACCGGAACCTTTCATCTGAATCATGTAGGATACGATGCGGTAGATAAAAGAAAAGCAATTTTCGCTTTTGGCTCACATGAAGCCTATATTGAGAAACTACAGAAGAACTGGCATAACGTACACATCAAAAAGTTCGACTTCAAAAACCTGGAAGATGTCAATTCATCCTTTTCAGAAAAATTTGAAATAGAAATTGAACCAGACGGAACAAACTCAGATCATATCCTATTTCATCCCTTCATGCATAATCGTTGGGAAAAGAACCCGTTTAAACTTGCCAACCGTTTATATCCAGTAGACTTCGGTGCACCCCTTGAAGAAACGTTTATCATTACGCTGGAATTTCCTAAAGAATACGAGGTCGTTGAAATTCCTAAAAACATCGGATTAGCCCTACCCAATTCAGGAGGAAGACTGCTCATGACTACGCAAATGGAAAGTAATATACTCACACTGAGTTTCAGCTTTCAAATAGCAAAAACGGTTTACAGTGCTGAAGAATATCAATATTTAAAAGAGTTGTTTAACAATGTTGTTCAGGCTCAGAACTCCATAGTGTTACTGAAGCTAAAGAATAAATTCGCTGAAAACTAAAAGCTTTTAATTTGGATTTGAGGTGAATGGGGTGCTTAATCAGAGAATAGACAGAGGAAACTTTAAGTATCCTGTGTATAAACAGACAATCGAGGATTGGCATAAAGATCAAAATTATGACATATGGCGGATAGCAGCTGCAGTTCAATTTTCTTGCATTCGTTATAATATAGCTTTGCGAAAAAAAATATGAAAAAGACACTACTCGCAATTATTATCCTTTTTAATTGTTTAACAACACTTATTGCCCAACCTTCTTTTACTGTATCCGATAAAGAAGATGCCAGAAAAATTAAGGAAACCGTACTCGCGGTTGTGATTAAGCAAACAGACGAAAAAACCATTAAACGTCTTAGCAAAAAACCTGAGGATTTAAAGAGTTATGAAACAAGTATTACATCCCTTAATAAATTTATTAAGGATGCGGTTTCCAAAGAATGGCATTTTTCAAATGAAGTAAGATATATAACTGAAGAAGAAGCACAAAAGATAAAAGACGAAAAAAATGGTGACTATAGTCTCTTAGAAGTCACGGAAATCAAGAACTACAAAGTAGGTGATTTTTATTCACCAAATGCTAACTACGGGTTTAATTCCGCAAGAGATTTAGCTTACCACATGTCGTCGTCAGGTAAGTCAACAGCGCTTGTTATAACCAATGGAAAAAATCCCAATAAAGAAATTGTCTACTCCTACTTGCCTGCTGTTGGTGTTTCTCCCGGAACAGTGACCTTTATGATTCTTCATTTAGAAAATCAATTGAATGACTGCTTAACAAGAGATATTAACAGTCTATCGGATTTGAAAAAGGATATTGAAAAGAGAAAGGACGCTTTAAAGACAAAAACGGTTATCATTTTCGATCCCCTTATCAGCAAGGGTCTTCAAAAAACAATAGATAAAAAAGAGCTTGAAAAACACTACAAGTACAAATATAGTGTAGTACCTTTTGAGAAGGCTGATGAATTAATTGCATCCAAAAACAAAGACTACGCTTATATATGGGCTGTGCCTGCAGGTGCTTCAAATGGAGGCCGAGAGCTTTTCAATTATTATTTTATAGATGGAGAAGATGCCCGTATCTTGTTTATGACAGGTACGGCAGTTGTTGGAGCAAATGGAGATTTTCATCAAGCTCATTTTGCTATGGCAAATAAATCTTTGAAGTAGTTAATATTCAAAGCAGTATCTAAATAATAACACATGCTACCAACCCAGAGTCGTCAGTTCATTTAAAGGCTCTGGGCCTCTTTAACGCTTTTCTAGATAGAAGATTTTGATTTTCCAACCTAGCCGTGCATATCATTATGGCACACGCCACAGACGTGCGCCAGCAATGGGGTTTAAGGATGTAAACTCGTTCGACAAGTCTCTAGCAGAAAAACTCGCCTTCATTGAACAGCTCGACAAAAAAGACAAGATTGCCTTCTATGCTGTGCTCGATGCCTTCATCGGTAAGAAAAAACTAAAGGACGCCCTCTCGAACGTCCTTTCTGATGTGAAGTAAAAAACAAATACGTACTACGCATACTTATCTGTCAATAAAAACAAACAACTAAATAGCAAGAAAATAATCGTAGCTATCGCATAGTATGTTCTTTTAGAACTGATTCGAAGTATCTCAAAAGTTCTCTTTTGATTGATTAAAACCATAAAGCCGACAATAGCTGCCAAATGAAGCAAATAAAAAATTAGGTCACTACCGCTTTCTTTTATGACGCTAACGCCAGCAAAAACAAATCCCATTGCCGATACAGGCATCAATAAAATCCACCCGATTGGCTTTTTCATCAGTACGGCTGTAATTCCTGCTATCCAAACCAACCAATAGACCAAAATCAAGTATGCCCAACCTAATGAAATAGGATATCCAAAAACGTCTTTACTTAAGCCTAGCAGAGAAGGGTAATCATAGATTACAGCCATTTGCTCAATTGCCCGGTAAATGCAATACAATAAAGCAGCTATATAAAAAATTTTGTACGTCTTCATCTCAATTCCTAAGTTTCTCTTTCTTCGTTACAGGCTGGACAGTAATTGGCGATCGGCTACCACCTCCGTAAATAAGCCGCTGTGGCTGTCCTAATTCAAAAGAAACCTGATTAGTCCTGTTCATAGCTCTTTCTTCAGATTTCCTTTTTGCTTCTCCAACAGGCATTTGCCTAGCATCATTCACATAGGTTCCATCTATAATATCTTTTGCATGAGAAAGTTCATGGACTAAAGTAGTATGCGATTGAGATTTTTGGTCATCCACTTGAACCCCGTTGATTTGTGAATACTCCACATCGGCATTTAATGTTCCATTAGGCCCTCCTGGTTTCTCCTCAGTGTTAGAGGATAACACGTGGTCTTCATCTCCCGAACCTTCACTGAATAAATTCATAATTGCTCCAATGACGCTATAGGCTTCTGATACATTAACATCGTTCGTATGTTCATCTAAGAATTTGAATAATTCTTTTCCTGCGTCAGTTTTTTCAATCTCAGCTCTATCCTTCTGGTACTGTTGCTTAAATTCATCAGAACCATTTACCCTGATTGTATCACCTAGAGGGTCACTATAAAGAATAGGGTTGTTGCTCATCGCTGCGTATGGGCTCATTCTCTCATCGGGTTTAGGGTCAATACTCCACCATCGTCCAATGGCTGGGTCGTAGTTTCTAAATTCAGCCGCATAGATACCCAAGCCCAATTCATCTTGCTCCTCGATGCCATTAAACTTGTATTGATTCGGTGTGGAGTTCTCTCTGGAGTACGAGTTAAAGGCGAGACCGAACGGATAGTAATCCTGTGTTTGTATAACAGGCGACTTAATATGCACCACCTTAAAGTCATCAAAGAACACCTCAACGGGAGTTTCGTTCTCGTTGCTGAGGTAAATATATACAAATCCTGCTTGTTTTATCTCTAGCGGTGCCGTTCTGTATAGGCGCTGGTGTGGGATGTTACTCCCTGTTTCCTTCGCTTCAATGCCTATCTGCATGTAGCCGCTCTCTTCTATCAGGGGATTATAATCGCGGTCAAATACAAGCCAGGTGATAAAAGCCTTCGGTGCTTGTTCATTTATTTGAGGCCTTGCAAGCAGTCCCGCATAAGGGAATACGGTATTACCAATGCTTCCTGCTGCTCCCCCATCAATCACACCTGCTGAACTTCCTTCCGCGTATTGGGTTAAGAAGTCCTTAACCGAAGCATTCCAATTAGCTTTGTTCGGATCAAGTTGAAGATACTTTGCCCAAACTTCCATGTTGATCTTATCCCCGGGCATTACGCTTAACGAGCGGGCCAGTCCGTATACGGCATTGGTATTGCCTCCGGTCAAGCGTGTGGCATTATGGGTGGCCCCTCCAGGTGTGTGATCATCAGTCCTGTCGAACAACGGATGGTTTACCTTAATGGCCTCATTGTAATACAGGTAATTAGTTTCTTCCTCCTCAGCATTCGCATCTTCCATCGTCGCTATGCTTTCCTCTACCTCCTCTTTGCTGGTGAAGGTAAGGCGTACGTTGCCCAGGTGATCTTTCAGGTGGTACTGGTACTCCGGCGTTGATCCTGTCATCACTACTCTACCCTCCTCGTGGTTTATAAACTGGAGTTCGTTATTCTCATATACAAATTCTCCCTGGTAGTCCGTGGTTCTAGGCGTAGTGCCAAAGACCTGTTGTCTTAGCTTTCTTCCGGTAGCATCGTAGGTGTATTCAATGTACTCGGTTTCGCTCTTGCTGACCTTTACAGGAAGGTTGAGATGGTTATAGGTAATGGAGGTGATGCCTTTGTTTGCATCCTTTGTCATATTACCATTAGCATCGTACGTATATTCATTATCAGCTTTTACCTCTTCTTTAAAGCCCTGTTCTGAAAGATTCTTTTCGATCGCATCATCTATCCGTGTTACCTGGTTTCCTGTATAAGTGTAGGTAAGCTGATCCATCGGTCCATAAGGCAAAGGTGAACCGTCTTTCTTGCCATTGCGGGTAAGACTTAGAATATTTCCGTTTAGGTCATATCGCGGACTATTGCCGTTTGGAGTTCCAATCTTTTCATTGAATCTTCCGTTTGTCCCAGGCGTGGTTGCGTTGAAGTAGTTTGCATCGGTGAGCCTGTTCATCGGGTCGTAGTAAAACCCATACGACTGCTCATCCACTCCTGCTCCCTTCCATACAATCTCACTGATGTTGCCATTGTATTGTGCGGTTCCGCCATGAGGTGAAGGATTATTATACTTCAACTCCATGCTGAAAAAGTCGTCAGGCTCCGGTGCTGCCACATCGTTGATTTTCTCTAACCAGCCACGGATGTTGTAGCGGTAGTCAACGGACTGCTTAAATGCACCTGAAGGTAAAGTGCCGTGTAGTTTTTTTGTCACCAGTTGGCCTAGCTCGTTGTACTCATTCTTTGCCAAAAGAATATCATCAGCTCCATTGATAGAATGCCAGGTCTCCAATAACCGCCCGGCATGATCATACTCAAACCTTCTGTCAACAAGCTGAGAATTATGGCGTGTTCTGGTTTTTAACACTTTCCCTACAAAGTCGTAGAGGTTTGTTAACTTGTCTGTGCCACCAAGGTGATTGTCAGCAATTGTTTGGGCAAGCCTGTACTTATCATCGTAGTAGTTTACTGACTTAAGCCAGGTATTTAATCCATCCAGTACTTTTGTTTTGCCACCGGTAACCTGTCCTTTAACAAATGGAAAATGATTGTCGGGCTGCTCATACAAAACACCATGGGGTGTAGCTGAGAGGTTTTCGTCTGTGTAGTTATAACCTGTCCAGGAAGAAAGGAAATCATAGTCATCGTAATACGTTACCGTAAGGTACTTGCTTTCGTCAGCAACGTTAGGATAAGCATTATTGGTATAGCCATGCACAGCAGATCCCCTTGTCTCAACGTATGTACCTGGATCTTTAACTTCATCTCTAAGGTTTTCTACGGTCTTGTTTCCCATATCAACAATACCAGTGAGGATTGGTCTGTTGAGGGCGTCGTATTTTGTAAAAGTCCATTCGTTCTTACCAGTTCTCTGGTTGCCGTCTTGTGTGAGCACGAGGCGATCTCGGTTGTCGTAGATGAGGTATACGGGATCTGCGCCCGGGATTTGTTTTTCAATCATTCGCATTCGATCATCGTACTTATATCGAAATGACCAGCGCCTCAAAAAGCTCTCCTTATCTGCACCGATAGTAAAATACTCATCGTCAAGTTTTGCTACAGCTTCAGGAGGTATAACTATCGCCAATTGCCCTCTCTTTGTATAGACATAATAAGTTGACGCATATTGCTCGCTCGAAACATATACCTTCTTCAATACAACCTGGTCAAATTTGTTTTTGTATTCTATAACTTCATTATTATGCTCATCAAAGGTTCTTAAAACAAATAAGAAATTTGCTGGATAAAGTTCTCTTGTCGTAGTACCATTTTCAGGGAGATGTGTGGTAGAATTATATCGCCATACCAATATTTGGTCAGAATTTTCATTTACAGTGTATTTGTACTTTATCGTTTGGTCATTTAAACCGATTTGATCATTTTCATTGGGTTGCCATACCTCTCCCGGTGCACCTTGCTTATATAAACGGCCGAGGGGACTTTGCTCAAGTACAGTGATAGAAAAAGGGTTATTATCATGTGCTACATCAGAAGCAGAAGTGTAAAAGGATGCCTGTTTTGCTATTCCAGATTCAACATATCTTCCATTTCTTTCGCTTCTAGCATATGGTAAATAAGAGATGGTCTTCCGCCAGTATTTATCATAGCCACTCATGGTCACTATATCAAAGTGCGCTGGCGAAGCTCCGAGCGCTACAGTTTGCAAAGATTTACCAATTCCATCATAGTACTCTGTTATTAGGTTATAATCATCTACATTTAAATCATAAAGATTGGAAGAAGTGGCAATTCCTGCGCGGGTAAAATTTGTTTCACGTATGTAATTAAGTCCTTCAGGCTCTTCAAAACTTTTAATTCTTTTTACTGAAGACCTTGCAGTAGGACTTGTTGCACTACCACGCACTTCTAATGAATAATTACCGGGCTTATCAATAGTAAAAGAAGAATTGTTTGTCCCGATAGCCGTGTTATCCTTGAACCATTGATACGCGTAGTAAGAATTATTAGATAAAAGTCTCAATTGACCTCCGGGAGAAAGCGTCGCCGTTCCGTTAACAACAATTTCAGGCAACGGATAGACTGTAACCTTACTTAAAGATGAATTGATTGTGCCGCATGTTCCGCCACTGATAACAGCCCAGAAGTCAGTAGTTTCAGAGACATTACTAAAGGGTAACGAAGGATCAGTTGTAGTAATGTCCGTGAAATTATTACTACTTGTCTTCTTTATCCATTTACTTACAGTTCCTACATAATTTGTTAGCGAGATTACTCCGCTGGCTGATCCAAAAAATTCCCCTCCATCAGACATCTGGCCTGGCGTGGGTATCTGATCGACATGAATATAGTGCGCATTACCCCCTTTTGTTGTCATGCAGCTATAAACGATTCTCTTAAAATACATGCTTGAGCTAACGACAGGACTAAAGTCAGGAGTGGTGGCCTCAGGGATATCATTCCAATAATTTCCATCTTCTGATCTTTGCCATTGATAAGAATATACATTATCTCCTCCTGTCGGCTGGCTTGAAGATAGATAGACGTTACTACCTGTACAGACAGCAGTTAATCCGCTAACACTTCCTGGATTAACATCCGGCCGGACTGTAATAGTTATCGGGTCAGTATAGGTTCTTTGGCCACACTGAGAAACAGCAACGCGCCTAAAATCAGAAGTAACTCTTAATTTATCAGGTACAAGGCCAGCCCCAGTCCCACTTATTAAATTCCAGGTATTGGAATCTATACTTTTAACTTGCCATTCGTAGGAGACTATTCCTCCACCTGCATCTTGTATACTGCTTAGTGATGCAGGTATTGTATTGTAACATATTGTCTGTGTTCCTGAAATACTTCCCGGATTCAATGGTAGAAGAATGGAAATGGCATGCGTGTTTGAATAACTTACACATGTTCCTGAAGTTACTCTCCTTCTAAATTGAGTATCTTGGGTAATATTCGTTGTGGTATAAGATAAACCAGTAGCACCACTAATTGACTCGAATACCCCATTTACTGATCTCTCCCACTGGTAAGAATAATTGCCATCACCTCCTTCAACAGGATCATCAGCTTCGATAGTTACACTGCCTCCCGAACACACCATCTGATCCCCAAAAACAATTCCACCATATAAAGATGAGTGAACTATTATTGCAATGGTATTGCTAAATACTGAACTGCCACAACCTGTTGACGTAACACTTCTTCTAAAATAGTGTGTAACAGATAACGCCCCTAGCGTATAACTTTCTCCCGTAGCGCCGCTAATGTTTGACCAATTGCTGCCATCAGTTGAAGTTTGCCATTGGTAGCTATATATACCTACGCCCCCCGAAGCTGATTGTGAGTTATTAATAGTTCCTACTGAAGTATTTGCGCAGATTGTCTGATTGCCCACAATATTACCTGGATTTAACTGGGGAGAGATATCAAAAAGAATTACTGCCCTTACGCTTTCGTAAGTACCGTCAGATGAGGCAATATAATATTGCGTAGTTCCGGCGTTAACCGTGAATGTATACGAATTACCTACATGAAATGGGGTGCCTCCGGTTAAGGTATTATACCATTTTACTTGATTACCTCCTGTACCGGGAGCAGTAACTACTGTATATTTTCCAGGCCCACAACCTGTAAGCATTTGATCAGCAGGTTTTGATATTACTGGAGGAGAAGTGGTAATAGTTGCTGTAATTGGAGCCCTCAAGCTCTCGCATTTTGTAGTAGAATTATAAGCTGTAATATAATATGTCGTCGTTGTACTTAAAGTTACAGTATAAGTAGTCCCTGTTCGGAAAAAAGTGCCGCCTGAGCTTGCTGTATACCATCTTACCGTATTCCCTCCTGTACCATTAAGAGAAACATTAAAAGTTACAGATCCTGGGCCTATTCTAGAAGGGCCAGGATTTGTTGGCGGATATATATCAGCACATTGGCTATAACTATTGAAGAACAGCCCAATAAAAGCGATCGTTAGAACAAATCTCATGAAGTTATAATTAGGAGTGTCTTATTACTTTTTGTAGTATCCGTAGTCATATCTCTTGAGTTCGTTTCGCTGCTCATCCTGGATACCCTGCAAACGACCCAGCTCATCATATCGATACCGAATTACTTTGCTATTTTGATCACAAACCGCCGTTAAGCGATTGTACTCATCGTAGTAGTAGCTAATTGGTGAAGTGAGGGTGCCACATAGCCGCAATTCATCAATTTGTCCCGCAGTTTTACTTGTTACTATTGATTGACCTTGAAAGTTTATTATTGACTCTACTTGCAATTGCCACAAATCCGTTGGACCTGAACGCCAATAGTATGAAAGTACATATGAACTGCCGCTTATGAGGTCGGATACCGGTATAATAAAACCTGCCGAAAGGCTTTTAACTTTTGTCCCCGTGTACGGATTTTCTTCAGTGGTACCGGAACCATCATGCTCAAAAGAATTAATATAAAACCCATCTTGAGGTTGCTTAATAGCAGTAATTAGATTCTTAAACGAATCATAGATATAGCGAACTGTTATGCCACTCTTTTCTCGGATAAGAGTTGGTTGACCTGTATTATTATACTCCAGCACTTCAAGCTCATTGAGTAATGGACTTTCTAGAGAGTACGCTGAGAATTTACTCTTTAATCTTGGCTTATCATTAACTATCTCATATGAATTCTTTGTCCTCGATATTAGTGTTTCATTTTCAAACACCTTGGTTTCAACTGGTAGATATAAGGCGTTTTTATTAATCAGGCTATTAAGTGCTTGTTGCTCATTGATCGAAAGATCAGATAATGTACTTTTTTGAAAAACGTAGTTGTATTCATTTACTCTTGACTGAACATCACCTTTATTGACCTCTTCTTTTGTAAGAACAGGTTTGTCATTGTCATAAGTGTATGCGGTATGATGCTGAACAAACTTCTCTGCGCTTTCTAGATAACTTCTTTCTATTTTATCAGTGAGATCAATACGACCGGTAAATGTATCATAAGAAAATTCGAAGTTATTATCAGCTTTTTTTACAGATGTAAATTTTTTTAGTCCATTATTCGTAGTAACAATTTCAGTCTCGTCAAAGTAGGGATCATGGTTATCTGGTGTCACAAAATTCCGCGTAGTCGGAAAACCCTCATCAAAAAAATTGATCTTATATAAGTACTTAACGTCTTTAATTTTTGTTAGAGTACCATTTACATAAGCATAGTAAACTTCCGCTCTTATTTTCCCCCTTATCCAATCATTGGAATTTAAGACTCCAGATCCAACAAAGGGATAAGTTTCCCCTAACCAGTTATTGTAACCCTTTTCATATCTGATTCCTCCGTTAACAACATCAAAAGCAACATCGGGAACTTGCTTAGGATCAATATAATAATAGACAGATTTTCCTAGAGGTTCTTCAGCATTCGTGATTACTTCAACCCTGCTATAACCAACATAACTACCAAAGGTACTTGCGAGCGGTATTAGCGTACTGACACGTCTACTCCAAATCGGTTTTTTTGATATATCATTTACAACTCCACCAGGAAGCCTGCTAATAAATGCATATCCATACATTGGAACAGTGCACAAATGGCCTGAACTTGTTACCCCATCGGCAAATTTATAGTTGTAACTTTTAACTATCGATTTCCCTTTACCATCGCTATCCGTACTTGATTTAATACGTAGGCCTCCAGCAATCCTGAAATTTTCTGACATTGAATTGCTCCATTGCACAGTCACCATAATACTCTCAGAATCTCCAAGACATCCTGCTGTAGGTTGCCACAGTGTCAAATGCCACCTATACGTACCGTTGGGTATAAAAATAGTATGCGTAGTCTTATTAGCTTGCTGGTACGGATCATAAAGAGACAGCGTTCCTGTTGCACCTGTTTCTACATTTTCATAATGAACCCATACATTGCATGTTTCTGTAAGGATGTTTCCATTATATATTATCTTAACATCGTTTGAAGGCTTTTCAGGAAAGTTAATATTAGTTAGTGCCTCCCGATCCTGGAGAATATAATCATGCTTTATTTCTCCTGTTAATGAAATTTCAGCGTTATTTACATTGTGAAGTTCATAATCAAACGTGGATGTACCTCCGGTTGGATATTGTATTTCAGTTAGAACAGAAGCTTTTGCATAATCTATATCCGCATTTCTATTTGCACTACCAAAAAAACGATAACCATCGTCTTCACCAAAAAATTCAAGGAGTTTAACAAAATATGCTGCTTCCAGTGTGGTATTGTGCTTACCGTTATAGAATCCCCAATGATCAATTGAATAAGAATTGACCCTGTCAGGCAGATTCAGGGAATTGTAGGTAAAAATATATGGAGGAATTGACGCTGTACCACTTTGGCCAATTTCCACTAAGGAATCTAACATCAGTCTACGGGCATACTGATAGGTAGGATTGCAGATTACGTCCGTGCCAGATTCGCCATTGTTATAACTATAGTAAAACTGAAACTTTTTGTGAGATAGCCCATTAATCCTTACTTCTATGTTGTCAAGGTATTTATCGCGTAGGTAGTCACATCTTTCCTTCCCAGTGTTAAAAATGACCTCGGTGCCATTCGATTCTATCCTTGTTAATCTCTTTCCCTTGTAGATACTTTGGTAATAACCTCTTGCCGGCCAGTCAATAATTTTAACAGCGCCGCGTTGCGAAATATTTTCTATTAAAGTTGACTCATAAAAAAAGTTAATGACATCATCTTCATTAAGGCTTTTTATAGAAGTCAAATACCAGGAGGTAGGGTGATAACTAAACGGATCAGGTGGAACTACTGCGCCCGGAGCTATAATATATGCTTTTGTTTCTTCAACAGCGGAAAAAGTATAACTAACACCCTTCTCATCTGTAACTGTGAAGCTTTTTATTTCCTCCCTTATTTTCTGCTGCGTTAAGTTTTTTTCAAAAGTTATTCGACGGCCTGTCATTGGTACCTGAAAAATTTCACCACTTTTTAAGATGTAGAACTGGCCAGAAATACCTGGCGCATTATAGTAATAAATGTCAGGTTCGCCATCTACTCTTTGCTCCCTCATCTCCTCGAAAAGATGCCAATCTGAGAATCGATCGACTGTATTTAGAGGATGGTCAGGTATTATCATATTCGGCTGATTAAGCCAACCCCATTGATGGTCATCAGCAAGGCCCCGTATAGTTCGAGATACAGCTGAATTAGCATTTAAATTCCATCCCAGCCCTACCCATGACGCTACCTCTTGCACTCTTATTCCTTGGGAGCCCTTATAACTTAGATCGATTGGGAAAGTGAGATCACCTGATTGAATGGTGTATATTGGTATTTTCAAATCGAGTTGGCCAGTATATAAGCTCACATTACTACTATACTGATGAATACTTGCAGCCGATGGTGATGGCGGTATTACATTTAGATACTCTTGTTGTGCGTTAACTTGCGTGAAATGACATAATGCAATCAAATGAACTACAATTTGTACAAAAGCAAGAGATGAATGGCTCTTGATTAAGAGGGGAAGTTTCTTCCTCTGCAGCATAGGGGTATAAGGTTAGGATGTTCAAACCCTTCCCGTTTTTACACTAAATGCTGAGAAGGTTTATGTTACAAAATTAAATCTTTTTAACCGGCAAACAAGACAACAACCAATTTTAGGCGTTCGGTTTTTTGTCACATTGCATTATTGAACTAGAGAAGAGAAACATGTATGATATTTAGTGGAGTCCTTATATCCATTCGGCTTTTCCTATTTTACAACCTCGGCACATTGATTATATAATATTCAATCATCTCGGCTCCAATCTCCGCTCTTTCCCCTCAACCTTCGCCACTACATGTCTGCTGTTAAACTGCTGTGTATCTGCTATACAAAGCGGACAACAGCTAATTACAGCAGATTAGATTATCATTTCTCAATTCGGGAAGTTCTGTACTAAGAATATGGGAGGGAGGAAGAGAAAATCAGGAAAAGGTTCGGTGTTCGTGGTTTTAATGTTCTGAGCTCTGTCTCGTTGGTTTGCACATTGTCAACTTAGTTATTGTCAATTGTCAAATTACCTCATTTGCCTGCACCATTATGTTACCTGTTAAATGTTAATACTGCTCAAGACTGTGCTACATATTGCCTATTGCCATTTTGCTATTGCCTACTCTATTAATTCATTTATCAATTTAACCAATTCTCCACTACGCTAACTCAAACTGCAATTGGCTTAACCTCCCCACGTCCCTAGGATAACCGCAGGATATCCCCAGGATAACCCGTAGATAACCGCAGGATAACCGCTACTTTTCAGAAAGCTCAACTAAAAAACATGTGCTCAGGAAAGACGAAAAAGGTAAAATTATTTTTCACTAGGCAAACGGGCTGCCTAGTGCTTATACATTCTTAAAATATTAATCAAGGGCTGACTGCTGTAGTTATGAACGTGCTACCCTACCTCACTAATATCCGGCCTCAGCTTCATGAACACTGGCTCTCTGAACATCTTATCAGGCGTGAGTTTGGCATAACTTACTTCTGCGATGATCTTTGGCTCGAGCCATACACTTACTTTAGGATCAAGCAATGTTCCTATTACATCAGGACGTTTGGTGGTGTTAACTTTTTTGATGGTGGTGAAAATATCCTTCATTGTACTATCATCAAAGCCAGTTCCTACCTTGCCACGGTAATGAAGCTCGTCTCCTACCCTTTCGGCTATGTGCAGCGCACCAAAGGTTACTGAGCGGTCTCCTTTGCCTTTAGTATAGCCAATAATGACAACTTCCGCAGATTGACGCAGCTTGATCTTATACCAACAATCTGTACGCTTGCCCGGCAGGTATTTGCTGTCTTTCCTTTTAGCGATGATACCTTCGAGGCCGTGTTCGCGTGCCGCATTCAGCAAGGCTTCTCCATCATCAACAAACTCACTTACTCTATACGCCGTATCTCCCCTAACAGCATCTCTTAGCCAATCCTTGCG
The DNA here is from genome assembly GCF_018598585.1 of Chryseosolibacter indicum. Lineage (GTDB taxonomy): Bacteria > Bacteroidota > Bacteroidia > Cytophagales > Cyclobacteriaceae > Chryseosolibacter > Chryseosolibacter indicus. The sequence goes on from NZ_JAHESD010000019.1 coordinate 25,740, forward strand.
TTTCATCAATGGCTCATTGAGTAATGACCGCCCATCAAGGTATAAACAATCGAAGATGTAACAGTAACACGGTGTGGTCTTTGAAATCTTTTGAATAGCAGCATCTCCGCTTGTCATTAAGCGGTTGATTACTTTTTTAAATACAGGTTTGCCTGTAGCGTCGAGGTGAACGATCTCGGCATCAAAGACAGCGTTGGTAGCCCTGAAGGCTTTCTCGCCATCCAGTAATTCAGGAAACTGTTTGGTAACATCGTTCTGATTGCGTGTATGAATGGTAAGCTTGCCCTCTTCATAAGCAATCAATGCACGGATTCCATCCCACTTGATCTCATAGATAAAGTCATCTCCTTTTGGAGGCTCGTCACTTGATTCAGTAAGCATGGGTTCTATAAACTTGTTGATGTAATCAAGCTGGGGTTCATCAACACGTTCGAGCAAATATTCCTTCTCTTTCGTTTTATGCATGCGATACTCGCCTGTCATCTCCTTGCTGTTGAGGCGAAAGTAGAAGCCATCTTTCTTTTCTTTGGTAACCTGGTATTTACCCAATGCATAGATCCACATCTCGCCCCCTCCGTACTGTCCTTTCGGAATACTGCCATTGAACGTAAGGTATTCCATCGGGTGATCTTCTGTTTGCACAGCGAGGCGTTTTACACCCGGCCTTGGAGGTAACCCCCGGGGTACTGCCCATGATTTTAGTACGCCATCTTTCTCTAAACGAAGATCGTAATGAAGGTGTGACGCATGATGGCGGTGAACAACAAAGTTGTTATTACTTCCCGTGATGATGTTTGCTACAGGCTCAGGTGTTTTTTCGAAGTCGCGTTTCTTTGAATACGTCTCTAGTTGTTCGGGTGTTTTATGCTTCTTCGATGGTCCTAACTTCTTGGCCTTACTTGTCTTCTCTTTCCTGTGGGTGTGAAGTTCAACGGCATAGGCTCCGATGCTCTCCCACGCATCTCCATCTTTTAATACTTTATCAACAGCGTTTTGTATATTAAATACCTTGGGGTTGTCCAGGTCTTCAAGTTCCTCCCAGGTCAATGGCATTGATACCGGTGCTCCTACCCGTCCGCGCAAACTGTAGGGCGATACGATGGTCTGACCAGAACGGATCCGATAAATATCGACCAACACCCTTCCTTTGCGTGCCTCTTTTTTAATGTGTAATGTAGTTTGCTCTCCAAGGCTTTCAACAAAAGGCTGCGCTATGGCTTGTGCCGCATCAAACACTTCAGAGAAACCTTGCTGTGGTTCGAGGGGGCAGCAAATATGCAGTCCCTTACCTCCTGTGGTTTTTACAAACGGTGTATAGCCAAACTGCTCAATATGTTCTTTGAGATCGAAGGCGATCGGTTTAAGTTTTTTGAAATCATATCCTTCCGGAGGATCAAGATCGAAAACCATATAATCAGGTTTATCAAAAGCAGGTTTTCGGCTATGGAGCTGATGAAATTCGAGGGAAGCAAGATTGGCAAGCCACACGAGGAGCGCAGGTTCTGTTGCCACGATGTAGTCCTTCTCTTCCTTGCCCAACGTCTCAAACTCCACCCAATTCGGAGCAAAGTCAGGTTTGTTTTTCTGGTAGAAGCTCTCCCCATGTATACCATCAGGAAAACGGATAAATGACAGTGCCCTACCTTTGATGTGATTGAGGATAGTAGGTGCTATCTTCAGGTAGTATTCGATTACCTCAGCCTTTAAAACATGGTCTTCAGGAAAAAGAACTTTGTCGAGGTTAGACAATTCAACGTTTCGTTTACCTACCTGTACCCACTGACTGTTCTTTTTGGCCATCTTAAAGAATGATTTTCAAGCAAAATAAGAAAATTACCTTCAACTATAATTCATACGGAACATGAATTCATTTTAAAGCTGTGGCAGAATAAAAAAGCACCTGTTTGTAAGACAGGTGCTTTAATGAAAAGAACATTTTCCTATTTACTCTTCTTAATAATCCGCTTCGATGTAACTTTACCTGATTCTGATATGATATTAACGATATATACTTTAGGAGCTCGCAACTGGCTGATATCTACTTGTTTTCCCTCAGCGTCACTTCCGTCTACGTATTTATCGTAATACAATTCATTCTGTTCATTAAAAACCTGTATATGGTATTTTCCGCGCGGAGGCAAATGAAGGTCTATAAAATTAAAAGCAGGATTAGGAGAAAGACTTATAGCTGCGTCTGAATCGGATGGTGCTGCGTTCGCTTCCTCGACATATGCTGCTGCACTTAGTTGAGCTGATCCTGCTGCAGGGCCATTAATAGTCATCGCATTAATATGAGCGTGACCTGTTGAAGTACCTACAAATTTTATTTCCAGAGACCCATCAGATACTGTTACTGGGAAACTTAAAAAAGAAACTCCTGAGCCTGCCTGGTCGTGTACATCATAATTAGACTGTACTAATGCGCCTTCCAGATAAATATTGAATTTCCTTGCACCTGAGGTAAAGGTATCAGCGCTCTTCTTTGCAAAAAACAATTTCACCTCATAACTGCCGGCTACCGGCACTGGCATATTATAACGAATCGTCTTATTTGTACCTGAAGTATACCTATAAGATCCCATTACCTGGTTAGGCACCTCGGTATCATTTGTTCCCCAGAAAGAAGACGCGCTTCCGGTTGTATAACTACTATATGTGGCATCATAAAACGCATGAGGTGTTGTTTGCTTATCCTTCTCCCAAGTCACGTCTTCTTCAACAATTTCATCCCCTCCGGCATTAATAGCTAAAGAGAGTTGGTCAATTGGATCAGGAGTAGGCTCGGCATATTTTGTAACTGCTATAGCATTGATCTGGGCGTGAGACGTACCTATACCTGCAAAGGTTAAATCAAGAATACCATCATGCACCACTGCGTTAAAGGTAAGCGAAGCTGCCCCGCTACCCGTATTGTCGTATACATCATAGGCTGCTGCTTTTGTTTCTCCTTCTGCAACAATATCAAATCGTCTGGCTCCTGAAGTAAAGGTATCTCCTGACTTACGCGCGAAGTATAAACTTACAGTATAAGTAGCCCCTGATTGAGGAACAGGGATAAGGTATTTTAATGTATGATTATTACCAGAAGTATAACGATAAGACCCCAGAATGCCATTTGGAATACCGGTATTATTTGTTCCTGAAAACGAGGACGTACCTCCAGTAGTATATGAGTTAAAAGCTGTATTATAATATACATGCGGTGTAGTCTGCTTGTCGCGTTCCCATGTTTTACTGCCATCAACAAAATCATCGCCACCCGGGTTTATGTAAACTGCCCACGATGGATCTGGATTATTACCATTAGTGCTGTATTCATACACACCAAGATCATACGCATTATTAACATTTCGAGGTTTCCCATCAAGATCAAATGCTATGCTATCCACACCGGTCGCGGATAAGTTAACTCCAGAATCAATAGCAGGAGAAGTACTACTTAAATGAAAGTCATTATTATTCAGAAATTCTTCATCACTCGCATCAGAAAAACGAACAAATCCAACGTCATTTGGATCACGGGCAAAGTAATTGTGATTATTAACATTAAAGGCAGGAACACCCCTCACAAATGCCCTGTCTCCAGGTACTCCGGCTATGATGTTATTTTGCAATACCATGTTATCAATTTCGTTGTATGAATCCCACAATATGCCCTCCTGCCTGTCATGAGACTTACCTACCTTTACGATTGTATTATTTAATATTCTGATATAACTTCCGGAAGATGTAACTTCATAATACTTGCCGAGTGCCCACATGCCAGCTTCACCTACGTTTGCAATGATGTTATTATGGAAGTTAAGATTGCCTGCTCCAAAATACTGAAAGCCGTTTCCTGTTCCGGTATTAATTATATTATGATAGACGTCTCCTACCACACCCGAGCCTAAATACAGACCTTCATTCTGAGCAAGATTTACTTTAAGGCCATACCGTGTAATCGTGTTGTTATGGACTTTTACATCTAAGTCAGCATCTTTTAACTGCAAGCCGTCCCATCCAGTGTAGTCAATTACGTTATTATAAATTCTGACATGTTGAAGAGAGGCTGAGTAAGCAGTTTTAGTAGCATTGCCACATGTAATCGGCTTCCCGCCGTAAGCCTCATCGCCTTTTCCAATATACATTCCCTCTGTACCAACATTATGAATGTAGTTATCATGAACAAGTATATTTCGTATTACCCACTTATTTGGATGATTTCTGGGAAGGGTATCCTGATCACAATTAACATCGTCAATAATTTTTAGTCCCGCTGATCCAGGTGTTCCCGAATCGCCACCTATATTTAAATAAGCAACCTCCAGATCTGTAATTCGGATGCTACTTAATGCCTTTAATTCTACGAAGTTGCCTCCACCTTTTGCTCTTATACCATATTTATACTGAGCACATCCATTACCCAAAACTTTAACATACTTAGAATCCCATACCGATAAAGGGCTTCCTGTGCCTCCATCGATAGTAACAAGCCCTCCACAATTAGTAATAATAATTGGATTCGAGGCACTTCCTGTCAGCTCCCGGAAGACAATGTTCTTATTATAAGTGGCACCACCTTGTATACAAATCTTTTTGCCTGCAAGGTCTGTAACACCAAGGGCTGCTTTTATTTCTGATGCATAAATATAGAAATCCGTACTGGTTGGTGTAATGACATAATCACACGTAGAGCACTCACATTGCGCATTTACCTGCTGTGTATAAAGGTTAAGTACTAAGAATAGTACAATCAAATAAAAATGTTTCATTGATAACTTTGTTTAGATTTTTAGTTGTAGCAATACTTGTCCTTCTTCAGCACGCTGAAAGGCTATGTTGAAAAAGAAAGGACAATAGAATCATGAGGGTATAGGGAACTATACCAGCATTACAGAAGTACGAAGCTGACCAAGCAATGGGTTGACATTATCAACCACTGCCTTCCATCAGTCTAACAATTCCATTTACTCGGATTTAACTATGTAGATGAGCCTGCGTTGTAAGTTAACATAAGAGGTATTTGTTTTTTTCACTGAAGAGAAAAAATACCTGCCACATGGATTTATCTTAAAAGATTTTAGACATGAATGGTCAAGAAACTTCTATGAGTAGCGTTGGATAGCTAAACACCTTGTCAACGCTATTAAAATGTAGTCCGCCGTTCTACAAAGCGCGTACTTAAAAAGGAGTAGTAAAAAGGAGTATAAGTAGAATTAGAAAAAGGTTAGATTATGAAGTACATGAGGAGTAGTTTGCTAAGGCACAATTTCAAACAGGAAGAACTGAGTTTTCTCGAATGAATTGAAATTGTTATCAGACACAAATAGCAACGACTGGTGTCCATTAGGCAACACCGGCCCATAGGATATACATTCTACATTATCAATGTATCTTCCAAGACTATCCATATTCAGGAGCAGTGTTTTCTTTACAACATTCGATGGCGGCTGTTCTTTTAACGATGGTATTTCAGTTACATCATCCGCCTCTGAAAGATCAGCCAAAAACACTTTAACTGTACATGAGAGCCTTCCTGTTGAAAAGGATCTCTCCATAACGAACAGTTTATTCTCGCCGGCGTAAAGTATTTCTGAAACGCCATTTACCTTAAACGCAGTTGTAGTAAGCGCAGGGTATGCAACAGGATCAAGCTTATAGGCAAATTGCTTTGTATTTTTCTTCGTCTCCGCATCAAACTGGTAAATGCGTACGTACGAATTTGTTTCAACTACGTCTGCTCTGGGTCCATCTTCATACAATGGTTCTTCAAGGGTCATATACATTGTATTAAAATCTTTATCAAACGTTACTCCCTCCAACACCCCGTTCTGCCTTGGGCCCTTTTCAATTGCCTTCATGTTAAGATTCTCCGGCAATGGGAATACATCGATATATTTTCCCTCCGTACTCATTATCGTAATGGCGGGATTTGCCTTCAACACTTCCGCCTTCTTTACAATACGTTCTCCCTCACTTGTCCAAACGAGCCGATCTCTTTTTCCATCATAACGCATGGACTCAGGATCAGTAGCTCCAACGGGATTTTTCTTGGCATCAGGATAAGGGGTATTATCAGGTCTCATAATAGTATGAACATCCGTAAACAGAACCGTGTCAATCTTATTATTTTTGATAATTACTTTTGCCTTGTAGAACCTGGATGCATTAATGGAAGATCTGTCGTCACTTATCAAATAATAGATATCCTTCTTGCTATCATAATCAACACCCGACAAACCTCCTACCGTAGTCGACTTGAATTTAAAATTGTAAGGAACTTCGTATTCATGCAGAAACTTAAGCTTTGAAGACGACTTTACCTGAGTTGAAGCTTGCTGAGCATTGCCCTTTCCGACCCAAAACAGGAGAAAGATGAATAAACTGTGTTTAATTGAAAATGAAATCATTACAATTGTTATAAAACTTAAGCCGCCAAACGAATGGTGAAAATTAATGCAAAACTGTATAACAGTAAAATTTATTAATGATACTGCCTGCTTCTTTAGTGCGCGTGCCCTCCTTCTTCCTCGCTGTTCTTCATTTTCGATAACAACACATAGGCGCCCTTTATTACCACAGCCGAATTGCCAATACTGTCTGGCACGGAAACTTCTGTAAACCCAAGCTCACTGTTTGAAGTTTCTATCTCGACCATTCTGAAATTTTTGGATTCTTCATTGTGGGGATCACCTTGTGTTGGGTCAGAAGATTCATGGTTCTCTTCTTTTTCTTCTGAAGCAATAAAGATGTATTTCTTGCCCTGGTAACTTATAATAGCATCATCGGGTAGGGCGGGTACCTGTGTACTCCCTGTTTCTACAAGGCCAGTAAGATACATGCCCGGTAGAAACTCCTTATCTTCCTCATCAATATGACAATGGATGCGAATGGTTCTGTCCGTGCTTATCTCCCTTCCAATAAGATATACTGTAGCCATTCGTTCTTTTGTTTCATTTGCGAGGGTAAACCGTAGCTTCTGGCCTATTCTCAATCGTGGAACATCTTTTTCAAATACAATTAACTCGGCATGCAAGTGCTCGGTATCTACAATTTCGAACAGCACGTCCGTAGGATTAACATATTTGCCAATATTTACATTTACCTGTGTTACATATCCCTCTATGGGTGAATACAAATTAATGCTACTACGAATATTTCCGTCTTCAACACTTTTAGCATCAATGTTGATAACACGAAGTTTTTCCCGAAGTGCATTGTGTTTTGCTTCCCAAATAGTGTAGTTACTTTTTGCCTGTTGCAGTACTTTTTGAGAATTCACATTCTCTTTGGCTAACTCCTGTTGACGTTCATAATCTACCTTTGCCAACTCAAGCTGACTTTTCGCCTCCAGGTAATCCTGTTGAATCTGAATGAAGTCTAAATTCTCAATGGTAGCAATTACTTGTCCCTTCTTAACACGAGAGCCTTGCAGCAGTGTTGTGTTTTTTAAAAAACCTCCAAGAGGCACGGATATACTCACGAGTTGCTGGGGTGGTACATCAAGTACACCATTTACCTTAATTGTACCACTTATCTGCTTTTTCTCTATGTGGCCCAGCTCAATGCCTGCGTTTTGTGATTGAGCAGAAGTTAATGCTACAATATCTTCATGAGCAGTTTCATTGCTTTCTACTTCCGCTACCTTTTCTGATGGCGTGTTGTTGCATGAAATTAAAATCGAGAAAGAAAAAATGCAGATGTATATGCTGTTGATGTTAATACTTTTCATAATCATTTACCTGTTACCAGTCAAATATTGAATGTAGATGACGCTTTGATTGTATTCGTTTAGGGTATTGTAATAATTTTCCTGAATGCTGAGCGCGTTTCTGATACCCATCAGGTATTCCGTGTAGTTTATTTCGCCATGCTGGAAACCCAATTGAGACTGTTTAAGAATCAGTTCAGAATTAGGAAGGGCGGTCTGTTCATAGTAGTCAAGGCTTGATTTATTTACCAATAACTTTTGTGTTGCCTGCTCAAGCTGTCCCTGCAAAGATCTTTGATGGTACTCATAATTTGTCTCTGCGGCCTGTTTACTATACGCTGCTGCCCTTACGCGACCCTGATGTGGCGCAAACCAAACAGGCAGCGAAATACCTAATTGAAATCCTGTACAGCGTTTCCCGTTTGACGCGATGGCACCTGTTTCGGCATCCACCGCACCAACCAACGTCTGAGAAAAGAAGCCCACGTGAAAATCGGGTGCAAACCTGGCTGACTGAAGTCTCTTCTCCGCGCCTGTTACCTCAACTTGCTGAAGAGAGTACCTTAATGCAGGATTTGTTTTATATGCTACTGTATCTAAAACCGTAGCCTCCATTGCCAGAGGTGTTAACGTCGACTCAGGAATATCGGGTAAGAATGACGCGTTTATAAGGATCTGAAGCTGCCGCTGAAGACTGAATATTTCAGCATCAATTTTTCTTAACTGATTCTTACCCTCATTATACTGTGCCTCTGCTGTAGTTTGCTCCAGGAGGTTGCTCTCCCCGGTTTTATAACGCAGGGCAGATGATTTAAGAAATCCTCCAAAAATGCTGTCCTGCCGGAGTAGTAGCCTCTTTCTGGCTTTTAAAAAGGAAAGCTCTTGGTAAGTTTGCTTTACATTGTAAACTACATCGTTCTCGGTTACTGATTTCTTAATTTCACTGGCATTAATCAAAGCCTTATTGTATGCGCGCTGACTTCCCAAAGCGGTAAAGGGAATTACCTGGGATACAGTAATGTTATTATCATCCTTCGCGTAGCTATTGTATTGCCCATACATGAGCATCACCTCTGTTTTAGGTAAATCAATAGATGTCTTTTTCAACTGTATTCTCGACTCTACTTCATACCCTGAGGCTTTTATTTCCGGATTGTTCTTCAGTGCTTGTTCAACAGCCTGATCAATAGTTAAAACATTTCCTGTTTGTCCAAAGGAGGAAAGAAAACAGAAAACCATTAGTATCGTTATTACTAAATAATTCATGATAACGTAGGGTTACTTTTTGATCCAATCTTTTCAAAATAAATATAGAGGCAAGGAAGCACGAACAACGTAAGTATCGTCGAACTTATGAGCCCACCGATTACTACAGTAGCGAGGGGTCTTTGTACTTCTGCTCCCGCACTTGTAGCCAGTGCCATAGGCAAGAAGCCCAGAGATGCCACTGCGGCGGTCATTAACACAGGGCGCAACCTAAGCTGCGTGCCACTCAAAACAATTTCATTCAGGTCTGACATGCCTTCTCTTTTTAACCTGTTGAACTCCGCGATAAGGACAATACCGTTAAGTACCGCTACTCCGAATAAGGCGATAAAACCAACGCCAGCAGAAATGCTGAAGGGCATTCCTCTCAGCAACAATGCTATTATTCCTCCAATAGAGGCCATGGGTATTGCAGTAAATATCAGGAGTGATTGTTTAACCGATTGAAAAGTAAAGAACAACAAAATGAAAATAAGCAGAAGCGCAACGGGGACGGCTACTGAAAGCCTGGCCTGTGCCTTTTCTAAATTCTCAAACTGACCGCCATAGGTGGTGTAATACCCAGCAGGGAACTTAATCTTTGCGTCTATCTTCTCTCTGATTTCCCTAACAATGCTGGCCACGTCTCTACCCCTTACGTTGAATCCTACAATGATTCTCCGTTTTGCGTCCTCGCGTTGTATCTGGTTGGGACCAATTTTAAAATCAACATCAGCAAGTTGTTTCAAGGGCACCTGTTGGCCAGAGGGTGCAGTAATGAAAAGCTCGCGCACATCTTCTATTTGTTGCCTGTTTTCAGCACGTAGCCTTACAACAAGGTCATAGCGCCTCTCTCCTTCAAACACAAGTCCCGCTGATTGTCCTGCAAACGCAGTATTAATAGTTTGGTTGATTTCAGATACATTAAGACCGTATTTGGCGATCTCATCTCTCCTGACCTTGACAACGATCTGTGGCAGGCCAGACACTTCTTCTACGTATAAATCGCGTGCGCCTTCAACGGTGCGAACAATATCTGCCACTTGTTTTGACAATCCTGTGAGCACATCCAAGTCCTCACCAAAAATCTTTACAGCTACATCCTGTCGAACGCCACTCATCAGCTCGTTAAAACGCATTTGAATAGGTTGCTGAAAACCATAGGTAACTCCAGGAACCACTTCCAGCGCTTCTGCCATCTTCTCTGACAATTCTTCGCGGCTTGCTGCTTTTTTCCATTGATCTTTATCTTTGAGAATCACCATCAGGTCGCATGCTTCTATAGGCATGGGATCTGTCGGAATTTCAGGTGAACCAATTTTTGCTACAACCTCTTTTACCTCATCCGGAAATTCTTTCAATATAACCTCCGCACTTTTTTGTGCTGCCTCTATCGTATACGTTAAACTACTTCCCGTGAGGACACGCGTTTCTACAGCAAAGTCACCTTCTTCCAGGGTTGGAAGAAATTCTCCACCCATTCGTATAAAAAGAACAACAGACACCGCTAGCAGTATGAGCGATGAAAGGACAACAATCAACTTATTTTTAAGAACCGTAAGAATTAAGGGGTTGAACAGGCGATGGAAAGCATCCATCATACGGTCTGAAAAATTTCTCTTGTGACTTGTGTTCTTATCCAGGAATAACGTCGACATCATAGGAACATAAGTAAGGGAAAGGATAAACGCACCAAGAATAGCAAAGCTTACAGTCTGCGCCATTGGCTTGAACATTTTACCTTCAACTCCAACAAGCGCAAGGAGAGGAAGATAAACAATGAGAATAATAATTTCACCAAATGCAGCGGATGTTCTTATGCGAGAGGCCGAAGTGTATACTTCTTCATCCATCTCAGCCTGCGTTAATCGTTGAGAAATCTTTCTTAAGCCGAGGTGATGCATGGTGGCTTCAACAATAATTACGGCACCATCTACAATGAGCCCAAAATCAATAGCTCCTAAACTCATCAGATTGCCCGAGACATGGAACACATTCATAAGGGATACAGCAAAAAGCATTGCCAGTGGAATAACCGATGCTACAATTAAACCTGCCCGGAAATTACCGAGGAAAAGAACAAGTACTGCAATTACAATAAGTGCCCCCTCAATAAGGTTTTTTTCAACCGTTCCTATTGCTCGGTTAACTAGATGGCTTCTGTCAAGAAAACCATCAATGGCAACTCCTTCAGGAAGTGTTTTCTGAATTTCGGCTATTCGCTCCTTTACACGCTTTACTACTGCATTGGAGTTTTCTCCCTTTAACATCAGCGTTATGGCTCCAACTACCTCACCTTCATTATTGTAGGTCATGGCACCATACCGTGTGGCATGGCCAAACTGAACGTCGGCAACATTTCTGATGAGCACAGGCGAACCTGCGCTGGTAGTAGACACGACGATTTTGCCAATGTCATCAGTTGAGTTTATCAAACCTTCACTTCTGATAAAATAGGCGTTGGGTTTCTTATCGATGTAAGCACCTCCGGTGTTTTGATTATTTCTTTCCAAAGCGGTAAAGATATCAGCAATGCCAAGGTTATAACTTCTTAGTTTATCGGGATCAATGGTAATCTCATATTGTTTAAGATAGCCGCCGAAGCTTGAAACCTCAGCTACCCCTGGTGTACCTAGCAATTGTCTTCTCACAATCCAGTCCTGGATGGTTCTTAACTCCATGGCAGTGTACTTATCTTCATAGCCCTTCTCAGGCCTTATAATATATTGGAAGATTTCTCCAAGTCCTGTAGTTACAGGGGCTAGTTCAGGAGTGCCTATTCCATCCGGGATTTGCCGTGAGGCGGTTACAAGCCTTTCACTTACTTGTTGCCGTGCCCAGTAAATGTCTATCTTATCTTTAAAAACAATGGTTACTACAGAAAGTCCAAACCGTGAGAAGCTTCGAACTTCTTCTATATCTGGAATGGTGGCCATCGTTTGCTCTATGGGAAACGTAACGAGCCGTTCAATGTCAAGTGCCGATTGTGATGGCGCAACGGTTAATACCTGAACCTGGTTGTTTGTAATATCAGGAACAGCGTCAATGGGGAGTTGGCTTATTGAATAACCACCCCATACAATCAAGGCCAAAGTAAACAGGCCTATAACAAGTTTATTTTTAATTGAATAATAAATGATCTTATCTAGCATAGAATCTAAAGCATACGCTAAAGCACGCTACTTGTGCTAAGCAGTTGATAACAGAATAAAAAACAGAGATATACTAGAATGGCTTAGGCGGTTGCCAAATGCTACAAAAGACCAGCTCAGGAACCAGAGTTAGATGGACACTATTTTTAATTACAAAGCCGGGACGAAATATTTCGAGATGAAATGACGAAGGTGAATGGATCTTCATGCTGCAACAACTACAAACACAAAGTGGTGAACATGAATCAACGTCGTCAGTAGAATGATCATGACTTATAACTGACGCCTGCCGCTCTGTATCATCAGCACATGTTTCCCCATCCGTGCAGGGATAACATGACAGTGCGCTTAAAAGAAAGCCAAACAGAATACAGAAAATTTTCACGTGACAAAAATAACGCATTTTCAGTGCAATGAATCCTTCTACCACATCTTTCTGAAGGAATTTGGATCGATTCTAAGCAATAATATCTCCCAAGCTCCTCAGGAAAAATCGCCGCGCACTGCTTTAATAAATGCTTCAGATGAGTTGCCTACGTTCTGACGGCTGGCCTCAATGTGTTTACGCACCCGTTTATATTTTAATATTCCCATTAACATGACAAATATGCCAATGGCAATTAAGGGCACGCCTGTAAGCTTCCAGAAAAGCGTATCAATTAAATGTCCTAAGGTAGAACCTGCCACAACAAAGTAAAGCCCTGTTCTGATGTAGGCAAGTAAGGTTGTTTCGTTTGCAAGCTTGGTTCGTTCTATCGCTAAATATTCTCTTAAAACCAGATCTTTGTTCATGTTGATTATGCCCCGAATTCCTGCTCCGAATTTATACCATGTTTAATCCTTAACAAGAATCACTACACAAAAAATTGCGACTACTTGCATGACCAGTATCATGGCATAAAAGTTTCACCTTAAAAAATGCTATGGATTATAATTTTTACATTGCTGCTTTGGGGGCTTCTGCTGGTGGCCTAAAAGCGTTGAAGAGCTACTTTTCAAATGTTAAAGACGTTGAGAACATTGCATACGTTGTAGTATTACATTCGAAAAGGGATTACGAAAGCCATCTGCCACAAATCCTTGCCAGACACACATCAACTCCCATTGTCGAAATAGAACAGGGAATGGCAATAGAACGCGGCAAAATATTTATTCACCCACCCGCTATGAAGGTCACTTTGAAAGAAGGACACTTTATCCTTTCAGAGCGTTCGTCCCTTGAATTGTTAAACAGAACCATTAATCATTTTCTCAATTCACTGGCAGAAGATGCAAAAGACAAGGTTATAGGTGTAATCATGTCAGGAACGGGAAATGACGGAACAGAAGGCTTTCATGCTATTGAAAAGAACAGGGGAATTACTTTAGTACAGGATCCTGAAACTGCGGAGTTTGACGGGATGCCCAACCATTCTATCAAATACGACCACCCAACTTTTATCCTACCGCCAGATAAAATGCCTAAAGAAATTGAAAATTATGTAAGACAAAATCTTCAGCTGGAGGAACACATCACACACATCAACATATAAATTATAAGAGGCCGCCTCAAAAGTTATAAGTAAAGCCTTGAGACGACCTCATTATTAACGTTCATTTATTGCTCAGCAAGCTGAAGCACACCTTCAGCTGTTTTCTTGCTTGCGCGTGTTGCTGCATCAGGTTGGCTACCACCTACAGACACTGTAATTGCCCCGGGTAAATACTTTTCCGTACCATCTTCCAATATTACGGCAGTATCTTGTGGACGAAGCTCAAAAGTGACGAGCTTACTTTCACCTTGTTTTAAAAAGATGCGTTTAAATCCTTTCAGTGCTCGGAGCGGTGCTTTAAAAGATGGTTGTTGCCTCGATAAGTATAACTGAACAACCTCGTCCCCATCCATCTTTCCGGTATTGGTTACACGTACGCTTACCGTTACGGTGCTATTCACTTTTGCATTGGCAGGGATATTTAATTGGTCGTATTGAAAGGTCGTATAACTTAAACCGTAACCAAATGCCCATTGTGGTGTTCCTTTGAAATAACGGTAGGTGCGATTATCCATGGTATAATCATTGAAGTCAGGTAGGTCTTTATCACTCTTATAGAATGTCACCGGAAGACGTCCTGCCGGGTTATAATCACCAAAAAGAACATCGGCAATTGCTGTTCCCGCAGATTGGCCGCCGTACCATGCGTTGACAATAGCGGGAATGTTTTCTGCTTCCCACGGTGCCGCAATTGCACTACCTGTCATCATCACAAAAATTACTGGTTTACCTGTTGCCTTTAGTGCTTTCATCAATTCTGTTTGAACAGAAGGCAGAAGAATAGAAGTACGATCTCCCCCATTGAAGCCCGGTTCGTTTACTTTCATTTCCTCACCTTCGAGCTGCGGTGAAATTCCGCCTACGAAAACAATAGCATCAGCACTTTTAACACGATTAGCAAGCGCTTTAAAATCTGTTTTCTTAAAATTACCAGCACGCAGTTTAATTCCTGCTTTACCTTCGGCCTGGTAGTATTCAACTACTAATCGATAGGTCTTTCCTTTTTCAGTTTGAAGTTTATAATTTCTCGCACCCCATCTATTGCGTGTCCAGGCATTGATTTGTTCTTTGCCATCTACAAGGAAACGGTAACCGTCATCGCCTTCTACTTCAAATGCGATCTCACCTGTTTCATTTGCAGTGAAATCTGTTGTATACCGCGCAGAGAAGTTATACGCTTTCATATCTGATACTACAATTTCACCTTCCTGCCAGTCGTGATCAACAGAAGTTTCCATTCTTGTAATAACAGGGGTACCACTCAATTCCTTGTTATTAAAGTATTCAGCCCTGATACCTGGTTGTCCTTCTAAGCTATATTGCTTTGTTACATCGGCATAAACAAGAAGCGTATCTTTGGTAAATGTAGTAGCACGTTCGTACACTACCTTTACCTTGTCTCCCACCTTGTCTTTAATTCCTTGCAACGCTGTAACGATTTTTGACGGAATGCCATTATAGTTTCCAAGTACAGCAATTGCGTTATCTGCATTCGGACCAATAACAGCGATCTCCTTTAAGTTCTTCTTTAACGGGAGTACGTTCTTCTGGTTCTTCAACAACACAATAGACTGTCGTGCCATCTTCAGTGTGTGAGCACGGTGCGGTTCACTCTCCAATACACTTTCTGGTGTTTGGGCATATTTAACCATAGTTGCCGGATCGAACATTCCTAAGCGAAAGCGTATCGTGAACAGTCTCTTAACCGAAACATCTATTTGTCGTTCGGTAATCTTACCTTCCTTAACTGCCTGCACTAATGATTTGTAGGCATCTGTTCCGCAATCAATATCCGTTCCGTGTATTACAGCATCTGCAGAAGCACTTGCTGCATCCGGATGTGTTTTATGGTTCTTAAAGAAATCATCAATCGCCCAGCAGTCAGAAGTAACATACCCAGTAAACTGCCATTGGTTACGAAGGATGTCTTGCATCAGCACATCACTTCCGCAACACGGTTGTTTACGAAATGCATTATAGGCACACATTACGCCGGCCACTTTTGCATTTACTACCAACTCTTCAAATGCAGGAAGGTACGTATCCCAGAGGTCATAGTCACTTGCCTGGGCATCAAATACGTGACGCAACGGCTCCGGACCACTATGCACCGCATAATGCTTGGCACACGCAGCGGCCTTTAAATATTTTGGATCATTCCCCTGAAGACCATGAACAAAAGCACGACCCAACATAGCAGTAAGGTAAGGATCTTCTCCGTAGGTCTCCTGCCCTCTTCCCCAACGCGGATCTCTGAAGATGTTGATGTTGGGTGTCCAATAAGTTAAGCCCATATAACGCTGGCCTGATTTTCCTTCTTTTACTGCCTTGTTATATACTGCCCTTCCCTCCAATGCAGAATAGTCGGCCATCTGGTGAAGTGATGTTGTATCAAAGGTTGCAGCCATACCAATGGCCTGCGGAAAAACAGTTACTTTGTAAGGGGTACGAGCCACGCCGTGTAACACTTCATTCCACCAATCGTAGGAAGGTATGTTAAGACGCGGAATGGCAGGCGCTGAGTTAAGCATCTGCGCAACCTTCTCTTCCAGCGTAAGCCTTGACACAAGGTCATTTACGCGGGCTTCAATAGATAGCGAAGGATTTTGAAAGGGATAATCATTATCCTCTTCCCGGATAACATTAAAAGAAACAGTACTGATCAGAATAACGACCAGGAAAAGCTTTAAAAAGTTTTTCATAATTTAGTTTGGGTAAAGTAGCTCGGTCAATTTTAAATATTATTTCAGAAACAACAATATTTAAAATGTTAAATAAACTGCAACTGCGATGTTATATGACCCTGTCTCCTTCGCAACTAAATTTTCTTTTAATGAATTTGCGTATTAGCGTCCCTGGGCCAGTAGCTATTCCATAATAGCAACAACCCTGGCAGGAGCTGCGGAAGCACCAACTATCTTCAGTGGGAAAACCGCTACTTTAAAACCACTATAGGGAAGTGCATCTAAATTTACCAATTGCTCAATATGACAATACTCTTTTTCCCTGCCAACAAGATGCGCTTGCCAAAACAAGTCAGGGTTGGATGTCTCTTTTGCTTTCTTAATCTGATATGGTAAAGGAAGATCCCAACCCCATGAATCTATACCCATAACTTTTATTCCGTGATCGATGAGCCAGGATGTTGCTTCTGCGCTCATTCCTGTACCTATATATGGGAACTCCTTTGTTCCATTGAACTTATCTCTACCGGTTTTAATAAGCACGATCATATCGCGCTCGAGAGTAAGATTTTCACGTTGTAAAAAATTTTTAATGTCATCAACCGTAATGGCGTCAAAGTCTGGTTTATGCTTCATGTCAATCACCAAACCTTTGCCATAACACCATTCTAAAGGAATTTCATCAATGGTCTTTGATCGCTTGCCACCAGTGGTAGGAGAATAATGCCAGGGTGCATCTATATGGGTTGTAGCATGAACACCCATTTTCCTGATGGTGTCATCAGCCCATCCTTCAAATCCCTTAGGAAACAATTTAAACGGAAGGCCTAATAGCCTGATTAACCATTTAGATTGTTTATGGGACTTACTTTTGATAACTACCCTCATAAACCAAGGGTCAGCCTTGTTGTATTTTATAGACTTGGAGAGGTCAACAATTTTCATTTATTCTATTTAGTGCGCAAACATATTAATTTTCGGCAAATGTGTGCATACACTAACTGTAAGCTTATAAATTACATAGCTTTAATAAAAAAGGGTTGAAGTTTCAGTCCTTCAACCCTTCAAAATATTCAATTAAAATATCAGTTAACATTAGCAACCTTCGCTACTTTGTTAAGTTCATGCGGCGAAGTCTGGCCATCTTCCCAATAGTCAATATTCTCGATAGTTGTTCCTGCAATGCCCTGTAAAGCCTCGGTGGTAAGGAAAGCCTGGTGCCCTGTAACAATAACGTTTTTATTAGACCTTAGTCGTGTAAACAAAACATCCTTGAGTGTACTGTTTCTATGGTCTTCAAAAAACAGGCTCTTCTCTTTTTCGTATACATCGAGGCAAGCTCCTCCTAACCTTCCGCTTTCCAATGCTTCGAGAAGATCTTCTGTATTTACAATACCACCTCTTGAAGTATTGATAAGTATTGCATTCTTCTTCATCTTTTCAAGCTGAGGTTTAGATATCAGATAACGGGTATGTTCGTTTAACGGACAATGAATAGAAATAATATCACTTGATTTGAAAAGCTCGTCAAGCGACACATATTGTAAGCCTAGCTCCTCAGCTTCTTTATTCTTTACAGGATCATATCCAATAAGCCTTGCACCAAATCCTTTCATGATTTTAACGAAAGCCATCCCAATTGTTCCGGTGCCTATAATACCCACCGTCTTTCCATGAATATCAAAACCTACAAGGGTATCGAGGCGGAAATCCTGAAGGCGCATCAGTGTTTGTGCTTCCGTTATTCTTCTGTTGAGGGCGAGTAGCAACGCTACTGCATGCTCTGCAATAGCATAAGGAGAATATGCAGGAACATTGGCTACGCTTATGCCAAGCTTTTCAGCTTTGGCCAGATCCACGTGGTCGTACCCTGCGGACCGTAAAGCAATAAAGCGTATTCCAAAAGCGTGAAGTTTTTGTATAACAGGTGCGGATGCATCATCTGCAGTAAATAATGCTACGGCTTCACAACCTGACGCCCACTGCGCGGTATCAAGTGTTAACTTCTTCTCAGTGAAGACTAGCTCATGTTTGCCTTCGGCAAGTCGCTGAAGAAAGGGTATTTCATATGCATGTGCGCTATAAACAAATATTTTCATCCGTTATAAATTTAATACAAATTTAAACTGACTATTTCTTACCCGTAATGATGATAATCAAAAATATGCCTGATAAAAGTCAGGTAACAATATTTATTGATACTTAACTTTACTAAATAACTAAGATGATTTATGCTAGGCAAATTAACAACCAAACAATGTGAGTACATTCTGCAAAGCAACTATATTGGTCGAATCGGCTGCTATACAAATGGCAAGGTTCTGGTATTGCCTGTCACGTATGTATTCGACGGAGAATTTATTTACGGCCGCTCTTTGGAAGGCACCAAGATCAGCATGATGCGTAAAAATCCCCATGTTTGTTTTCAGGTCGACAATATTGATGGTCTCTCAAGCTGGCGGAGTGTTGTGGTAAACGGAAAGTTTGAAGAGTTAAAGACAGAAGCCGCTCAGCAGAAAGCAAGAAAACTATTTTTAGAAAGGCTTCAACCGCTAACATTAGGAGAAACAGTAGACCCGGCCCGAGAACATGCCAACCCGCCTCATACTGTAGTAAAAAAGAAAAAGCCTATTATATATCGAATAGGCATTGATGAAATTGCCGGACGTTTTGAAAAGCAAGTAACCCTGTAATCAGATTCCCTCAAACAGGCTTACTGTTTCCAGGTATTGCGGTTCAATTACATTCCATCCCAGCTTCTCTCTGATAGCGTTTGCATATTGGATGAGGTTATTGCCTTCACCATGGATTGTGAAAACCATTTTAGGTTTAGATTTAAAATTGCCCATCCATGCAAACAATTCATTTCTGTCTGCATGGCCTGAGAGTGAACTCATATTGGCAACATGACATTTCACAGGCACTTCTTCACCGAATATTTTAATAAACGGTTTCTTGTCAACTATATCACGTCCTCTTGTGCCTTCAGCCTGGTATCCTGCAATAAGAATAGTATCCCTTTCATTTCTTAATCTATGATAAAGATGATGGAGTATTCTCCCTCCTGTCATCATTCCACTGGACGAAATTATGATTGCATTACTCTTGATTTCATTCAATGATTTTGAATGCTTTCCATTCTTTACAAACACGAGCATGTTTGTTTCCATCTCATGCGCAAACACAGAATGATTAAATTTCACTTTATGGTATTCGGGGTAGTTGTAGTACAGGTATGTTGCTGAAATAGCCATAGGGCTATCAATGTAAACAGGTACATCAGGAATCTTATCTTCCTGCATGAGTTTGTGCAAATAGTACAGCAGCACTTGCGTTCGTCCTACTGCAAATGCCGGAATTAACAGCACACCATTTCTCGCTAGCGTATCGTTAACAACGCGCTCGAGGTCGGCTGCAGGATCTATAACCGGATTATCCTTATTGCCATAGGTAGACTCAATAAACAATATATCTGCTTCTTCGATAACTGATGGAGGATACAACATCGCATCGCTGTTTCTTCCAAGGTCTCCTGAAAAGACGATCTTCTTTGTTTGGTTATCACCCTGAATAAGAACTTCTGTAATTGCGGACCCTAACAAATGACCAGCATCTGAAAAAATGATAGAGACGTTATTATTAATATTTACTTTCTGCTTAAACTTTAATTTCTTGATTAACGGAAAAACTGATTGCACATCTGTGCTAGTATAAAGCGGTTGTGGGTTTGCATGCTTTGAATATCCTTTAGAGACGGCATACGCTGCCTCTTCCTCCTGTAGTTTTGCAGAATCAAGTAACATTATTTCCATAAGTTCTGCGGTAGGCTCGGTGCAATAAACAGGACCGCTAAAGCCCTCTTTCACCAGCTTGGGCAGATAGCCGGTGTGGTCTATATGCGCGTGGCTAATCACCACGGCGTCAATGGTTGACGGATCAACAGGAAATTCATCCCAGTTTCTTAACCTCAATTCTTTTAATCCCTGGAAAAGACCACAGTCAAACAGAAACTTAAACTTGCCGACACTAACAAGATAGCGGGAACCAGTTACTGTACCAGTACCTCCAAGAAATTTCACTTTTACATCCATGGCGGCATTTTACAGAAGAATAATGAAAGTTAAAAACTGAATATCCTGACAAAAATCATCTTTTTCGATGATGTACCTCAAATATTAAAAGATCAGCAGGCAATAGCTTTGATCAACAAAATAAACAAACCCATGAAAAAAATTCTCGTACCCTGTGATTTCTCAAAGCCGGCTATCAATGCCTTTCGCTTTGCGCTTGATCTCGCCTCTCAATCAAAAGGTTCTATTGAGTTACTTCATGTAGTTGAGCTTCCGGTTATGCACGACACCGTGCTAATGCCAGTATTAAATTTTGAAGAAGAATTATTAAAAGAATTAAAAGAAAAATCGGAAGGAGAATTCTCGAAGATAATTACCAAGTACAACAAGGACAACGTGAAAGCAACTTTTAATGTTGTATTTGGTGCTCCTTCGCTTCAGATTATTGATTACATAAAGAATAATAATATTGATCTTGTGATAATGGGATCGCATGGTGCGAGTGGATTAAGAGAAATTTTCGTCGGTTCCAATGCAGAGAAAATAGTACGACATTCTCCTGTGCCTGTACTTGTTATCAAGAACTATCTCAAAGGTAGCATTAAGAACATTGCTTTCCCCAATGATCTCGAAGAAGAAGACCAGGAAGAACTGGTACATAAAGTAAAAACATTGCAGTCGTTTTTCGACGCAACACTACATCTTGTCCGAATTAACACACCGCTAAACTTCAGGTCAGATATTGTTACGCGCGAGCGATTAAAGGCATTTGCAAAACACCATGGACTAAAGAACTATACCATTAATATCTTCAATCATCCTAATGAAGAAGATGGAATTCTTGAATTCAGTAATTTCATTAAAGCAGATATTATTGCAATGGGCACACATGCCAGAAAAGGAATAGGACATCTATTGAATGGAAGTGTAACTGAAGATGTAACTAATCATACCAACAAACCCATCTGGACCTATTCGTTTAACAACGAATTAGCACAAGCTTAATTAATATCTCATGACAAGTACAGCAGTAATTAACGATTTAAAATGTTTTCACTGTGGCCAGGCATGTGAAGACGAAACACTTTGGCTAAACGAAAAACCTTTCTGCTGTTACGGCTGCAAAACAGTTTACGAGATACTTGATAGCAATAACCTTTGCGAGTACTACGACCTGGATAAGAACCCAGGGGTTCAGCTCAAGGATGTAAGCGACGAGACTTACGCATATTTGAACGAGAACGATGTACTTAAAAAGCTTTTGGAGTTTAACTCCGATACTTTTGCAAAGGTTACTTTCTATATCCCTGCCATGCATTGCATTTCGTGCATCTGGCTGCTGGAGAACTTAAGAAAATTAAACAAGGGTATTCTGCATTCGGAGGTGAACTTTGCCAAGAAGTCAGTAACCATTGATTATAATCCCCAACAAAGCAAACTAAGCACAGTAGCACAGCTGATTGCATCTCTGGGATATGCTCCCAAAATAACATTGGAGGATAGCGAAGGAGTAAAAAAGAAAACAGACCTATCCCTTGCTCTTAAAGTAGGCGTTGCAGGATTTTGTTTCGGTAACATCATGCTCTTTAGCTTTCCGGAATATCTGGGGCTTGATCATGCAGAAAAAGATCTGATGCGTATCTTTTCATGGCTTAACCTCGGTCTTGCAATTCCGGCCTTTTTCTTTAGTGGCTTTGATTATCTTAAATCTGCATTCAACAGTTTTAAACAAAAGCAGGTAAACATTGATGTTCCTATTGCAGCAGGTCTTATTGCCTTGTTTCTAAGAAGTGCTTATGATATCATTACTGCAACAGGGCCTGGCTACCTCGATTCATTTACTGGACTTATTTTCTTCCTGCTCATAGGCAGATGGTTTCAAAGCAAGACCTATGAAAGCCTTGCATTTGACAGAGATTTCACTGCCTATTTCCCCCTTGCTGTAAATAAAATTGAACAGGAAGTAAGCAAGCCAACAATCATTTATAAGCTAAGAAAAGGAGATTGCATCCAGATCCGAAACATGGAATTAATTCCTGCTGACAGCACATTATTGAATGACTCCGCTTATATCGATTACAGTTTTGTTACAGGAGAAGCAAGACCTGTAAAAGTTAAAAAGGGTGAACTGATTTATGCTGGTGGTCGCCTTATTGGCTCTCCGATAAAACTACTTGTTAATAAAGCTACATCGCAAAGTCACCTTACAAGTTTATGGAATAACGAAGCCTTTAAAAAGGTTGAAGAAAGCAAATACCAGAAAATTATAGATAGAGCCGCAAGGAAGTTTACCTGGATTGTACTGGTCATTGCATTTATTACGGCAATCTATTGGCAGATAACTGTGCCATCGCAGATGTGGCTAGTTTTAACTTCTGTATTAATGGTAGCATGCCCCTGCGCCCTTGCGTTAGCCGCACCCTTTACATTGGGAAGCATGCTTCGTGTTTTTGGAAAGAAACAATTATACCTTAAAAATGCAGATGTTATTGAACGGATGGCAGCTATAGACACCGTAGTGTTTGACAAAACAGGAACAGTCACACACGGTAACAATCCTGATATAACCATTGTAGGAGACTTGACGGAAGGGGACCTATCCAGAGTAAAGATGCTTGCTGGTTATTCTACGCATCCATTGTCTGTGATGATTGCAAAGCACATTAAACATTTTTCTGTAGAAGCAGTACTTGATTTTAAAGAGGTTCCGGGTAAAGGTCTTGAGGGCGTGATCGGCTCCAGGCGGTTCAGAATAGGTTCTGCATCTTTTACAGGATGGCACGAAAAAGCAAAACACAACTCCTACTCCCAGGTGTATGTCTCCATTAATGAGGAACCAAAAGGAATGTTTATCATCAGAACTGCTATACGCAAGAACATCAAAGATATGCTGGAAAGATTAGGAGACAAATGTCATTCTTTGCTCTCTGGTGATAATGATACAGTAAGGGAAGAAATGAAAAACCTTTTTGGTTCTAAAGTACAATTACATTTTAACCAAAGCCCACAGGAGAAATTGAACTATATACAAGATCTTCAGCGCCAGGGTAAAAAAGTGATGATGATTGGTGACGGGTTAAATGATGCTGGAGCATTAAAACAAAGTGATGTGGGAATAGCCATTACCGATGACAACGGAATATTTACTCCGGCTTGTGATGGAATTCTTCACGGCGACAAGATAACCTCATTGGACAAGATGCTCCAATTTGCCAAGTCGTCCTCAGGTATATTAAAAACAGGTTTTGCTATTTCCTTCTTCTATAATGCCATTGCATTAACATTTGCAGTTACAGGTCATCTAACACCGTTAATAGCTGCTATTATTATGCCTATCAGCAGCATCAGCGTTGTAGGCTTTAGTACACTTGCAGTAAAACTTGCTGCATCACGAATTAAATTTTAAAACTATGGGAATCATTGTGCTTTTAATCGCCATCAGTGTAACAATTGCCATTGCCTTTCTTGCTGTGTTCTACTGGAACATGAAAAGCGGACAATATGATGACACGTATACACCATCAGTAAGAATGCTGTTTGAAGACAAACCAGGTATGAAGGCTACACCCCATGCAAAGAACATAAAGAAGTCCCAGAAATAATTTCAGTTAACGAATATGACAACATATCCATCTCAAGCATCTTTATTGAAAAAGTATGACGTACCTACACCCCGTTATACCAGTTATCCTACCGTGCCCTTCTGGAATACTGAATTATTTTCGAGAGAGAAGTGGATTAACTCGGTGAGAAAAACTTTCAATGAGTCTAATGAAGAAAAGGGCATCAGCTTATATATACACCTGCCCTTCTGCGAAAGCTTATGTACATATTGCGCATGTACGACAAGAATAACAAAGAATCACAACGTAGAAATCCCATACATACAATCCATCCTCAAAGAATGGGAAGGATATAAGAACATCTTTGGCAGAAAACCAATAATCAGAGAACTGCACCTCGGTGGTGGCACCCCTACCTTCTTCAGCCCGGAGAATCTTCGGTGGCTCATCAGTTATATACTTGAAGATGTTGAAGTGCACCAGGATTTTGAGTTCAGCTTTGAAGGACATCCAAATAATACTACAAGAGAACATTTACAAACCTTATTTGATTTAGGTTTCAGGCGGGTAAGCTTCGGTGTACAGGACCTTAATGAGAAGGTTCAGCAAACTATTCACAGAATACAGCCATTTGAAAACTTACAAAAGGTTACGTTGCAAGCCCGCGAAATAGGTTACCAATCAGTTAGCTATGATCTTGTGTATGGTCTTCCCTTTCAGACACCATTTACTGTAACAGATACCCTTGAGCAGGTGCTAACCCTTAAGCCTGACCGTCTTGCTTTTTACAGCTATGCTCACG
The DNA here is from genome assembly GCF_018598585.1 of Chryseosolibacter indicum. Lineage (GTDB taxonomy): Bacteria > Bacteroidota > Bacteroidia > Cytophagales > Cyclobacteriaceae > Chryseosolibacter > Chryseosolibacter indicus. The sequence goes on from NZ_JAHESD010000019.1 coordinate 50,481, forward strand.
TACCATGGTTAAAGCCCGGCCAACGCGGCTATGAAGATGCAGATCTTCCATCACAAGCGCTTAAGCGACACCTCTATGAGATTGGCAGGCACATGTTAAAGAAAAATGATTACGCAGACATCGGTATGGATCACTTTGCGTTGCGTCATGATTCTCTATTTAAAGCGCACATTGCGGGTAAGCTTCATAGAAACTTTATGGGGTATACCACCACTAATACTGACCTGCTTATTGGTTTAGGATCATCGGCAATCAGTGATGCAAAATACGCCTATGCGCAGAACCTGAAAAAAGTGGAGGATTACATGGCTGATATAAAAACCAACGGTAGTGCTGTATTTAAAGGTCACATGCTTACAGATGAAGATCTTATCATAAGAAAATGTATTCTTGATATTAGCTGCAATGGAAAACTAAGCGAAAGCTTATTGCAACAGGTTGTTGACAAGAATATCCTCGATACTTTAATAGAAATGGAGAAAGAAGGAATTCTTTACCTGGATGATTCGGGCTTAAGAGTTACGACTGCAGGAGCACCTTTTATCAGAAATATCTGTAAGGTATTTGATCAACGTATGAGTACCCAGGAAGATCAGGTTCAGATCTTCAGCAAGGCCATTTAAAAACCAGCCTAAATCAGATTTGGTGCCCTTCCAAAAGAAGGGCGCTAAATCAAATTACTACATCTGCTTTCTTGTAATCGGTATCCAGATCTCTTCTTCCGAAGCAGGATCGTTGTTCTTGTACTTCTCTCCCAGAACTTCAAAATGCGGTCTGTCATCCAGCGTATACTGAGAGTTAGGAAGCCAGTTTTGAAAGATGTATTGGAAAGTGTGACTTCCCATATCCGCTCCTCCTTTATGTAAAAATACAGCATACTCCCCTCCTGGCATGATTGAAGTCTGCATACCTTCAGGGATATATGTGAAGTCAGCTACTTCCATAGAAGCCCATTTTACAAAGGGCGTGCTGGGATTAAATTGTGAAAAGTACAATTTATCATACCATTGCACGGAATAGAGACTATCTCCTACGCTATTTGTAATCTCCCTCCTTCTCATCATAAAGTTCTTCCATAAGAAACCTGTCTTGTTATCAGTTAAAGACATTGCCATTTGCATGCCTATCAACTTCTTCTCAGGTATCACTTCAATTCTTGGGGCTAACATAATATCTCACAAATTATCACTATACAATTTATATTCAGGTGTTTCGGTCGGATTCTCATCAGGGAAGATTAATGGAAGTCCTTCTTCTCTTGCTTCCCTTAAATCCTTTTCAGTTCCGCAAAAATACCATGCATCTTTTCCTGTTAATCCGATTGCCGGATTTACCATATAGTATCGCTTATCTGAATTAAATACCACCGGGATATCGTAAAGTATTGTCATCAATTCACTTGAGATCCGGTCTTTATCGGTATGCGTATGCATCTGGAAAGTTATATCATCATTAACCAGCGTGGCAATGTAAAATTTGCCATCTCTAGACAATGCTTCCGATACAGTAATCTCTTTTTCTGGCAAAGTTTTATCGACAATAGTTCTTGTCAGCGTAGACACATCACCAGCACCGTAAATTCTTTTTGTATCAATGGCAAAATCAATGAGGTGGTACTTTCTTTTAAGATCTTTGATCTTATGCATAAGGGCCGTAGTGTCAACTTTCGCATTATTATGCGATGATGAACAACCCATAGCTATAGAAAGCAGGATTATAACAGTATATGTTTTCATGCATCTGTAAATTCCCAATTTGAATTGGTCTTCCCACTTTTTAATTCTGTGAGAACAACCTCAAGGAATACCTGCGCCTTACAACCTACCTTCTAATTCCTTAACCCTTTGATAACAGTATCTCTCCATCACCTCCAAAAATGCCAACGATATCAATCAGGAAGTTCAAAAATACGGAAACGACAGAAAACGTAAGATGAACTATCTTTCGATTTGCTTTAAAGCCGGTGAGTAGCGAAAAATATGGGTGAATCATTCAATTTATTTGCCTCAGATGTGTTTGTAATACACGATAGATTGCATAAATACCAGGGATCATAGGTAGAACTGCGGTGTATAAACCCGAGAAATAATATCGACCAGTTGTTTTGAAATAGTAGTTCGGTGTATTTTCAAGGGTAGTTCCATTTATAATAAAAGATACAGGATCGGGATTATCAGGCTCTATGCAAGGTTGTAAAATGGGAAAAATAAAATGGGTGAACTCAGCTACACCAGGTCCGATGAAAATGAACCACGCAAAAAAACCGGCGAGAGGTATACGATAGAAAAGTCCAAGAGCAGTTAAGGTATAAATCACTGGCCCTATGAATGCAAAAATCATCAAGAAGGATTTTTCGGTCCATGAAATATTAAACAACCTACTCATTGAAGGTCCAAATTGTGTAAGATATTCTTCCATCATATGTATCTCTAAACCTGCTACAGTGAGAAGAAACAGCGGTAGGATAATTTTAGGATCAACAGGTCTTTTCAAATAAGTGAAAAACCAAAACAAGAAACCGATAACACCTGAGCCTCCTACTATAATAACAGGAGGCAAGCCAATTGTACGATAACCTTGAATGCAGGCTACAATGATAAAAATGAACGCACCTGCAGTACTTATTAAACGCGTAGACGCCTTTGTTTCCATATCCTTAATAATCTTGTTATACAAAACTATTTATCGGATAGGCAGATTCTTTTTACAAATGTTAAATAATGCTTTTAATAATTTTACTTTCTTGCTCTTATTCTGCTTAAGCTAACCTGGGTTATCCCCAAGTAGTTCGCTAAATCACCGAGGCTAACTCTTTGTAGTAAATCATTTTGTTCCCGAATGAAATTATTATAACGAACTGTTGCATTTTCCTCAAGCATTTCACTTATCCGTTTCATCATGTTTATGGCAGCCATAGAAACAAATTTCCTGTATAATCTCTCTATAGAATGATGAAGTTGACAAAGTGACTCAAAATCGGAATAGGTGAGGTAGGCTACTGTTGATGCCTCTAAGGCAATGATGTCGTATGTAGACGCGCCTTGTGTGATGTAACTTTCCAATTGCGTGCAGATAGAACCTTCAGTAAAGAACTTCATAATAAACTCTTTATCTTCTTTTTTAAAAGATGTTTTTAAAAGTCCATGCTCAACAAAATAAAACCGGCTGCAAACCTGCCCGTTCTTTAACAAGTACTCGCCTTTCTCAAAAGTTTGTCTCCTTATCTTTTTTAACAGGTCGGCAGAAGCAGGATCATCAAGCCTTGATATAGAATGGCAAAATTCAATAAAGTTATTCACGATTCAATAGCGCAGCGTAACAATATTCATATTATGGTTTTTCATCTGATGCTAATTACACCTTCTCTTTATTGATCCATTTAGGAACGGCAGGCGCTACGTAGTTCCTCATCTTATCTAAAAGATCATCCATGCTACTACTCATTAACAACATCTGTTGATTTACGGATTTTAAGAAACCATTGTCAACCATGGTCTGAACCATTTGCATCAATGGATCATAAAAACCATTTACATTCAAGATGCCAATAGGCTTTTTATGAAGACCAAGCTGTGCCCAGGTAAGCATTTCAAAGAACTCTTCCAGCGTTCCATATCCACCGGGAAGTGCAATTACACCATCGGAGAGGTCGTTCATCCTGGTTTTGCGTTCGTGCATACTCTTAACGATAATCAACTCTGTTAGCCCCTCATGAGCAATCTCTTTCGACTGTAGAAAATCAGGTAGCACGCCAATTACCTTCCCTCCTTCTTTTAAGGCTCCATCAGCAACAGCGCCCATAAGACCAACCTTCGCACCTCCATAAACCAGTTCTATGCCATTTTTAGCAAGTGTTTGCCCCAGTAGCATTGCTTGTTGCTCAAAGATCTTATCATTCCCAAAACTTGATCCGCAAAAAACTGTAATCCGCTTCATTTTATTAGCTCGTTATAGGCCTTAAAACTAGTATTTTTAATTATTCCTTGGAGATTGAATGAATTAAAATATCCGATCATGCATAATACTGTAACATTTTCTTTATAACATAGTCTTTAGTGAAGACATTTTATGGTTATGATTAAGAAGATAACAAACTCTTTTCTACTTGCCTTTCAAAACATCTACTCCCATTTCTTTCATACCATTTTATCGCTGTTAGGAATTGTTATCGGGGTAGCCTCTCTCGTATCCATCTTATCTTTAATAGATGGAATGGAAGAATACGCACAGGAACAGATAACAAACACCACTTCACTAAAAGCAATTGTAGTGCAATCAGAAACAAACAATACCATTAACGGTGTATCTGTTCGTAAAGACTCCGTTAAATATTTAACCTATCCTGATTTTAAAAGATTACTATCATCATTATCTCATCCTGCCAAAGGTTATCTCTTTCAACGAAAGGCAAAAGAAGTAACATACTACACGCTGAAAACAGCAGCCTACAACACGGGCACCAACTATATTGATTCCAGTGCTGTTGTTCTGCATGGAAGGAAATTAACTTCAGCTGATCTAGAAAACGGCAAAGAGATCGGTGTTATTACAGAAGCCCTTGCCAACTCATTGGCAAAGCAACGACCAATAGAACATCTGATTGGTAAAAAGATAGAGGCAGGTGAACAATCATTGGAGATTGTAGGTATCATCCAATCTAAACGCGTACCTGGCCCTGAAGTATTTTATCCTATAACTTTAATCAACGCAAAAGAACTTAACACAACACCTCCGTATGCTTTTATAGAGGCTGATCATGTGATACATGTTAATGCTTTAAGGGATGAGATTGATGCATGGCTGAAGAAGCGTTTTGCTGATGAGCATGCATTTAGTGTTAAAAGCAATGAGATAAGAGCGAAACAAGCTGCACAGGGTTTTTTCCTCTTCCGCCTTGTAATGGGATTAATTGTAGGAATATCAGTAATTGTAGGCGGAATAGGTGTAATGAACGTACTGCTGATTTCTGTTACAGAACGAACTTCAGAAATTGGTGTACGCAAAGCAGTAGGTGCATCAAAGGGTGATATTATTCTCCAGTTTCTTTCTGAATCGATAACCATATCTTTACTGGGCAGTTTTGTCGGACTAGTGATTGGAATACTAGCCACGCTAGCCATTATTCCGATTATCCGATCGTTAACACAAGCTCCCTTTCAGGCTGCATTTACCCTAAATACTTTGGTTATTATTTCAACCATTGCTGTGGTTGTAGGAATAGTATTCGGAACATACCCTGCATTAAGGGCATCAAAGCTGGACCCGGTAGAGGCTATACGAAGAGAATAGGCAGGAATATTTCAGCGCAGTTTCTCCGTTTTTTCCTGCATTTGTAGTATCTTAGCAGACTCTCGATATAAGAAGTATAATTCTTTTACTTCGTTTGATCCCGTTAACAATAATGTGCTGCCCCGAGTGCGGGGAGACTGTACAAAGAGTGCAGGGAGACTGTACAATGTAGCCATAACGAGCTATAAAAAGCCATCAGAAGCTATAGCAACTTATTTTATAACTTTTAACAGGATTGACAGTATTTGTCAAACGATCTATTTTTATTGCCTTGAAAAAAGATTATATGGCAAGAATTAAAGTAAATTCCCTGGTAAACGGCCTCAGCGGTTCTATTGGAGGGCTCACGTTTCGTACCAGAAACAAGACAACTATTGTTTCCGGCAAGCTAAAAGCGCCGCGTAAGCAAAGTGCTGCACAACGTGCTAACCGAAATAAGTTTCAGGATGCATCGCTTCATGTAAAAACTGCGTTGTTAGATCCACAGCTTAAGACGCACTACATGCAATTGGCCGGCGAACTTGGATTAACAAATGCATATACCGCCGCCATGAGTGAATACCTACGCAATGGGAAACTCTTGAATTTAGATTCGAAGAAACGTATACGTAAAAAAGGACGGAAGAATTCAAAAGCAACGAATTTTAAAATAGCACTGCTTTATGGTAATGGAAACACTGTTGAATCAGAACTTCCTTTCAATAAAGAAATTCAATTGCTGTTTTATAAAGTTTTTAAGAATAGTAATGGTAAAAAACCGATGAGGATCCGTTTGTCTCAGGGTGACAGTGTGATTTATTTGAGTAAGGATTGATTTACGGGAACGGAGATGGGCATGAAGCATTGAATTAAACAGAAAAGTATAAAATACTTCCCTTGTTCATCCCTTAAAGAGATTGCTTTGACCTGCTCGCATTCTACATTGGCTACGTCCTCTCAAAGAGCATACTTCAACAAGTAAAAAAACAGGTCTTAAACAAAGACCTGACAAAAATCAGTTTTCGATCTAACGACCATCATGTAGAGACTTTGGAGGGAGTTCTACTTTTAACACTGTAAAATTATCAGTGCTAAACCCTGGCCAAAGCTATGGAAATCGAAAAATTCAGTTACGACAACAAGATTGTAAAAGCATTCATGATAGCCACCGTTGTGTTCGGATTGGTTGGAATGCTGGTCGGACTTACAGCAGCTATACAGCTCGTGTATCCGATCTTTAACTTCGACACGCAATACACCTCTTTTGGTCGTATTCGCCCTCTTCACACCAATGCTATTATCTTTGCTTTCGTAGGAAATGCAATGTTTGCTGGGGTGTATTACTCCATGCAGCGTTTACTTAAGACGCGCATGTTCAGCGATACACTTAGCTGGATACATTTCTGGGGATGGCAACTTATTATTCTTGCCGCAGCTATAACGTTGCCTCTGGGTATGACTACATCAAAGGAATACGCAGAGTTAGAGTGGCCTATCGATATCGCCATAACAGTAATATGGGTGGTATTCGGCTGGAATATGATTGGCACCATCATTAAACGCAGAGAACGCCATATGTACGTGGCTATCTGGTTCTATATCGCAACATTTGTAACGGTAGCCGTATTGCACGTAGTTAACTCATTTGAGATGCCAGTGTCATTCTTTAAGAGTTACTCATGGTATGCAGGTGTTCAGGATGCATTAGTACAATGGTGGTATGGCCACAACGCGGTTGCATTCTTCCTAACAACGCCTTTCCTCGGAATTATGTACTACTACCTGCCGAAAGCAGCTAACAGACCCGTTTACTCTTACAGACTTTCAATCATTCACTTCTGGTCACTGATCTTCATCTATATCTGGGCAGGGCCTCACCACTTACTATATACTTCACTTCCTGACTGGGCGCAATCTCTTGGCGTAGTGTTCTCCATCATGCTTATAGCTCCATCATGGGGTGGCATGCTTAACGGATTGATGACGCTTCGCGGTGCCTGGGACCGAGTTCGTGAAGATCCTGTTTTGAAATTTATGGTTGTTGCTGTTACTGCTTACGGTATGGCAACCCTTGAAGGGCCACTCTTATCGCTGAAAAACGTAAACGCAATAGCGCACTTTACAGACTGGATTGTTGCGCACGTACACGTAGGCGGTTTAGGCTGGAATGGTTTCATGATCTTCGCTGTGCTCTACTGGGTAGTGCCACGCATGTGGAATACACCACTTTACTCTACAAAACTTGCTAACGTACACTTCTGGCTTGGTACACTTGGTATTATCTTCTACGCACTGCCCATGTACGTATCGGGCGTTGTACAAAGCCTCATGTGGAAGGAATTCAATCCTGAAGGTTTCCTTGTATACAAGAACTTCCTTGAAACAACGGTACAGGTACTACCCCTTCACGCTTTGCGGGCAATTGGTGGCGCATTATACCTGACAGGTGCTTTCATCATGACCTATAACCTGATCAAAACAGCTAAAGCAGGTTCTTTTGTAGCAAACGAAGAAGCAGAAGCTGCACCTTTAGTAAAAGAATATGTAGAAAGAACAGGTGGCTGGCACCACAGACTATTGGAGCATAAGCCTGTGTTATTTACTGTGCTTACACTGATTGCGATACTTATCGGAGGATTTATTGAAATGATTCCGACGTTCCTGATTAAATCCAACATTCCTACTATTACAAGTGTACAACCGTATACACCGCTCGAGCTTCATGGTCGCGACTTATACATCAGAGAAGGTTGTGTGAGCTGTCATACGCAAATGGTAAGACCTTTCCGTTCAGAGACTGAACGTTATGGTGAGTATTCAAAAGCAGGAGAATTTGTTTATGATCACCCTTTCCTCTGGGGATCAAAACGCACCGGTCCTGATCTTCACCGTGTTGGTGCTAAATATTCAAACAGCTGGCACTACAACCACATGCTTGCTCCGGATGCAGTATCAACAGGATCAATCATGCCAGCATACCCATGGTTGTTCGAGCAGATGATTGACAAAGGTGAAACACCAGGTAAGATAACTGCTCTTCGCAAAGTAGGCGTACCATATCCAGATGGATATGAAAACGAATCCAACGATGATCTTGAAAAACAAGCTGCAAAAATTACAGAAAGCTTAAAAGCTGATGGTATTGAAGTAGCCGATGACGCCGAGATCATAGCGCTGATCGCATACCTGCAAAGACTTGGAACAGACATTAAAGGAGAAAAAACAGCAGAGAAATAGATACTGGATTCTGGATGCTCGATTCTGGTATCTAGAATCTGGAATCTAGAATCTAGAATCTAGCATCTAGAATCCCAGCATCTAGAATCAACCACATTTAATACTTACTACCATGTATAAGAACGTCCTTCAAAGTATAGAAAACATCGCCATCTGGCCTGTAATATCATTCGTAATCTTCTTTATCTTCTTCCTATGTCTGCTGTTGTGGGTATTTACAACGGACAAAAAGTTAATTGAAAAGATGAAAGCACTGCCTATGGAAGATGCTTCTGTAGAAAACCAAACTACCACAGCCAAAAAATAAGTATATGAAAAGGACACTATCCATTTTTATCACCCTTCTGTTTCCATTAGGTGCATTTGCACAGGAACAGAAAAGCTTTTGGGATGACCCGATAAACAGTCCGATGCTCCCGCTCTACCTGGTAACTACATTCGTATTTATCGTTATAATATTGGTAGGTGCCGTAGCATTGTATCTCATCAAGGTGCTGAATATGCTTACTGAGCAAGCTGAAAAAGAAAGAGCACAAAAACTTGGTGTCGTTTACGTACCAAGACCAAACTGGTGGAGCAGATTCTCGCAGAAGATGAATGCCTCGGTGCCGGTAGAACAGGAAAAAGATATTGAACTTCATCACAGTTATGATGGAATTAAAGAACTGGATAATCACTTGCCTCCCTGGTGGAAATGGTTGTTCTACGGAACAATCGGATGGAGTGTTGTTTACCTGGTTGTATACCACTTCTCGGCTACACTTCCTTTACAGTTACAGGAGTATGAAAATGAAGTAGCTGTTGCAGAAGAACAAGCCAGAATATTTAAAGCATCTCAGCCACAGGAAGCCATTGATGAAAATCAACTAGTGTTTGCAAAGGACGCGGCAATCATTGAGAAAGGAAAATCAGTATTTATGAATAACAACTGTGCCTCTTGCCATAGAAATGATGGTGGCGGGAACACCATCGGACCGAATCTTACGGATGAATACTGGTTGCATGGCGGAGATGTGAAACAAGTGTTTCTTACAGTAAAAAATGGTGTAGTTGAGAAAGGTATGCCAGCGTGGGGTAAAGTGTTAAGCCCACAGGATGTAAGAGATGTGACATTCTTCATCTTAAGCTTGCAAGGAAGCAACCCAGCAAATGCAAAGGCACCACAAGGCGAGCTCTTTAAACAGAAAGCAATAGCCAGCGATACTACAAACGCGCAGGCCTCTCTTTAAGAAATAACAGAAACAAAATGGAAGGTGCAGTAAAATATAATATTCGAAAAGAAAGGCTTGGGAACAAGCAGGAAAGCTCGTGGGGAACTCAGGCCGAAGAAGCATTCAGAAATACAATTGCCACCGTAGACGAAAAGGGTAAACGTATCTGGATACATCCGAACAAACCTTCCGGCAAGTATCACCAATGGCGTATTGCCGTTACCGTTGTACTCCTTTCCATTTTGTTTGCAGGACCTTTTCTCAAGATTAACGGACAGCCCTTTCTTTTACTCAATGTATTTGAAAGGAAGTTTGTGATACTCGGGCAGGCATTCTGGCCACAGGATTTTTTCCTTCTCGCTATTGTCATGATCACATTCTTCGTATTCATCATTTTGTTTACAGTAGTATTTGGTCGCGTGTGGTGCGGTTGGATGTGTCCCCAGACACTGTTCATGGAAATGGTGTTCAGAAAGATAGAATATTTGATTGAAGGAGATGCTCCCGCGCAAAGAAGGTTAGCAAAAGAGCCATGGAACTTTAACAAGGTCTGGAAGAAGACATTAAAGCACACCATCTTTATTATTATCTCATTGCTGATCTCGCACACAGCAATGGCTTACCTGATCGGCATAGATCAGACATTATCTATCATAAACCACTCTCCTTCTGAAAACATAGCAGGATTTATAGGCTTGGTAGCCTTCACTGGTATCTTCTATGGCCTATTTGCAAAATTTCGCGAGCAGGCATGTATTGCAGTTTGCCCTTATGGAAGGCTGCAAGGAGTTTTACTCACGAAAGAGTCAATAGTAGTAGCGTACGATTGGTTACGCGGGGAGCCCCGTGGGAAAATGAAAAAGAACCAGGCTGAAAAAACAAGTACGGGCGACTGTATTGATTGTAAACTTTGTGTGCATGTATGCCCTACCGGAATAGACATACGCAACGGTACACAACTTGAATGTGTAAACTGCACCGCTTGCATTGATGCTTGTGACCAGGTGATGCTTAAGATCGGCAAGCCGAAAGGATTGATAAGATATGCTTCCTATAATTCAATTAAAGATGGTATTGCAAAGATTATAACAACAAGAGTGATAGGATACTCATTTGTATTATTGATCCTCATGGGCATTTTAAGTTTTGCGCTTATTACCAGATCAGATGTTGAAACTACGGTATTAAAAGTACCAGGCACATTATACCAGCGTGAACCAGGATACATCACGAACCTGTATAATGTTGAATTCGTCAATAAAACTTTTGAAAAACTAAGTGTAGAGGTGAAAGTAGAATCTCCTGCAACTGCAGAGTTTAACAAGGTTGATGGAAAGCAGATTATAATTCCGGCAGAGGGGATAGCGAAAAGTGTATACTTTATCAGAATACCTGAAGAAGATGTTACCAATGCACGCACGGTTGTCAAACTTGGCATATATCATAATGGAAAGAAAATAGAAACAGTTAAGGCCAAATTTATTGGCCCAGTAAGTAAGGCTTCAGACGCAAAAAGAAATTAACAGCATAATAGTATGAGTATAGGTAAATGGATTGTAGTGGCCTTTGTATTGTTTGCAGGCTTTATAGCAACGTTGGTTACGGTTTGTATGAAGGAAGATATAAGTCTTGTTTCAAAAGAATACTACAAAGAAGAGCTGGCTTACCAGAGCCAGATACAACGCATTAACAACACGGCAGAACTTAAAGCAAAACCTGTTATTACCGCAAGTGACAGCAAATTGAATATTGTTTTCGGCGATTTTAAGAACATAGAAAACGGAGAAGTTAAATTATTCTGTCCTTCTAATGACAACATGGACAGAACATTTAATATAGTAACAACAGAGAACACCATACAAACATTTGACGTGTCTTCGCTGCAGAAAGGAATGTACAAGGCAAAGTTTAAATGGAGAATGAATGGTAAAGAGTTCTATCAGGAAGAGGTAATATTTATCTAAATGATTCTTGCTGCAATTATAATGGGGTTTGCGGGGAGCTTTCACTGTATTGGTATGTGTAGTCCCCTGGTGTTGGCTATCAGCGCTAATGGTAAAAATGCCCTTATCAGGCGTGTCATTTATAATGCAGGGAGAATTTCTACCTATGGTTTATTAGGGGCAATTGTATCAGCTATCGGTATGGCCCTACCTCTTTTAAAGTTCCAAAATGCTATATCGCTTGGCCTCGGCATACTACTCATTGCCTTTTCCATCTTTCAGATGCGTTTACATATTCCTGTTTTAACCAAAGCAGCAAGCGCTCTTTCAGGAGTGCTTAAAACACTTTTCAGCCGATACATTCAAAAAAGAAATTATGGCTCAGTATTTATCCTGGGCAGTCTTAACGGATTATTACCCTGCGGGTTAACGCTTCTGGCCCTCACCTATTGCCTTACCTTGGCAGATCCCCTATCAGGATTTAATTACATGCTTTTGTTTGGCCTGGGTACAATGCCTGTAATGTTAGGACTTACAAGCGTGCTGCTCGAAATGGTGAAACGCTATAATCTTAACTTAAAAAAAGTTTCGACAGCCATATTACTGATCTCCGGGTGTATATTAATTGCGCGTGTATTTATCATGCATACACCTTCTCATGAAGAACAACGACTCGTGGATATTGTACTTTGCAGGTAAAGGAGCAGGCTAACGGGCCACACTCCATCTGATAACTTTTTCCAGCTTCTCGGGTTTCAATATTTTTATCTTCCCTCCCTGTATCTCAATCATGCCTTCTTCTTTAAAATCAGAAAGTACGCGGATAACGGACTCGGAGGCTGTGCCAACCATCTTTGCAAGATCTTCTCGCGAAATAGCAATATTCGATTTTGCATCTTTAAGAGAAGATGACTTCAGCAACGCTTCCGCAGTGCGCTGTCTAACGGAATTGTAAGCCAGATTAAGGAGCTGCTTTTCACGTTCAGCAACTTTTTTACACAACAGATTAATAAAGCTGGCAGAAACATCAGGATGTCCCTGTATCATTGTCATAAAGTCGTGTCTTGGAATTGCAATAAGCTCAGAGTCCTGCATTGCCACGGCTGATTCTGTGTAGTTACTATTTTCGAGTACTGATTCAAATCCAAAGAAGTCATTTTCTGCATAGAGGTTTGTAATCAGCTCTTTTCCATCAGGGTTAGATTTAAAGGTTTTTACGTTCCCTGACTTTATCAGGTAAACATAAAGCGGCATATCTCCTTCCGTAAATATCTCGGCCTTCTTCTTAAACACCTTTACTTTTTTGTCTTTGCCCAGATCTTTTAAACTTAACGCCTGTTGTGCGTCCCTGATAAAATTATCAAGTCCTTCAGGTGTTGCCTCATAGTGTTTCTGTTGCATTAAATTCTTCTTCAACCTAGCCTCAATGGCGTTAAGAAGATCGGTGTCATCGAAAGGCTTTGTCAGATAATCATCAGCTCCCAGGTTCATACCCTTGCGTATATCTGTCTTTTCTGTTTTCGCCGTAAGGAAAATGAATGGTATGGCGGCGGTCTCTTCTTTCTTACTCAAGATGTGAAGTACGCCATAGCCATCGAGCTCCGGCATCATTATATCACAAATAATCAGGTCGGGCTTTTCACGTTGAGCCAGCTCTACGCCTACTTTTCCATTTTCCGCTATAACTACATTATAATTTGCAAGCGCAAGAATTTCGGTTGTGTTCTCTCTTATTTCAGTATTATCTTCAATTAATAAGATTTTCTTCATTTAAATTTATAATTAATATTAAACGGGAACTGAAACAGTAAATGTACTGCCTTTACCATACTCACTTGAAAATGAAATAATTCCTCCAAGCAGGTCAATATATCTTTTTACAATATTCAAACCTAGTCCGGTGCCCTGTACGTTACCGGCATTGCTGGCTCTGAAAAATCTTTCAAACATATGTTTCTGATCCTGCAAGGGTATACCAATGCCTTCATCAATAATTTCAAAGATAAAATTCCTGTTTTCACTCCGGCACTTTAAAAGTATTGTTTTATCCTGGTCGGAATATTTGCTGGCGTTAGACACCAGGTTAAAGAGAATATTCCTCAATATCCTTACGTCGGAGTTGATATCATTTATTGGTGATTCGTACTGAACCTCAAACTTTTGTCCGGGTTTAAAAGTTGGTATCAACTCCTCCCTGATGCTTTCAATAAACTGCGGAATATCTATTAATGCCTTGTTGATATCAATTACCCCCTCTTCAAGTTTACCTAAAGACAAGAAATCATTAAGAATGGACGTCAGGTGATTTACCGACGACTTTATTCGTTGAATATGCTTATCAATTTTTTCTCTCTCCCCCCTCGCGTTATATTGGTTAATAAGCGAAGCAGAACTAAGCACAGTACTTAAAGGCGTACGAAATTCATGAGACGCTATTGAAACAAACTTGGTTTTAAGCTCATTTAATTCCCTCTCCTTCTCTAATGATTTACGTGCTTCTTCTTCGGCCTTCTTTCTTTCGCTTACTTCATTCTCAAGTTCCTGGATAGTTTTATGGAGCGCTTCCGTTCTTGATTGTACCTTCTTTTCAAGCTCAGCGGCGTAGACTATTAACTGCTCCTCGCTTCTTTTCAATGCATCTTCTGCCTTCTTACGCTGAGAAATGTCGCTGATAAAAGCCATTACTAAGATCTTTCCCTGTACCTGCGTATAGCTCAAGCTAATTTCAACAGGAAACTCCTGGCCATTCTTTTTTAAAGCTGTCAGGTCTCTCCCAAAACCCATCCTTCTCGGTTCAGGATGCGCATTAAATCCTTTCCTGAAGTTGATATGCCTGCCCCGATAACGTTCAGGTAAAAGCTCCTCAAGCGAAAGACCTGAGAGTTCATTTCTTTCGTATTCAAATATTTGCTCTGCAATAGGGTTTGCTATCACAATCTTTCCCATCTCGTCAACCATTACAATGCCCTCAGACATGCTTTGAAAGATCTCGCGGAAGGCATCATTTGTAACCTGCGATATAGGTGCGTGTATACTCATGATGTAAAAATAGCAACTTATAAAACCTGACAAAAGTCATCTTTATTATTGACGAAACTCTATTTTTCGCTGTATCGATATTCTTAAGTTCGTAATGTGAAAGAGACTTTAATAGCTGATACCATGGCTAAAACGATATTATGCACGATTGATATGTCCCAATCATCGCGGCAGGCAATACAATGGGCTATAAAAATGGCACAACAACTAAGGGGGCATTTAACCATTTTATACACTTACCGCCTTATTCAGTCAAGGTCGGGCGAAGTAATTCAATTGAAAAAACAAATGGAGGCACAGGCCCAGCAGCAATTTGAATTATTGGAAAAGGAGCTATTAATAAGTTCGGGAATATCCTATGATTTCAGAACAGAGATCGGCTTTGTTTCTGACAGAATTGAAGACCATGCCCGAAAGAACAACCTTAACTTTCTTGTAATGGACAAGAATATTACTAATAACAGCAGGGAAACTATAGAAGAGCTGATGGAAAACGTTCATGTACCTATGCTACTGGTACCCTAATTCACATAGAAGACCCGGCTTCTCATTCTTTCCAAGGTTATTTCATGGAAAGATTCAATACTTACGATATCTACGACATCCAGCTGATAAGGCTGTGAGGATTTGTTTTTAGAGACTAACAACTTAGAGCATTCTGCGTCTGCAAAACCATGGACAAAGGCAAAATTAACATCGTCTCTGCTCTTGCATTTAATACGGATGGGATATTTACTACCTACACATTTAAGCAGTAACATCTTCAAATCCTCCGTATCTACGCAGTGTTCCATACCAAATTGGAAGGTCAAATTAAGGCAATGCGGCTGACATAAAATCAAAAAAGCGGGAATATATTTTAATTAATCCCGGTTAGCCCAAATAGCTTTTAATTTCACGGATTGTTTCAGCCGGGGCTGTCAATTGTGGGAAATGACCTTTTGCTTTCAGAAGTTTTAAATCGCTCTTTTCAAGATGCGCGTGCAGGTAATCGCCAACCTGTAGCGGTGCCATTATATCGAAAGCACATTGCATAATTAATGCTGGCTTCTTAAACTTTAATAAATCTTTGCGATGGTCAGAAAAGAAGGTAGCCAGGGCAAATTGTCTCATTAACTGCCGATCTGTTGTTACGAGGCTTTTGATCAGCTCCTCTGTAAATTCAGGTTTGTCGGGATTATTCATTATCGTTGGAGCAGCCTCATTCGCCCAATTTATATAGTCTCTCTCCATTGACTCGAAGAAGTTCTCCATTTCTTTTTTCTTAAATCCGCCAACATAGCCGTCTTCATTATTTACATAACATGGTGATGGTGCGATAAACACCATTTTAGAGAAGCGTTCTGGTTGTTTTATTGCTGCAAGCAATCCAATCATGCTGCTAATTGAATGGCCTACGTAGATTACGTTTGTTAATTTAAGCGCCTCACATATTTCAAGTACATCCAACACATATCCATCTAATGTCGCATATCTTTCTTTAATGTAAGCACTTGCATCAGAATCACCGCAGCCTACATAATCAAAAAGGATAATTTTATAATCTTCTTCAAAGGCAGGAGTAATGAACCGCCAGATGGATTGACTAACGCCAAACCCGTGCGCGAACATTAAAGGCTGTTCTCCTTTGCCGATTACATTTACATGATTTCTTTTGATAATATCTTCCACGACCTACTGCTTTAAAACCATTAATTAAAGGCAGACACAAAACCTAAACACATCTTATTTCATGAACATCTTACACATAATAGATAGAAGTCATTAAATATAGAATTTCTGAAGGCAGCTTAAGTAACACACTTTAAATTAAGAATTGTACTGCTATTAACAAAGAAATAAAAGACAACGGCAGGATTTACACCCTTACCATGGAAGAATTTCTCCTTTGTCACTTTAAGGAATTAAAAGTTTTGCATATTCATTAAATTAATAATTACATTAGAACAATTCGTTAAGTCATGCGTTGCAATTTATCTGCTATAATTATTGGTATCACACTATTATCGTTTTCAGCTTCGGCCCAAAAGAACTGGAACAACAAGAAATGCGCTGTGGTACTTACCTATGACGATGCTTTAAATGTACATCTCGACAATGTTATTCCTGTTCTCGACTCCCTAGGACTGAAAGGAACTTTCTACCTTTCCGCGTATTTCCCCGGAAGCAAAAATCGATTGAGCGATTGGAAGAAGGCTGCGGCGAATGGTCACGAGTTGGGCAACCATACGCTTTTTCATCCTTGTATCGGCAAGTCTAAAGGAAGAAGTTGGGTGAGGAAAGAACGTGACCTCGACAATTATTCTATGGAACGATTGGTTGAAGAAATAAGAATGACGAATGTATTTCTTCAGGCATTGGACGGGAAAACAAAACGAACCTTTGCTTACCCATGTGGAGATATGACTGTTAACGATTCGTCCTATGTGAATAACATCAGCAATGATTTTGTATCAGCCAGGGGCGTAGAAGGTCGAATGTCATCCATAAATGATGCTAACCTTTTCGCTATTGGCTCCTACATGATAAACGGACAATCGGGTGAGGAGATGATTAAGTTGGTTAAGGAAGCTATAAAGAATAATTCGCTACTCGTATTTCTATTTCATGGTGTTGGGGGTGAACATGATTTAAACGTTAGTCTGCCTGCGCATCGCCAGCTCTTACAATTCCTCAAGAAGCATGAGCACGAAATATGGATAACTCCATTTATAGAAGCTACTGAATACATGAAAAAGAATCAAACTATAAACAAATAGTTAATTACTATCCGTGCGGAAAGGTGAAGCTGGTAAACCTTCTTTATTATATAAATTAGCCCCTGCCGGATTATCTCCCCATGCATAGCGTACTGCTACAGGGTTATTTACGGATTTACCTGATACAATAACTTTGTTACCTTCTATTTTAGCATCAGCATCTACAAATTGACCATCACTTCCTGCTATCACAAAACCTTTCAGAACGTCACTATCCTTTGCAATCAAACCAGAGCCTTTGTGTTTAAACTCCAGAACCATTTTATTACCCTGTATTCTTTTTGAATCATAGATTGGCCCGGAATAAACAATGTTTTCACCATACGCTTTTGCTCTTGCAGCAAGGGCTAATCGCTTACCTACATCTTGCTTGTTTAATGGGTGCAGGTCATTCCATTCGCCAACATCGATTGTAACAGCCATAGCAGTGTTGGGTACTGACAGCGTTTTAAGTTGTGCTTCACGCAGCTCAGGCCATCCGCTCTTTAAAGGATTCTCTGTTTGGAAATTGGTAAGCTGAACATATAGAAAGGGAAAGTTGCCCTGTTTCCAGTGCGTTCGCCAATCTGCAATCATAGCAGAGAAAACCTTATTGTACTTTTCTGGTCTTGCAGTGTTTGATTCTCCCTGGTACCAAATCACACCCTTTATGGAATAATTTAACAACGGAGCAATCATTGAGTTAAACAACGCACCCGGTTTATACTGAATAAAGGTTGCGGGCTTTAGTGGTTCAAGTTTTGCACCTACTTTATAGTGCCATGCTCCGCTCAAATCTATCGTTTCTGCTCCGGAAGAGATCTCATACTTCTTGTCTTCAACAAAACCGCCTTTGCCACCTGTATTAATTACCCTGATTACAATTGTATTCTTTCCTGCTTTAAGAATTCCTTCAGGGATAGTGTACCGCCTTGGTGGATATCGATATCCTGTTGTTCCAACAAATACTCCGTTTACATATACAGAATCACTGTCGACGATACACCCAAGAAATAGTTTTACCGTCTTTCCCGCAAGAGATTCAGGTACTTCAAAATCTTTCCGAAACCAAACAACACCATTTAAATCTTTTAAACCCTTATCATGCCAATAACCAGGGATAGACATTGTGTCCCACTGCGAGGAGTTATAGTTTATATCATACCAACGCTTGTCTCCCCTATATCCTTCATCCGTTTGGTACAACCTGTTATACCAACCCTTGCTCAATGTTCTTTCAGCGGATAAGATGCTATCAATGAGTTTATTATTTTCAAACCTATTTGCTTCTTTGGCATATTCTGGAAACATCTTCAATCCATCCTTACTTAACCATGCCTCGGCAGGAGTTCCACCAACACTTGAATTTATTAAGCCAATAGGAATGTGATACTGTTCATACAAAGCTTTTGCAAAGAAATAAGCTGTAGCACTAAAGCTTAAAACATTAGTAGGATCTGCATACTTCCAGCCTCCAGATGGAAGGTCGTCATGCACGTTTTTAAAATCATAGTTGGTAGCTATAAAGAAATGACGAATATTGGGATTTTGAGATTGAGCAATAACATCGGGATAACGCTCTTTAACCCGCTCCATAGATAAAGCCATATTCGATTGGCCAGAGCAGATCCATACATCGCCAATCAGGATGTCCTTTACAACAATATGGTTACTAGCCTTTATCTCCATCTCATAAGGACCGCCAGCCTTCATTGCTGGTAACTCAACGGTCCATTTACCATCCGCCCCAGCTTTTGTTTTAAAGTGTTTATTTAAAAAAGAGACCGCCACTTCTTCTCCAACATCAGCCCATCCCCAAATTTTTATTTTAGTATCTCTTTGAAGTACCAGGCCATCGCTTATCAGCCTTGGAAGGCGAACCTCTGCGCGAGAATCCTGAAAAAAGGAAACTGCTATAACGATCATCTGAATCAGAACATACTTTACTACCCGCTGCATGTGGCTAAACGTTTAAGAACAAATAAAACTTCCCATTACCTTAGGGAATGCGCCAGCAATATAATAATGATAATCGTTTCCGGAATCGATTACCACTAACGTTTTCCGGTATTTACAATCGTATAAATAATTTCTAAATCATTGACATTCTGTTCAGGTGAGACCTCCTTTTGTTGCCAAATTTTAAAATTGAAGTAGTTATAACGTAGTGAAAACGTAGTGTTATGCAGGTGGTTTTTTTCAATAGTCAGTCACTAACGAGCATATTTGGTTAATGCGCTGTAGAGTCAAAACGCATAACAGTCGCTTAAAAAGACCCTGAATTTAACCTAATATAAAATTCAACATGATGAGAAAGTGTTTACCCTTATTCTTGCTATTCGCATTAGGATGCGCCATGAATGCGTATGCACAGACCTTAGTGTGGTCTGATGAATTTAACCAACCTAAATTGGATGTCGACAAATGGACCCGGGAGGTAGGCGGAAGTGGTTTTGGAAACGGAGAACTTCAATATTACACTTCCGGAGAATCAAATGTGTTTATCGGGTCGAAGACCAACGCTTCAGATACAGGTTACCTGGTTATTGAAGCGCGAAGAGAGAACTATGGTGTGCCACCCGAGAACCGGCAGTTCACTTCCGGAAGAATCGTAACTTCCGGGAAGTTTAATTTTAAGTATGGTACGATAGAAGCCCGAATTAAATTACCGAATCTTCAAAACGGGCTATGGCCTGCATTCTGGATGCTGGGAGCGAACTACCCTACGGATGGATGGCCTAAGTCTGGCGAGATTGATATACTCGAAGCTGGCTTCAAGGATGACTGGCAAGGCAATGTAGCCAATAAAAAAAGTCACTCAACGGTGCATTGGTTCCAGGACAATTACCAGCAGATTGATCCTAACGCTCCTGGTAACGGATGGTGGGGAAATGCGTCAGCCACGAATAGCACGACTATCTCCGGTAATTTCTATGATGCCTTCCATCTCTTTAAACTGGTATGGACACCAACACAGATTCTTGGATATGTTGATAACGTACAATTTTATACGTTCAATATCCCGCCTTCTGATCCTAACATCACGGAGTTTACCACCAATCCCTTTTACATTATACTCAACCTTGCGGTGGGTGGAAGCAATTTTGTGGGTATAACAGACCCGGCCCAAATTACAGCACCCATGCCGGCACAAATGCTGGTAGATTATGTACGCGTTTATTCCAATGCAAGTACAGAAATTTTCCAGGCGAAGAATCTGCCCAAACAGACCGGTACGTTTGGCGTGTTCACAGAAACAAAACCAGTAACAGCATCGTTGGGAGCGACTCCTGAAATTGAAGTATGGAATAATCTTTCCGCTGCATCATCTGCCCCGCAAGAAGGCAGTAATGTATTGGCCTTTACCGCTAATCCTGGTAACTGGTTTGGATTGGGAATTCCTACTGGAGCAACAAACGTGAAGAACATGCAGAATTTCATTGACGGACAGCTTCACTTTCATATGAAGACGACATCAAACTGGCCATTCTCGGTGGGGATTCAAAGCACTATGAATGGCAACGCACAGGGTGGTACACAATCTAAAACGGTACGATTAGATCCTGCAAATGCGACACAGTATGGTCTGGTGCGAGACGGCCAATGGCATGAAGTGGTTATTTCCCTAAGTGCATTTGGAAACGTAGAGTTCAGATCGATCAACAACATGTTCTACATTGTAGGTGATAATCCTTCTTCCCCGGTAACTTTTGCTATTGATAATATCTACTGGCAGGATGGTACCAAGGTAACACCACAGAATGGTGACTATGTGTTATACAGCGACACCAAGACAGGTGTTGATAAGTTTGACCAAGGAATTGATGGCGATTTTTTCGTATGGGAAAATACACTGAACAGTCAGACAACCCCTGCTAATGAAGGAAGTAATGTACTGTCATTTACCAACGCAGGTAAGGGTTGGTTTGGTGCTGCCTTCACACCTAACAATGTATACAACCTAACGGGGTTTAGAAATACCAATGCAAAACTTGTATTCTCATTAAAGACATCGGATACTACCACACCTTTCTACATTGGGATGAAAAGTGGTACCCGTGACGGAGAAGGACAAAAGTGGATAGCGTTTGAACCAGGCCAATCTCCTTATGGCTTTGTAAGGAACGGCACCTGGCAGGTTGTACAAATACCCATGAGTGATATCTATGATGCTGTTGACCTCATGGAAGTAACGCAGTTATTCCAGATACTAGGCACCGGAAACATCGCCAATATTGCCATTGACAACATCTATTTTTCAGGTGCAGGTGCAGCGCAGCCTGATGGGAACACAAACACCCCTCCTACTGCCAATGCAGGTGCAGATAAAGCCATTACGTTGCCTGCCAATAGCGTTGTAATCACCGGAAGCGGTACAGATGCAGGTGGATCAATTACTGCCTATCAATGGCTGCAAGTAAGCGGTCCTTCTACGGCAGTGCTGACAGGTGCTAACACAGCCAATCTTACAGCAAGCTCGCTGGTAGCAGGAACGTATGTATTCAGGCTTACAGTAACGGATAATGGAGGACTAACAGCATCGGATGATGTAAGTGTTGTTGTAAGTAATAGTACCAGTCCTAACCTGGCCTTTACAAAACCTGTAACCGTTTCTTCAACAGAAGAGCCAGGAACACCTGCATCAGGTGCTGTAGATGGCAATGCTGCAACGCGGTGGTCAAGCGCGCACGCTGACCCGCAATGGATTTATGTTGACCTCGGTGCTACCTACAATGTAAACCGCGTAAAGATCACCTGGGAAGCTGCATACGGAAAAGATTATCTTGTGCAAGTATCATCCAATACAAGTACATGGAATACGATAAGAACAGTAACCGGAAACACTTCACTTATTAATGATCATACAGGATTATCAGGCAGTGGGCGTTACATACGGATCTACGGTACTGCGCGTGGCACAGCATGGGGATATTCCATTTATGAATTAGAAGTTTATGGAACTTCAGCAGCCAATGTAGGTCCTGTTGCAAATGCAGGTGCTGATAAGAATATAACCTTACCAACAAACAGCGTAGTTATTAACGGAAGCGCCACAGACAGCGATGGCACCATTGCATCGTATGCATGGACAAGAGTCAGTGGTCCAAACACTCCTACCCTTTCAGGAGCCAATACAGCTAACCTTACCGTAAACGGACTGGTAGCCGGAACATATGTGTTCCGACTGACAGTAACAGATAATGGAGGCCTTACAGCATCGGATGATGTAACGGTAGTTGTAAACAATGCGCCTAACGTTAATCTCGCATTAACGAAACCTGTAACAGTCTCTACTACGGAAGAACCAGGCACACCAGGCTCTGCTGCTGTTGATGGAAATGCGGCAACACGTTGGTCGAGTGCATTTGCTGATCCGCAATGGATTTATGTCGACCTCGGTGCTACGTATGCTGTTAACCGGGTAAAGATTACCTGGGAAGATGCTTATGGCAAAGATTACCGTGTTGAAATCTCAAGCAATGCTTCATCATGGAGTGTACTGAAAACAGTTACCAACAATACAACATTGGTTAATGATCACACCGGGTTATCTGCAACAGGAAGGTACGTTCGGATCTACGGAACAGCGCGCGGTACTGTTTATGGATATTCTATCTACGAACTTGAAGTTTATGGAAGCAGTGCCTCAGGCGCAAGAATAGCAAGCCAAAGCTTGCAATCTGATGAAGAGGCAACATCCAATCAGATTTCGTCAGTAGAATTTTATCCTAACCCTGCGTCTGACTTCATTCATATCGACGGCCTGGAAGATGGAGCACCGGTAAGAATAACACCTTATAACGGAAACCAGATTTATGATTTCACCATCGTGAATGAAGTGATTGATATCCGGCATATACCAACAGGGTTGTATATCATCAACTTCAATAAAGGTTCAAAATCAATTCGTAAAACGGTGATCAAGAACTAGCCATCACCCTTGGGTAACAGCTGGAAGAATATTACCCCGCCTTCTTCCAGCTGAATTACCTCATTCACTAAATCAACTTATCAACTAAAACTAATTAACCATGAGAAAAGTTAGTTTCCTGGCCATGCTATGGTTTTACCTGATAGCACTGGCCCCTTCTTATTCGCAATCCGTAGTTAATGTAGGGGCGGGAAGTTATGCTTCTTATCCACCCACCCATGAGATGGAAGGTACTTTTACCAACTTTGCCCAAAATGCCGAGATTGATGTTAGCCCGGGTGAAACACGCCCTATACCTACAAACGATTGGTGGACCAATCTTATCTACGATGAGGCAGACCAGATAGGCGGGCAGTTATGGGCCATGCCTCTTGTTGTTGATCCTTCGGCTGAGGGATTAAACATTTTCAATCCATACAAATGGAATGGTGAAGGATCTAATCTCTTGATCGATTATCCTGTTGTATTAAAGGGAAGTGGTTTCACTGCTTCAAAAACCATTGTTACCAATTGGTCTGACTGGGCGGTAGATGCAAAACTCTACCAGGATGTAAATAACAAATACATCAATTTCACAACAGCGCATGGCATCCCCTTCGTATGGACGAACAACGTTGGGTTTACACCACAGATAGAATGCTATCACGGTGCATCGTATATCAACGCTTCGGGTGCTGACATTACCTTTCCATTTACCGGAGAGTATTTTGTTATCCGCTATTGGGATACTTATTATGGCGTACATCTTCCTCCTGGAAGTACCGTTACCAGAGGTGGGCTTACAGGCAACTTGCTCACGGTAAACTTTCCTGCAGGGCAGAATTACCTTATATTCTCTGCACTTCCTGATGCAGCTTCTGCAGCTACTGTTCATCAGTATGCTTATGTGAAGCCAACAAATACCACCATCAGCTACAGCTATAATACCAGTGCCGGATCGATCAGTACGACATGGAATCTTACCACAACCAACTTACGCGGAGCATCACAGCTTAATGTAATGCAAGGTTTTCTTCCTCATCATTACAGAACAGCTACATCCTCAAACGCTGTCTATAATGGAATTACCTACAAGCAAGCCCGGGGACTTCTCAGAATGGCTACGGGTAAAAATTTCACATTCAGCTATAAGTTCAGTGGCATACTTCCACATTATAAAGCACCTCAAACCCTAAGCGGAGAAGCTACACCTTACAACGCATCGAGAATGAGTACACTCATCAGCAACTATGCTACGGAAATACAAAAGACAACTCCGTACGGGGCAGCTGATACATACTGGGGAGGGAAAGATGTAGTGCGGCTCGCAAAGTATATGCTGATGGCCAAGGAGACAAACCATCCGCAGTACAATACATTGCTTACTATTCTTAAGAACACCCTTACCAACTGGTTTACCTATACACCCGGAGAAACGGAGCGATACTTTGCCTGGTACCCGAAATGGAAAGCATTGGTAGGATTTAATGAAAGTTATTATTCAGGATTATTTACCGATAATCATTTTCACTATGGTTATTTTATTCAAGCTGCTGCCCTCGCGGGGATGGCAGACCCTGCGTTTGTAAATCAGTATGCGGGTATCCTCACCATGATCGCAAAGCAATATGCAAACTGGGATAAGGCTGATGCAAACTTCCCTTTTATGCGCACATTCGACCCATGGATGGGCCATTCGTATGCTGGTGGTATATCATCACCTAATGGTAACAATCAGGAGTCTACTTCTGAAGCTATGCAATCATGGCATGCGTTGTTCTTTCTAGGTGCACAACTGAACAACACCGCCATGCGTGATGCTGGGGCGTTCGGATATATGTATGAATCTAAAGCTACACTTGAGTATTGGTTTAATGTTAGCAATGACGTATGGCCCGATACGTATAACAGTGCGCACGATGTTGTCGGCATTATGTGGCCTGGCGGATATGTGTATGGCACCTACTTTGGTACTGATCCGCAATGGATCCATGGAATACAAATGCTTCCGGTTAGTCCCGGTTTTCACTACCTCAACCAGGGCTTTACTAAAACACAGGCTACAAGCTATTACACCAAGCTAATGACTGAGCTCCTTACTTATAATACAGCACAAGGTAACACAGCGCGGACAGATGGCGGCATAGTCACTGAAGCCGAAGTTGGTCACGATTGGGCTAATGTATTGTTAGGATTCAGGATGCTGTTTGATCCGCAATATGTAACCCAGAAGTTAAACCAATATTACACATCATCGGATCAGGAAGAGAAAGATGTCGTTCTTTATCCTTACGAAGGTGGTACTACTTATTACTATGCGCATGCCTTACAAAACCTGGGCGAATATCAACCCAATTATCACATGTCTATTCCAACCAGTGCAACATTTTATAACGCAACCACAGGTCAAACTACCTATGTGGTTTATAACGCTTCCAGTACTGCTCAAACCTGTATTGTATATAATAATGGAACGCAGGTAGCATCTTTCACTGTTCCTGCCAATACCTTATATAGCTCATTGGGCGGAACTCAAAACCCGGGAGCCGCTCCGATTCCAGGAACCATTAAAGCAGAGAGCTATTCGACTATGAGTGGTGTACAAAAAGAGCCGACTACAGATACAGGAGCCGGAGAAAATGTAGGATGGATTGAAGCCGGCGACTGGATGGATTATAACGTGAATGTTGCATCGGCGGGTTCCTATGCAGTCTCCTTCCGGGTAGCAAGTCTCGCTGGCGGCGGACAAATTCAATTACGATCCGGATCTACTGTATTATCAACAGTGAATGTAAATGCAACAGGTGACTGGCAGGCATGGACTAACATAACAACCTCAGCAAATCTTACTGCGGGAGTTCAGACGCTCCGTGTTTACGCATCCGCCGGAGGATGGAATTTAAACTGGATACAGTTCTCCAGCGCCTCAGGCAACTCTAATCTCGCCCTTAATAAACCTGTAACTGTTTCTACAACAGAAATTCCTGAAACACCTGGCTCTGCAGCCGTAGATGGAAACCTGGCTACACGCTGGTCAAGCCAGTTTGCTGATCCGCAATGGATCTATGTAGACCTTGGCGCTACGTATACCATCAACCGCGTAAAGATTACCTGGGAAGATGCGTTTGGCAGAGATTACCTGATCCAGGCTTCAACCAATACATCATCATGGACAACACTAAAAACCGTAGCATCAAATACCACGCTTGTTAATGACCATACAGGATTATCGGGTAGTGGCAGGTATATCCGGATTTATGGCACAACACGAGGAACACCGTATGGCTACTCCATTTATGAATTGGAAGTTTATGGTACTGGCTCTGCCTCTGGGCGTTTGGCTTCTCAATCAGAAACAACGTCATTCGAAGACGCTGATGGCGATGAGGCCTTATCGCTTTACCCAGTTCCTGTAAAAGATAAACTGTATATTAATGGAGGCGATAAAGATTCCCATTATCTGTTGCGCAATTCAGCAGGTACTCCTGTATTGGAAGGTATACTTTCTGATGGTGCCTTAGATCTACGGGCATTACCAAACGGAATATATCTTCTGGATATCCGAAGTAACCGCAAACTAATCAGGAAGAAACTTATCAAAGAATAAGTACAACCAACTGAAAAGGGGGATTCATTGTCTCCCTTTTCTTTTTACTTCTTTACAATCTACTTATATTCCGCTTGAAGCTACAACCAGACCTACATGAGCGGAACACTATTGCAACCTCTCCTTAAGAGATTGTTATTCTTTTTTGTTTTACTAAATGTAATTATCCAAGTTCGCAGCTATGCCCAGATTAAATTTGAAGGCATTCCTTATATTAAGAATTATGCAAAGCAGGATTATAACTCATCGCCCTTTAACTGGAACATTATTCAGGACCAAAGAGGAATTATCTATGTAGCGAATAACTATAATCTCCTCGAATTTGATGGAAACACGTGGAAGTGCATGCCATTGCCAAACCGCACGGTAGTACGATCGCTGGCCATCGACAAAAAAGGTATTGTATATGTAGGTGGTCAGGCCGACTTTGGATATCTCGCTCCAAACGAACAAGGTGAGACAAGTTTCATATCCTTAAAATCAAAAATCGATTTGACCCACCGGTCATTTGCTGATGTCTGGAAAATACTGGTTACAGAACAAGGCGTCATGTTCTGTACATTCTCCGGAATCTATTATCTGAAAAATGGTGACATCAGCTTTTATAAATTAGATCATAATACCTTTGGCATTACATCGTTCTTTTATGTTCATCAACAGATCTTTGTATGCTCTGAGAAACAAGGCATCTTTGAACTAAAGAACAACTCCCTGGTAAAAATGGCAGGTAGTGAGCATGTAAGCGCTTATCTGATCACGGGTATGCTTTCCAGCGAAAATAAACAAGTGCTTCTTGTTACCCAAAAGAATGGCATATACACCCTGGATGAAGACAAAAGAATAAGGCCATGGATATTTAATGATTATGGATTTTTAAAGAACAATGCTATTACCTGTGCTACCGCAATTTCTAAAGGCATACTATTAGGCTCGTCACATAACGGCGTGTTGATGATAGACAAATACGGAAAACCCCTACTGCATTTAAATGAAGAAACGGGACTTCAGAATAATGGCATTGAATACATCTATCCGGATAATAATGGTAACCTGTGGCTAGCGCTTAGAGATGGCGTTGACTACATTGAAGTTAATTCACCTTTTACCTTGTTCAATTCAAAAAGTGGTATTGCAGGCTCTGGTTTTACTTCATGGATCGATGGAAAGAGACTTTACCTGGGAACCAGCGAAGGGTTGTATTACCAGGATTGGAAGGAAAATGAAATGCTACTTTCGGATAGAAGCTTCAACCTCGTTTCCGGCTCGCAAGGACAAACCTACAACCTGCAAAAGCTAAACAATACCCTTCTGCTCACACATAACAATGGTGCTTACGAAGTACATGGCAACAGTTTAGAGAAAGTAGGAGATCAAAATGGGATATGGATGTTTATGCCCCTGCTCTCCCATCCCGATTATATTATATGTGGCACGTATACCGGCTTATACCTGTATAAGATGATTAATAACAGGCTTAAGTATCAATGGAAAATACAAGGCTTTGATGAATCATCAAGGGTAATGGAGCAGGACGAAGAAGGTAATATATGGATTGCCCACGGATACCTTGGATTGTATAAAATAAGGCTCTCGACAGATCTTCACGCTATTGATAAAATCGAATTCTATAATTCACAGCATGGATTTCCTTCCAATGCATTTATCAATGTTTATAAGATAAACAATGAACTGGTGTTCCCCGGGGAGAAAGGCATTTATTCATACCATAAAGAAAGTAACTCTTTTGTTCCGCATGAACTGTTCAATTCGCTGATCAGCACAACAAGTCATACACGAAAATTAATTGAGGATAAGGAGGGCAATATCTGGTTTTCGGTAGGTGACGAAATAGGCATCTTTAAAAAGCGCAATGGACAGAATTATGAAGTATCGAAAACCATATTTAACAAGCTGCAGAGAAAACTGGTAGGCGGCTTTGAGCACATTGCCTACTATGACAACAAGAATGTAATTATTGGTATTGAGGATGGCTTTGTACATTTCGACCCGTCGTTTGTCTTCAATACGGACCATACCTTTTTAACCTTGATTAGAAAAGCTGAGGTAACAAGAGACAGCGATTCACTGCTCTCCGCAGGTTGGTATTCTTCTTCGACCACACCATGGCAACAATCCTCTGAGAAAATACCTGTGCTGGATTACAACCATAATGCCTTGCGTTTTACGTATACATCATCTTCTTATGAAGATGCACCCAAGGTTCAATACCAATACAGACTTGAAGGCTATGACAAAAACTGGTCGACATGGACAAAAGCTACCAGCAAAGAATACAACAACTTAAGAGAAGGCACGTATACCTTTTATGTAAAGAGTAAAGACATTTATAATCGCGAAGGCTCTGTTGCATCGTACCAGTTTCAAATTCTTCCTCCCTGGTACAGAACACCTCTAGCCTATCTCGTATACAGTGTATTATTTTTTATTTTGCTCTATACGCTAAAAAGAATTGCACAGCATGAGCAGAAGAAAGCCATGCAACTAAAGGAGATTATGCACCACGAGGAAGTACTGAAGGCGGAAAAAGAGATTATTAAGCTCAACAATGAAAAGCTGGAAACAGAGCTGGCTCACAAAAACAAAGAACTCGCCTCCTCGGCAATACACATTGTGCATGGCGTTGAAACGATTCAAAAAATAAAAACCTCACTGGTAACTGCTATTGAAACCGTGCACGACAATGAAGCAAAGCAACACATGAAGAAATTGCTTCGATCTATCTCCAATGAGATGACTATGGAAACGCGGTGGGAACAATTTGAACACCACTTCAACCAGATACACCAGAACTTTATCACGCGAATCCGAAATGAATACCCGAACCTTACACACAACGACATCAAGCTGATAGCCTATCTTAAACTTAATCTCTCAACGAAGGAAATTGCGCCTCTCTTAAATCTGACTGTTCGTGGTGTAGAGGCCAGTCGATACAGGATAAGGAAGAAGATGAACCTGAACCCGGCAGTGAATCTTACGGAGTTTATTTTGAAGTACTGATCGCTATTAGCTTTTGACCTTTGGCTTTTAGCTCGGCCCTCATTAATTGAAGAATTTCTAATGGTGCCATTAGGCAATACCTCGGTAAGATTCTCTTGTGAATACCGGTTCATATTTTCTTCGGTAGCTGTTTTTTCCAAATAGAATTAACGTATTGACTAGCAATAGAATAGCGTTAGAATGCCTTAGAAATGCCTCCTGGGTGCCT
>NZ_JAHESD010000001.1 GCF_018598585.1 Chryseosolibacter indicum
GTGGTAAGAACCTGAATGGTTTAAATGCTGTGGTCGAAAAGGCGAAGGCTTTAGTGAAAAAATAATTCTATAGATACAAGGGATGGATAAAGCAATACGCGATAAATATACGGCGGTAATAGGGTTGGAGGTTCACGCCCAACTTTTAACAAAAAGCAAGATCTATAATGCAGATGCTGCTGCTTATGGAAATTCTCCTAATACCAATGTTGGCGTAATCACACTCGCGCATCCCGGAGTATTACCAAAGCTCAATAAAAAGTCTATCGAGTATGCCATTAAGATGGGGCTTGCCTGCAATTGCGAGATTAGCAGATTTAATATATTCGATCGAAAGAATTACTTCTATCCGGACCTTCCGAAAGGCTACCAGTTAACACAGGACCGGACACCTATCTGCAAGGGAGGATACATTGCAATCAGTACAAGTAACGGCGAAAGAAACATCACACTAAACCGTATTCACATTGAAGAAGACGCAGGGAAATCAATCCATCTGGAAAATGAGAATGATACACTGGTAGATCTTAACCGTGCCGGAGTTCCATTAATTGAAATTGTTACGGAACCTTCCATCAGAAGTTCGGAAGAAGCATCGGCATTGCTTACTGAAATCAGAAAAATAGTTAGGTACTTAGAAATTTGTGATGGCAATATGGAGGAGGGTTCGCTTCGCTGTGATGCCAATGTTTCGGTCATGCTTAAAGATGCAAAGGAATATGGCAAGAAGGTTGAGGTTAAGAATATGAACTCAATCAGAAATGTTCAGCGGGCCATAGATTATGAAATAGAGCGACAAATTGAATTAATTGAAAGCGGCGCTAACATCACCTCCGAGACAAGGACGTTTGATGCGGGGAGTGGCAAGACTTATGGTATGCGGGAAAAGGAAGAACTTAACGATTATCGTTATTTTCCTGATCCTGATTTAAGTCCATTAGTGGTATCAGAAGAATGGTTAGCGAGTATAAAAGCATCTATGCCGGCTTTACCAAGAGAACTTGTTACAAAGTACGTAAAATCGTTTCACCTTCCTGAATATGACGCACAGGTGATAACGGATTCAAAAGATGTAGCACACTATTTTGAAGAAGCATGTCAATATACAGTAAACTATAAAGCAGTCTCTAACTGGGTAATGGGTACAGTGAAGTCGTATCTAAATGAAACTAATTCACTGGCGTCAGATTTACCAGTGAGCCCCAAAACGCTTGCTGAGGTGATAAATCTTATTGATGGTGGCAAGATTAGTTATACAATGGCTCAGCAAAGGCTGTTTCCGGCTTTATTAGAAAATAGTAATAAGGTCCCTATAACTTTGGCTCAGGAATTGAATATATTACAAGATAGCAGCGCAGATTCTATTTTGCCCATAGTGGAAGAAGTTATAAAGGAATTTCCGCTCAAGGTAGAAGAATTTAAGAACGGCAAAAAGGGAATTATAGCCATGTTTATGGGAGAGGTAATGAAAAGATCCAAGGGGAAAGCCGATCCAAAAGTTGCTAATGAATTACTTACAAAGAAGTTAAAAGAAGTACAATGATAGCTGAAAGTAAAAAGCAAAAAGTACAAAGCATTACTTTGTCTAAAGGTAAGCATAACATCGGAAAAGTATTGGATATAAAAGCTTTATGCTTCATGCTCTTAGCTTTATGCTTTTCATGCAATACCTCAGGAAAGGAAGAAAAAGATCTTCCTCAGGGTGCGTGGCAAGTAACAGTTAAAGGGAAAGTAGGATTTCCTCAGCAGCAAGGGCGCATCATAATCCAGGAGTTGAAGGAAGGAGCAACTGGCTGGCAGGACACAATTCAATTGAAAAGTAACTATACTTTTGCCAAGAAAATTACACTAACAGAACCTGGTTATTACCGATTAAACTTCTACGATAAGCAGGTAATGAACATTATACTTGATAGAACAGATATCGAGGTAGTTGTTGATGGTAATAATCCTCAGGGTTTTTATGAGGTTAAAGGTTCACCAGACCTTGACCTGATCAGACAGGTTCAGGATATGCTTGAAAAAGCAAACAACTCTCCGGACATAGCAAAACTAAATGAGGAGTTTACAGTTGCCGCCCAGAAACAGGACCAGGCGACCATGGGGCAGTTGCAGGAGAAATATCAGCAACTCATAAAAAAGGAACACGATAAGGTTGCTCAATTGCTTGAACAGAAAGCGCCATCACTCGCTGTAATAAACCTGCTTCAGAATAACACGCTTGATAAGGACAAATATTACCAGACGTATATTAATGTAGCGGATAAGCTTCGGAAAGCCTGGCCTAACTATACACAGTCAAAGAATTTTATTGCTTTTGTAGATAAAATGAAAGCTACTGCTATTGGGCAGCCAGCACCTGAAATTGCATTACCGAATCCTGAGGGGCAAATTGTAAAGCTTTCTTCCATGAAGGGAAAATATGTGCTTGTTGACTTTTGGGCAAAATGGTGTGGCCCATGCAGGCAGGAGAATCCAAATGTAGTGAGAGTGTATAACAAATATAAGGACAAAGGATTTACTGTTTTTGGAGTATCTCTTGATAGAAAAAAGGAAGACTGGGTTCAGGCAATTCAACAGGATGGATTAACCTGGACACATGTTTCCGATCTTAAATTCTGGCAATCTGAAGCCGCTAAGACTTATAACATAAGCGCAATACCGTTTTCACTTCTTGTAGATCCTGATGGTATAATTATAGATAAAAACCTTAGAGGAGCAGCCCTTGAGAAAAGGCTAGCCGAGGTATTAGATAAAAAATAGAAATGGTGTTACGATTATTTGCGCTTATTAGCTTTTGTTTTCTTATAGTTTCATGTGCAGTTCAGGAAAAGGCAGTAGATCCAGTAGGCATAACGTATTCAATGGATATGTTCTCCAGGTCTTCTACCTGTAAAGATTCGTCAAACTGTGCTAGGTACACGGTGAGTTATCCTGTTTTTGAAAACCTGGATTCTACAAACCAGCGCCTGATCAAATCAAAAATTGATGCTATTGTATCTATGGGAAACCCTGAGGCTAAGGGATGGACGATGGAGAAGATAGCAAATGAGTTTATAAAGGAATATGAAAATTTCTACAAACAAAGTCCTGACCTCACTGCTGGACCCTGGCATTACAAAGCCCAAATAGATGTAGAATCTTCTTTAGATACATTAATAAGTTTATCAGTAAAGGATGAATATTTTACCGGAGGTGCGCACGGCGGATCAGGAACATATTTTATTAACGTAAATCCAAAGGCAAAGAAGTATTTTACCCTTGATGATTTTTTCAAGCCTGGTTATCGTGATGCCCTTATAAAGGAAGGGGAGAAGCTGTTCAGAAAGGAAAGACAATTAGCGGATACAGCGAGTTATGTCAATAATGGTTTTGAGTTCGCAGATGATGTGTTTCAGCTTAATGAGAACTACGGCTTTACAGCCACGGGAATTACTTTTGTTTTTAATAACTATGAAGTTGCACCTTATGCAGCAGGGCCAACAACAATTGAGATTCCATATGATAGAATGAAAGACTGGTTCAAGTAAACCGGTCTTTCATCCACAGTTTTAAAGTTTATATTTTATTGGGATTACAAATCGTGTTCTAACGACCTGACCGTTTTGTTTCCCAGGTGTCCATTTAGGAAATGATTGTACTACGCGCAGTGCTTCTGCATCACACGCAGCATCAAAGCCTTTTGCAACTTGTGTCTCCGAAATGCCTCCATCTTTTTCTACAACAAAAGAGATGAAAGACGTACCCTCAATTCCTTTTGATTTTGCGCTTTCAGGATATCGCAGCGTTCCTTGCAGGAAAGAGACCATTGATTCAAACCCACCTGGATATTCGGGTACTTCATCAACCTTGGTAAAAATCTCATTTGACTCAGAAGTTGATTGCTCCGCGGTGCTATTGATGCCTGCGCCAGCATATTGAAGCATTGAAAAACTCCGTTGCTCTCCTTTATCAGTTATGGTAAATAACTCGATGTGAGTGGCTCTACCATATTTATTCTCAAGTTGTGTAAGCTTCTGGTTGGCGTTTTTATCATACTCTACAATAAATGTTTCGCCGGCATAGTTTTTCTTAAAAGTCTCAAACTTACTGGCAGCTTCAGCTGGTAAATTCTTACTGTCTTGATTTTCATTACCAAGCTGGTCCTGGCAGGCAATTACAAAAAATAACAATGGAATCATGAGCAAACATGCTGCTATTTTCCATATCTTGATATTCGATTTGATCGTTCTCATCATTTGAATTCGTTTAATAGTTAAAGAATTATTAAAGTGATTGCCGAGAGAAAGCCCGGCAGATTGTAAAGCAACCCTGGCCAGAAGGTTGCAGTACCTGTTCACATCCTGATTCTCAACAGCGCGCGCATCTGCCTCGAACTCATGAAGCTGAACAAAGATCTTTTTGTATGTATGTATAAATGGATTGAACCAAAAGCCAATTTTCAAGAGACTGAGAAGAAAAATATCAGCAGAGTGCCATTGCCGGGAGTGAATTTCTTCATGGCGAATGATTTGCTCTTTCTCCAAGTCACTAAGTGCTGACTTATTTCCTATTAAAATGAAATTGAAGAATGAAAAGGTTAACGTTGAGTGCGAATGTTCTAGAATTCTTAGATTTCCTTTCCGTCTAATTGCGTTACCAGCGTTCAATAGCCGGATGATTTTGACCACCTGAAAGAGAAAGAATAGCAACGAAATAACAACTCCTGTTATGTACAACATCCCAACCAACTGTATACTTTTTGTTTCTAAAAGTGCACTTACTGCGCTACCACTTTTCCCTAAATCTGTTATTACTACCTCAGGCAATAGATAAGAAGAGAAGGTGCCGATAGAAGGAACAATTTGAGAAGCGGTATTACTTTTAAAATGAAACAGCGGAAATGCTGTTGAAGCCAGCACACCTAAAAGCATGACAAGACGCACTACTGTGAAATTGGTCTCTTTCTTCAAAAGAAATTGGTAGAACAGCAGAAACAAAAGAAGACCCAGGTTGGCTTCAACAATATAATTAAGTAGTGTACTCATATTTAATTATTTAAAGCTTCACTTCTTTTCATTTTTAATTTCCGCGAGGAGTTTTTCAAGATCTTGTACATCTATCTCATTCTCTTTTGCGAAAAAGGAAACCAAACTTGGGAAGGACCCATTAAAGTATCCTTTTACAAGGTTGTTAAGGTAGAATTTGGTGTACTTCTCTTTTGAAATGACCGCGTAGTATTCGTGTGTTTTTCCATAAGCCTTATGATCAATAAAGCCTTTGGTCTCAAGTATCCTCACTATTGTTGAAACTGTATTATACGCAGGTTTTGGCTCTGGCATTTCTTCGATAATATCTTTTACAAAAGCTTTTTTCAGCTTCCATAAAATCTGCATCACCTGATCTTCAGCTTTCGTAAGTTCCTTTAAATCTTCCATGCTTTGCATTGAACCTGCCATCTCCTAATTATATAGTTATAAAACTAAATATTTAGTTCATCATATCAAAGGCGTTATGGAAATATTATTGAGCGACAATAACATTCTAGGTACCAAATTAGGCAGTTATAAAATCTGAATGGTTTTTATACCCTTGTCTTGCTCATGGGTAGTACAATGCACTGGTTAATAATAATATTAAAATTTAGAAGGAGCTTGTAAAGCTATAGGCAATAAGGTTTGCCCCCATACGTAATGCTTGCTGTCTTATTTCTTCGGGGTCATTGTGTATGCGCTGGTCTTCCCAGCCATTTCCCAGATCACATTCATAAGAGTAGAAGACAACCAACCGTCCCTGGTAAAACAAACCTAAGCCCTGCGCTGGTTTTCCATCGTGTTCATGGATCTTAGGCAGTCCTTTCGGGAAGTCAAACTTCTGGTGATAAACAGGGTGATCAAAAGGGATAGCGACCAGTTCGAGGTCAGGAAACACCTTTTTAAGTTCGATGCGAATAAACTTGTCCAAGCCATAATTGTCATCGATATGTAAAAAACCACCCCCTTGAAGATATTTTCTAAGGTTTTCAGCGTCGCCTTCAGAAAACACTACATTGCCGTGGCCGGTCATATATATATAAGGATAAAGAAATATATCTGAGCTTCCCACCTCTACAATATCCTCTTCTGGAAAGAGGCTCATGTTTAGTTCCTGATTACAGAATTTAATGAGGTTGGGCAACGCTGTTTTGTTTGCATACCAATCGCCACCGCCATTATATTTCAATTTGGCTATCTTGATACCCTTTTGAGCAAAAACGATATGGGTTGAAAAAAACAGTAATAACAGTATAGATCTCACAACATTAGTTCTCATCTCAGTTTCGCTTATCTCTTGTACTTTAAACAAATATATTCACTGACGGTTAAACCTTTGGGTTGATTCTCAATCTAAAGTAACGAAATACAAAAAACAACAGGTATGAACTCCAAATCCTATTTTAAGCGCTTATTCTTTATTTCGGCGTTATTCGTATCACTAATATCATGTAGAGAGGAAGAAGAACGGCTAACATTGCAAGATTCACAGACGATTTCAGAAGAATCTCTCGTGGATTCTTATTTTCAGGATGTGGATGATATCGCGCAGATTGTTATTGATGCTCCAACACAGCAACAACTGGGTGAGGGCAGGTCAGCAACTTCCATCAGTATTCATGATAATCGCTTTTTGTGTTCAGGAGTTGCAGTTACTCTGACGCAGGATGCATCATCTACACCTGAAATTCCAAAGGGAAATATTACTGTTGACTTTGGTGCTAACGGCTGTATTGATAACCGCGGAAATGTAAGGAAGGGGAAGTTGATTTTTGCTTATCACGGGAGAAGATTTGCGCCTGGGTCAACAGTGATAACAACTACTTCAAACTATAGCATTAATGATGTTAAACTTGAAGGAGTTAGAACATTAACCAATATTCAATCAAGCACGGAAACGGCACCGTCTTTCCGTGCTGTGCTTTCAGGTGGCAAGGCTACATTTACAGACGGATCTCTTGCTGAGCGAACTTCCGATATCACCTGGACTTGGGTTAGGGGAGCCAATCGGGTTGACGACTATCTCCTTGTAGACCAAAGTAGTAAGGCAGAGGGAAAAGCTAGATCAGGGAAACCATATTCTGTTGCATTATTAAGTCCATTAAAATACAAACGCTTTTGCGGAATAGCAGTGGAAGGAGAGAAACAAATTACCGTAGATAGGGATAAAAAAGTAAGCATTGATTATGGCGATGGCTCGTGCGATCGAATGATAGTACTCACTATAAATGGAGATTCTCGCGAAGTGGTTGTGAATTAAACTATTAGAAAAAAGATATAAAGCCTCGTTTAAGCGCGGCTTTTTTATTATCAGTGATTAATTTAGCACCTGATTCCTACTACATTTAAGCAATATGAAGCAGTACCTGGATTTGATGAAGGATATTCTTGAGAATGGCACAAAGAAGACAGATCGGACAGGTACAGGAACACTTTCTGTTTTTGGGAGACAACTACGGTTCGACCTTTCAAAAGGATTTCCGCTCGTTACTACGAAAAAACTTCATTTGCGCTCCATTATCTACGAGCTTTTGTGGTTCTTAAATGGGGATACTAATATTAAGTATCTCAATGATAATGGTGTTACAATCTGGGATGAATGGGCCAATGAGCATGGAGAGCTTGGCCCTGTATATGGCCACCAATGGAGAAGCTGGCCAGCACCTGATGGCCGGTCAATCGATCAAATCACCCAAGTATTAGATCAACTTCGGAAGAAGCCTGACTCACGCAGGCATATTGTAACAGCCTGGAATCCGTCAGAAGTTGATAAGATGGCACTGCCTCCATGTCATGCTATGTTCCAGTTTTATGTAGCGGATGGAAAATTGTCTTGTCAATTATATCAACGCAGCGCTGATTATTTCTTAGGAGTACCTTTTAATATAGCATCTTATGCTTTGATGACACATATGTTTGCTCAACAATGTGATTTGGAGCCAGGTGATTTTGTATGGACAGGCGGAGATGTGCATTTATATCTTAACCACATAGAGCAGGCCCAACTTCAGCTTACCAGAGAACCACACCCACTTCCCAAACTTAACATAAAAAGGAAGCCTGAATCTTTGTTTGAGTATTCTTTTCAAGATTTTGAAATCCTGAATTATCAGGCACATCCGTCCATTAAAGCTCCAATAGCAGTTTAGTACTTTCAATTATTATTTTTCATACTGCTTAAAAATTCTGTAACATTTCGATTTTTTTGTCGACAAATGAGATATTAAAATCAAATGGCAGAAAAAAGCAGCGTTTTTGATATGATTGGACCTGTAATGATAGGTCCTTCTAGCTCACATACCGCAGGTGTGGTGCGTATAGCAAGAACTGCATTACGAATTCTGGGAGGTAGGCCTGATGAGGCAGACATAATCTTCTATAACTCTTTTGCCAGAACGTATGAAGGCCATGGGAGTGACAGAGCCATAATAGCAGGCTTGCTTGATTTTAAAACCGATGATAAGCGTATTAAAGATTCTTTAGACATAGCTGCTCAGGAAGGATTAAAATACAAATTCAAGTCTATTGGCAATGCTTCGGCTCTTCATCCTAATACAATACGTCTTGTTCTTACAAGAGCGGAAAAGAAGGTTGAAGTACTGGGTGAAAGTAAAGGAGGGGGAGTAATAAATATAGCAGAGGTAAACGGATTTAAGGCAGATTTCAGTGCAAGTTTACATACGATCATTATTACCGCTGCAGATGTAAAAGGTAGCATTGCTTTCATTGCTGACGTGCTTGCCCACGATGATTGTAACATTGCGACAATGTCAGTTTCAAGAAAAGGTAAAAATGATCTGGCATGTTTAGTCATTGAGATGGATTCTGGAATAAAGCCTGTAACATTGGAGTATCTTCGGAGTCTTAGCTGGGTAAGAGACATTATTTACATACCTGATATTGATCGCTAATTATATTCATGAAAACAAAAACTCTGCTTTTATTAAGCTTTTCATTTATTGCTTTTAACACATTTTCTCAACAGGATTCTGTTAGCAATAACAATGTGTGGTCGTTAAAGCAATGTATTGATTATGCACTTGCCAATAACCTTAGTGTGAAGCGAAGCAATTATGATGTTGAGACTGCTTCTCTTAATTATAAGCAGGCAAAGTGGGCAATGATGCCAAACCTAAATGGTAGCATTTCCTATGGATATAACTGGGGGCGTTCTCTTAACCCTGTAACGTATGAGTTTACGACGCAGGAGTTAAATTCTATTAATCCTGGGGCATCTAGTTCTGTTACATTATTTAACGGTTTTAGAATACAGAATACAATTAAGCAGACTCAAAGAAGTTATCATGCATCAGAACAAGATCTAGCAAAGACAAAAAATGATGTTATGCTTAACATAACCTCTTACTACATAAATGTAATTTTTAATAAGGAGCAGCTAGAAAATGCGCGTTTTCAACTTGCATCGAGTCAATCGCAGCTTGACCGGGTTAAAAGGCAGGTTTCTGCAGGGGCGTTACCGCGGTCTGAAGAGTTAAATATCGACGCACAGGTAGCAACGAATGAGGTAAACGTTGCAAATCAGGAAAATGCTTTAGTGCTTTCATTATTACAATTGAAGCAGGCTCTGTTGCTGCCGGCATCAACCCCTCTTGATGTTCAACTGATTGAAATTGAGGTAGAGGATTTTGTATTGGATCAATCGCGCGATCAGATTTATGATTTGGCTCGTCAAATTATGCCAGAGATTAGGAGTGCAAATTTGCGGGTTGAAAGCTCTTACTATGCTGCAAAGGCGGCAAAGGGCAACTTATATCCTAGACTTAGCTTAAACGGGTCAATTAACAGTAACTACTCAAGCGCTTCAGATCGTCCAAGATTTATTCCTGATGGTGGAGATCCTATTCCAACGGTAGAACCCATTGGATTTATAGAGGGAACAAACACAAGAGTTGTAAGAAACTCATCCATTCCCTCGGGCACTATGGAGGATGGATATGGGAGAAGAGAACAGTTGAAGGACAATATATACAGATCGTTAGGCCTAAGTCTAACAATACCAATATTTAATGGATTTCAGGCGAGATACAACTGGCAGAGTACTGTAATCAATCGTGAAGTAGCAAAGATAGCTTATACTGAAGTTGAACAGGCACTAAGACAGAATGTGGAAACAGCGTATAACAATGCCGTTGCAGCATCAAAGACCTACAATGCTTCATTAAGACAAGTAGAGGCGCGTGAAGAGGCATTTCGTATGATGGAGCAGCGGATGAACGCAGGTGCAGCAAACTCCTTTGAGTATCAGGTGTCTCAAAATGATCTTTTTAGAGCTAAAAGTGATTTAACTCGAGCTAAATACGATCTTATTTTTAGAAAGAAACTACTTGACTTCTACCAAGGTAAACCACTAGAATATTAATATCCTTTAACACAAATGGCAAAGCAAACCCGTAAATCAAACAAAACGATCTACTGGCTCATTGGAGCTGTGGTCATTCTTCTGATCTTTATAGTTGTAGGTAAATCTGCCGGTTGGATTGGAAAACCTAAAGAGCTAGAGGTGGATCTGGCAAAAGCGAAACGCGCAACTATTATTGAAAAAGTAAGCGCATCAGGTACAGTACAACCGGTTACAGAAGTAAAAATAGCTCCCGAGGTTTCAGGTGAAATCATTGATCTTTTGGTGGAAGAAGGAGACTCTGTAACACGTGCGCAAACCCTGGTTAAGATTCGTCCTGATACATGGCAAAGTCAGCTTGAAAGGGCAGAGGCGGGACTAAGTCAGCAACGTGCTAATCTCGAGCAATCTGTTGCTTCCTTGGAAAGGGCAAAGGCTACTTTTATCCGCGCGGAACAGGATTTCAAGCGTCAGGAGAAGCTTTATAATGAGAAGGTTATCGCTGATGCAGACTGGCAGCTCGCAAAGCAGAACTATGAAATAGCGAAAAGCGATAGAGCATCTGCTGAACAAGCTGTTGAAGCTTCAAAGTATATTATAAGAAGCACGGAAGCGTCACTCAGAGAGGCGAGGGAAAACTATAGAAAGACATCAGTTGTCGCCCCCATGAATGGGATTGTTTCCAAGCTTATCGTGAGAAAGGGTGAACGTGTAGTAGGGACTGCGACGATGGCTGGAACTGAAATGTTAAGAATAGCTGATCTTAACCAAATGGAGATTAGGGTTAATGTAAATGAAAATGATATTGTTCGTGTATCTGTAGGCGATACGGCCATAATAGATGTGGATGCATATTCAAATGTAAATAAGCAATTTAAAGGTGTGGTAACACTTATTGCCAATACAGCAAAGGATAAACTTTCTGCTGATGCAATTACTGAATTCGAAGTAAGGATTCTGATTCTTAGAGATTCTTACGCAGATTTGATAAAAGAAGGAAATCGGTTCCCCTTTAGACCCGGGATGACAGCCAGTGTAGATATTATTACTACCAGAAAAGACAATGTCTTGTCTGTTCCCTTAGCGTCTGTTACAACACGTGGTGCTGATGGATCGAAGGCAGAGGGAGGTAATAATCAAGGTCCTCAACAAAACGGTCAGAATCAAGGTTCTCAACAAGAGAAGCAGGTAAAACAGGCCGATAAGGTGGTACTGTTTATAAATGACAAGGGAACGGCCAAAATGATTGAAGTTAAAACTGGAATTAGCGACTTTGATAATATCGAGATACTTTCAGGAATTAGTGACAGTACGGAAGTAGTTACCGGTCCATTCCTGGTGGTATCGAAACGGTTGAAAGATGGTGATAAAATTCGACCAGTTCAGAAGAAAGAAGAAAATAAACAGGAAACCGCATCGAAATAACATAGGGCCCTCTTATTTAGAGGGCTTTTTTATTATTATTGTTTTTTAAAAACAATAATATGGTTCTTCATCCGTGGCACGAGGTATCTACTGGAAAACAACCACCGCAGCATGTAAATGCTTTAATAGAAATCCCAAGAGGGTCTAAGGCAAAATATGAGATAGATAAGGAGAGCGGACTGTTAAAGTTGGACCGCGTTATTTATGCCTCTATGTATTATCCTTTAAATTACGGATTTATACCTCAAACTTTGGGAGAGGATCATGACCCTTTAGATATTGTAGTGTTAACACAGGTGTCGGTCGTCCCACTTTGTATCATCCCCTCAAAAGTTATCGGTGTAATGCAAATGATAGACAGGGGAGAGGCTGATGATAAAATAATTGCTGTAGCTGAACAAGATCCCAGTGTTAGCAATATCAACGATGTAGATGACCTGCCCCAATACCTACGCGACGAGCTCCAACACTTTTTCGAAAACTATAAAACACTTGAGAATAAAAAAGTGGTTATAGATAAGTTTCTTTCAAAGGATAAGGCCTACGAGATAATCAGTAATGGCATTGGTTACTATAGGCAGCATGGTAAACTGTCCTAAAGCAATATGAATATTGGTTTTGAAGCAAAAAGATTTTTTACGAACAGCACGGGACTTGGTAATTATAGCAGGTTTATTGTTGATGCGTTAAGCGTAAACAATGAGAACGATAATTTCTTTTTATATACCCCTTCAAATGTTCCTGGTAAAGCAAGTAAGGAAATACTTAATAGAAGAAATGTTAAAGTAGTTAGGCCTAGTTCTACTTATCAAATGTTTAAGGCAGGGAGCCTCTGGAGGACTTGGGGTATAAGCCAACATCCAACAATTGATTCTTTGAATGTATTCCATGGGCTAAGTCACGAGCTTCCTATAGGTCTTCCAGTTCATATTAAAAAAATTGTAACAGTTCATGATTTAATTTTTTTAAGATATCCTCAGTTCTATAGACAAATTGATATATGGATATACAAATCTAAACTTCTTCATGCTTGCAGGAATGCTGATAAAATAATAGCGGTTAGTAAACAAACAGCTTCAGATTTAATTGAATTTCTTCACGTAGATGAGAAGAAGATAGAAGTAGTTTACCAAGGATGTCATTCTAATTTTAAAAGAAAATTGTCAGCACAGGAAATTGAACAGGTTAAAATTAAACACCAATTACCAGCTGAATATATATTGAATGTTGGAACGGTAGAAGAAAGGAAGAATGTTCTTGTTTTGGTAAAAGCACTTGCGCAGATTCCTGAAAAATCACGTTTGCCGCTTATAATAATGGGCAAGCATACTCCATACTACCAGACAGTGGTTGAGGAGGCTGCAAAGTTAGGAGTGATTAAGAACATTAGATTTCTTAATAATATACCATTTGCAGACTTTCCAGCTATTTATCAGGGCGCGAAAGTTTTTGTTTACCCCTCTCTCTTTGAGGGTTTTGGGATTCCGCTGGTTGAAGCAATAGAGTCATGTGTACCTGTAATAACATCAGAAGGTTCATGTTTTATAGAAGCCGCAGGTCCTTCAGCTAAATATATCAATCCAAAGCGTTCAGATGAATTAAAGAAAACGCTGATGGAAGTACTGTCAGATGACACTCTGAGGGATCAGATGATTAAGGGTAGTACAGAATATATTCAAAAATTCCGACCTGAAGTTATTTCTTCCAATCTTATTAAAGCTTACAAAACTGCGTAAACGTTTACTTATTATCTCTAGTGACACCAATGATTAGTCAGTTTTCCATAATTATACCAACTTGGAATAATCTTCCTTATCTTAAATTATGTATTGAAAGCATAAGAAAGAATTCGTATCAGAAGCACCAAATCATTGTTTATGCTAATGAAGGTATCGATGGAACAATTGAGTGGATAAAAAATCAACGAGACATAGAATTTTTAAGTTCTGAAAAAAACGCAGGCATTTGTGTAGCGGTGAATTCCTGCCGAGCATTGGTTAAAGCTCCGTATATCGTTTACATGAATGATGATATGTATGTATGTCCTAATTGGGATT
Source organism: Chryseosolibacter indicum (assembly GCF_018598585.1). Taxonomy (GTDB): domain Bacteria; phylum Bacteroidota; class Bacteroidia; order Cytophagales; family Cyclobacteriaceae; genus Chryseosolibacter; species Chryseosolibacter indicus. The sequence continues at coordinate 13,854 of NZ_JAHESD010000001.1, forward strand.
GGGAATTGCATAAGTCGATCGAAGAAATAGGACATGACCGTTTTATGTTGTCTTCTACCCTTATTGAGCCCCGAGCTGTAAAGAACTCGAATTATATTTCTATCGTAAAAGATTTTGGAGATAACACAAATAGTTTTAGAGAGGATGATTTATTAAAATCATATAATGAACTTCATAAAAATGATTGGTGTGGAGCATCGTGGCCTCCAAGTGTAGTTAGTACAAGGGTCTGGGATATAGTAGGAGGATATAGTATAGAGTTCTCCCCCGGGATGTATTCTGATCCTGATTTTTCTATGAAGCTTTGGAAGTATGGCGTACGTATTTTTAAAGGTATTGGAAAAAGCAAGGTCTATCATTTCCAATCTAAATCAACAGGGAAAGTAAAGAAAAACAACGGAAATGAGATGTTCCTTTTTAAATGGAGTATTAGTGCAAAAGTCTTTTACATCTATTTTCTGCAAATGGGAAAGGATTATCATGGCCCATTAAAAGACAATGTAAAAATCCCTTTTAATAAGCGGCTGGGGAATACTCTTAAAAGAACTTATCGAAATCTTGTCTTTAATTCTTCTTTATGACTTGTTCTAACTGGATTGAGTTTTTAGATCAGGTTTAAAGAGTATAGGCTCCTTTAAGTGTTTTTTTTGAAAAGGAATTGGAGATGATTGCACAAACCGGAAAATGCCAAAGGCTAGGAGATTGGTTTTTAGATAGGCAGGAAAAAGATTGATAAGCAGATGAATCGAACGACAAAGAAATTATTATGAAGCTTGCGGTTATTTTACCTCATACTAAATTATACGGTGGAGTAAAAAGGTTTTTTGAACTAGGAGATGTGTTTATTAAAAAGGGTCATGAATTTAAGGTTCTTACACCAGATGGTACTGGGCCTGTATGGTATAGTGGAACGATTCCGACATTATCTTTAAGCAGTGCTAAAGAAGAAGAGTTTGATGCAGTTTTCATTACAGAGACCCAATTTCTTGAAGTACTATCCCATTTTAAAACTAGACATCAAATTCTCTATTTTGTACGCCCATCTGATAAGCTAAGTATTCTTAAAAAATATCCTGATGTTAAAGTTTATGCTAATTCCACAAATGCTTTAGAAACAGCTAAGTCAAAATATCGTATAGATGCTTTTCCTGCCTTTGGAGGAATTAATACCGATACTTTCTTGCCTAAGGTACTAAAGAGTAAAGATAAAAGTGAGCCCATCGTAATTATGACGTATGGTCGTGTAGTTGAGAAAAAAAAGGGCACAAAGCTAGTCGTGAGGGCATGTGAAAGACTATATAGAAAAGGATATAACATAAAACTATTATTGTTTGATACACCGGTGAATGAAAAGGCTGAAAAGGCAATCAAGAAATTTAATACAATTGTTCCTTTTGATTTTGTTTTAAATCATCCGGTCAGTGATAATCTGCAACTCTATCATAAGGCAGATATCTTCGTCTCTGCGGAAAAAAAAGCTGGCCATTCTAATACATCAGCGGAAGCGATGGCTTCAGGAATACCGGTAATTGGAACAAATTCCGGAACAAAAGATTTCTTAATTCATAACGAAACAGGGTTAGTTATATCAAGATGGTCAAGGTGTATAGCTAAGGCAATTGCTACATTAATAAATGACTTTGAACTGAGACAAAAATTAGCAATAAGAGGTAGATCAAAAATTGAAGAATTTAGCTGGAGTGTGCTCGCCGAAAAAATATTAACTGAGCTAGCGAAATAAGATTAATCGTTGTGTTAACAGATGTAAATTATAACTGATTCAAATGAAAATTAGTGGTTTTACGATGGTAAGAAATGCTGCCAAACTTTATTATCCAATTAGGGCAGCTATTGAATCTATTCTTCCAATTTGTGATGAGTTTGTAGTTGCCTTGGGAGAAGGTGATGCCGATGATACAACGGAAGAAGAAATAAAAAAAATAAACTCTGATAAGGTTAAGATCATTAGAACTGTTTGGGATTTAAATAAGTATCCAAAAGGGATGGTTCACGCATATCAAACAGATATCGCAAAGCAAGCGTGTACAGGAGATTGGCTTTTCTATGTACAAAGTGATGAGGTTGTTCATGAACAATACTTACCTGTAATAAAAAAGAGATGTGAGGAGCTTCTTGATGATAAAGAAGTTGAAGGTTTGTTATTTAATTATAAGCACTTTTGGGGTGATTATAATCACTATATCGTTTCACATGCGTGGTACCCGAGAGAAATAAGAATAGTTCGTAATCTTCCTGAAATACACTCCTGGTGGTCTGCACAATCATTCAGGAGAATACCAAACTTTGATGGGCTGAATTACAGACAAAAAAAAGGAACATATAAGCTAAGAGTAGCATCTGTTGATGCATTTATCTACCATTATGGTTGGGTGCGTCCTCCTCAGTATATGCAAATAAAGCGGAAGGCATTTACCACCATACATAAAGGGAAAGCAAAGGCAGAAGATTTGTTTCAAAATCAAGAGGAGCTTTTTAATTACGGGGATCTTTCAAAAGTAGAGTATTTCAATGGGTCTCACCCTAGTGTATTAAAGGAATGGATGTCCAAATTCAATTGGCAAGAACAATTATATCCAATTCGTTCCGTTGAAGGAGTTAAGCATAAACATGAACGTTTAAGGTATAGACTACTTACATTTATTGAACAAAAGTTTTTACAAGGAAGATTGATTGGAGGTTTTAAAAACTACAAATTATTGAAACGCTAAAGTGCTATTCCTTCTTTTAAATTAACTGTTATTCAATGTATATAAAGAATTCAACGATACTGGTTACAGGTTCTTCTGGCTTTATTGGTTACCATTTGGCTGCCCGTCTACTTAAGGATAATCATATAGTCGGTCTTGATAATATGAATAATTATTATGATGAAGGCCTTAAAAGGTCTCGCCTTCGTCTCCTCGAAGAGGAAAGTAATTTTGAATTTTATGAGATGGATCTAGTAGATAAAGAAGCTTTAGATAAACTTTTTACAAGGTATAAATTTTCTTATGTAATTCATCTTGCAGCTCAAGCCGGTGTGAGATACTCGATTACTAATCCTTACGCCTATTTAAATAGTAACCTTAATGGTTTTTTAAATATAATTGAAGCTTGCAGGCACCATAAAGTTCTTCATCTCATTTTTGCATCATCAAGTTCTGTTTATGGAGCAAATAAGAGAATGCCTTTTTCTACTCATGATAATGTTGATCACCCTATTTCATTATATGCTGCTACAAAAAAATCAAATGAGCTCATAGCGCATACATATGCGTCACTATACAATTTACCAACAACAGGATTAAGGTTTTTTACAGTTTACGGTCCTTACGGACGGCCAGACATGGCTATGTTTCTTTTTACCAAAGCAATCCTAGAGGGTAAGCCAATTGATGTTTTTAACAATGGTAAGATGAAGCGTGACTTCACGTATGTTGATGATGTAATTGAAAGCATTACACGTTTAATCCCTAAAATACCAAAGCCCAATAAAGCGTGGAATGGTTTCTATCCGGATCCCGCTTCTAGCTTCGCTCCCTATAAAATATATAATGTGGGGAACAACAAACCTGTAGAACTCGGCAAGTTTATTGATGTTATTGAAGAAAAACTGGGTAAAAAGGCTATTAGAAATTTATTGCCTCTTCAAAGTGGCGACGTTTTAGAGACATATGCAGATGTTGACGAACTTATTGAAGAGGTAGACTTTAAACCTTCTACAAGTATTGAAGAAGGCATTGGAAAATTTATAGAGTGGTATTTAAAATATTATAATATAAACCCTTGAAGGTTAGGTGTATTAAATACAATTCCAACCGCTTTAGATTAAAATGTGTCAATAAGAATACATGAGAGAACGCATTTAGATGAATTATCAAGAAACCGTCAAATACTTGTGATTATTCTATGGGAGGTCCTACAAAGATTTCGGCTACAATAATCACATTTAATGAAGAAAGAAAGATTGAAAATTGTATTCAGTCCTTATTGGAAGTTGTAGATGAAATCGTTGTAGTGGACTCTTATTCAACCGATCGAACAGAAAATATCTGCTCAAAATACCCGGTTAGATTTATTAAACATGCTTTTGAAGGATATGTAGCACAAAAGAACTACGCAATGAATCAGGCATCTAATGACGTTATTCTTTCTCTTGATGCTGACGAACGACTTTCTGAAAAGCTAAAACAGTCGATTTTAATTGTTAAAAATAACTGGGATGCGCGGATTGATGGTTATGAGGTGAACAGGTTTAATAATTATTGCGGCCATTGGATAAGATTTTGTGGCTGGTATCCCGATCGTAAAATAAGGCTTTGGGATAGGAGGAAAGGCAGCTGGCAGGGGACTGATCCACATGATAAAGTGAAGATTAGTAAGGATAGGGTACAAAGGCTAAATGGTGATTTACTGCATTTTGCTTACTTTTCAGTTGATGAACATTTGAGACAAATGAGTAAATTTGCAGAAGTTGCTGCAAAAGCAAAGTTTAAAAAAGGAGTAAGGCCCATTTTTGTTATTCATGTCATTCTTAACCCTCTCTTCAAATTTTTCAAGAAATATATTCTACAACTGGGATTTTTGGATGGTTATTATGGATTTGTGTTTTGTGCGGCAGCTTCATCCTTGAATTTTTTTAAGTATTTACGGTTATATGAGTATCATCGGAGGGGGTTGCCCGAGTAGAAAAATAAAGAAATGAAAGTAGCAATTATTATCAGTACCTATAATTCTCCTCTTTGGCTTGAAAAAGTTTTGTGGGGGTATGCCTATCAAAATTTTAAGGATTTTTCTATTACTATAGCCGATGATGGCTCGGGACCTGAAACAAAGCAACTGATTAATCAAATGAGAGATATGACCGGCATGTCTATTGATCATGTTTGGCATGAACATAAAGGGTATCGAAGGCAGACTATTCTTAATAAGGCTATTATTGAAAGTAAAGCCGATTACCTGATATTTACGGACGGCGACTGTATTCCACGTGCGGATTTTGTGAAGGTACATATCGAGCAAGCCGAAAAGGGACGGTTTCTTTCAGGTGGGTATTGCAAAATATCCATGAAATTAAGTGAAACAATTGGAATTAAAGATGTACAAAGTCAACTCTGTTTTAATCTTTCCTGGTTAAAGTCTATTGATAAAGTAAAAGCTGCTCCATCAAGGAAATTGTGGGCCAAAGGAGGTATAGCTAATTTTTTAGACTATATAACACCAACAAAACCTACTTTCAATAATTGTAACTCTTCCGCCTGGAGAGAAGATATCCTCGCTGTCAAAGGTTATGATGAAAGAATGAAATATGGTGGCTCCGATAGGGAAATTGGAGAAAGACTTACAAACTATGGAGTTAAAGGGAAGCAGATTCGGCATAGAGCAATTGTTTTGCACCTCGATCACGAGAGAGGGTATAAAACTAAAGAGTCTATAGAAGCTAATTTAGCTATTAGAAAAAACACCAGGAAGAATAATATTACTGAAACTCCTTTCGGAATCAAGCAGCGTCAAAATACTGAAGAGCTTGTAACAACCGTTCAGGCCGAGAAAAATTCGGCACTACCAACTTTGTAGGTGCTGGTAAATTTTATGAACAGGTAATCCCATTACATTAAAGTAAGAGCCTGATATTTTTTCTATGGCTGTCATGCCTATCCAATCTTGGGCGCCATATGCCCCGGCTTTATCGAAGGGGTGGTAGTTATCTACATAATAAAGAATTTCACTTTCGCTAAGCGACCTGAACGTGACTTCTGTTGTATCATCAAAGCTTTCTTCTTTTTCTTTTGATAGGATGCAAACACCTGTTATTACCAGGTGTGTTCTTCCTGATAACTGCTTCAGCATTTCAATAGCTTCACTTCTGTCTTGAGGTTTATTAAGGATTCTATTGAAAAGAACCACGACAGTGTCGGCAGTGACCACTATTTCTTCATGGATTTTTAACCTGAAGTACTCCGCCTTTTTCATGGCGAGGAAACGTGCTACCTGATCTACCGGCATATCGGCAGGGAACGACTCATCTGAGTCTGGCTTTTCTATTGTAAACTCAAATCCTGATTCCTTCATGAGGTATTGCCTTCTCGGTGAAGTTGAGGCAAGGACAATGGGTCTGTTTATTTTTTTCATGATACTAGAAAGGCGAGTAGATAGGGCTTGTAAATTCTTCTTCTTTAATCGAACTATAAAGAAAACCACAAATAACTTTTGGATAGAAGTATGTGGACTTCTGAGGCATTGTGTAGCCGCTGTGACATACCTGCTTTACTTCTTCAATGGAAACTTCATTTGTGATTATCGCCATTTGGGCTTCATTTTGAATTACTTTCTTAAGACAATCTGAAAAGCTTCTATCGAAGCTTATATGTTCTGATTGACGTTGATCTTTTCCTGGAATCCCCAGCGCTTTCTCAATGATAAAGTAGTGCATTACAGTAAGATCGAGTCTTCTTACTTCTTTAGGAAACGGCCATCGTAATTTTTCTATGGCTTCCGGTTTTAATCGTACTTTATAAGCATTCTCTTTGAAGAGAAGTCCGAATGCCCATTGTTTACCTGCTATTGTTTCATTTAATATGGTACTATCATCTACGGGTTTAATTATAAAGTCTTCCTGTAGCCTATTAATAATTTCATCTTCATTGAAGGAAGGAAGACTGTTTATAAGACGATGTGTGGGTAGAATTCTCAGATCATCTGATTCTGTATTTGTGAAGTACATCAGATGATAGTTAAAACCTTCGTCACCTTTAGCGTCTTGACTTTTTTCAAGCATTCTTTTCCTATAAACAAGAGAGCTTTCATACCGATGATGCCCATCAGCAAGAATGATTGTTTTGTCCTGAATAAAATCAATAAAGCGAGTGATGGCATGTCCATCGTGTATTACAGCAAGAACGTCCCTTACTCCTTGGTAATCTTCTGTTTCGTAAATGGGTGCAAGGATGGCTTCATCCATATACTTCTCCAGCTCAAAGTTCTGATCGGAATAAAGGCCATGGGTAGGGCTGGAGTGAAATTGCGTTTTTTCAAGTAACGCGATTCTGTCGTTAACTGCCGTTGGTATGGTGTTCTCGTGGCGAAGGATTACATTTTCATTCCAGTCGTAAGCTTTAATATGACAGATGAAACCTTTTCGGCAATACTCCTTAGGTGATCCGCTCATTCTGAAGTATTGATAGTACACATATATCGCCGGCAATTTATCCTGAAGAATTATTCCATCTGCTTTCCAACGTTCTAATAATTCATAAGCGCGTTGTGATGGATCAGGCCCTTCAGGAACAGAGATATGTATACTGTTAAAATCGTTTTGATATAACGCTTTTCTCTGCTTGTCTGATACAACATCAAATAGGGGTGAAGTAAGATCTCCAATGTTTTTTGAAAGCTCACTATTGTAACGCCAAGCACGAATAGGTTTTATTTCTGCCATGTGATGTCTAATTCGAAAAAGGATTATGAATTAAGCCAACCTGTTTTTTCGCCATGAAGACACTGGCTGAATTTCTGGTTTCAAAACTTCTTCTTTCTTTGTTGATACCATTGAAGATGCAACGAGTGCTGCTATCATAGCCTCTTCCTTAACCTCTTCTTTTTCGAGTACTCCCGGCTTGAAATAGTTTTCTACAAAGCGCGTATCAAAATTGCCTGACCGAAAAGCATTGTGTTGCATAACAAACCGGCAGAAACCGAGAGTTGTCTCCAGACCTGTTATTTCGTATTCGTTTATGGCCCTTATCATCTTTTCGATGGCCGCCTCACGGCTCTCTGCATGACAGATTAGTTTGGCAATCATCGGATCGTAATAGAAAGGAATTTCCATGCCTTGCTCAAACCCATCGTCTACCCTTATACCATGGCCTTGTGGCCTTTTATATGTCTGAAGTTTTCCAATATCAGGCAGAAAGTTGTTGTTAGGATCTTCCGCATACACTCTTGCTTCAACAGCATGACCGTTTATCTTTAACTCCTCCTGTTTGAAAGGTATCTTTTCTCCTTCTGCTACTTTAATTTGGAGCTTTACCAGGTCTAATCCAGTAACACATTCAGTAACGGGGTGCTCCACCTGTAACCTTGTATTCATTTCCAGGAAGTAGAATTCGAGATTTTCGTCAAGGATGAATTCAACAGTACCGGCACCATAGTAGCCACACGACTTTGCCACATTAATGGCGGCTTCTCCCATTGCTTTTCTCTTCTCTGCAGTTAGAACAGAAGAGGGTGCTTCTTCTATTACTTTCTGATGTCTTCGTTGAATAGAACACTCGCGCTCAAAAAGATGAACAACGTTACCGTGCTTATCTCCGAAAATCTGAAACTCAATATGACGTGGTTTAGTAATGTATTTTTCAATAAACACAGAGCCATCACCAAAGGCAGAAGTAGCTTCACTTACCGCTCTTTCCATGTGTTCCTGAAAAGATGCTTCATCATTAACAATGCGCATCCCTTTGCCGCCACCACCGGCACTTGCTTTAATTAATACCGGATAGCCGATCTTTTTTGCAATGGCTTTCGCTTCATCAATATTTGTAATTGGCTCACTTGTTCCTGGTACGAGTGGCACATTAAATTTAGCAACTGCAGCTTTTGCAGCCAACTTGCTTCCCATTAATTCTATCGCGGGGGCTGAAGGACCAATGAATATTAATCCGGCTTCGTCTACCAGTTTTGCGAAATCTTCATTCTCAGAAAGAAAGCCATAGCCAGGATGGATGGCATCTGCTTTCGTAACCTTTGCTGCTTCAATGATCTTTTCCATTTTCAGGTAAGATTCTGAGGAAGGAGGAGGACCAATACAAATAGCCTCATCAGCATACCGAACATGAAGCGCTGATCTATCTGCCTCACTAAAAACGGCGACAGTTTTGATGCCCATTTCTTTGGCGGATCTCATAACGCGCAGTGCAATCTCTCCTCGATTAGCAACAAGTATTTTCTGTATTTTCGGCATGGCTCTAAGGTTACCTGCAATGCTAGCGATAATTTGCCTTGCTGCCAAGTAAGCTAAATGTTGTAAAAGAAAAATTCCTTGATACTTTTTTCTTTATTTTTGCGGGAATTAACAATTGAAACCTAGCAATGGTAGACTTATTTGACAAGCTGAAAATGGAAGCGGGCCCTTTGGCCAAATATTCTCATCTTCCTGATGACTATTTCTTTTTTCCTAAACTAGAAGGCGAAATCGGCCCTCGTATGAGGTTTAACGGGAAAGATGTATTGAACTGGAGCCTCAACAATTATCTCGGACTTGCTAATCATCCTGAAGTACGCAAGGCTGATGCCGATGCTGCTGCTAAGTATGGTATGGCAGTGCCAATGGGCGCGCGTATGATGTCAGGTAATTCAGTAAATCACTTGGAATTTGAGCGTCAGCTGGCAGATTTTGTTAAGAAGGAAGATGTTATGCTTCTTAACTTCGGATATCAAGGCGTAGTTTCAATTATTGATGCTTTGGTTGATCGTAAAGATGTTATTGTGTATGATGCAGAATCTCATGCCTGTATTATAGATGGTGTTCGCCTTCATATGGGTAAACGCTTTGTGTATACACACAATGACATGGATAGTCTTGAGAAGCAGCTTCAGCGTGCTACCAAACTAGCTGATGAAACAGGAGGTGGTATTCTTGTTATTACCGAAGGTGTTTTTGGAATGTCAGGAAAGCAGGGCGACCTAAAAGGCGTTTGTGAACTGAAGAAAAAATATAACTTCCGTCTGTTTGTTGATGATGCCCATGGTTTCGGGACAATGGGTAAAACAGGAGCTGGTACTGCTGAAGAACAGGGAGTGCAAGATCAGGTAGATCTTTACTTTTCAACATTTGCTAAGTCGATGGCAAGCATTGGTGCCTTTGTTGCGGGTGACAAGAGAATCTTGAAATATTTGCGTTATAGTGTAAGATCACAGATCTATGCTAAGAGCCTTCCTATGCCGTTAGTTATTGGGGGAATGAAACGTCTCGAACTACTTAAGTCAAAGCCTGAGCTACGTGAGAATCTTTGGAAGATTACCAACGCTGTTCAGAACGGTTTAAGAGAAAGAGGATTCACTTTAGGTAATACAACATCGCCAGTTACTCCGGTACTGTTTAAGGGAGGAGTAGGTGAAGCGGCTAACATGTCAATGGATCTTCGTGAGAACTACAATATATTCTGCTCTGTTGTTATCTATCCTGTTGTACCTAAGGATGTTATCATGTTCAGAATTATCCCTACGGCAGTGCATACACTTGCTGATGTAGAGGAGACATTAACAGCCTTTTCTAAGCTTAAAACCAAGCTTGATAGTGGTTTTTACAAAGAAGAAGTATTGGTATCAGTAACTAAAGGCGTTTAAAAAAAACGCCTTTTTGAGTTGTTTTTTGAGGTTTTTATTTAATTTGGCAAAGGAAAACTAATTTTTCAATTTAAAAACCTAATACAATGCAAAAATTTGAAGAGCTCAAAAACCTCATTGCTTCACTAGAAGGTGATGCGGACAAGTTTTATAACAAGGGCAATAGCGCTGCTGGTACCCGCGTAAGAAAGGGCATGCAGGACCTTAAAAACTTGGCTCAGGCAATCAGAGCGGAAGTACAAGAGCTTAAAAACAAGGCATCCTAAGCCTGCTTTCAAGTTTTTTAAAGCATAAAAAAAGGATAACCATTTATAGGTTATCCTTTTTTGTTTAGACCTTATGTTAATCCAGGCTAAACCCTTCTCTTTTACAGGAAGATTCTTAAACTGGATCCTTTAAATCCTTCTTATGGCTTATGACTAAGTATTATGGCTACATTGTACAGTCTCCCTGCACTCTTTCTACAGTCTCCCTGCAGTCTTTCACAGCCCTTAGATAATGAATTAGCAGAAAATAAAATTGGACGCTTACGGAAATTGAAGATACTAAACAGCCGTAAAAAACGGAAGTAGAACCTATCTAAATATTTATCGAAAAATGATTAAAAGAACCTTGTCTACTAAAAGATAAAAGACCGGTTCTCCTTAAACCATCGCGTTTGAAATCTTTTTGCTTAACGCAGATGAGGCCTTCGCCAACGGTAATCGTACAGCCGCAGAACAAATTTCCAGTTGAGACAAAAGCTCTTTAAGACCTACGGGATTCCCCTCTTCATACATCGGGCCATTCACTTCAAGCAGCTTAAACAATTCCTGACTTGCTTTGCCATAATCTCCTGAGAATGAGAAGTCTTTCATCTTTCTGAAAATTACCGGATAAGCATTAGCCAGAACAGAAATTACGCCCTTGCCGCCAATTGAGTAGATAGGTACAGTAAGCATATCATCTCCAGAAATCAGGAGGAAATCTTTCGGAGCATATTTTGCAATTCGCATGCATTGCTCCAGGTTTCCGGAAGCCTCTTTAATGCCGATAATGTTCTTGTGCTCCGCAAGACGCAGGGTAGTCTCAGCTGTGACATTTGATGCCGTTCTTCCTGGCACGTTATACAAAATAACAGGAACAGGAGAAGCATCAGCAATGGCTTTAAAATGCTGGTATATTCCTTCCTGTGATGGCTTGTTGTAATATGGGCTTACGGATAAAATAGCGGTTACTCCCCCTAAATCCGTTTCCTTCAGCGCATCAAGAATTTCCTGGGTATTGTTACCCCCCAATCCGTAAACAATGGGTAATGCCTTTGTGTTGTTTGCCTTAACAAATTGCAGTATTGATTTTTTTTCTTCTTTAGATACAGTAGCAGATTCACCGGTTGTGCCCATTACAACGTAATAATCAACACCTTTTGCTGTGTGGCTTAAAAGTTTCTTTAAACCTTTATAATCCACTTCAAGCTTTTCCGTAAAAGGAGTGATGAGTGCTACACCTGTTCCAAATAGTTTTTTCATTTCGGTAAATCAATAATTCTTTAAAATTGGGGTTCAAGTATAACTAAAAATCAGGTTTGTAAGTTGCTACTGATCAAGATAGTTAATGAGTTTAATGAAATAATCAGTTAACGCAGGGTGGTTGTATATTTATAAATGTCTTCAATTAAAGCCTTAAGTCCACCATCTTGTTTAATCATAAGTTCAAAGTATGGCTCACCGCCTTCAAAGAATTTACCTACCCTGCATTTGGCTTTACTTTTGGCTAAGAGGTGTAGGGTGAACGGATTTGGGGCAGCGTCTAAATACAATAAAAAGTCGAACGGTATTTGCGCAAATCTATTGGCACTTTCTGATATTATACTTCCCCAGAAGTTAAGATCTTTCTCAGAAAAACAATCAAATAAGAATTCGTGGTTAGACATATCCTTGCGCAGGAACGTCATCACCTTTACATGTTTACCATCCTGTTCAAGCTTTTTTACAAACTCCTTAATTTCGTCATGCCTCGACTTGTCTTCAGCTGTAAAGACTATACCGATCAGGTCAGCTTGCGGGTAGGGGATGGTTGAACGTGAAGCAAGCCGTTGTTTAAGAAGTCTTTTGGTTTTGAATTTCAGAAGGTTATGACGCATGATCAAAAGTAATAATTACTTAGCTATTGAGTAGTTTTTCAAAGTCGTTTTCGGTAATAATAGTAACACCGAGTTTCTCGGCCTTCTCTCTTTTTGAGGGCCCCATGTTGTCTCCTGCTAAAAGATAATCTAACTTCCCTGATACTGCAGATAAAACTCTTCCACCGTTCTTAAGGATAATATCTTTAAGTTGATCGCGGTCATATTTTTCAAAAGTGCCCGAAATTACAAAGGACTTGTTTCCTAATACGTCACTTTCTTTTTCAGGTTCTTTTTCGTCTGACTGAAAATTCAAGCCAGCTTGTTTTAACCTTTGAATCTCAAACTGATTTTCGGGCTTTTGAAAAAAGTCGAATACACTTTTAGCAATCTTCTCGCCAACTTCAGGTGCATTCATTAACTCTTCATAAGAAGCTTTAGCAAGTATATCGATGTTCTTGAAGTAACGAGCCAACTTCTCCGCAACTGTTTTTCCAACATAGCGTATTCCTATTGCAAACAGAACACTTTCAAAAGGTCTTTCTTTTGATGCGGCAATTCCATCTAATAAATTCTTGGCTGATTTATCTTTGAAACCTTCCAATCGTAACACATCCTCTTTTTTCAGATCATACAGATCGGCCGGTGTCTTTGCTAATCCCAGCGAGTAAAGCTGATCAATGGTGCGTTCGCCCAGTGATTCAATATCCATCGCCTTGCGTTGTATAAAGTGTTCTATTCTTCCTTTAATCTGCGGAGGGCAACCTGTAACATTGGGACAGTAGTAAGCCGCTTCACCTTCAATTCTGTATAGCTTAGAACCACATTCCGGGCACTTATCTATATACTTAATTACTTCGCAACTATCATCTCTTTTTGAAAGGTCTATACCAGTGACCTTTGGGATAATCTCGCCACCTTTTTCAACAAAAACATAATCACCAATTCTTAGGTCAAGCCTGGCAATTTCATTAGCGTTATGAAGCGATGCCCGCTTAACTGTAGTACCAGCGAGAAAGATTGGTTCTAACACTGCCACAGGAGTTACTGCACCTGTGCGGCCTACCTGGTAAGTAATGCCGTTAAGCCGGGTGCTCATACTCTGAGCCTTGTACTTATAGGCTATTGCCCATCGGGGACTTTTGGCTGTAAATCCTAATTGTTCTTGTTGTTCAATGCTGTTGATTTTAATAACGACGCCATCTGTTTCAAGCGGCAATTCTAGTCTTTTGAATTCCCATTCTTTAAGATAGTCTATAACATCCTGAATGGAACCGCATTTCTTGTATGTTGGAGATACATTGAACTTCCAGGACTCAAGTTTTTTTATACCTGATTCATGCGTATGGACATCAGGGTCTCCGAGAAGTGAGTAAACGTAACAGTCTAATTTGCGACGAGCGACTTCGCCAGAGTCTTGCATTTTAACTGTTCCGGCTGCTGTATTTCTAGCGTTGGCGTATCGCTCTTCACCAACATCTTCACGTTCTTTATTAAGCTTTGTAAAAACTTCTTTTGGAAGAAATACTTCACCACGTACTTCGAAGATTTCAGGTATGTCTTTGGCTTTGATCACCAAAGGAACATTTCTGATTGTTTTAACATTGGTAGTTACATCGTCGCCCCGAACACCATCACCCCGTGTAACCCCTCTTACGAGAACTCCCTTCTCATAGATGAGGCTCATTGAGACACCATCGAATTTTAATTCGCAGAAGTACTCATACTTTTCACCATCAAGACCTTTTGCTATACGCCTGTCAAACTCAATAAGGTCTTCTTCGCTATATGTATTTCCCAGCGATAACATGGGATAGCGATGCTGAACTGAGATGAACTCTTTTGTTATAGTTCCGCCAACACGTTGGGTGGGAGAGTCAGGCTGGATAAATTCAGGAAACTGTTTCTCAAGATTGATCAGTTTTTCGAGCAACTGATCAAATTCATAATCACTGATTTCTGTTTTATTTTTCTGATAGTATAAATCATTGTGATAATTTATTCTACCAGTTAATTCCTGAATTGCTAATCTGGCTTCTTCTGCTGTCATGTTCCAAATTTAAAAGCATAAAGTAAAAAAGCAGAAAGCCCAACGGACATTTTATTATGTTCCGTGTTGTACTTTCTGCTTTTGCCCTTAAGCCCTGATGAGGCTTTATTTTGTTTGGTTGTGGTAGGCCTGTAAGCCTTGACCAAGGTCAGCCTTGTTGTTCTTTCTTTCGATATCCGCAAGTCGGAGGGTTGAATCTATTTCAATAGTTTCAATTTCTGAGGCTTTGCGATTTATCTTTAAAGTATAGTTAGGGTTAACCCAAGGCCATGCTTCAAGGTCGTTTCTCTGGATCGATTTATCTTCGATCGGTTTACTTCCTAACGTTTCATTTAACGGGATGTAGAACAACTCTTTGCTTCCATCTTTATAGGTTACGAGTAAGTCGACTGGCATCGGAAACTCACCCAATCTTTCCAATGTAACGAACGTTCCGGTTCCATTTTCAATTACGTTTTTAATTCCGTAATCAATACGCTTTGTTGTATTCACTATGTAGTTTAAATACCACTTAAGTTGCATACCGGAAGTTTTTTCCATGATGCGAATGAAATCGTTAGGCTCAGGATGTTTAAACTTCCACGTATTATAATACCTGCGCATACCTTTATAGAAGTTCTCTGTACCAACAATGTATTTTAGTTGATGAAGCAGTACTGTTCCGAGGCTGTAAGCTGCAATACCATAGGCTCTGTTTGTTGTATAGTGGTCTGAGTGTTGACTGGCAGGCTCTTGCAAACCGCTTTTTATCAACGCGAAGTACCCGCCGTAGCTACCCATGTGAGGATTAGCTTCGTTAAACATATAGGCCATGGATTCATTGCTTGCAAAATCAGTAAAGCCTTCGTCAAGCCATGGATAAAGTGATTCGTTGGAAGCAAGCACGCCCTGGTACCAGCTGTGGGCTGCTTCGTGTGCTGTCACACCAACAAGACTACCCAAGCTGCGTTCTCCGGTAATTAGTGTACACATCGGATACTCCATGCCCCCATCACCACCTTGAATAATTGAATAAGTTTCGTAAGGATATTTACCGAAGGTGCGGTTCATGAAGTCGAAATGCTTGGCAGCATAGTCTTTTAACTTCGTCCAATTCTCAGTTGTTTTCTCTCCTGGTTGGTAAAAAAAGTGAAGCTCCGGACCGTTGGGTACCTGTATCTTTTCATGTTTGTAGTCAGGATCTGCGGCCCATGCAAAATCGTGAACATTTTTAGCAATAAAGTGCCAGGTAAGATCACCTTCTTGTCTGTTTACAGCTGATCCAGGTTTTTCATAACCGTGGCCAACTTTATCAGGATTCTGAAGTTTGCCTGTTCCACCAATAACAAAGGTTGGGTCGATTGTTATTTTAACATCAAAATCTCCCCAAACACCGTGAAATTCGCGGGCTACATACTGATAAGCATGCCATCCCTGAAAATCAAATTCAGCAATCTTGGGATACCATTGGGTCATAGAATAAGCAATACCTTCACGACTGTTTCTTCCGGATCTTCTGATCTGAATTGGTACTTGCGCCTCAAACTTCATGTCGAGAACAGTTTTTGCCCCGGGAAGAACAGGTTTATTTAAAGTTACTTCGAGAATGGTACCATTTGTCGAGTAGCTGATATCTTTACCATCCTGTTTCAGATTCTGGATGTGCTGATAACCGATCTCATCATCCTTCAATTTCGAAATTCTTTCGCCTACACGTGGATCAGGATCCATAATGTTCCTGGATCGGACATCCATCATGCTTCCGGGTTGAAAAGCATTGAAGTACAGATGATAGTAAACTTTGTTAAGTGTATCTTTTGAATTGTTGTAGTAGGTAAGTTTCTGCGAACCAGTGACCTTATGGGTCTTAACATCCAGTTTTACATCCATCACATACTCTGCGCGCTGCTGCCAACGGTCCTGGGCGTTTACAAAGCAAAATGCTAAGAGTAATAAACAAGTTAGACGTAATTTAATTTGGGTTTTGATAAGTAATGATTGGAAAATATTTACACACTTTAATTTAACAAAGGTTTTATTTGAAGAGCGGCAATCATTGATGACTTAAACTAACTTAGCGGTTATTGCGCTGCCTTCGTGCCGGCGTTTGCCCTTGTTGAATGCGCTTGAGGAGGAGCCGTTTAAAATCAGCTTCAGCGTGTCTTAGCTCAATAAGTTGTTGTTCAGTAATTACTTTAAGAAATCGTGCGGAATACTGCTTTTCAAGATCGAGTGCTTGCTGCCTTAATTCAAGGTTATCAGCAGGATTGTTTCGGATTTTTCGAAAGATACTCCTTCTCTTATCAGTAAATTCATTATACAAAGGCCAAAACTTTTCGGCCTGCTCTGGTGTAAGAGAAACTTTGTCTGTAATATAAGCAATGTGAGCCGCTCTTATTTTCTCGCGGACATTTACATCAACAGGTGCATGATCTTCCTGGAGATCCTCTTCTGTGTTTTGACCCAGCACAGGTATGGCCAGTAGTGCAAGTAAAAAAATCTTTAGCAGTGCCTTCATTTTTATAAGGTGTCTTGATTTAATTCATTTAAATCTTCGAGCATGAGATCATTAATCTGAAACTGAAAAGCTTCATTTTCTATTTCCTCTGCATCTGTATCGCTAAATTCTATGATAGCAAAAATTTCATCGCTGGATAATTCGGTTTCATCTAAGTATGAAATTAATTCTTCTGTAGAAACAGAGGCTAGCATTTCTTCCGGGCTAATGGTAGCAGGAGATGGTTTTAATAGAAAAATTATTAATGTAGCTATCGCCAACAATGGTACAGCATATTGTAATCGCCATCGCCAAAAGAAAGAAACATGATTGACACGAGGCGATATTATCTTGTCCTGAATTTTAGACGGAAGCTTTTCAAAATACCCTTCCGGTACTGCGAAAATTTGCTTTTTAGGTATGTCTTCCAGTTTTTTCATCTTCTATATTTTGACTATTTAAGCTAAACAAAGTTTAATTCCCTTGAAGATATTCTTCAATCTTCTTTACTGCGTGGTGATAACTTGCCTTTAAAGCCCCTACGCTTGTTTGTGTAATCTCTGCTATTTCCTCATAAGACAAGTCGTCAAAATATTTCATATTGAAAACAATACGTTGCTTATCGGGTAATTTAAGCAGTGCCTTTTGCAGTTTGAGCTGAATTTCATCGCTGGTAATGTGAGAACTACTATCAAGCTTTTGTGATAGTTCAGCGGCGACATCACCAATGGGAAGAAAAAACTTTCGTTTCTTACGTTGCAAAAAGCTGAGGCACTCATTTGTCGCTATCCGGTAGATCCAGGTATATAGTTGCGAGTCTTCCCGGAAGTTGTCAATGTATCTGAATATCTTGATAAAAATATCCTGTGTGATGTCGTCCGCGTCGTCGTGATCAATAACCATCTTACGCACAAGCCAATAAACCCTTTGCTGGTACTCTCGTACCAGAAGATTAAACCCGTAATTCTTAGTTTCGGGGTTTCGAAGCTTGGCTATTAAATCACTATCTTCCAAAAAGCTTGCAGGGCTAAAACCGGAAGTTAGACATTAAAAAGTTATTGAGGTTTAATGACTGAATCAGCATTAAGTAATTATTTGTTAACCCTGAAACGCGGCGAGTGAGTCTACAAGGAGCTCATACTGTTCTTTTGAATGTGCGGGAAAATTCGCGAATCTTAATTGCGTCTTCTTAGAAGATCCGTAACCATCACCAGGCTGCAATCCCTTCTCCAATAAGAACTTTGTCAGTTTCTCCGTATGGTTTTGGCAATCAGCAACAATAACCGTTTTGGATTGAGCATTCTTGTCTTTTACAAAAGGGGAGAGGAGTGCATGCTGTTCTAATGCATGATACAAGATGGCCGCTTTATAGTCTGTTTCTCTGCGTATTGTATCAATTCCTTTTCTAAGAAAATCCTGTATAATTTTATTTAGAAGATATATACCTAAAACATTCGGAGTTTCAGGTGTCTGATTTTTAGCTGCATTAGCGACTAAGGTTGGTATGTTGTGATAAGAACCAATAGAAATTCCTTTTTTTAAAAGAGCTTCAGCCTTTTCAATACAATGCTGGTTTACAATCCAGACACCTAGACCGGCAGGTAAGCCAAAACCTTTTTGAACTGAAAAAAACACACTATCTATTTTGGAAAAATCAAATTGAGGATAAGGCATAGACGACACCACATCTACCACTACCAGCGCCTGTTTATTCTTTTCTTTGAATTGATTAATAAATTCTATCGGTAGTACAACACCGGTACTGGTTTCATTATGCGTAACGGCAATTAATTCTGTGTTATCCTGTACCGAAATCTCTCCGGTAAATCCTTCTCCTTCTTTTGCTTCTAGTTTTTCAGCTTTTTTATTTAACTGAATTGCTATTTCGTGAAATCTTTTTGAGAAAGATCCGTTTATAAGATGAAAAGATTTTTCTGCAACAAGATTCTGGATGATTCTTTCCCATACTTCTGTAGCTGACGAGGTAAAGAAAATGTAAAAGTTATCCGGAATACTAAGCAATTGTCGCAAGCCGTCAGTTGTTTCTTTACTGATCTGTTCAAATTGTTTACTTCTATGAGAGATAGAAGGAATGCCTTCTTTGAAGGCTTGGCGTGCATGATCGCTCACTGTAAAGTAGAGCTGCGAAGGGCCAGGAGTAAAATTTGTATGGATCATAATTGACGTTGCAAAAGTAAAATTTGCTTACGTAAAAAATACATTTTTCACAAGATTGAAGTGAAATAGTGTTTTGTCTATGTTCGCGATAGAATTCCACTTGGATTTGGGACACGTTTGCTGAACCTAACACTTTAAACAATACCGAGTGAAGCTTACGATCAAAACCAGGCCTCACCCCGACTTGTCGGGGCCTCGCCCAAAAAGCAGGATAACAGAAGAAGGTTGCGATTGATAGCAGCTCAAAACTTGTCTTTTATGGGGTTCAGAAACACCTCACCAAATCCAGTGGTTTTTTAATTTAATTCAACAGATGCCCGCAAAACTTGCAGTAAGTGGCATCAACATCGTGGCCTTCTCTAAAGCAATTCGGACAAACCTGTCCTGATATTTTCTCCGTGTTTTTTAATTGAATCATTTCTGCAGAAACAATTCCTGTAGGTACTGCTATAATGCCGTAGCCTAAAATCATTATGAAAGATGCGACGGTTTGTCCTAAAGAGGTTTGTGGCGCTATATCGCCATAACCAACAGTGGTCATAGTTACAATAGCCCAATAAATGCTTCTCGGTATACTTGTAAACCCGTGTTCTGGGCCTTCAATAATGAACATTACAGTACCTGTAATGATAACAGAAGTTAATACAGTGAATAGGAATACAATTATCTTATGTTGACTGGCCTTTAGTGCTCTTATTAAATTCTGTCCTTCTCCAACGTAGCGCGGGAGTTTTAGAATTCTGAATATGCGCAGAAGTCTGATGCTCCTGATAACCATCAAAGAGTGGGCACTTGCAAATATTAGTGCGAGGTAAGTCGGGAGGATCGACAGCAAATCAACAATGCCAAAGAAGCTGAGTACGTACTTTTTTTTGTTGAGAACAGTCCATAGCCTTGCAAGGTATTCAAGGGTGAAAATAAGGGTAAAGCACCATTCAGTTATTCTAAACCAAAAGCCGTATTGCTCTCTTAACGGTTCAACGCTTTCGAGAATAATAACTATTACGCTTGATACAATACAAATAAGCAGGGCAATGTCAAACGTTCTACCCGCAGGTGTATCTGCTTCGAATACAGTTTCGTAAACTTTGAGGCGTAATCCGGAAAGCTTTTCTTTTGAATTCACTTCCTAATATAAGACTCTGAACTTAATTGTATTCTCAATTGAACGTAATTGTTTGATGACATCCTTATTGTATTCTTTATTAATGTCTGTAATTACGTATCCTATTGTCTCGTTGGTTTTCAGATATTGACCTACAATATTAATTCCATTGTCAGCAAGGACTTTATTTATCTTGGCCAGAATGCCAGGTACATTATGGTGAAGGTGAATGAGACGATGTGCGTTTTCAAGTTTAGGTAACGTAATATTAGGGAAGTTGACACTGTTTGATGTACTACCAGTGTTAATGTAATCCATTATTTTGGAAGGCACAAAGTTCCCTATGTTCTCCTGCGCCTCTAAGGTGCTGCCGCCAATATGCGGAGTAATGATTGTATTTGGTAAGCCTCTTAGTTCTGATTGGAACTCTTCGTCATTACTTACTGGTTCATAAGGGAAGACGTCGATGGCGCATCCTGCAACTTTACCGCTTAATATGTTTTCGCGAAGTGCTTGTATATCGACCACGTGCCCACGACTTAAGTTGATGAATATCACACCTCGCTTCATTAAACCAAATTCTCTTGAGCTGATAAGATTTGCATTCGATGCCCGACCATCAACATGCAACGAAACTACGTCTGCCTGTTTCAATACTTCGTCCATGCTTTTGCATTGTACGGCATTACCGAGGGAAAGTTTTTCTTCAGCATCGTAGTAAAGAACTTTCATTCCAATTGCTTCTGCAATAACAGAAAGTTGGGTGCCGATATTTCCATAGCCAATCAACCCCAATTTTTTACCGCGGATTTCGAAGCTTCCTTTTGCGGATTTATCCCATACGCCCTGGTGCATTTTTGCAGATTTATCAACGATGTTGCGCATAAGCATGATCATTTCAGCAACTGCCAGTTCTACAACTGAGCGCGTGTTGCTGAAAGGAGCATTAAATACAGCTACACCTTTTGCAGTAGCGGCTTTCAAATCAATTTGGTTTGTTCCGATGCAAAAGGCACCAATTACCATTAACCGATTTGCATGTTCCAAAACTTTGGCAGTGACCTGCGTTTTAGAACGTATGCCTAGAACAGAAACGTTTTTAATCTTTTGGATCAGTTCTTCCTCAGTCATTGCGGCGTGATAGGATTCGACGTTGAAACCTTCTGCCTTGAGTAGTGCTACAGCAACGGGATGAACATTTTCCAGAAGAAGAACATTAATTCTGTTCTTCGGATAAGAGATGGCAGTATTGAGTTTATTCAGGTATAAGAATTCATCAAGACTAGGTGTAATGTGATCGGCCTTATCAATGATATTCTCTCTTTCTACATTCTCAGTAAACGCATAGAACTTATTTGCTAAGCCAGCGTGTTTGATCTCATAATCTGTATACCCATCACCGATTACGTAAACATCACCAGGAAGACTCAGTTTTTTTAATTGCTCAACTTTACCATTATTGGCCGAAAGCGGATTATCAGTATCGAAGCCTATTACTTTGCCATCACTTCCAAACCGGAACTCATTAGCGAGAATATTTTCGGCCTTAATGCCAAATTCAGTTACAATGGGTTCAATAAACTCACGAAAACCATTGGAGATAATGTAAATGTTATCCGCATAGGTTTGAAAGAAGTCCTTGTTGCGCTTGAATGATTCAGAAACCTTTCCTTTTAATTCACTTACTAATGCTGGAAGGTGAGATTGAGAAGGAGCAAGTAGATTAAGTCTTTTTTCTAAAGACTCCCGAAAGGAGATAGAACCATTCATTCCCATGTTTGTAATTTCATGGATCTGTTTTTTTCGTTCTTCTTTTTCAGGGTGATCTTTCAGTGAAATGTCTGCAAGGACGTCAAAAGCTTCAACTTTGGTAAAGGTACTGTCGAAATCGATGACGAAATACTTATTTAATTTCATGCGCTGGTTGTAAAGCGCAAAGCTAAAATTGATTTATCATTATAAGATAGAAAAGACAGTATTTTTCTTTCAAAAATTATACTCCTAACGATTGATAGTTCAAATAGTTAGCTCGATACATTAACGTAATTTTTAAAGAAGTCGCTGGTATACTTTCTTATCATATCTCTTACTTTTCTGAATTCATTCATTACCTGCTCCTCAGTTCCGGTTGCTTTGGCAGGATCTGGAAAATTATGGTGGAAAGTTTTGACCTTAGCAGGGAAGTACGGACAGTTCTCTTTGGCATTGTCGCATACGGTTAATACAAAATCGAATTCAAGGTTCTTATATTCATTTACGTTGTTGGATGTGTGATGTGATATATCAATACCATCTTCCTTCATTATAGCAATAGCACGAGGGTTTACACCATGCGTTTCAATACCTGCGCTATAAACTTCCAGGTTGGCGTCACCAAAGAAATTAAGATAACCGTGAGCTATCTGGCTTCTGCAGGAGTTGCCAGTACATAAAACAAGGATCTTCTTTTTCATAGTAGTTAACAGTTATAGACCATTGCAATAGCGCTTGCAGGGCAAACGTGAGAGAACTCAGATGATACCTTTACTTCCGAAGGAACCTCGTCCCGGTTGATACTTGTAAAACCTTTCTTTGAGAAGAAACCTTGCGCAGTTTCGGTAAGCAGATAAATGGCTTTTAATTTTCTTTTATTTGCTTCATTCATCAAATATTCAGTGATGGTAGAGCCAACAGATTTGCCTCGGATTCCCAATTTCACGGATAGTGAACGCAGTAGTGCATACGGAGAGTAGATTTCAAGCGCGCCTGTGCCCACAAGTGAATCTCCTTCGTAATATCCCACGAGTAAATCTTTTTTGAAATTAAGATCGTCAGCAGGAAGGCTAGAGGATTTTAATAATGTTCTGAATTCTTCAAAACTCTTTTCATCATTAATGATCTTGTACACCAATTGCATATGCTTCAAGTTTTACATCTGAAATATGTAAAATAAAAAAAGGATGGTCAAATAGGCCATCCTCTTTTTATCGTAGTTTGAATTGACAATTATTTTTTGCGCTTCAATACTTTTTCAACTGATGCTACAATATTTTCGGTGCTTAATCCATATTTTTTCAGTAGTTGTGTTGGTGTTCCACTTTCTCCAAAAGAATCGTTTACCGCAACCATTTCAATAGGAGTAGGGCGGAATCTGCTAAGTACCTGCGCAACACTGTCGCCAAGACCACCGTTCATCTGATGCTCTTCAGCAGTTACAACACAACCTGTTTTTTCAACAGAGGTAAGTATAGCTTCAACATCCAACGGTTTAATGGTATGGATATTAATTACCTCGGCACTGATTCCTTTTTCGGCCAATATTGCTTCTGCTTCAATTGCGAACCAAACTAAATGACCACAGGCAAAAATGGTAACATCTTTACCTTCAATCATTTTATCTGCTTTACCAATAGTGAATGGTCTACCTGTAGTAAAGATCGGCCAGCTTGGTCTCCCAAAACGTAAGTAAGTTGGGCCAACATGGTCTCCTAAAGCGAGTGTTGCCACGCGTGTTTGTTCATAGTCACATGGCACGATAACTGTCATACCCGGCAGCATTTTCATCATTCCAATGTCCTCGAGGATCTGGTGGGTAGCACCATCTTCACCTAGTGTTAAGCCAGCGTGAGAAGCACAGATCTTAACGTTTTTGTCAGAATAAGCAATAGATTGACGAATTTGGTCATAGACACGACCTGTAGAGAAGTTTGCGAAGGTTCCTGTGAAAGGTATCTTTCCTCCTATGGTCATTCCGGCAGCCATTCCCATCATGTTTGCTTCAGCAATGCCGACCTGGTAGAAGCGCTCAGGAAAATCTTTCTTAAAGGCGTCCATTTTAAGAGAGCCAGTAAGGTCAGCACATAGCGCAACTACATTTGGGTTTTTCTTACCTAGTTCATGCAAACCTGCACCAAAGCCAGAACGTGTATCTTTTTTTTCTGTGAATGAGAACTTCATCATGGTAATTAGAATTGAAAAAAATGCTTCGCGAAAGTCGTAAAATAATTCTGTTTTGCCAGCACCTTTCCGAGAATCTGTTAATGTTTGTTAAAATTTAATAAATCCCCCAATTGGTTTCAAACCCTTTAAAAACAGGGCCGTAATGGTTGTTAAACGAAACAACCCCATGAAAGAACCAGCACACAACAACCGCAATCTTTGGATACTCTTTCTGATTTGCCTATTGATAGCCCTAATACCCTGGGTCGTTTTATCTCTCGCATAAAGCGTAAACTACCTGCCTCTTTTTGTCAGGTCTTCCGTTTTCAAGGAGATCAACCTCCCAATAGGCTTTCCGTTTTTGTAGGTTATTACCCTGAAATTGTCGGCTCCATCTGGGTAAACCAGAGGACCTTTTGTATATGCGGGGGAATATTTGCCAGGGATGGTATTATCTACGGTGTAATGGATCGTTAATCCTTCTACTTCTGTTGAAAGCTCAATTGTAAGTTGAGTACCTTTCTTTTTTACATTGATGATTGGGTCATATAAACTTGTTGAATAGTTGATGTTTGCAAAATCAAACCTTTTAAAATGATCTTCTACTTTGGGAATAAAGTTGCTCCAGTTCTTTCTGTATTTAGGCGACCATAGGGATTCAGAGACTGCAAATGCCCTTGGATAGGTCATGTATTCAACCTGATGGGTAGTTGGTATCTGTTCCGTCCAGAGGTTGCCCTGACCGCCCAATATAAATGTTGAATCAACACCTGCAGGAAGTGGTTCATGTGCATATGTATCTTTTAACCTTGCATAGTTATAGATAGGGGGTTCAATAGAAGGTTCGCCTTGCCCCATATCCAGGTAGTACATTGGATTAGGGCTCATTACTACCTGGTGTTTCTGATGAGCAGCCTCAATACCACCCTTTGTACCACGCCAGCTCATTACAGCTGCACCAGGAGCCAGACCTCCTTCAAGTATCTCATCCCAGCCAATAACTTTTTTGTTTTTGTCCATGATAAGTTTTGTTAACCGCTTTGTGAAGTAGCTCTGTAGCTCTTCGGCATTTTTTATCTTGTTGGCTTTCATGAAGGCAGTAACTTTAGGATCTTTCTCCCAATAGCCTTTATAGCATTCGTCTCCTCCAATGTGAATGAACTCAAATGGGAATAGTGTAGCTACTTCAGTAAAAACTTTGTCAAGAAATTTATAAACGTTCTCGTCAGCCGGGTTAAGGGTATTATCAATATGCATTGTAAATTTTCCATTGCCATGCCAGGTAGAGAACTTGCTACCAGGGTTTACTTTTATTGTTGTATCTTTTGTTACGCAAAGTTCCGGATAAGCTGCCAATGCTGCCATGCTATGACCGGGTACATCTATTTCCGGGAGAATTTCTATATAACGCTCCTTTGCATATTGCACTACTTCTTTAATATCATCCTGTGTATAAAAGCCGCCTTCAGTAGGTTTTTCTCCCGGTTTGGGAGGTTCATTTGTTCCGAAATGTCCTACACGAGGTACGCGCCAGGCACCTACAGAAGTAAGTCTTGGAAGGGCTTTGATCTCAACTCTCCATCCTTGGTCGTCAGTTAAATGCCAGTGAAAGCGGTTAAATTTATAGCGCGCCATCTGATCAATATAATTCTTCACGTATTCTTTTGGAAAGAAGTGCCGACTAACATCAAGCATAATTCCTCGCCAGGAGAAACGTGGGTAATCAACAATGGATACAAGGGGAATTTGCCAACTTACATTGCTTACTTTCTGTTTGCTTTCGATCTCATCAGGTAATAATTGAACCAGTGTTTGAAGACCATAGAAGATACCAGTGGCATTGTTTGCCTTGATGGTGATAAGGTTTGATGTGGCATCAAGGGTATAGCCTTCCTGGCCAATAATAGTTTCAGGCTTTTGATTAATTATTAGTTGAATACCTGCGTTACCACTGTTTGCAGTAGACAATGTTAAACCTGAAGCAGTTTGTAACTTTTCTATAAACATACGGGCGCTACGTGTCACTTCCGGCTCGCCTCCTGGAATTATGAGGGCAGTTTTACTATTAAACACGAAGGTGCCCGGATTTTTCTTTAGCTGCACTGGTTCAGGAATGACAGATATGTCCTGAGAAAAGATAGGGTTACAAATGCAGAGTAATACGATGATTACAACATAACGTCCCGATAGTTTCATTTACTGTGTGTTTATGGGTTATAAGTAAAGTTAATATTAAGAAGCAGTTGCCGGCAATCATAATTATTACTGCGTTATAAACAAAATAAGTGGCCGGTGGGGCCACTTATTTATAGGTCTTGATATATCTCTTCGTAGTAGTTTTTATACTACAGCCAACTCATGTGATTCTTTCTTAACAAGTGATTTGATACCACGGATAGGAATTAACACCCATGAAGGACGGTTGTTCAGCTCATAGTTTAATTCGTAGATGGCTTTCTCCAAGAGGAATGTAGTCAATAGTGTTTCAAGATCTTCTCGTTCTTTCGGTACGAAAGGTCTTCCCTGAACTGTTTCTAGGTAAGATTGCATGAAGAACTGACTCATGTAGTGATACCATTGCTCGGCAAAAGGCATTAACTTACTGATGTCTTCCTGACGGATCTGGTTATCAAGGAATAAACTTGCATATGCAGCATAGTGATACGAACGTAACATGCCGGCTACATCCCGAAGTGCGGAGCGTTTCAGACGTCTCTCACTGTAACTCCTTGCTGGTTCTCCTTCAAAATCTGTGATAATAAAATCTTTACCTGTAAAGAGCACCTGCCCAAGGTGATAGTCACCGTGTATTCTTATCTTGGCTACATCAATCTTTTTCTTGTAGATATTCTTCAGGGTATTTAGGATGTCCTCTTTCATATCGAGTATTTCTTTAGCTTCCTGCTGAATTTCTTCAGGCAGTTTGCTAAGGTTTCGGCTCAAGTTCTGAAATGTTCCTCTCACCAAAGATTGCAATCCTGAATACAGTGATCGCTGATAGTGTAATGAGTAAGGCTCAGGTTTAAAATCAGGATGATCATTATTGGAAGCAAGTGCAATATGCATTTCGCCTGTTCTTTGCCCAAGTAAACGCGTGCGTTCTACCACCGGACCTTCGAGCAGATGCTTCATCTGTTCGGGAGTATCTTCATAGATAATAGGATCTAAAATATTCCCTTTTGTATCTGTAGTTATGTTAAGTTCTCCGCCGGTGAGAATTCTTTCATTATAATCATCAAGGCGGTCAAGCATATAAGCCCATGCATCGCCATTACTTTCTACCATTTGTTGCATCATCCCTAATACCATAGTTCCATTGTCCAGCTTCCATTCTATGGAACCTACAAAGCCGGGAATGTGATCAAACTTTGCATGCTCAGTAAGGAAGTGAGAAATTTCCAGGTCTGGGTTGATAGCCTTGTCTACCTTCCTGTATAACTTGAGGAAGTAACAGTTATCATAAATAATGGAAGTGTTACTTTGTTCTGCAGACAACACACGCGCCTTTATCTTATCATGATCTCGCACGTATTCTTCAAGTTTCGCGTTACCTTTAAATTGTATGAAGTTTCCTTTTGCTTGTGCTGCCATGTTCTGAATGATTGCAAGCTGCAGGTCGAGGCCATACAAGGCATCATAGAGAACACCCTCTTCTTCACCAACTTTCAACCTCGAAAGCACAGATTGCGGACAAGATTCACGTATCTTGTATGCAAATTGTTCTTTACCAAAAGACACAGGCAGCTGATAAGTATCTGGCAGACCACTTTGGTATGTAACTTCAATCATGAGTAATATCGCATGGTTGTCATTGAGCGGTATGCTTGTATGATCAATAATCTGGATATTCTCAATATTCCTGCTTTTGCCGCCGAACCATCGCATTCGCATCATGTAGCTTGGCAGAATTTTACTTTCAAGCGTATCGATAAGTCTTTTGCTTAATACTCCATTCCAGGTGTCTAATTCAAACATCGGTAATGAGTCTGCAATTATTACATCCTGACTTACCTTGTTCAATATAAACCACTGGCACTCGTTACCACCCATGGTGAAAAAGTAAGGAGTGTCAGCTTTAATGCTAGGGAATTTATTTTTACTGAATACCTCTACAGGAACATAACCCTTAAATTCATTTAAATCTAACTCAACCGGTTGGGTATATCTTGAAAGGTTTACAATAACCAGCATGGTTTCATCTTCATACGTGCGGGTAAAAGCAAGAATCTTTGGATTTTCGCTCTGTATAAACTTCATGTCACCACGACTTAATGACTTATATTGCTTGCGTTTGTTTATCATGCGTTTCATCCACCACAATAGGGACGATGTGTTCTTGCTTTGAAGATCAACATTCACTGATTCGTAGTGGTATTCAGGATCAAGAATGATAGGCAGATACAAGCGGTGAGGGTTGGATTCAGAGAAGCCCGCATTTCTATCTGCAGACCATTGCATTGGTGTGCGTACACCATCACGATCGCCTAAATAGAAGTTGTCGCCCATGCCTATCTCATCACCGTAATAGATTACCGGAGTACCAGGCATTGAAAACAGCAGGTAATTCAGCAGCTCAATCTTTTTCCTGTTATTACCCATTAAAGGCGCAAGCCTGTGACGGATACCAAGGTTAATACGTGCGCGTGGATCTTTTACATACACTTTGTACATGTAGTCGCGTTCTTCGTCAGTAACCATTTCAAGTGTCAACTCATCGTGATTGCGGAGAAACATTGCCCACTGGCATGTTTCCGGAATAGGAGGAGTTTGATCAAAGATATCGGTTATTGGGTAGCGATCTTCTGTCTGTAAGGCCATAAACATTCTTGGCATTACAGGAAAGT
Source organism: Chryseosolibacter indicum (assembly GCF_018598585.1). Lineage (GTDB taxonomy): Bacteria > Bacteroidota > Bacteroidia > Cytophagales > Cyclobacteriaceae > Chryseosolibacter > Chryseosolibacter indicus. The sequence continues at coordinate 42,870 of NZ_JAHESD010000001.1, forward strand.
GATAGTTCATGTGGCATTCATCGCCGTGGCCAAAGTAAGAAGCAGAATCTTCAGGCCACATGTTAGCCTCTGCAAGAAGGAGCGTTCCCGGAAATTTTTCATCAACGTACTTTCTTAACTTTTTAAGAAAGGCATGTGTTTCAGGAAGGTTTTCTCCATTGGTTCCTTCGCGTTCAAACAGGTATGGAACTGCATCAAGCCTGAAACCATCTACACCAAGATTACACCAATAGTCTATTATCTTAAATACTTCTTCCTGTACTAAAGGATTGTCATAGTTAAGATCTGGTTGATGGTGAAAGAAGCGGTGCCAGTAGTATTGTTGTGCTACAGGGTCCCATGCCCAGTTAGAGGTCTCGAAATCCTGAAAGATGATACGTACATCTTTAAATTGATTTGGATCATCAGTCCATACATAATACTCCCTTTCCGGCGATCCTTTTGGTGCTTTACGTGCGCGCTGAAACCACGGGTGTTGATCAGAGGTGTGGTTAATAACCAACTCTGTAATTACCTTGAGATTTCTTTTATGTGCTTCGTTGAGAAAATTCTGAAACTGTTGAATATCTCCGTACGAGGGGTTTATATTGTAGTAATCAGCAATATCATAGCCATCATCTTTTAATGGTGATGGATAGAAGGGCAGAAGCCATATTGCCGTTATCCCCAAATCCTGGAGGTAATCAAGTTTCTCCATTAATCCTTTAAAGTCACCGATACCATCACCATTACCATCGCGAAACGCTTTGATGTGAAGTTCATATATCACTGCATCCTTATACCAATGCAACCTGCTATCTAGTGCTGACGCGCTTTCTCCCATACCCGTTTTTATTAACTTGGACTTTTGAAATTCAGTTTTGATAATTTCGAACGAATGAGCAGTAAAAAGAATATGCCGTGTATTTAAATAGCATCAGAGTGATTGGGAAGTGCCAGGAGAGGTTCTCCTGGTATTCTTGGGTCGGAACACTGCTAACCGCACTTTACAAAGGCGAAATGCGGTCTGCGCACGTAACCTAATGCTATTATAATGCTATTATGTTGATTATTTGCTCGTTATGAGCTCTTGACAAAAAAGGTTGCCAAAAAAAATCAGTATTAGACCTGAAATGGTAAAGACCTTTTTTGATTTCTGTCCAGGTGCCAGGAAATTAAAGGATACTTTTTACCATTAGTGAGGGGGTTTAATTTGTATTTGCTTTTTGGTTTTACTTAAGTTTAAAATTAAAATAGAATATATATGCCCGAATTACCCGACCTTCAGGTTTTCAGCCGAAATCTTACGAAACTTCTTGTTGGCAAGGAAGTAAAGACTGTTAATGTTCCTAATGCCAAGAAGTTAAATGTATCTGCTAATGAGCTAAAAAAAAGTATTTCAGGCAGTAAGGTGTCAAAAGTATATAGAGAAGGAAAGGAACTTCAGATTGCTTTTGATAATGATCAGGTGCTTGCACTGCACCTCATGTTGAGGGGTAAGCTTCATTTCTTTGAGGGTAAGAATACGCAAAAGTCTATAGTGATAGAGTTGCTATTTACTGATGATACGGGTTTGGCTATGTCTGATTTTCAAGGACAAGCCACACCAACATTAAATCCCGAAAAAAGGGATACGGTAGATGCGCTTGACGTTAATGTTACTTTTCTAAAAGAAACATTGAACAACTCCAAAGCCGCTATCAAGAATCTGCTGCTTGATCAGTATGTGATTAGAGGTATCGGAAATGCATATGTAGATGAAATTTTATGGGAAGCCAGAATATCGCCATTCTCTATATCTAATAAGATTCCTGATGAACAAATTAAAGCATTGGCGAAAGCAATTAAAGCGGTGTTGACCGATGCAGAAAAAGCCATCTTGAAATCACATCCTGATATTATAAGCGGTGAGGTCAGAGACTTTTTGCAGATACACAATTCAAAGAAAACACACAGCCCAACAGGAGGAGAAATTCTTATTAAGGAAGGAGGAGGAAGAAAAACTTATTATACCGAGGAACAGGAGCTTTTTAAATAGGGTGGTGTAAGAGTATTTCCATTTTAGAACGATTGAGGGGAGACATAAGAGAAACGTTTTTCTCCATCTCCTTGCTCTGTTAGCACTTTACCGATTCTTTAAAAAGTAAGTAAGACTAACTTCATGAGTTAGGCTGAAATTAATGGCAGAATTGAGGACTTATATAAGCGATTATAACGCTATTTCAGTAGGCCATTGGTCAAAAGATTATGATGTGGAATAGGAGTATTGAGGTAAGCGTTTATAATTGGTTTAACATTTTCTTATTGATTTAATGCCTTTAGTCTGACCACTTGCCAGCGACAGCCGTATTTTTGGTCAGATTGGTACAATTTTTTTCCTGCTGCTTACAATCCTTATGAAAATCCATTCTCCTCAAACTGGCAAAAAAGGATTGAATGGTCATACCATTCTATTCCTATCGCTTCCCAAGCACGATGGACATTACACATCTACGCCCTGGCAGATTGCGGCACAACTTGCGAAGCAGAACAAGGTTATTTTTGTAGATCATCCGTTTACCTTTGTTGATCTGCTTACAGGCTTTTTTAAGCCTGGAATTAAAAAAAGATTCAAGGCCTTTTTTGGAAGTAAGTCTTTTACAAAGAACGATGTTCACGTTATTCTTACTCCATTTGTCTGGCCCGTTAACTTTTTACCAAAGGGAAAACTTTATGATTTCTTTTCCTATTTAAATCACAGAATCCTGGCATCACGGGTAAATGGGTATCTGCGAAAGCATAGTATTGATTCTGTTATATATGTAAATTCATTTAATTTTTATTTTCCTGCTCTTCACCGTTACCTTAAGACATCTGTTGTTTTGGATGTCTATCATTGTATTGATCCAATGGTGAAAGCATTTACAGTTAAGCACGGCCAGTATTTGCAGCAGGAGGCGGCACAGGAGGCTGATCTTATTATTTCAACAGCACCATCACTGCAAAAATCGTTCATGGATAGAGGTTTCCAGAAGAGTTATCTTGTTCCTAACGCAGCAAACTTTGAGTTGTTCAATAAGGCTGTTACCGACAAGACTATTTATAAAAAGCTTGATGGAATTGAAGGTAAGGTAATGGGCTACCTTGGGAATATTGAGCGCAGAACTGATTTTGAATTATTAAGACGAGTGCTTGACCAATTGCCCGAATGGCAGCTGGTATTGGCTGGTCCTGTAGAACGACAATATGTTCCTGTGGAAATATTTGAGCACAAAAGAATTCATTTTATAGGTCCTGTGCCACATGAAGAAGCGCCATCAGTAGTAAGGCGGTTTGATGTAGCGTTAATACCATTTAAATGCGATGAAGTAAGTCAGGGTATCTATCCGCTTAAGTTATTTGAATATATGGCGGCAGGCAAGCCTGTTGTTTCTACTAACTTTAATCCTGATGTACTCTCAGAACTGAATGAAGTTGTTCATGTAGCAGAAACAGAGGAACAGTTTGCTGATTTTGTTTTGCTCGCCTACGCGACTGATTCACAAGAAAAAATGGAGAAACGTATACAGATTGCTGCTCAGAATACATGGGAGCAGCGGGCGCAACTTTTTAGCAGCTATCTTATTAAAGAATTAGACCTTAACCACCGGCTACCTTATGTCGCTTAAAGAGAAAATTAAAAGCAATCCCAAACTTAAGAAGTTTGTTCTTTCTGTAATATTTCGACGCAAGCCGTATGGATCTCGCGTTATGTGGTATATATGGCTGTGGTTAATCTTTCCTAAGTATTTTCGCCGTGGAATAAGCTGGCGGTCCCGCTTGGATTTGGTGCCGTTCAATAAGTTCTCCATCGGTAAATACTCGCGCATAGAAGAGAACGTGGTAATCAACAACGGCATGGGTGATGTAATCATTAAAGATGAGGTACATACAGGAATAGGATGTATTATCATTGGCCCCGTTACATTGCATAAACATGTTGGACTTTCTCAGTATGTACGCGTATTGGGGATGCATCATGGCAACGACGCAGATGTTCCTCATCATTATCAACCTTGTACAAAGGCTCCCATAATTATGGAAGAAGATGCGTGGATAGGAACAGGGTCTGTTATTATGGGAAAGAAAAATGGCGAACCACTTGTATTGGGAAAATACTGCAGGGTAGGAGCAAACTCCGTTGTAATGGATGATGTACCCCCATATTCAATAGTAGTGGGCAGCCCCGCTAAGGTTGTTCGTGTCTGGGATTTCGAAACAAGGAAATGGGTGAAACCTGTTAATAAACAGCAAGAGAAAAGAACTGATCAATCCGATTCTGATTTAATTGATCTGATTCCTGAAATCCCTGCCTTTTCTAAAGCTTAACAGTGTTTATGTCTTTTAATTTCTCCATGGAACTGCTTTGAAGTGAAGCAAAATCAAAGAGCGTAGGATCAAAGAGATGGGATGGTGAAACATTAGAAATTGCATTGAACATAATTTCAACGCGATCGGGATATTGCTCTTCCCATTGGGAGATCATCTTTTTAACAATATTGCGCTGCAGATTAGGCTGTGAGCCGCATAAGTTACAAGGAATGATCGGAAACTCCCTATAGGAAGCATACTTCATAATTTCCTTTTCCCTTGTATTTGCTAAAGGACGAATGACAATATGTTTTTTATCATCCGTTAAAAACTTAGCAGGCATAGCTTCCAGCTTTCCGCTAAAGAATAGATTCAGGAAGAAAGTTTCAAGCACGTCATCTTTATGATGTCCCAAAGCAATTTTTGTAGCACCTAATTCTTCGGCAATCGAATATAAATTTCCCCTTCTCAACCTCGAACACATACTGCACATGGTTTTACCAGCTGGTGTTTTTTCGATAACAACACTGTACGTATCCTTCTCGTAAATTTTAAAGGGAATATTGTTGGAAGAAAGGTATTCAGGAAGAATATGTTCCGGGAAGTCCGGCTGTTTCTGATCAAGATTAACAGCTATTAAGCGAAAGGGAATTGCTTTTTGCATATTTAGGAGAACATCAAGCATGGTATAGCTATCTTTTCCTCCGGATAAACAAACCATTACCAGGTCATCCGCATCAATAAGTTTGAAGTTGTTGTTAAGCTCCCACGCCTGTTTTCTGATTTTGCGTGTAATCTTTTCAAATTCCTGATCCATATACAAAGAAGCTTCAAATATACGGAGTTTACAGGTGTTTAAAACAAGCCTTTGAAATTCTATCTTTCTATCTTTCACCGTTAAACAGAGCGATAAAATGAACGAAACCAAGGTATTTAGTATAGAGTTAACTGCCAGACCATCAGACATTGATGAGCTGGGACATGTAAATAATGTAGTGTATGTACGATGGGTACAAGAAATGGCAACAGCACATTGGATGACCATTGCTTCCGGCGAGTTGAAGCGGAAATATTCGTGGGTAGTGCTAAGGCATGAGATCGATTATAAGGCACCAGTATTTTTAAATGACAAAGTAATAGGAACAACCTGGGTTGGTGAACATCAAGGTGCTAAGTTTGTAAGATTCGTACGCCTGTCTCTGAATGGGAAAGTTGCAGCTGAAGCAAAGACAATCTGGTGCCTTCTCGATTCATCTACTTTCCGTCCGCTTCGAATACCCACTGACGTATTGGAAATTTTATAATTTATTAACCCGCTTTTAACAATGTATTCATTCTTTCGGGCATGCTTTTTTTGTTAATCAACACAGTAGATATCGCACATGGTTAAGAGTTACGAGAAAATTATTTCTGATTTGTTCAGAAGCAAAGACAAAGGAAATGTCATATCCTTAAAGGTTAAGGGCATTGAGAAAGCAATCTTAACTTGTGTTAATGAAGTGAAGGCAAACAGGATTATTGTACTCAATCCCGTATCAGTATATGGTGCGCCTCTGGAAGAAAATGTATTCCACCTTGAAGATATAGAAAACTTAAGAGTGTATAGCGCGCGCTACTCAGATCCAGTCTACGTTCGTATCAGAGAACTTAAAAACAACATTGATGAAATAAGACGTAGCTTGCGTTGGTAAAATATCGATTACCTTATCTCCAATATAGTCTCTTCTGTCTAATCAATACTTCAATCGCATATTGCACTAGCCTTCCTGGGCTAATACTCTTAAATTAAAATTGTATCAGATTCTTTAGGTAACATCCATATTTACCGTGCCCCGCGTCTCGCAACACCAGTCAGCTTGCTGGCATAATAATGCTATATACTGATGCATGGCATTGAAAGAATATAAGAAGAAACGTTCATTTAGTTCTACTCCTGAGCCTACCGGAGGGAAACCTACTGATAATCAATTACAATTTGTTATACAAAAGCATGATGCTTCAAGGCTTCATTACGATTTCAGGCTTGAAATGAAGGGTGTTTTGAAAAGCTGGGCGGTACCGAAGGGGCCTTCTCTTAATCCGTCAGATAAGCGTCTTGCTATGTTGGTTGAAGACCATCCTTTTGATTATAAGAACTTCGAAGGCATTATTCCCGAGGGAAATTATGGTGCCGGTACGGTCATCATCTGGGATGAAGGTACTTTTGAGTCACTGGAGGATGTGAACACGAAGGAGGAGCATGAAAAGATTTTATTGAAAGGGTTTCATGCGGGGCAAATCAAATTTCGGATGCATGGTAAGAAATTGAAGGGCGAGTTTGTTCTTGTAAAAACTCCAAAACGTGCCGATAATGCCTGGCTCCTTATTAAACATCGCGATGAATTTGCGTCAGAAGAAGATATCACTGCAGAAGACCGATCAGTTAGATCAGGTAAGACGATAGAAGATATGGGTGCTGATGTAAATGCGCTTGAATGGAAGAGCAATCGTGCTGCTTCTACGTCAACCAGAAATAAAGCCAAGAAAAAATTGACACCCGTTAATAGGCAGAGAAGTACATTAAAAAAAAAGACAAGTCAGCAACAAGTAGAAGAACCTCAGGAGGAGGTAAGTAAAATTCTTGACTCACTAAATAAAAGTAATACGAAGATGCCGCAGGATATTAAACCCATGCTGGCTACTCTTGTAAACAAGCCGGCTGACGACAATGGCTGGATGTATGAAGTGAAATGGGATGGTTACCGCGCCCTTGCTTATGTGGGAGACGAGATCGAGATCAAATCCAGGAACAATAAATCCTTTAACGAAAAATTCTATCCGATCTTTAATGCACTTAAAGATTGGAACATGAAAGCGGTGGTAGACGGCGAAATTGTAGTGATGAACAATAAAGGGTTTCCTGATTTCGGAGCATTACAAACCTGGAGAAGCGAAGCTGACGGCGAACTCGTTTACTTTTTATTTGACTTGCTGTGGCTCAATGGTGTTAATTTGATTGACGCACCTTTTAAAGTTAGGCGTAGATTGCTTGAATTAATATCACCCAAAAATGGAATTATTAAACTCAGTGAAAACTTTGCTATTTCAGGAAGTGAATTTTTTGCTTTAGCTGATAAGATGGGGCTTGAGGGTATTGTTGCAAAAAAAGAAGATAGCCTTTATTTGCCGGATGTTCGTTCTAAAGAATGGTTAAAAATAAAAACCAGTAAACAGCAAGAGGTAATAATTGCCGGATATACCAGGAATGAAAATACAACAAAGCTATTTAGTGCTTTACTCCTGGGCTTGTATGAAAATGGAAAATTAGTTTTTGTTGGACCAGTGGGAACGGGTTTTACAACGAAGATGCAGGAGGAAATCCTCAAAAAATTAAAACCTCTCGAGACTTCAGTATGTCCTTTCGAGGAGGTACCGGAGTACAATAAACCTTCCAGGTTTAGGCCCAATCCTCCAATGGCCGAGGTGACATGGGTGAAGCCAGAGGTTGTTGCTGAGGTTACCTACAGAACTTTGGCAAGCGATGGTTCTTTCCGTCATCCCTCATTCAAGGGACTTCGGGAAGATAAGTCTGCTAAAGATATTGTTAGAGAAGAAAGAATACCTGTGGCACCAGCATTGGAGGAGAGTGAAACAAGGGTATTGAAAGGGAAGGGCTTAGGCAAATCAAAGAAAGGTGAGCGAAAAACATTATTAAATCCGAAGGACGAAACACAAGTCAGGATAATTGAAGGGCATGAATTGAAGTTTCCCAATCTCAGTAAAGTGTATTGGCCAGACGAAGGCTATACCAAGCGAGACATGCTTAATTATTACTACCAGGTAGCACCTTATATGTTACCTTATTTTAAAGACCGGCCTCAAACACTGAACCGTTTCCCTAATGGAATTAAGGGGAAAAGTTTTTATCAAAAAGATGTAACAGGAAAAGTACCGGATTGGATAGAAAAGTATAAGTATTATAGCGAAGCAGACCAGCGTGAGAAAAACTTTCTCGTTTGTTCAAATGAAGCCAGCCTCTTATATATCGCTTCATTAGGATGTATAGAAATGAATCCCTGGAGTAGCCGGACCCAACATCCTGATCATCCGGATTGGTGTATCATAGACCTCGACCCTGATAAGAATTCTTTTGAACAGGTCATACAAGTAGCACAGGTTACTAAACAGGTACTGGATGCTATCGGCGTGCCTTCGTACTGTAAGACTTCCGGCTCTACAGGACTTCATATTTACATACCATTTGGAGCAAAGTATACTTATGAAGACTCTAAGGAGTTTGGCCGTGCGGTGACAAGGATTATACAAAAGCAACTTCCCAGGTTTACAAGCGTCGAGCGGCTCACTTCCAACAGAAAGGGAATGATATACCTCGACTTCTTACAAAACAGGCCCCAGGCTACTGTTGCAGGGCCTTATTCCCTTAGACCTAAACCGGGGGCTCCGGTATCTATGCCATTGCATTGGGAAGAGGTAAAGAAGGGACTTCAGATCACTGACTTCAATATCAGCAATGCAGTAGCGCGTTTAAGAGAACACGGCGATATTTTTAAGCCTGTAATAGGTGAGGGAATAGATCTGGCGAAAGCGCTTAAAAGATTGAAAGATGTATTCTAAAAATAGGGATGTGACGTCGACTTTTTTATACGTAAAACTCGAACTGAAAATCTGTTTCGCTATCTTTCTCTTGTATAGGGCGCATAGCCACGATATTTGCTGAATTGTAAGCCTTGATGAATTCTATACGACTGATTCGTAATTTGCTTTGCCCCGGTTTGATTTTATGATACTGCATCCTTCCTGATTTATCAGCAGTAGCTGTGTAAACCCATTCACAATGTATTGGAATAGGAGAAGGGATGTAACGCATAACAAAAAATTATAACAAACTTTCTAAAGTGGTATGTAGCGTATTCTCTAAGTTTGGGAATAGGTGCTACTTTGTTGTAGCGTTGAAATTTATATGCAATAATACACAAAATGTAAAATAATAGCATAGCGTATAGCGACAATTTAAATAGGCCAGATACGCGTGTAGGTTCAAGAATTAATTTCTGTGTTTCGGCGATGCAAGGTAATCTATATGGAGCCATAAAACATAAAACCCTCGGACGTCTTCCGAGGGTTATTATTTACCTAACCTATACCTGAAGGTTGACTGTTAGTAGTCAAAAAATGTAGGATAAAAAGTGTGCCACTTAAGGTTTAACATCATATGCAATTTCTTAGCATTATTAAGTGTCGCTAATATTTTAAACAACGATCTTAATACGAAGAAGAGAAGTACAAATAAATTGTAAAGGGAAAAATATTGGATGGCAGTTTAATTATTGGAGAACAGAATACTCAGAATACCACCGGAAGTATGAAAATATAAAACCCTCGGACGTCTTCCGAGGGTTATTATTTACCTAACCTATACCTGAAGGTTGACTGTTAGTAGTCAAGAGAAATAAGTTAAAAAAGCATGCCATTTATAGCAAGCTAATGACATAGGAGTATTCAGGAGTTCTTGGTAATGATGCTTGATATGTCTATAGACAATGAAAATATAAATAGTAATGTTTGTCTCCTTGCAAGAGAGATACTGGGATGATCTGCTGTTTTCCAGACGAATTTGTCGTTGAAGGAATGGTGTTAAAAACAAAACTCCCGGACGGCTTCCGGGAGTTATTATTTACCTAACCTATACCTGAAGGTTGACTGTTAGTAGTCTATTATGTTACTTAAAAAAGCGTACCTTATTCAAGCGTTATCGCGTTTATGTTCTCGTAGCTGAACGTGAAAAGGATCGTCATATAAAGTTCTCATCAGATGAACCTTCACGATCTCGCTCAGTAGAATTTCCGGCTCTGGAATTCTGATACCAAGTAAATCTGTTTCTTTAAGTACCACTATCTTATCATTTTTAATATCAATGATATCTTCGACAGCGGTCATAACCATAGAAGGACCTATGGATAGGGCATTAATACCTATTACATTTCCATTCTCAAGGCTTTGAGTAAGTACTTTAAGAATCTCTTCGGTCGATGTAACGTAGCTTAAGCTTGATTCAGAGTTTAATTCCATTAATGTCTTTCAGCGAGATGATGATAAAAAGTGGATAAAACCCAGGATCTGTTCAATGCTGTAGAACCTGATACGCATCCAATTTTTTGATTTCGAAAAAGTTGTGCCTAACCCGATGAAATGAAAATAGCCCCTGAAAGCACTCAGGGGCTTGACGTTATAATTAAAGCCAACAAACAGATTAAAGTTCGTTAGAAATGAATTCCCTGAACATCTTCCAGGGAATTCAAATAGGAAACGTAATACCTTATCTATTGATAAAGAGTGAAAATCAAGGTAAAAAACTCATGCCATACCGGCTGTAAAACTAAACATCGATTTAGGAAAGCCTATAAAAAACGAAAACCCCGCATTCGAAAATGCGGGGTTTTTCCCTCCTTGACTTTCCCACTTACTACTATATTTTTAGGAAGGTGATTTTTAAAAAATATTCCCCGGACGGCTTCCGGGGAAATTTATTCCATATCCTAACCTTTTAAACCCCACTAGTTATTATGAATATGGCTATAGCATAGTATTTAAAAACTGTGCCTGGGAAAATCTACTTGGAAAACGGGGAAAACTGCGGTTTCGTTCATCAGAGGTATGAAAAATTTTCCCAATTCAACTGCTTACTTCGGGTTCGCGCTCTCAAAGGCTGAGTAATCATAGATCAGAATAGCATTCATCTGCCAACAGTAGTGTTTCTGTGGTATTTCACTGTAGATTCAATGATTCTTCTGAAAAAAGCCCTTTTTCAGTAAGTTGATAGAGGAATGGCAGAAGAATGGCAGAAGCAATACTGATGCTACTCCGATCCTTAATGAATCTTCGTAGCATCACAGTCGCTAGGGGTGAAATATTGAAATTGGTTTGGGTTTACCTTAGGTGGTAGGGAAAGTTACCCACTTACACATTAAAATCAATATCTAAAGTCTCGGTATATACTTTTTAACATGTTGATCGTAAGGGTGTTAAAGTTAATAAAGTATACTATGAAAAGACTTTTTGTTCAGTTTTTTATAATTATAGGCTTGTTACTAGTTGATTCGTGCGCAAAGAATCCGGTTACAGGAAAGCGGGATTTTATGCTTATGTCAGAGGGACAGGAGGTGGCCATGGGGCAGCAGTCAGATCCTGAGATTATTGCTTACATGGGGTTATATGAGGATCCTCGATTGCAGCGATTTATTGATGAAAAGGGTCAACAGATGGTTGCTGTTTCTCATCGTAAGAATTTAAAATATCAATTCAAGATAGTGGATTCTCCTATTGTAAATGCTTTTGCTGTACCTGGAGGTTATGTCTATTTTACCCGAGGCATCATGGCGCATTTTAATAACGAAGCAGAATTTGCAGGAGTACTGGGGCACGAAATAGGGCACATCACAGCAAGACATTCAGCAAAGCAATACAGCAATGCAATGTTAGGACAGGTAGGACTGGTTGCAGGAGCTGTAATATCGCCTGAGTTTGCTCAGATGGCTGATGTAGCTCAGCAGGGTTTGAGCCTGCTTTTCCTAAAATTTGGAAGAGATGCAGAGAGTCAATCCGATAAGTTGGGAGTAGAATATTCAACGAAAATCGGATATGATGCAAAAGAAATGGCATCGTTTTTCAGCACCCTCGACCGGCTGAGCAAGGTTTCAGGAGCGGAAGAAATACCAACATTTTTGTCAACCCATCCCGATCCGGCAGATCGTGAAGAAAAGGTCGGTAAGCAGGCTGCTAATTGGCAGAAGCAAGTGGATGCATCTACGCTTAAGGTGAACCGTGATAGCTATTTAAAAATGATTGATGGAATTGTTTACGGTGAAGATCCTAAGCAAGGTTTTATTGAGAATAATCATTTCTATCACCCAGTGTTGAAATTTCAATTTCCAATTCCTGCCGGCTGGAAAGTTGAAAATACACCACAACAAGTCCAAATGGCAGATAGCGAAGGCAAGGCTGTAATGATGTTAAGTCTTGCCAAACCTAATACACTTGAGGCAGCAGGCCAATCATTGTTAGAGCAATATCAGCTCACACTGGTAGAATCTAAACGAGATGAAGTTAATGGATTAAATGCTTTTATAATGATTGCAGATCAGAAGGCGCAAGACCAGCAACAAGCTACTGTAAGAACAATGATTTATTTGATTGAATACAATGGTAGTATTTATACAACCATCGGCGCTTCAGCCATAACTGATTTCAATACCTATTTTGATACTTTTCAAAATACGATGCGAAACTTCAGGCAATTAACAGATTCAGAAAAACTGAGCCGCCAACCCGAGCGTGTGAGGATAAAGACAGTGCAACAAAACGCTACCTTGAATCAGGTATTCAATTCGTTCAATGTTCCTGAAAAAAGAAGGGAGGAGCTAGCAGTGCTGAATGGAATGAAATTAGAGGACAGGGTAAACAAGGGTATGCTTATCAAAGTTGTTGAAAGAGACAATGGTAGTATATCTGTAAGGCGATAAGTGCATGTCACTTATTCAGCAGTTAAAATTATTAAAAACTAAATGAATTAGATAATGGAGATTACAATAATAGTTCTCATAGTTGCGATATTAGGATTTTTCTTATGGAGAAGTTTTAATAACAATAAAGATTCTCAGGAAGGTCCGAGGGGATCGAATAATCCAAACCCAAATGCACCGACATCCGACAAGAGACTGTGAGGGTTTGCCGATCATGAAAAGAGATAAGTAAAAAACAAAACTTATCCATAAACGCTTGTTGCTCGGGTGACTTTAGCAGTTATACAAGTAACAGGCGTTTATATATTCATATAATTACGGATTCCTCAGTTCTGTCTTTTGCGCGATATTTAATAATGATCTTTCCTGTTTTAAGAACAATTAACCCACCAATCACAGTCATAAACATGATGATGACCATTGGTGTAGGGGTACCATTATGAAAGGCACTAACCAGTGCAGTGGTAATACCGCCCATTGTCATTCTCAGTGCACCAACTAGTGATGCAGCACTACCTGCATTTTTAACAAAAGGGGCAAGAGAGAGCGCTGTTGTATTGGCATTGATTACTCCATTAGGAGAAACAAACAGGGCGATCATAGCAATTAACCCTATTTTATCCCACCAGTTAAAGAAAGTTCCGGTGATTAATACTATACCTACTATGGTTTGAAAGATCAACGCACCGTTTACAACTTGTTCACTTTTAAACCTCCTTAACAGGATGTGATTAAGCTGAGTGCAGCCAATCATTACACCTCCTATAATGGCGAAGATCCATCCGTATTCCTGTTCTGTAGTATGGTAAAAGTTGATGAACACGTCAGATGAGCCAGCTATGTAGGCGAACGGAGCAGATGTTGCTAAGCCACCCGTTACGCAATAGATTAGAAATTGCTTTTCTTTGATTACACTAATAAAATTGTTAATAACGGGTTTCGGCTTCAGAGACATTGTTTTGTCTCCCTTTCTTCCATCCTCTAAAACAAAATAGCTTAACAGCAAGATAACTAACGCTACCAGTGCAAGGGTAATAAATACAGCATGCCAGCCGAAGGAAGTAGTAATAAAACCGCCAACAGTAGGAGCAATCATAGGGGAAACTGCTACAACCAACGTCATCCAGGAAAATACATTTGCTGTTCTTTGAACCGGAAATAAGTCGCGCACCAATGTTTGAGCAGCCACCATACCGGCACATCCTCCAAGTGCCTGAAATAAACGCATTGTTATAAGCGATTCTACAGAAGCGGTAAGAGCACAAGCGAGGGATGCAATAATGTAAACAGCAAGACCAGTATATAGAGGAAGCTTACGACCAAACTTGTCAAGCAAAGGGCCATACAACAACTGGCCGCCTGCAATGCCTATAAAGTAACTTGTAAGTGATAGCTGAACATTTGCAATGGAGGTAGAAAGATCTTTGGCTATAGCCGGAAATCCGGGCAGATACATATCAATTGAGAACGGGCTTATGGTAGATAGCGAGCCAAGAATTAGTATGGTGATTGCTTGTTGTTTTTGTTTCATATTTTATATACGGCATGTACAATTATGCCAAACAAACCTGCCTTGTTTTACGGGGCGGCAAATATAGTTCATACCAAATTTTCATTGATCGGGTTCCATTATTATTTATTTTTATGTGAGTGGTGAAATTATCTTAGATATACTAATTCAATATATATTTGCTGGCGCATTAAAACGCATAAATTCTAAACACAATCCTGTAAATTTTATGAAACAACTAGTTGTATTGTCTTGCGTATTGGCAATGGTGATCAGCGCTTGCCAAACCCAAAAGCAAAATGCAGAGGAAACAGAAGTTAAAGACTCAGTTGGCGCAGCTCCAGTAAAACTGACTTTGAAGTGGGAGACTGACACCGTATTGACGACATGCGAATCTGTTCTCTATGATAGAGAGCGTGACGTTCTATACGCTGCAAATATTAATGGTGTACCAGATAATAAAGACGGTAACGGATTTATTTCTAAGGTATCACTTGAAGGAAAAGTGACAGAAGCGCAATGGGTAAAAGGACTTAACGCGCCAAAAGGTATGGGGCTCTTTAATTCTAAATTGTATGTAGCCGATATAGACCGTGTAGTCGAAATTGATGTTACATCAGGAAAGGTTACCAATACTTTTGCCGTAGAAGGAGCTAAGTTTTTAAATGATGTTACTGTAGACAGTACCGGACGTGTATATGTTAGTGACACAGGAGCAGGTAACATTGTTGTAATTGAGAACGGCAAACTTTCTAAATGGCTTGAAAATGTAGAGGCGCCTAATGGACTATTAGCTGAAGGTAATAAACTTTTAATGCTTTCTTTCGCGGCAAAAACCTTTAATACTATTGATGTAGCAAGCAAGCAGGTTACAAAACAAGCTGATGGCATTTCAAATGCAGATGGAATCGAGGCACTAGGAGATGGTGGTTATCTTGTTTCAAGCTGGGATGGTGAGATCACGCATGTGGGCGCTGACTTCAAGACTACAAGCGTGCTAACGCTAAGAGCAGATTCAGTAAATTCAGCAGATATTGAATATATCCAGGACAAAAATCTACTCCTCGTTCCTACATTCTTCAAGAATACTGTAAGAGCATACGAGGTAAGTAAATAGGATAAGCGCAAAACCTTTTAAAGTAAAAAAGCTTCCAGATTGGAAGCTTTTTTACTTTAAAGAACTCATTTCTAATTTGTTCTTATAGTTTTTTTAACGGTAATCTATTCAGATTCTTTTGCTTTAAGTTTATACACTTCTTTATCGATTCTGTATAATCCACCAGCATCAGTACCAATAATATCGTAAATCTCAAGGCACCTTCTGGCCTGTTGCTCTTCCTCAAGTTGCTCATCAAGATACCACTGTAAGAACCGCGCAGTTTGAAAATCCTTTACTTTATAGCAGTGATCAGAAATTCTGTTAAAGTTAGTTGTGATTGCAATTTCAGCTTCAAGGGATTTAACAAAAACATCGCGTAAGCCTTCAAAAGAGCGTTCAATTTTTGTAACATCAGGAGATACAGGAAGACCACCTGCATCTGCAACGTAGTGAAACAGCTTAAGCATGTGCTCGCGCTCTTCATCAGATTGTTTTTTGAAAAAATATCCGGATCCGTTGAGGCCCTGTGCGTAACACCATGCAGCCATTGACAAATAGGTAGCTGATGAGTGCGCTTCCATGGCAATTTGCTCATTAAGCAAATCTATAACTGAATCCTGTAAAGATGTTTTAAGTCTGATAACTGAAGTATTCATAATCTTTTATTTCTAATAACAGGTATTAAAATGTTATACCTAAAATTAGTAAATGCCGATTAGGATACTAAAAACAGATGGAAGAAATGCGTAATTTGAAATGAGTCTAAAATTAGTCAGCGAAGCGTATTCCCTTTCTGAAAAGGAGGTCTTCAAGTTTCAGCTGAAACATCTGCTTTTCAAAAAGCGACCTGAATCTAATGAACTCTTGTAGGTTAAGGGTTACAGTCTTTCCGCATCCTGTTAAAGGAATACGTACAAAATCATAGCAGGAATCTGTGTTCAGGAGGTATTCTTCAACGTTTTTCCCCACAAGAAAGCTAAACGTCTGAAGAAATTCACATACGTTTTGTTCGATAAGTTGACTCTCAACCTGAAGTTGAAATTTACCTTTTTTCCGATTAAGGCTGATTGAAAGTTCCTTTACGAGTTGCTGTTCCAAATACTCCCTGCTTAAATAACGAGGTAAATATAAGCTTATTTAGATTTAATACAGATAGTGCGACAGTAAAAAAACTGTAAAATTTATCCAGAAACGGCTTTAGGGCATTCCGGGCAGCTTTATTCCTGCCGCCTGAAGGTCATTTATTAGCTTTTGCTGAAGCACAAATTTGAGGTCGTAGTATTTAAGTGCATCTATCCAAACCTGAACAGTCATTTTGAAACCATCAGGATCAAGGGTAGATACCCCAACAACTATTTTGCTGTTAGTTGTTTTATTGGGAAAAGAGGTAATGGAATCGAGGAGAAGTTTTTTAATTTTTTCTATGTCATAAGCATAGGAGAATTTTAGTTCGATATCTAGGCGTCGCGATCCTTGCCGGCTAATGTTTACGATTACTTCATTTGATAACTTACTGTTGGGAATAATAACAGAGCGATTATCTGCGGTTGTAATGATGGTATAAAAGATCTCTATGGATTCAACAATACCGTCATGGCCCTGGGCAATAATATTATCTCCGACTTTAAAAGGCTTGAGTAATAAGATAAGTACCCCGCCTGTAAAATTTTGTAATGTGCCAGAGAGCGCCAAACCTGCAGCAACACCAAGAGAAGTAACGATAGCAGTAAAAATAGTTAACCGCACGCTCAAGAGCTGAAGAACGATAAGTAATAGCAGAATTTGTAAAAGCGTGATCACCAGGCTTTGTAGAAATGGTCTTAGTGAAGAAGATATTTCTTTTCTCTCCATCGCTCTATAGAGCCATTTTTTTATCACCCTGATCATCCATTGCCCGGTGAAGAAAACAACAATTGCAATAATAATAGAAGGCGCGTATAGCTCTACCCAGTGCAATGCGATATCGTAAAATTTTGATAAGTTCATTTTCTGCAAATATGCTTGCGCAAATAAAATCATCTTTGTTCAAAAAGAGACGTGCTCACAGCATAAAAATCTGAAGCACTTAAAGAATTATACGGATGAAGTTGAAATGTTCAGCCAAAGTATTTTTACCTACGTACTTTAAGGAGACATTCTTAAACCAGTTTTGATTTTCTCAAATCAGGAACTCATAACGGTATAACTATGCTAAATTCGATGAAATTTACTGTTATCCGTTCTGGCACAGAAATCAATGATGTGTAAACAAATGTTTATATATGTCGACCACGGTGATAGGAATTTTTGCAGACGATAAGGTAGAGAAATACATTTTTGAAAAAGCAATGGAGAAGTATGAACACAAAATAGAATTTTATGTGTTTAGTACGCCGGAAGAAGGACTGATGAGAGCCAAGGAAATTCATTTTGATGTTGTTTTTATAGAAATACATTATTGGGGAGAAACGTTTGGAGGTTTTTCCATCTTAACTGAACTGAAAAAGGTATTAAACAAGCCTACAATAGCAGTAGGAATGACATCTCTTATGCAAGAGGGTGATCTTGAAAAAATGATAAACGCAGGATTTCATCTATGTATAGAAAAGCCTCTCGCTTTTGAGTCTATAGGAGCGTTTGCAAGTAAATGAGTGATCAGCGGAAACGCTATTCTTAAATTCTTGCAGAAATAGTACCTGTCTATTTTTAATTCCGATAAGTTTATTATTTTGGTACAATGGAGCAAACTGTACTATTGACCAAACCCCGTGTATTTTTAATAGTATTGTTTTTATTTTTCACGCCAAAAGTTCTGGCTCAAAAATACCGGTTTGAAAGGGGAGAAGTATCTTTTGTTTCAAACGCGGAGCTTGAGCAGATAAAGGCTAAAACAGGACAAATACAGGGGTTATTAGATCCTGTTACTAATCAATTTGCTTTTACTGTAGATATTAGATCTTTTAAAGGTTTTAACAGCGAACTTCAAAGAGAGCACTTTAATGAGAAATACATGGAAAGTGAACGGTACCCCAAGGCTAAGTTTTCCGGTAAGATCATAGAGACAATTGACTTTAGTGAGAACAAAATCCATGAGGTTAGAGCAAAGGGTGAATTAGACATACACGGACAAAAGCAAACTCGGATCATTAAGACAAAATTTATTCTTGAAAATGGAAAGGCTAGGATTGAATCAACTTTTCTGGTTCCGCTTTCAGACCATAACATCACCATTCCTAGTATAGTAAAGCAAAAGATAGCTTCAGAGATAGAAGTTAGCATTTGGGGTACTTTGTCTCTTCAATAGCATATGCGGAAATTTTATATTCTCCTTGTTCTTCTCTTCAATACCATCGTCTCTTTCTGTCAGTTACCCTTTTTTCAACAATATCATTTAAAGAAGAAAAATGAAACATTAAATGTAAATGCAATTCTGCAAGACAGCGAAGGCGTGATGTGGATTGGGACTACTGAAGGACTATTTCAATTTGATACCAGAAGAAGATACCATTATTCCTTAAATGATAGTCTTGCCAATTTAAACGTTACTGCACTTGCTGAAGACAATGAGGGAAGAATATGGATAGGGCATCAAGATGGTAGTATATCAGTCTTTTCACAGGGGAGATTTGAGAAATTTGAACCGTATGAGGGAGTTCCAACTGAAGCAATTTCTGATATATTGTTTGATTCGAAAGGTACCATGTGGCTTGGTACAAGAAATGACGGGCTCTACTACTATCAGAATAAGCGATTATTCAGGCTTGATGAAGAAGAGGGAATGCCTGACCTTTTTATCTATAATATAGATGAAGATAGCGAAGGCAACATCTGGGCAGGAACGGACAGAGGCATCGTAAAGTGCACATTTAAGGATAAGAGGGTAATGGTTACTACGTTTTCCCAGGCCAGTGGCAGCTTGCCAGACAATATTGTTACTCACGTTGTCAGAGGAGTTTATCCTTACTTATTTATGAGTACAGATAGCCAGGGTATTCTTTCGTTTAATACTGTAACAGGCGAATCAAAGCTTATTTCACCTTCGTGGTCTTATGGATCGATAAATGATTTTGTTGTCTCTGGACATAACATCTGGATATCTTCTTCGGAGGGTTTAGTAGTGGTTGACTATGTTATCAATAACACCAAGGTTTATAGACCTGGTGTAAAGTTTAACTTAGGAATGATAAATGTTTTGGGAAGTGATTTCGAGGGTAACATTTGGGTAGGTACAAAGACAGGACTTTTCAGAATTCCTGGTGATGAAATTGAATTTATCCGAGATTTTACTCCTGAAATAGAACAAGATATTCTTGCGGTTACTGAGGACCATGAAAAACAGTTGTGGTTTTCGAACAAGCAGGGTTTATTTAAAAGGGAACAGGATTTAAAGGGAAAGGTTAAGTATATTAATCTTTTAGCAAATACCAGGTATAGTAAATATCAGGTGATAAGCCTTTATACTGATACTCGCGGTAAAATTTGGGCCGGTTTTTATGGCGAAGGGGTTCTTATGATTGATCCCGTGTCTTTACAAATCACACATATTGAAAATGAACTCCGGAATGGAAATGTATTGAGTATAACCGGAAAAGGAGATGAAGTTTGGCTAGCTACGCTTGGCGGAGTAACACAAATACAATACTCAGGTAACGGTCTTAAGTTCGAAAATTATAGTATCAAAAACGGTTTAGCTTCTGATTTTATCTATAAAGTTTTTATAGATAGTAAGAACAGGAAATGGTTTGGAACAGATGGAAGGGGAGTTTGTATGTTTGATGGTTCAGCTTTCCATCGATTTGAGCGAGGACTTCCATCCAAAGTTGTTTATGATATTACTGAGGATTCTAGTGGTGCTGTTTATGCTAATGTACAGGGAAATGGTATCTATCGCCTTGATGTTAATAAAAAAAAGTTCTTTTCGGTTAAAGCTTTAACATTGCGAGATCACAATGTGCAATGTTTGGCCACAGACAAGAATGGTCATTTAATGATGATGCATGATTTGGGAATTGATGTTTTTCGTCCGAATAAGTTAAATCTATATTCTATTGGTGAAGAGAAAGGCTTAAGGGAAAAGTTTCCTGCATTAAACGCGTGGAATAGAACGTTGTCTGGCGACCTTTTGTATGCTACCAGTGATGGCATTGTTAAGTATCACGCAACGACCGATACTGTTCCTTCTGCACCTAAACCATTACTTATATCTTTAAAAATTC
This sequence comes from Chryseosolibacter indicum, assembly GCF_018598585.1. Classification (GTDB taxonomy): domain Bacteria; phylum Bacteroidota; class Bacteroidia; order Cytophagales; family Cyclobacteriaceae; genus Chryseosolibacter; species Chryseosolibacter indicus. Next base: position 63,501 of record NZ_JAHESD010000001.1, read on the forward strand.
TGGATAAGTTAATTGATGTTAAAAACAAGCATGTTTTTTCTTACAATGAAAATAACCTGATATTTAATATTTTTGCAATATGGTATAAAAATCCTGAAGCTGTCCAATTTCAATATATGCTCGAAAATTATGACAACAATTGGATAGCAACACGTGATCAAAGTATTACTTATTCCCGAATCCCTCCCGGAAATTATGTGTTTCGTTTAAGGGCATCAGCGACCGAAGACTTTACGGAAGCAAAAGAGATAACATATGCTTTTGTGATTGATTCTCCTTTTTGGAAAACACCTCCTTTCTTTATGTTATGTTTCGTAGCATTGCTTATCAGTGGCTATGCATTTATTAAATTCAGAGAAAGAAAACTGCGATATGATAACCTTATCCTGGAGGCAAAGGTCCAACGGCGAACGTTAGAGATTCAGAGGCAATCGGAAGAAATACAGGCGCAGAATGAGGAGATATTGGCGCAGGCAGAGGAGATTAATGGAATTAATGAGAACCTTGAGCAGATTGTAAGAGAACGTACTGCCGACCTAGAGCGTAAGACCCAAGCACTCGAAGAATACGCTTTTATCAATGCACACAAACTTAGAAGTCCGGTAGCAAGTATCCTCGGACTAGCAAACCTTCTATCAAAAACAAAGCTCGATGATGAAGGCCTTGAGATAAATCGACGACTAACACAAAAAACAGAGGAACTAGATACGATTGTTCGATCCATTACTAAAGCATTAGAGAAAGGAGATGGCCACTTCCTGCTTTAGTACATGTCCTCAGGTTAGACCTAACTTTCCAACAACAAACTTTGAATAGGCTTGCTTAATGAATCATGGTGTGTACTGAGACACAAATTTATTGTTCATGGGTATAATCAATATGGCCGTTGATGTCCCAATGTTTCTCTACGGCTTTAAAGATAAAAGATTTACCCCTGGCACTTATTCATTTTGAACCAAGAAGATTTATGCTTATTTATGAAAAAATGATATATCATAAATATGTTACGATTTACTCGATCCTTTAAAACTTTAATCCTCGCGATAGGTTTTTTTTGTTTTGTTTCATGCAGTAATACATCTACTGTATCCGAAAACGCTAAGGTGGCGTTCGAAAGCGTTATTCCTAAACCAGTAAGCTCAAGCATTACAAACAAAGCGTTTACATTTTCGAAAGAGACTTCAATAGTAGTATCAGATAACGCAGAGACGTTGGCAATAGCCAATGAGTTTGCTCAGTTTATAAAACGAGCATCAGGGTTGGAAGTACCTGTAACTACCACAAAAGGTGAAGAAGCTACTTCTCACGCTATATACCTCACCGTTGGGGGAGACGATCAACAACTTGGTAACGAAGGTTATGAAGTTACCATCACAGAAGAACGTATTCATGCCAAGGCAAATAGTCCAGCTGGAATATTTTATGCTGTTCAGACTCTAAGACAAATGTTGCCGCCAGCAGTTGAAGGTAAAACGCAACGGAATACTAAGTTGGAAATAGTTACGGGAGTTGTCAAGGATTATCCTCTTTATGGGTGGCGTGGCTCTATGCTTGATGTGGCGAGGCATTTCTTCTCGGTAGAAGATGTGAAAAGATATATAGATTTGATCAGTTATTATAAGATGAATGTATTGCATCTGCATCTAAGCGATGATCAGGGATGGAGGATAGAAATTAAGTCGTGGCCGAAGTTAACGGAAGTTGGAGGTAGTACGCAGGTTGGTGGAGGTAAAGGCGGGTTTTACACTCAGGATCAATATAAGGATATTGTAGCCTATGCTAAGAGCAGGTTTGTGACTATTGTACCAGAAATTGATATGCCTGGGCATATTAACGCGGCGCTTGCGTCTTATGCAGAACTGAATGCCGGCCCTCCGATTAAACGTGAAGCAGGAGCAAATGAAAGTCCGGTACAAGCGTCGCAGGAGGTTAAACCTAAGCCTGTAGCAGGACAGTTATATACTGGAATTGAAGTTGGCTTTAGCACCCTTCATTTGAAGAAAGATGCTACGTTTAAATTTGTGAACGACGTAATACGTGAGCTTGCAGAAATTACACCTGGTCAATATCTGCATATAGGTGGCGATGAAGCCGCAGTTACCAAGAAAGAAGATTATATTCAATTTATTAATCGATTTAAAGAAATTGTTAGCGCCAATGGAAAGAAAATGATTGGTTGGGAAGAAGTTGCACAGGGTGAAATCGATTCGACAACTATAGTACAATATTGGCATTCGGAGAAGTATGCAAAACAAGCCGTGGATAAAGGTGCGAAAATCATTTTTTCTCCGTCGACAAAAACTTATCTGGATATGCAGTATGATTCTACAAGTCGTATAGGACTACACTGGGCAGCTTATATCGAAGCTGATTCTGCCTATATTTGGGATCCAGCAAGGCTTGTTGAAGGAATATCAAAAGATCAAATCTTAGGTGTTGAAGCGCCGCTTTGGACTGAAACAGTTGTTACAATGGACGATATTGAATATCTGGTTTTTCCAAGATTACCAGGAGTAGCCGAAATAGGGTGGTCTCAGCAGACTGTTAGGAACTGGGATGAGTACAGGAACCGCGTTGCACGTCATCAAGAACGATGGAAGGCTATGGATATAGATTATTATCAATCGCCGAAAATTCCTGCTGCAAATACTGATATTGCCGAGAAGAATTAATGAACATGTATTATTAATTCGTTTTAAAGAGCCTCATTCTGACATCAGACCGCGGCTCTTTAATTTTTTAACATAGTATCTAGGGTATAGTGATCTTTTTGTTGAGAGGATCATAATAAAGGGAGACTAAATTCTGCCATTTGGCAATTTAACTAATTCGAATAAGTTAGGCTTAGAAGGGAAATGAGAGGGTCGGTTTTAAAACTTACTTATACAGCCTCACCTTTATCAACGGCAACTTCGCTATTCTCTGCTGGATTTTTCTTATCTACATAGGCCCAAATTCCTAATGCTATTGCCAAAATTATAATTGCTTTGCCTCCTAATTTGTCCCATAGTCCGACAGGGTTTGATGGAAGAGCGATTTTATGAGTTTCTGCAAGCTCTTTTAGTTCATCTTCGGAAATATCAAAATACACATCCTTATCTTTGATTATAAGCGCGTACTGTCCTTCATAATTCCAGATTGGCAGCCATACAAACCAAAGTTGTTTGTAGACATAGCCAAGGTCAGCATAAGCGTTATATTCTTTTGAATAAAAACTTGCGCTGTCGGGAAGATCAGCGACTTTCGTGATATACATACAATCGCTACAATATGGTACTCTTATTCGCGGAGCAGCATCTACTGAATAGAATACTAAAGTCAACATAATTGCAATAAAAATTCTTCTCATAATTAGTGGGATTTTTAATAATTATAATGCAAGAATAGCTAAATGATTAATTGTACTTTTTAATACTTTGCTAACAGCAGGATTTTCTTTTTAAATGAAAAATCAAGTAAAATTTGAAGAGATTTATTACTCTATAATTTCAGGATAAAATAACTCTGCATAGGTCGACGTCCTCTTAGAATGCCAATCACTATTTTCTTCAATTTGCGGGGAGTCGTGTCAAATATCTATTGTTATTTGTAAGTTATTTAGACAGTAATCTAGGCTTGAATAACTTTTATGGAAGCGTTTCACCTGTTCGCTAAGTAGTCAGAAAAAGTTATTTCTTATCTTCATTTATTACACAACCAAAGCTTATGAAGAAAACTTTACTGTCAATTGCAGTCATGGTTATGACTGTTCTATTGGGCTTTGCCCAACAAAAAAATTACTGGACCAAATCAGGCGAACCGCCTGTTGAGGACCAATTGCCTTCTTCCAGGTCCAAGCCAGCAGACTATCAAACATTTGAACTGGACTTATCGGTTTTCAAACAAGACTTAAGGCAAGCACGTGCAAGAGGAGTACAAAGTTCAAGGGCAGACATCGTGATGACTTTTCCCAATCCTGAAGGAAACCTTGAGCGGTTTACTGTTGTTGAAGCTTCTGTTTTGCATCCTGACCTTTCAGCTAAATATCCTGGAATAAAATCATACGCTGGTCAAGGTATTGATGATCCAACATCAACAATACGATTTAGTATTTCTGACCAGACAGGATTTCATGGAATGATCCTTACCTCACAACGTAGCTCATTTTTTATAGATCCATATTCTAAGGATAAGAAGATTTACACGGTTTACAACAGGGCGAATATGGGGAGTAGAGCATCTGATTTTCAGTGTTTCACTGAAGCGGGTAATATGACTTCATCACTGAGGGATAATTCGTCTGGCAGAACCAACGACAAGAAGTTAAGAAAATACAGATTAGCGCTTTCATGTAATGCAGAATATGGAAACATCTTTGCCGGAAGTACGGGTACGGATGCTCAGAAGAAAGCTAACATTCTCGCTCAAATGAATGTTACCATGACCCGTGTTAATGGTGTGTACGAGAAGGACCTTGCGATTACCATGGAGATTGTTCCCAATAATGACGTTATTATATATTACGGTAGCACAAGTGCAGATCCATGGAATGGAGAATTCAACGCGAAAACGCAGCAGGTAATTGATTCTCAAATTGGAAACGCCAATTATGATATTGGCCACAATTTCAATACCTCAGGAGGTGGTAATGCAGGTTGTATAGGCTGTGTTTGTACAGCAGGAAGTAAGGGGAGTGGTTATACTGGCAGGCCAAATCCAACTGGAGATGCTTTTGATATTGACTATGTCGCTCACGAGATGGGTCATCAGTTTGGAGGATATCATGTACAAAGTAATTTATCGTGCAGAAGCGGAAGTGGTACCACGGAGGTGGAACCCGGAAGCGGAAGCTCAATTATGGGTTACGCGGGTATCTGTGCTGCAAATGTTCAGAGTAATAGTGATGCTTATTTTGCTTATGTGAATATTCGTGATATTTCAGCAAATGTTCAAAGCGGACCAAGCTCGGGCTGTGCCCAGGTGGTAAACCTTGCTAATAATCCTCCTACTTGCAATGCTGGTACTGATTACACTATTCCTAAATCTACGGCATTTGTTCTACGTGGCCAAGGTTCTGATCCAGATGGCGATGTGCTTACCTATACATGGGAACAGAACGATCCAGGAGATCCCAATTCAAATGCCGCTCCTTCGCCTACCAGGACCGTTGGTCCTATGTTCAGGTCAAGACCTGGTACATCTTCTCCTGATCGTTATTTTCCAAAAATCAGCGACGTTGTAGCAAATAATCTTTCTCCTACATGGGAGGTAATTCCATCTGTTGCACGAACCCTAAACTTTTCCCTGACTGTACGTGATATTAAGGCGGGTGGCGGACAAACCTCGGATGATTTAATGCGAGTTACAGTCAACGGAACAGCAGGGCCTTTCACTGTAAGTGCGCCTAATACCGCGGTAAGTTGGGCTGTAGGGTCTTCGCAGACCGTGACATGGAATGTTGCAAGCACAAACACTGCTCCTGTAAATTGTAGCAATGTGAACATCCTGCTGTCTACCGATGGGGGTTTTACTTATCCCGTTACACTGGTCTCCAATACTCCTAATGATGGATCTGAAGCTATTGTAGTACCTAACAATGTAGGCACAACATGTCGTGTTAAAGTAGAAGCTGCAGATAATATATTTTATGATATTTCCAATGCAAACTTTACCGTTACCGGTGGAGGTGCTACATGTACGGCTACAGTACCCACCGGCTTAGAAGCTACCGGAATTACAGCTTCTGGCGTCGCACTTAATTGGAATGCAGTTTCAGGTGCGACCTATGATATTCAATACCGCCTTGCAGGAACAACAACATGGACAGCACTTGCTGCGAGTACAAATACTATAACATTGTCAGGTCTTGCTGCATCTACTCAATATGAAGCCCAGGTAAGGAGCAAGTGCCCAACCACTACATCTGCGTTTAGTGCCTCTATAACATTCGCTACAACTTCTTCATCTGCGAACTACTGTGCATCAAAAGGCAACAACGTGACGGACGAATATATTGGCAGAGTACAGTTAGGTACCATTAACAATTCCAGTGGAGCGAATGGAGGGTATGGAGACTTTGCAAGCCTTTCTACTGATCTTTCTATAGGTGCTGCTTATACCATTACCATTACACCAACATGGCCTGGTACAACTTACAATGAAGGTTATGGTGTATGGATTGATTATAACAAAGATGGAGATTTTACGGATACAGGTGAACAGCTCTTTACAAGAACTGCCTCTAAAACTACACCGATAACCGGAACCTTTACAGTGCCTTCTACAGCCACATCAGGATCTACGAGAATGCGGGTCTCAATGAAGTATAATGCTGTACCTACCTCGTGCGAAACGTTTAGCTATGGCGAAGTTGAGGATTATACAGTGAATATTACCAGTGGTGGCAGTAGTGGCCCTTCATGTACTAATGTAACTCTTACACTTAAGCTTGATAACTATCCTGAAGAAACAAGCTGGTCTATCAAAAATTTAAGCGGTGCTACCGTAGCATCGGGAGGTGCTTATGGGTCTTCACCTGATGGAAGTACAATAACAGCTACAAATTGCCTTCCAGCTGGCTGTTATACTTTTACCATTAACGATAGCTATGGCGATGGTATCTGTTGTACCTACGGTAATGGTTCATATGTATTAAATGATGCTTCAGGTACAACGCTCGTATCTGGCAGTTCATTTACAACTTCTGCAACACATAATTTCTGTGTCGGCGGAGCAGCCAAGGAAGCAAGGGGCGAAGCTCCTATTGTTATGGCGTCTGAAGAGATACCTTCCACGATTGTCTATCCTAATCCTGTAAAAGATGAATTAAAAATCATATTGAAACATGGTGCTGTAATTCGTTCGATTAAAATCGCGACAATAAAAGGCTCTTTATTGCAAATGAAGAGTGGTGACAGGAAGGAAGTTAACGTTTCGGAACTTCCGTCGGGCATGTACATCCTTTCTATTGATACCAATAAAGGTTTGATCAATGAGAAGTTTGTAAAGGAATGAAAATCAATATCTAAAATAGAAGGGCAGGTAAAGCTGTCTTTCTATTTTTTAAAGTGTAAGTCTAGCTAATGTAGTAAAAATACAGTAAGACTTTTAGGGCCATGCGCTCCTAATACAAGAGATTGTTCTATGTCGGCGGTTTTTGACGGTCCTGCTATAAAAGTCCCAAAATTATATTGTTCTGCATCTGTTAAATAATAGGCTTCATGTAAAGTCGGTACAATCTTGATTGCAGGGACAATAAGAATAAGGTTCTCGCAAATAAATGGCAATGCTCTGTCCAGCATGGCATTTTCAGTTAGCCAAACTGCTCCGTTTTCTGCCACACCAAACTTTCCTTCAAGAATAGCTATTTGAATGTGCTTAAAGTCATGCGGGGAGACTACGGATTGCTGAAGAACCTTGGTGTAAGGTAATTGTGACACTGATGAAATAATGTGTTGTACATTTGGAAACGTCTTTTCGATAAACTGTTTTACTTCTCCTAAAGATTGAATCTCAAGTACAGCACCTCCAATACTTACCAATACATTTTTAAATTTTTCAAGTGCGTTTGCGGGTTCGGTATGCTTTATCTCAGATGGCCCCTCAGTGTATACTGGTTGATTCTTCTTAACGGTCTGTAGTATGCGGTCTCGACTGGTCATTAATGTTGTTTGTTTTTTTGATACCAAGATCTAAATGATTCTTTTGGTGGGATAGGCATTTCTCTTTGCTTATACCATGGGTTAAAATTATTATTAACAATAAACGGAAGATATGTTAGAATTTTTCGTCCAATCCATCCTGATAATGTGAACAGCAAAGGATTTGATAAAATAAGTTCCATAAAATTCATGCTTACTTTTTTCTTCGTACTCACGTATCCATTTCTAACAATTTCCTGGCGCCATTTATACAACTGATTGTGAATATCAATTTTTACCGGGCAAACATTAGAGCAAGAACCACATAATGTTGAGGCGAAGGGAAGATCGCTATTTTTCTTAATGTCCCAGGCAGGGGCTAGAATTGATCCAATAGGTCCAGCTATAGCAGTGTGGTAGCTGTGTCCGCCACTTCTTCTATAAACAGGACAAGTATTAAAACAAGCCCCGCATCTGATACATTTAAGAGCATTTCTGAAATCGTCACTTGCCAGACGTTTACTTCTTCCGTTATCCAATAATACAATATGCATCTCCTGCCCGACGCGAGGTTTTCTAAAATGACTTGAGTATGTAGTTATTGGTTGTCCTGTGGCACTTCTTGCCAGTAGCCTTAAGAAAACGGCAAGGTCTTTTCTTTTCGGGATTATTTTTTCTATTCCCATACAAGCTATGTGAACATCAGCAAGGTGAGCACCAAGGTCAGCGTTTCCTTCATTAGTACAAACCACAAACTCACCTGTTTCTGCTACTGCAAAGTTTACTCCTGTTATTGCTACCTTACTGGTTAAGAAATGTTCTCTTAAATGTACACGGGCGGCATGTGTGAGAAACTGGGGATCGGCATTACCCTCAGGAGTTCTAAGGTGCTTATGAAATAGCACTCCAATTTCTTCCTTTTTCCAATGGATGCAAGGTAGTACAATGTGACTTGGTGGTTCATTGGCCAATTGTACAATCCGTTCCCCTAAATCTGTATCGACAACCTCAATGCCATGTTGCTCGAGGAATTTATTCAAGTGACATTCCTCTGTAAGCATTGATTTACTCTTTACTATCTTATTGACATGATACTTCTTAAGAATTGATTGAACAATGGCATTATGTTCTTCTGGTGTTTCCGCCCAATGAATGATAACTCCATTTTCTTTTGCTTTTCTTTCAAATTCAAGGAGGTAGTCATACAGATTAGCAAGAACGTGATTTTTAATATGGGAGGCATGTTCTCTTAATTGCTCCCACTCTGGAATTTGCCATGCAGCCTTATCGCGTTTCTCTCGTATAAACCAAAGGGTCTTGTCATGCCAGTTTACCCGTTTTTCATCTTTATTAAAGTCTTCTGCAAGTGAAGCATGGTCTCTTTCTATGTTTAATTCAGACATCTAACCTGCAATTAAAATTTCAGCAATATGTATAACCTGTACATTACTTTTTTGCCTTTTCAAAATTCCCTCCAGGTGCATAAGACATGACATGTCATTTCCTGTAATGTACTCTGCGTTATGAATCAGATGATCAGCCACCCGATCTTTACCCATTTTTACGGATACCGCTTCCTCAGCGACGCAAAATGTTCCGCCAAATCCACAGCATTCATCTTTTCGATCTAAAGCAACCAATTCAAGTCCCTTTACTTTTTTTAAAAGATGTTCAGTTTTAGAAAAGGAAGGAGCCACTAACTCGCTCATTTGCGACAGATGAAGGCCACGTTGCCCGTGGCAACTTTGATGCAACCCTACGCGGTAAGGGAATGAGGCACTAAGGTTTTCTATTTTAAGTACGTCTGTTAAAAATTCAGTTAGCTCAAAAATCTTGTTTTTTATATTTTCAGACTCCTGCTCTCTACCTTTAAAATGTAAATGATCCTTAATATGTAAAACGCAACTTCCACTTGGAGAAACCACATAATCATATTCTTCAAAACTATTAATAAAGTTGAGATTACAACCCGACGTTAAACTTTCAAACCCAGAATTTGCCATTGGCTGACCACAACAAGTTTGTGCTAAAGGAAAATGAACATTCAAACGTAATTTTTCGAGTAACTGCAAAGTAGCAATAGCTACCTGCGGGTAAAATTGATCAACATAACAGGGTATGAAAAGGCCAATTTTCATTTTCTTTATTAAGGTTTAGCGTGCGCTGTATGCCTGGTTTGTTTCTACCGTTAGGAAAATTGAACGTAGCATTATGTGGGTTAAATCTACTAAGAATGTTACACAAACGTATTGTCAACTAATTAAACAATTGGTCGATTTATTTTTATAGTAGTATATTTCTATTACTAAATTGAAATCTATGGGCCTTGCTGCATTTAAAGCGCTAAGTACTCTCTGCCTTCTGGTTTTAATCTTTCGTGTTTCAGGTCAAATCCATGACATTAGATTTCATCACATTAATGTTGATGACGGCTTACCCAGTAATACCGTTAACTCAGTTATAACCGATAGCCGAGGTTTTATTTGGATAGCCTCAGAAAATGGCGTTAGCAGATTTGATGGATATTCCTTTACTAATTTTCGTGCGAAGGAAAGCGATTCTTTAACGATCAGCAGTAACATCACCTACGTTGTTTTTGAAGACAGGCAGGAAAGACTCTGGCTTGGTTCCCAAAATGGATTGGATTTATATAATAGAAATCTCGACCGGTTTGACAAACATTTTTTTAGCAATTTTCCTGTTAGGGCTATTTATCAGGATAGCAGAAATAATCTATGGATTGGATGCGACGATGGGCTGTATCTGTACAATGAAGCCGATGGGTCTTTCTCTAAAATGTATCATGAAATGTTTGATACCGGGGGCGTTGTGTACAATACAATTCCATCCATCATTGAAGACAGGAATGGTAAATTATGGATAGGAACCAGTAATGGCGTATGTGTACTCGACACAAGAAAGGGAACTTACAAACAATATCTTCATGAGCCGGGTAAAAAGGGTTCATTAACCGAAAACAACGTGAGGAAGATAGTTGAGGATCAAAAAGGTAGAATCTGGATAGCGACATACGGGGGAGGCTTAAATTTATTCCAACCTGGCTCAGAGACTTTTAAGGTCTACAAACATGAAATCAGAGATGATAACAGTATTTCAACAGATTTGTTGCCTACGTTATGGGCTGACGATGATGGCACATTATGGATTGGAACTGATGGAAAAGGGATAGATATATTTAATCCGGATACGGAAATTTTCCACCATGTTATTCATTCACCTTATAATTCGCGTAGCCTGAACAACAATGTTATCCGGTCAATTAGCTCTGATAAAAGGGGCGGAGTTTGGGTTGGTACCTACAATGGCGGAATCAATTTCTTTAATCAAAATGCTGAAGTCTTTTTTCACTATCGGGTTCCCACTATTAACGGAAACAGTTCCGTTACATCTTTTGCTGAAGAACCCAATGGAAATATCTGGATTGGTACTGATGGAGGAGGATTAAGTTACTTTAACAGGGCTACCGGACAGTTCACCAATTTCTATCATGATGAGAAGAACAAAAACAGTTTAAGCGACAATAGAATAATTTCTTTGCAGATTGATGAAAATAACGAGCTATGGATTGGAACATATCTCGGCGGATTATGTAGATACAGCCCTAAAACAAAGAAGTTTACACGTTATTGTAAAGGAGACGGCTCTGGCATTAGTGATAATGTGATCTGGGCATTGCTTATTGACAGTGATAAGCGAGTGTGGGCAGGTACAAATGAAGGGTTAAACCTTTATCATTCCAAAACGAATTCCTTTTCTTCTCTTAACATCAATAATTCTAATCTAAGTAATAACATGGTCCGTTGCCTCTTTGAAGATGACAAGAAACGTCTTTGGGTAGGTACACAACGAGGTTTAAATATTTTGGAAAAGGGACATGCTCACTTTGCTGTGATAACAAGCGATAACACAAAAGAAGACAATTTGAGTAACGACTGGATAAGAACAATACACAGTGATAGGAATAAAAATATCTGGATAGGAACCTTTGCCGGAGGAATCAATCTTTATGATGAAATGACTAAGTCGTTCCTTTCGTTGGGAGAGAAAAATGGATTGCCTGACAATATGGTATCTGCGATTCAGGCAGATGAAAGCAATAACTTATGGATAAGCACCGGTCGTGGACTGGCTTATCTCGATACGAAGAACAGAACATTTAGGAATTACAATACAATCGGTGGACTTCAGGATTATCAATATAATATTAATGCAAGTTATGTTACCAATAGAGGTGAATTTCTCTTTGGTGGTAATAACGGGTTTACATTATTTGTTCCTGAAGTTATCAAGGGTATAAAAAGTAACAAATATCCGCCACGTGTTGCAATTACATCAATGCGGATCTTTAACAGAGAAGTTAATGCGGGTGAAGCTAGATCACCCTTGACGAAACAAATTAACGAAACGGAAAATATTGTACTCGATTATGATCAGAATGTAATAACATTTGATTTTTCTGCACTGAACTTCATTCAGCCGGAGCGAAATCAATACGCCTACAAACTCGCGGGATTTGAAAAGGATTGGAACTTCATCGACAATAAACGTTCTGCTACATACACTAACCTTGAACCTGGATCTTATACTTTCTCAGTAATGGCATCGAATAACGATGGTATTTGGAACGAGGAAGGACGCAATTTGAAAATTAAAATACTACCTCCTTTCTGGGGAACATGGTGGTTTAAGACATTGATGGCGGTAGTTTGCATGATTACTGCTTTGGTGGTACTAAACATTGTGCGAAACAGGATTAAGGAAAAAATAAGAATTAATAAGATTATAGCTGAACTTGAATTAAAAGCGCTAATAGCGCAGATGAACCCACATTTTATTTTCAATTGCCTTACTTCTATCCAGGAGTTAATAGCGGTACAAAGACAGGATGAAGCAATGCACTATTTAAACCAGTTTTCAAGGTTATTACGTACAGTGTTACAATCTTCCGAGAAGAATTATATTCTTCTTGATGAAGAAATCACGCTTCTTGAACTTTACCTTGAATTAGAATCGATGCGCTTTGATAAGCAGTTTCACTATCAGTTCATTGTTGATGAATCAATCGAAACCGAAGATGTAATCGTTCCTACATTCCTATTACAACCCTTCATTGAAAATGCCTTATGGCATGGGCTGATGAATAAGAGCGGGGAACGTAATCTTGTTGTTTCCTTTATGCTTGACAAAGATCAGGCGTTAATATGCAAGGTGCGTGATAACGGAATAGGTAGGGAACAAGCTGCAAAGAATAAAAGGAATAGTATAAAGTACTATCCGTCCATGGGTATCAAGATCATTCGAGACAGGATAACGGTATTGAAGCAACAAAACGATGGCTTTGATTTAAAGATCATCGATGAAACAGATCCGTCAGGAGATGCGGCAGGAACTACAGTTGTAGTAAGAATTCCGAGGGATCTTGGCGAAGCAAGAGACCGGGAAAGAACTGACTTTACAAATGATGCTCTTCAGGTCACGGTAAAGCGAGCAACAGCGTAGTTCGTGCTTTAATTTTAATCCTCCAGGTTAAGTTAATTGTCGCTAAGTTCATCTGCTTGTCGCTAATTACATACTTTGCAATCGGTTTAAACTGTAAGTATCTTGTTTTTTCTTAAATTGAATCCAGCCAGAAAAGTTGGTTGCTAAAGCTCGCCCTTTTCTTGTTTAAGTTACTACATATTTCCATCCCTCTCTGGTACGTGTAGAACAAGCTTGTGTTGCCACATCCATTTGTTGCGTATATGATCAGAGCATTAATTGTAGATGATGAAAGCAAGGCGATTAACTTGCTGAAGATTACCATGGAAAGGAATTTTCCTGGTCAATTCCTGTTGGAAACTGCACAAGGAGGGGAAGATGGACTTAACAAACTAAATTCGTTTAAGCCAGATCTTCTGTTTTTAGACATCGAAATGCCGAGTATGAGTGGCTTCGACCTTTTGGCAGCTAAACATGACGTTGATTGTAAGGTGATCTTTACGACAGCTTATAATAATTATGCAATAAGAGCGATTCGATACAACGCTTTAGACTACCTGCTAAAGCCAATTAGCCCCGTAGAACTTAAGGAGGCTGTGCATCGTTTCCAGGAACAACAAAGTAAAAGTGAGGTTTATCAAAGACAACTCGAAAACTTTTTTCATAGCCAGGAAAAGAACCTTGCGATAACAACCTACGATGGTGTTGTTTTTCTGGAAGTAGATAAAATACTAAGGTGTGAAGCAGACATGAACTATACCAAGTTCTTTCTTGATGGGAGTAAAACATTTGTATCCTCAAAAACATTAAAGGAGTATGAGGATCTACTTACCGTCCACAGCAACTTTCTTCGTGTCCACCGATCTCATCTCGTAAACTTTAACTATGTTGTGAAGTTCAAGCATGAGGGATTACTTCTCCTGAAAGATACAACCTGTGTGCCTGTTTCAAGGAGAAAGAAGGAGGACGTAATCAAGTACTTCAGCCATTCAAAGTAGAAAATTAGTTTACAATTTCTTGTTCGCCGTCATTGTATGATTAAAGTGTCATACACAGCAACCGATTTGTCTTTTTTTAGCTATACCGTTCAATAACTACAGGTCGCCATTCAATAACTACTTTTTTAAAGTTGCGTCAGAATCACAATTTTTAAATAAGCAACGGGAAGATACGTATTCACAGTTGCAACATTCGATTTAATTTTTACCTAATCCCTATGATTTACTTTACCACGAATAGAACATGCTACAGCTTGTTTCATCTTAAATTCAGAGCACTGATTATCATTGGATTTATTATTTTTAGCTCTGTTATTACGCGGGCCCAGGTTAACACCGGAGGCAACGCAACAACAGCCAATCATAAGAAACAGGTAATAGGTTATCTCACCAATTGGGATGCATGGAAGGCTGCCAACGCAGGATTACCAGCACAAGGAGTATTAAACCACCTTAACATTGATTATGGAAAATATACGATCCTTAACTACTCCTTCTTTGGTGTAGCCAGCGACGGTTCGTTACACAGCGGTGATTTGAGAAATAAGAACATTTATCAGGCAGGTGCAACTCAAGCTCCAGGTGACATCTTTTATGTTGATCCCTATAGCAGTTGGGATTTGCACCTTCTTTTTGGTGAACTCGAACTTATTCAACATTTAAATGCAGAGGCTGTAGCAAAAGCTACCGCACAAGGGTTTCAGGTTCAGGAGAATGGTTCTACTTGGTCGCATCCAGCCTGGGGATTATTTAATAAGTCGCTGCCAGTGCCTATCCATAAGCCTGGGGGAGCCCCTGGTGTTCTAGAACTGGCTCATTCAAAAGGCGTAAAAGTAATTGCATCGATTGGTGGATGGAGTATGTGTAAACATTTTCCGGAGATGGCCGCTGATCCTGTTAAGAGACAGCGATTCATCAACGATTGCGTAAAGCTTATCAACACGGGTTTCGATGGCATTGATCTCGACTGGGAGTTTCCAGGCCCTTATGCAGGGATGAACTTTACGGGAACGCAAGGCGACTTCGCTAATTTTAGCACACTTGTCCAGGAGATCAGAAATGCCATTGGTCCTAATAAGCTGATCACGGCAGCCATGTCTGCTGACCCGGTTAAACTACAAGGGTTTGAATGGAACAAGATCAGTAATACCATGAACTACTTTAATATCATGACCTATGATTTTAATGGTGGATGGTCTAACAAGGCAGGTCATAATGCACCGCTTTATAACTATGATGGTGCTGAAGCTCCGACGTTTAACTGGAAAAGTACTTACGATGCTCTTGTTTCTTATGGTGTCCCTAAGAATAAGATCAATATGGGAAGTCCATTCTATGGTCGAGGTGTAGTAACTTCTTCGACTGCAACACTAAATGGAGCAACTACCAAAAGGCAAGAAACAGTCCAGCCTGATGGTCCTATCCAAACATGCGCCGATTATACCAATTGGCCGAGGGATGTATACGATGGAACGCCAAACTATTTCTATATTAAACAGGTAGCATTAGGTTCAGGCAGCGGGTGGACCAGGAGTTGGGATAATCAGGCTAAGGTACCTTACCTTACCAAAGGTAATTTCTTCTTAAGTTATGATGATGAAGAGTCGATAGGACATAAAGCACAATTTATTGTCGATAACGAATTAGCAGGTACAATCATCTGGACTGTTTTTGGTGATTTGGAAGTGAGTGGTTCACCGACTCAGTTCGGAACAAAATTGATAAGGTATCCAACCGTAAAATCGGTTCTTGTAAACAAGATCAATGAAGTGTTTGCCGGAGGAAGCACAGGTCTTCCAACAGTAATCATTACTTCACCTGCTAACGGAACTACCGTTGCAACGGGATCAAATGTAACTATCAATGCGACGGCATCTGATCCTGGTGGGAGTATTACCCAAGTTGAATTTTTACTAAATGGTACAAAAGTAGGAGAGGATGCATCATCTCCCTATAGTTTCACTATCAATAACATTGCTGTAGGATCGCATATCATAACAGCAAGGGCTATTGATAATGCAAATAACACTGCGACTTCATCCGTAACCATCACTGCAGGAAGTAATCAACCACCTATCGTGTCTATTACTGCACCATCCAATGGCGCTGTGTTTACGGCTCCCGCTTCTATCACAATAACAGCAAATGCTACTGATAATGGAAGTGTTACAAAAGTCGAATTCTTTCAAGGAAGCACTAAACTGGGAGAAGATACTTCGTCTCCATATTCTTTTACATGGTCCAATGTTCAGCAGGGTAGTTATACATTAACAGCAAAGGCAACCGATAATGAGTCTGCTACCACAACTTCCGCAGTGATAACAGTTACCGTTAATCAGGCTACAGGAGGCACATGCAGCGGATTAACACAGTACGTTAACGGCTCCAACTATGCGGCAGGCGCACAGGTACAGCACAATAGTAAAAAATATGAGTGTAAGGTAGGGGGTTGGTGTTCACTGGGAGGTGCTTACGAACCTGGAGTAGGATGGGCATGGGGCGACGCATGGACCGATCTAGGTTCCTGTTCTGGTGGAAGTAATGCTAATCCTTCAGTAGCGATTACATCTCCTACTAACAATGCATCATTCAATGCGTCAGCTACTGTGATGCTGAATGCCACCGCTACTGATAGTGATGGAACTATTACCAAAGTTGAATTCTACCAGGGTTCAACAAAGTTAGGAGAAGACACTTTTTCACCTTATAGCTTTACGTGGTCAAATGTTGCGGCAGGGTCATACGCGTTAAAGGCAGTAGCCATAGATAATGCTGGTGGTGTAGGAAGTTCTGCGATTGTGAACATTACAGTGAATGGAAATGCTGCGCCATCAGTTAGTATCAGTTCTCCTGCTAACAACGCTACATTTACTGCTCCTGCATCCATAACGATAACCGCTTCCGCTTCTGATGTTAAAGGAAGTATTACGAAAGTAGAATTCTATAACGGTGCTACAAAGTTGGGTGAAGATACATCGTCTCCATATTCATATTCATGGACTAACGTGGGAGCAGATACTTATAATCTCACGGCCAGAGCTACAGATAATGATGGTCTGACTTCCACGTCTTCTACTGTGACAATATCAGTAAATGCAGGCGGAGGTTGTAATAATCCACAGTATGTAGAAAACGGAGGTTATGTAGCAGGAAGCAAAGTGAGTAATGTATCAAACACTTACGAATGCAAGGGCTATCCGTATACCGGTTGGTGTAATGGTCCTGCATGGGCTTATGCACCAGGCACAGGCACATATTGGCAGGATGCATGGATACTTGTTGGAGCTTGTGCTTCTGCCAGAGTAAAGACAGCAGATGTAAACACTATAACCGAAGAAGAGGCTGATCTTGAACTTTCAGGAGATGAAGATGGTCTAAGCCTTTATCCTAACCCAGGTAATGCAGGAGAAAAGAATAAAGTGACATTTCATTTTAAGGATAAAGCTAACGAAGTAAAAGTGATCCTGCGGGATATCAATGGTTCAATTGTGTTTGAAAAACCTTTTACAGGAGTGAAACAAAAGTTAACCGTTGAATTCCCTTCAGTAACCAATGGCTTGTATATCATCCGGGTACAAGGACTAAACAAAAGCTGGGTGAAAAAATATATCGTCAACTAAGTAAACATTAACGCTATGAGAAAATTCTATACTTCTATTCGAAAGCTAAGACGAGGGGCACTATTTGTTGCGCTTGTCTTTCTTCAGATAATTTCGATTGACTCCTTCTCGCAATTTAAGGTTGTGGGATACATGCCCTCTTGGTCAGGTACGGCAGCGGAAATTCAGTACAGTAAGCTGACGCACATCAACTACTCTTTTATCAGACCAACAACTACAGGTGGACTTACCGCTGTTGATCAGCCAGGTAAACTACAGGATATTGTTTCACGAGCTCATGCTGTAGGAACGAAAGTAGGTATCGCAGTTGGCGGCTGGAGCGATCTGAATAACCAGGACTTTCAGTCAATGGCTGCCAATGCGTCCTATCGATCGAATTTCATAAATAACCTGATTAGTCTGATCAACCAGTATCAGCTTGACGGTGTTGACATAGACTGGGAATATCCTGTTGATGGACAAGATCCTGCGAACTTCTCGACACTGATGACTGAGCTCGGAAATGCAATGCATTCACGCGGCAAGTTTCTTACTGCAGCTGTTTCTGCTCAGGGTTATTATGCCAATGGTGTGCAGAGCGCAGTATTTAACGCAGTAGACTTTTTGAACATTATGGTGTATGATGGTGGTAATGGTGCCGATCATGCTCCGTATAGCTATGCCGTATCATCTCTTGATTATTGGGCAGGAAGAGGTTTGCCTGCATCGAAAGCTGTTCTCGGTATGCCTTTCTATGCCAGGCCTAGCTGGAAATCTTTCAGGACACTTGTAAACGAAGGAGCGAATCCGAATTCTGATACTTACAATGGTGATTACTATAATGGTATTACGACCATTAAAGCCAAGACCAATCTTGCCTTTGACAGGAATATTGGCGGTGTTATGTTTTGGGAAATATCCCAGGATGCCATAGGGCAGTATTCACTTGTTTCCGCTATTAAAGAAGTGGTAGATCAACGAACAGGAGGAAATCCACAAACACAGAGTCCTTATGGAGGAACAGTAAGAACCATACCAGGAACAATAGAAGCTGAACATTACGATCTTGGTGGGCAAGGTGTTGCTTACAACGATCTTTCGTCGGGTAATTCCGGTAGTGCCTTCCGTTCTGACAATGTAGATATTGAAGCTTCTACCGATACAGGAGGTGGATATAATGTTGGATGGGTACAAGCTGGAGAGTGGTTGGAGTACACGGTAAACGTACAAACAGCAGGTGTTTACTCACTGCAAGTAAGAGTTGCTGCAACATCAGCAGGAAAGACATTCCATATTGAGATGAATGGAGCTAACATTTCCGGAACGATTACTGTACCCAATACTGGTGACTGGCAGGCATGGCAAACAGTAACTGTAAATACTACATCATTGACTACAGGTCAGAAGGTGATGCGGATTGTTATGGATAGTGGTGACTTTAACATTAACAAAGTTACATTCTCGAATAGCTCTAATCCTGCTCCTTCTGTAAACATTACTTCACCTGCCAATGGTGCCTCATTTACAGCTCCGGCATCCATCACCATAAATGCCAACGCTTCTGATAACGGGTCTGTTTCTAA
This sequence comes from Chryseosolibacter indicum, assembly GCF_018598585.1. Lineage (GTDB taxonomy): Bacteria > Bacteroidota > Bacteroidia > Cytophagales > Cyclobacteriaceae > Chryseosolibacter > Chryseosolibacter indicus. The sequence goes on from NZ_JAHESD010000001.1 coordinate 82,799, forward strand.
AGTCGAATTCTTCCAGGAAGGAACAAAACTAGGTGAGGACACTTCGTCTCCGTACTCTTTCACATGGACAAATGTTGCTGCCGGAAGCTATAGCATTACTGCAAGAGCAACTGACAACCAAAATGCAACAACTACTTCTGCTGCAGTTTCAGTTACCGTAACCGGTGGGAATACGGGTGGTGGCTGTTCAAATGTTGCTCAGTATGTTGAGAACGGAGGTTATGTAGCAGGAAGCAGAGTTAAGAATGCTGGAAGTGAATATGAATGTAAACCTTATCCATACAATGGATGGTGTAATGGCGCAGCATGGGCTTACGCTCCTGGTACAGGTAGCTACTGGCAGGATGCATGGACTTTAATAGGAACATGTTCTTCTGCAAGAATTGCTTCGAATAATACCGCTGAAGTTTTCTCAGAAGTTTCTTTTGATGAAGATGTTAAAGGATTATCAATTTATCCTAATCCTGGTAACCCTAAACATCCAACGGTTACACTTCAGTTTGAAAAAGAGCCGGGTTCAGTTAGGGTAGGTTTAAAGGATGTAAATGGTGTACAAGTGATGAGCTCCGAATTTCTGAATATAAAATCGAAATCGTTGGATGTACAACTTCCAAATAATCTTCCTCAAGGATTATACCTGATTCGTGTAAATACGGCTGATAAAGCTTGGGTTAAGAAATACCTGATTAAATAGAAGCCATGAGAAGAAGGAGCTTGTTCTCCTTCTCTCATTTTTTAAAAGTTCATTCACAAACCTTAAACTATGAAAGTTAAACATTTACTCATTTTATATTTCATGCTTGTCGCGTTTGGTGCGAGCGCGCAGTATACCTTTCCCTCGTGTTGGACGCCATGGACACCGAATCCATCTGGATACCAGGGAGGAACAGAAGTATCGCACAAGAATGGTAACTATAGGGCTAACTGGTATAGCAATACAGAGCCAGGAACAGACGGCTCGTGGGCATTGATCAGCAAGTGTGGTGATGGTGGTATCGGACCTGATTACACAGGTCCTCAACGTATTGTTGCATACTTGCCTTATTGGGTACCTGACTTCGACTATACAACTTTTGATCCTGCTGCGGCTACGCACATTCATATTGCTTTCAACTTGTTCAAGCAGAATAACAACAACTTTAATAGCGATAACTTTGCTTCGGTAGCGTGGGGTGAATTCCATAACAGGAAAGTTGACTCAATTCTCTTTGACTTGAACGTGCTTAGCAGAGCAAAAGCTAAGGGAGTGAAAGTACAGGTAGCGATTGGTGGTGCTACTGACTTTGCCTTTCTATGGCTGTTGACCAAGTACTATAATAATGATGCTAAGCTTGAAGAGATTGCCAACTTCATTACGAATTATGTAAATACAAAAGGTATCGATGGTGTTGACCTTGACCTTGAGTGCTGGTGGCCTGATGCTACCATTGCAGGAACGACAGAGCAAGGTGGACGTGTGCGTGGTGACAAGTGGGGTGGGCCTGACCAGGGACCTCACCCTGCAGGTTTAGGATTAACAAGACTTGCACAAAAGCTGAGAGCGAAAATGCCAAACAAGGTAATCTCTGCTGCGGTATTTGGTACTTCGTATTATGGAAATAATTATGATGATGGTATAGCACAATATCTTGACTGGCTGGGGTTAATGACCTATGACTTTACAGGATCGTGGAATACATCTCCTGTAGGACCTCATTCTGCATTGTATAAAGTACCCCTTGGGGCATACCAGGGGCAAACTGCCGATAATCCTATCTATTCAGCGCAGGATGCACTTGAGTATTGGATGGGTATGGCGCCTGCGGCATGGAACCACGATGGAGGATTTAATGTGCCTAAGGCAAAGCTTGCGATAGGTGTGCCGTTATACGGATATGATCTTTCGACTCGAAAGCCTGATAATGCCAACGGATTTGTAGCGCTGAAATGGAAAGAGATTCTTGCTGCCTATCCTAACGCTGCAACTTCCTTTGATCCGATTGATACACGGCAACTTGGTGGCTATATTGGAGCTAACAACAAGAAGATATACTATGAGACACCAAAAGGTGCTGCCGAGAAGATTAAGTATACAAAGCAGTATGGACACCAGGGTGTGATTGTATGGGAGTTTACAGGTGATGTTCCGTTGAATAATTCCAATAGTATACTTAAAGCAATTAATGATGCTGCAGGGACATCTGTGAATCCACCGCCAACGGTGAGCATTACTTCACCTGCTAATAATGCTTCGTTTACACCAAATACAAATATTGCTATTACTGCCAATGCATCTGATAATGGTTCAGTGACTAAAGTTGAATTCTTTAATGGGTCAACCAAACTTGGAGAGGATACATCTGCGCCTTACAGTTATACATGGAGTAATGTGCCTGCAGGTTCTTATGCACTTACTGCGAAAGCTACTGATAATCTGAATGCGTCATCGACATCTGCTGTGGTGAATATTACGGTTGGAAATGCATCGCCTACTGTAAGTATTACGTCTCCTGCCAATAATACGACATTCACAACGGGTTCTGCTGTTACAATAAGTGCAACAGCAACTGATGCTGATGGAAGTATATCAAAAATTGAGTTCTTTCAAGGCACTTCAAAACTTGGAGAAGATGCATCATCACCTTATTCTTTTACATGGGCAAATGTACCGGCTGGCTCGTATTCTCTTACTGCAAAAGCTACGGATAACGGTGGGGCCACCGGAACTTCTTCTGCTATAAACATAACGGTAGGCAACGCTAACACGCCACCGGTAACAAGCATTACGTCTCCTGCTAATAATACCAGTTTCACAGCTCCTGCATCAATAACTATTAGTGCGACGGCATCTGATCCGGGAGGAAGTGTAGCCAAAGTCGAGTTCTTTAATGGTGCTACCAAACTTGGAGAGGACACTTCTTCGCCATACTCATTTGTCTGGAGCAATGTTGGCACAGGAAGTTATCAGCTTACGACCAGAGCTACAGACAACCTTGGATTAACAGCAACGTCATCGGTAGTTAATGTTGTTGTGAATGGCGGTAGTACTTGTAACTCACCTCAATATGTTGAGAATGGTGGCTACGTTGCGGGATCTAGAGTTCAGAATGCTGGTAGTACGTATGAGTGTAAGCCATTCCCTTTTACAGGATGGTGTAATGGCGCAGCATGGGCTTATGGTCCTGGTACGGGTATGTATTGGCAGGATGCGTGGATATTGGTAGGACCTTGCGCAGCAGCGGGCCGATCAAGATCAGATGAGAGTGAAGTAGTGACATTCTCTTCTTCAGAAGAATTGATTATTGATGAAGATGGTTTGTCGATGTATCCGAATCCTGGTAAGCATGGTGTTGCTCAATCTATTACGTTGACATTTGCTGACAAACCTGATCATGTGAGGGTAGGTATGCAGAATATGAATGGTAGTGAGACATTCCAGAGCTTGCATGACAAGATAGAGAGCAACAGTGTAGTTGTTAAATTACCTGCGTTGTCGCAGGGGATCTACTTTATTCGGGTGCAGACCAAGAATAAATCGTGGATAAGAAAGTATTTAGTGAAGGAATAATCCTGTAACCTTTTAATAAAGTGAGAGGGGATCGTTTACGGTCCTCTTTTTTTTGTGCTGTTATACATCACTTTGGGTTTGTTAGTCAACGCTATTTGAGAGTTTTTGCTAAGAGGCCAGTGATGAAGTCCTAATTCAGGTATCATACTTCTTTGTGTGTATGTGTTTACATCCTTTTCTTTTGCATGCCCAAAAGAAAAGGACCAAAAGAAAAGGGCACCACGAACACCGAATTTCTTACGCGCGCTAACCGCTGCCATTGCGCTTGCCCAGAAATTCCGCGCTGTTCGTGGACGTCAGCCGCACCGTTACTAATTTGTTTCATCTTGGGTTTGTTAGTCATTGCTATTTGAGAGCTACTTCCAAGATGTAAGGCACAAGTGAGCCAGGCCTATTCTTATGCACAAGACTTGGACCAGTGAAGGTTTATTAATTATATCTATTTGGGAGTTCTTTCTGATTTGAGGCACAAGTGAGCCAGGCTCATTCTTGCGCACAACACTTGCGACAGTGAACATTTTGTTGAACATGCTTCGTCCTTTGTGTGGCAAGGACGGTATAGGCTGCTTGCGTTAGCGATTGCAGCGGAAACCGAAGTGGCATGAGAGTCGGCCTGTTGAAGCAAAGAGCGCGGCCCCGCTTGGGTTAGGCATGTGTGATGGCTAAGCGGGGAAACGCCCAATTAATGAATTTGTATTTTGTCCGGGCTTGGTCGTTTATTCTGATTGGTTTTTGGCTGTGTTCTCCACTCCTGGTGTACTCGTGCTGCACTTGTTTCGGTTTTGAGGGGGTATGGGGATTAACCAAAATTTTTTGGGTGTTGGGAGGTTTTGACAGTATTTGTCAAACGTCGACCCTATTTTGGTTTTAAAAATTATTGATATGGCACTTGTTAGAGAAAATGACCTTACGGAAGGACTAAGCGGAAAGTTTGGAAGTAAAATGGCTTTCAAGCAGTTGCGCGGGAAAACAATTGTAGCGCGAAGGGCGAAGCCTACGACGAAGGAGAGTCAGTTGCAGAAAGATAACAGGGCGAGGTTCAGGCTGGCAACGCAGTATGCGAAGGCGATGATGTTGGACCCAGAGCGAAAAGCTTATTATTGGCGGAGGGCAAGAAAGTTGAAATTGCCAAACGCATATACTGCTGCGATTGCTGATTATATGCGTAAGCCAAGGATTGATGAAGTAAAGGTGAGCGTTGAGGGAAAATCAGTGGCGGTTCACGTGCGGACTTCTAAGGAAGATTTTAAGATGCGGTCGATTAACGTGGCGGCGTTGGATGAGGGTGGTGTTGTAGAAGAGAAGCGTGTTGATGGTTTTAAAGAGTTGAGTTGCAGGTTTGCAAATGAGCGCGGCTTGATTGTAAAGGTGTTGGTTGTTGCTGCGGATGAGGCAGGCAATGTTGTGATGAAGGAGGTAGTGGTTGCCCGCTGATGACAAAGGTGGTGTTGTACACTTGTGCGACCAGCGGGTACCCTGTTGGTTATTTTAATACTTCCTTTACTTCACCGCAGGTGAGCATCTTATTACCAAAATAGGGATTGCGTATTTGCTTTTGATCGCTCAGCCAATAGGCTCCTTCGTTGTTAAACGCCATGGGGCAATATTCATAAAATGCTTCTTTGCCACCGAGACCAAAGGCTTTGATGCTTTTGTACATGTTATCGCTTAGGGTGCTAAAGGATTTTCTTTGTGCTTCGATATCAGATGTTGCCTGAATTTCTTTAAGTGATGTTTGGATAGGAGTGAGGTAGGCCATCCAATCGTTATGGGCAGCACCGGTTACCAGTTTCATGTCTACTTTGCTAACGGCTTCAGTTGTTGTGGTTGCTTTATCTTTTACTTTGTCAGCGTCGGAGGAGACAAAGGCGTCTTTGAGTTCGACATAGGAAGTAAAGACTTCAGCAAGTTGTTGCTGGAAATTTTCGTCAACCTGAAATTGAGGTGCGGTTGCTTCTTCGGGTGCTGTTGAGCCAGAGGCATGTTGGTGGTTGTCATGGTCATGCGACTCAGTTGAAGCATCTTCTTTTTTGTTGCCTGAGCAATTGGTTAGAAATGCAAATGCAGTGGCGGAGAAGAGTAGTGAAAGGAGAATTGATTTTGTTTTCATACTTTTTTATTGTTTAAGGTTAATGTTAATGGTTCGATGTTCTGGGTTCTGGGTTGTTGTTTAAAGTTTAAGGTTACATGTTTAAGGTTGGTTGAAGGTTGCAGGTTTAATGTTTAAGGTTAGTGATGGTGTGTTTGGTCTGTGCCTTTCTTCAATATAATTTCTGAATATAAGAGATAGGCGCCGGATATGGCTACGGTATCGCCTTCGTTTATGCCTTCGGTAATTTCTACCTGGTCGAAATTCTCTATTCCTGTTTTTACCATTCTTGGTGCAAAGGTATTATTACCGGTTTGAATATAAACATGTGCGCCTTTGGCATTTCGTATAACAGCATCTACAGGTAAGGCCACTGCTTCTTTTGAAGAGTGTGTGAGAAAAACCTGAACCTGCTGGCCCGGCTTAAATACCAGCTCTGGATTTTCGATGATGGCTCTCATGATGGTGATCTGTGAATTTGACCGGTACTCGGGGCTTAAAAAAGTAATTGTGGCTTCTGTTGTATTGGCACTTTCGCCTGCTGTACTGACTTTCACGTTGTCGCCAGTTTTTACTAATGATAATTCGTTGGGGTAAAGTTCTGCTTCTACCCATAATGTTTTTAAATCTTCAAGATTATATAGGAGTTGTCCCTCGGCTACATATTGTCCCTCAGCAACATTGATGGATGTAACTACGCCGGATGAAGGTGCAAGGAATGTGATGTTGGGTTTTACTGTGTTTCTGCTAATGAGATTAATCTGATTTTTGGTGAGTCCGTAAAGGATGAGTTTACGTTCTGCTGCATCAAGAAATGATTTGTATCGCTTTTCGTTGTTGCCTAATGTTTCGTATTGTTCTTTTGCCAGGAGGTATTCTTGTTGTAGCGTTAACAGTTCTTCACTGTAGATGACGTATAGCGGTTCGCCTTTTTTAACGGGTTGACCGGTTTCTTTGACGTAGAGTTTTTCGATGCGCCCGGCAGCACGACTGCTTACCGCTTGAGTTTGTTCTTCGTTGGTGGTAAGTCTACCGTTAAGAACTACGGTTTGACCTACGGTTTTTTTAGTTACCTGTTGTGTTGTGATGTTGGCAAGTTTTACCTGCGTTTCGGTGAGCATGAGGTCTGTGGAGTTTTCGACTGGGTGGGTACTTGAAACAGGGTTATGTTCTGCATGATCATTAACTTCGTTTTCCTTTGTGCAAGCAACAAACAAAAGTAAACCGAATATGTATGGGAAAGTAGGTTTCATTTTACTTGGCGGTTTTGATAAAGCTTTCACTATCTATTAAGTATTGCGCGTTCTTTGCTATCTCATCGGATGAAGCGAGGCCTTTAACTACTTCAACTGATCTTTCTGACAAAGCACCGATGGTTACTGCTTTTGGTTTCAGGGTGCCACGTTCTTTTATGAATACGATCTTCTCTGTTCCAAGATCGAGCACTGATTCTTTTGGTACCCACAATGATTCTTGTGGTGGTAGTGTTATCTGGGCAGTGATCAGTTGGCCAATGTGAAGGTTGTTTCTGTTGCTATAAACACGAACTTTAACAAAGTCCTGACCTTCGTTGAAGAAAGGTTGTATGAAATCGACAGAAGCATTTTCTTTATTACCCTCGCCTAAATCGAGCAGGAGTTTGTCGCCTTTTTTAATTGATGTTGCCTGTGATGCAGGGAGATCTAATTCAATACGCAACGCTTGTGGATTTACAATGCGGAACAACGTCTCACCTGCAGTGATATAGTTACCTTCTCTGATGACTGCTGTTGCTGAGGCATTGCTAGTTGAAGCAGATGCTGTGTTGGCGGCTGTTGCTCCCATGCCGTCTACCATTCCTCCTGAAGATTGTGATGATGTATTTGAAGAAGGCACAGTTTGTTCCGTAATTACGAAACCATCGTAAGGGCTATAGATGCCAAAGGTGTTGCTTACTTCTTCTTTCTTTATAAGAGTGTTGATCTGTGATGTATTTAATCCAAGAAGTGAAAGCTTGCGTTTTGCTGCATCAATGACCACTTTATTCTCCGGATCATTTTCAAGAAGAAATATTAATTCCCGTTGCCCTGTTATGAGTTCGGGGCTGTAGATCTCTGCAATTTTTTGTCCTTTGGCGACAGGTTGATAAGCGTACTTCAAAAAGACTTTTTCTAGTCGACCGCCTACACGAGCAGGTATGGTAAAGATATTTTTTGTGTCGTATGTAACTATGCCTTGCGCTCTAACGGTAACAGGCATAGACTTGTATTCACCCTTTACTGTTTCGATAGAAGCAACAACTATTTCATTTGGTGATTTGATTAGCTTTGACAGATCTTCTGTGATCTTGACTTCTTCGCCCGGACGCGCCTTTCTCACCAGATCCATACCACAAACAGGGCATGTGCTTGGCCTATCAGCAACAACGGAGGGGTGCATGGGACAGGTATACGTGTCGTGGTTATGCGATGTGTCTTTGCTTTCGCATGTCACTAAGAGTATAATAAAGAAACAAGAAACAAGAAGCCCGTAACTTGTAACCAGTAACTTGAAATTATTTTTCGATTTCCTTTTCATAGCTTACGATCATCAGGTAATATTCTTCAAGTTTATTGAGGTGTTCCATTTGTGCCATATTGAGTGCTTCCCATGCGTCGATAACCATTGGTAGTTGCTCACGGTTTTCTTCGTATGCGAGCATCACTGTCTGGTAGTTCTTTCGCAGTGCCGGAATTATCTTTGTCTCATAGTTGTCGAGCTGTTGTTTCATACGCACCATTTGCCTTGCCATGCCTGTGAGCATGCCTTTTGTTTCAATCAGTATTGCTTCACGGCCTTTCTTCATGGCTTCGACGTCGTATTGCATACCCTTTACTTCAGCACGATACATCTTTGATGACCATGGAGCAATGGGAATAGAGACCATGGCCATTGCTGTAAACTGTTTAGGCATGTTTCCGATAGGTTGCATATGATCGAAACGGATTTTAAAATCGGGCTTAGCCTGGAACTTTTGCAGTTGCTGATTTAACAGCATGACTTCAATGGTTTCATCTATTTGTTTAATATCACTTCGTTGCTCTCTTAGGGCAGTTGTATCGTTAAGCAGTTGATCTGGTTCAAAGCGGACAACACTAGCTGTATCAACCATAATTGAATCAGTAGAATGTATATTGAGTAAAGCTTTAAGCCGGTAGCTTTTATTTTCAATGTCAGACTGTGTCATCAAAAGCATGTTCTGAATCTCACTCAATCTGCCCTCAGCCTTGTAGATGTTACCCAGGCTACCCTGATTGTATGGATACCTGATTTGCGCAAGCTTTAACATCAGGTTCATGATTCTTGTATTCTCCTGAAGTACTTTAACTTTCTTTTCTGCTACAAGCCATTGGTAATAGTAAGTCTTTGCTTCTGAACGTAGATTGTTGTAGCGGATGGCACGTCCTTGCTTTTCGACATCAGCACGCGATTGTAAGTAATCCTTGTTGGCATTAAGCTTTGAAGGATTAGGAATTTCCTGCTCTATTGAAAACATCCATGATCCTTTGTCGCGTTCATCCATGATCTGCTGGTTAGGATATGGCGTCATGAAGGTTCCTGCGCCTACCATAGGAGCCATCCAGCTTTTTGCTCCAGCTGAATATTCAGTTAATGCCTTTACCTTATTGTCATATTCCTGCAGCATGGGATTTCGTTTGTCGATCATGGCGAGGACAGAGTCTAACGGAAGTACCTGACTGAAGGCGGGAGGTGTTAGTAGGAAGCAGAAGGCAGAAAGCAAAAAGCGGATAACAAATATGTTTAGAAGTTTAATGTTTAATGTTAGAGGTTTAAGGTTTAAGGTTAAAGTTTTAAAGGTTAAAGTTGTTAAAGATTGAAGGTTGAACCTTGGAACCTGAACCTTGGAACCTGGAGCTTTGGATGTTTTAATGCTTAACTTCATACACTTCGAGTTTTCCGAATTTTCTTAATTCATATTCTTTTGTCATTAGAAAGATGAGCGGTGTCACCAACAGGATATGTGTTGATGATGTTAATACGCCGCCTATCATGGGAAGTACAATAGGTTGCATCACATCACTACCGACACCGGTTGACCATAGCACGGGGATGAGTCCGAATAAGGCAACGCATACTGTCATGAGTTTAGGGCGAAGTCGCTTTGCTGCCCCAGCAATAACATACTCTCTCAGTTCTTCTCTCGATATTGTTTCACGTGAGTTGCCCCGCAGTTTTACGAGTTGCTGCATCGCATCGTTCAAATAAATAACCATGACAACACCGGTCTCTACAGCAATTCCAAACAAGGCGATGAATCCGACAGCTACGGCTACCGATAAGTTAGCTCCGAAGAAATAAACCATGTAAGCACCGCCAATAAGGGCAAAGGGAACAGTAATGAGACTGAAGAAAGCTTCACGGACTGACCTAAATGCGAGGTAAAGCGAAATGAAAATAATAAGCAGTACGACAGGAAGAATGATCATTAACGTTTGCTTACCACGAATAAGGTTTTCGTACTGACCACTCCACTCGAGGTAATAGCCATTATGTAAAGCGCCCATTTCCCTACCAAGCTTGTCTATCGCATCTTTTACTGTACTTCCAAGATCTCGGTCGCGTACATTGAACAATACAGCACCACGTAACATGGCATTCTCAGAAGAGATCATAGGAGGACCATCCTCAAACTTTATATCGGCAACGGCAGACAAGGGAATGGTGCATAATGTTTGTGTAGTAACCGGGATTCTTTTCATCTGCTCTATGCTGTTACGGTAATCCTGTGCGAGCCTAACACTGATGGTAAACCGTTGTCTCCCTTCTATTGTTTGGCCTATCGGTGTACCGCCAATAGCAGATTCAACAATCATGTTAACATCATCGACCGTTAATCCATACCTTCCCAAAGCATCGCGATTAATATCTATGGTAAGGTACTTTCCTCCTGTTATGGGATCTACATATAGGTCTTTAATACCTTCAATGCCACTAAGCGCTTTTTTAATTCTCTCGGAAAGCACAGCAATACTATCAAGGTTTTGTCCGTAGACCTTGACACCAACATCGGTACGAATGCCAGTAGCCAGCATGTTAATTCTGTTTATTATGGGTTGTGTCCATCCGTTAACAACACCGGGTATTTGCATTTTGGCATCCAGCTCATTGATGATCTCCTTTTTGGTTATTCCATCACGCCATTGTGATTTTGGCTTAAGCATGATGATTGTTTCAATCATGCTGATAGGAGAGTTGTCGGTGGCTGTACTTGCTCTCCCTGCTTTCCCTAAAACCTTATCTACTTCAGGAACAGATTTAATGATCTTATCCTGCACCTGAAGAATTCTTTTGACTTCTTCATTGGAGACATCGGGCAATGTAACAGGCATAAATAAAATAGATTGCTCATCTAACGGAGGCATGAATTCACTCCCCAGACTCATAAGTAAAGGGATGCTGATAATGAGGGCAAGGATGTTGATGCCTATGGTGGTCTTCCTCCACTCCATGCATTTTCTGATGATCGGCTCGTAGATGCGCTCAAGGAAACGGTTTATTGGATTCTTATGCTCATGTGTAAATTTCCCTTTCATAAAGAAGGAGATAATAACAGGAGCGAGGGTAACAACGAGCACCGCATCTACCAGCATAATGAAAGTCTTGGTATATGCTAAGGGATGGAATAATTTTCCTTCCTGACCTGTAAGCATAAACACAGGAAGGAACGACGTGATGATAATAATAGTCGAATAGAAAACTCCCCGCGAGACCTGCTTGGAAGATTTCTCTATGATATCAAGTCGTTCTTGTTCAGGAATAGGTTTATATGATTTATCTTTTTTAAACATGTTCTTTATTTAAAATTCGGTGCTTGAAAGTTGAGACTTGAAATTGTTTATCTTTAATTCAACTTTCATTAAGTTCTTCAAATCGCGTAGCTAAGTTCTTGTAAGCATTTTCAGCCATAATGATTCCGTTGTCAACAATGACCCCTATTGCCAGTGCTATTCCGGTTAATGACATGATGTTGGACGTGATACCAAATGCATTAAGAAGTATAAAACTGCTGGCAATGGTAATTGGTATTTGAATTATGATACTGAGTGCGCTTCGCCAATGGAACAAAAAGATAATGACCACGAGAGAGACTACAATCATTTCTTCAATGAGTGTTGTTTTAATAGAAGAAACAGATTCCTGGATTAATTCGCTGCGGTCATAGATAATGTTGAACTTTACACCTTGCGGGAAACCTTTGGCTACTTCTTCCATTTTCTTTTTTACAGTAGTAATGACTTCATCAGCATTTTCGCCATAACGCATCACTACAATACCACCAACAACTTCACCTTCTCCGTCTTTGTCAAAGATTCCTAGTCTTGATTCACCCGTCATTTGTACAGAGCCCAAGTCGCGTATTCTAACCGGAGTTGTGTTAACTGTTTTTACAGCAATGTTCTCGATCTCTTCAATAGATTTTAAGTAGCCTGTTGTTTTGATGATGTAGCCGATATCGCTCATTTCGAATTTACGCCCGCCAGCTTCGTTGTTGTTCGTACGAATAGACTGGATGACCTGCTGTGTTGATAGGCCGTAGTAGTTAAGCTTGTTGGGGTTTAATGTTACCTGATATTGTTTCTGAAAACCACCGAACGAGGCGATCTCGCTCACGCCCTGAACATTCTGCAAGGCAAACTTCACATACCAGTCCTGGATTGCGCGTTGTTCTCCCAGATCCATTCCAGGTGCATCTAATGTATACCACAAGATATGGCCAACGCCAGTACCATCCGGACCCAGCGTAGGGGTGACGCCGTTTGGTAGTAAGCGCGACGCATAATTCAAGCGTTCCAGTACGCGTTCACGAGCCCAATAGATTTCAGTGTAGTCATTAAAGATTACATACACGAAACTCATCCCGAACATGGAGGTGCCACGAACATATTTTACTTGTGGTAGACCTTGCAGGTTAGTGACCAAGGGATATGTTACCTGGTCTTCTATAATTTGTGGGCTGCGTCCCATCCATTCGGTAAAAACAATAACCTGGTTTTCGGAGAGGTCAGGTATCGCATCTATTTTGCTTACTTTTACTGAGTAGATGCCCCATGCAAATAATCCGGCAGCGACTAATAGTACAAGGAATCTGTTTCTCAACGAGAAAGAAATTAAGCTTTCAATCATGGCTGTAAATAAAAAATGTAAGTAAGGAAAAGGTATTCGCTAAGGACAAAGCGATTACAGGAAGAGTTGGATTAACTCTTCAAAAAGAAAGAGAAGAAATCAAATAAGAAAAACCTGATGCTCGATGATTATATCGGCACTTCGCAGGGGAGGATCGTAATTGTAATATCTGGTCTGTGCTATGGGCGCAAGTGGAATTACTTCTGCAATAAACGTAAGCGGTTTTTCAACATCAATAGAAACGGGAGCTTCAAAATTAAGGAGTACTTTTGAGCCCTTGAAATCATTTGAATTGTGAATGATGGCTTCATCCTCGCAACAGGCTGCTTTTAACTGACGATGACATGGAGGTAAGCTCTTTTCCATATCGCACTGCTCTGCCTTGGTGAACAGTGCTACATTCTGAATATTACCACCACAGTAATGAATGCCTACCATAAAGCTGGTAGAAGAAATCAATACCAGGAGAATCAGAATAGTGCTTAATATGGTTTTTAACAAGGCCATTACAATTCAAATGTAACGGATTTTTAGAAAATTGAATTTATACTTTAATAGTATTTGGTTGCAAAATTCCTCTCAATCCAGATGTTAGTTCAAAAATGGCCAAACGAATGAGTCAAATTTAAATTGGAATCACATGCATTGGGCGTTAAATGGAGTAACTTTAGATTAATTACCATCTTTTTATAGGCTTGTTCCTGTTATTCGTCCTCCTGAAGTTGAAATACACCTGAGATATAAGGGCCTGTCGCAAATAAGCCGTTAGGTTGTCGTATTTGCACCCCATGTAAATTATCGCGTTCGTGTATGTTTGTAATATCAAACGGAACATAAAGGAAACTATAAACCCAAAAGGAAACTATTATGGAAACTATTGAAAAAACCGTTATTACAGTAAGCGCAACAGTTAAAGCTCCTGTAGAAAAAGTTTGGAGATACTGGAATGAACCCCAGCACATTACCCAGTGGTGCCAAGCTTCAAGTGATTGGCATGCGCCATATGCTGAAAATGATTTAAAAGTAGGGGGAAAGTTTAAAACAACGATGGCCGCGAAAGACGGAAGTTTCAGCTTTGATTTTGGTGGCGTTTATACTAAGGTTGAATTGCATAAAGCAATTGAATATACAATGGAAGATGGAAGGAAAGTACAAATAGAATTTTTAGCCGACGGAAATGAAACGAAAGTTATTGAAAAGTTTGACGCGGAGAACACCCATCCGGCCGACATGCAGCGCGAGGGTTGGCAGGCCATCCTCAACAGCTTTAAAAATCATACTGAAGCAAATTAAGACGAGCTCTTTAGTTATCAGTTAATGCGGAATTTAGAAAACGGGAGTGAATGAACTCCCGTTTTTTTTATTGTAATTGTTGCTTCCCAGACTTCATAATCAACTTAACGAACCCCAGAGCTTTCAAATTGTTGTAGTATGAATGAAGAGGCTCCATTTATGTATACTGCATTATCTTTTTAAAAGGAATGAATTTAGAGCGATATCAAATTGAGGCAAGCCTCGATTTATTGGATTATGAATTTACCAGCAATGGTCCGAAGGGTGAGATTAGAAAAATAGTCAGATTTTCGAAGATGGAGGTTGCGGATGCAAGCCTTGAAATCTATAATCTGGCTTTTGGTGATTATAATGTAGAACAAAACAAGATTGATGATTTGATTGTTACGGATAACAAAGATTCTCAACGTGTTTTAGCAACAGTTGCGGCAGCAATTATTGCATTTACGAATGAATATCCGGAAAAACTTATATTTATACAGGGGAGTACAGCAGTTCGTATGAGATATTACAGGATGGGTATCTCTTCAAATTTAAAGGGAATAGAAGAAATATTTGAAATTTGGGGCTTTTTTGACGATCAATGGGAGCTTTTTAAACGTAATAGGATCTACGATGCCTTATTGGTAAAACGTAAATAATTTGTATTTTTAAGCATAGGAAACAGCAATTATGGCAATAGAGACAGTAAAGGAGGAAATAAAGAAGAGTGGTGAAAAGAATGTTGTAATTAATAGAGCTATTAAAAGCCGGGCTAATGATCCTTTTTTTGTTAAAAAAGCAAAAGAGGCAGAAGCATTTTTAGAACAACATGGCTTACCACAGGCTTACGTTAAGTAAACTGATCATATGAAAGACTATCAAGGGTAACGGTCGGTTTACACTTGAAATCTTTAGTGCCAATCGGGGATTAGCTATTTGCAGAATTTACTTCTCAGCTTTTCGTCAATCTTCATCCCCAACAGCTCTGCCTGACTAAAATCTGCGCAAGCTTCTGCGTTCTTCTTTAGTTTTATTTTTGCCATGCCCCGGTTGTAAAAAGCGAGTGGGTAATCCGGCCAGTAAATAAGAGCAACTGTATAGTCTTCTATGGCATCATTGTACCGCTCAAGCTTCAATAAGACATTTCCCCGGTTTAGCCATGCCTTCGCGTAATTTTCTTTCAAATCAATTGCTTTTGTATAATCAGAGAAAGCGCGTGTATAATCTTTCAGCTTTTCATGTGTTAAGCCTCTTCCCAACCATATTTCAACATTGGTACTGTCTATAGAAAGAGCATGGTTATAATCCTCCAAAGCTCCTTTAAAATATCCGCCTTCATATCTTTGTTGTGCTCTTTCGAGGTAAGGCAATAACATGGTAGAGTCTTCTTTAATGGTAAGTGTTAACCGATCTTCAAGTGAAAGTTGTTGTTTCTTCTTTTCCAATAGTGCCTGACGGTTATGTTTAGCCAAAACATGGTTCGGATTTAAGCCCAAAGCTCTATCATAATCAACTATGGCAGTAGAATCATTAATGCTCTCTTTTGCAAGTCCACGGTTAACGTAAAAGTCGGGCTGCCTAGGATCAAGTCTTATGGCAGTATCAAATCTGACAATTGCATCTTTAAACTTCTTCTCCTTAAATTTGATTAAGCCCAGGTAATTATAAACATAAGGATTGTGACCTTGTTGTGTGGTCGTCATCATCGGGTTCTTTTCATCCACGGACATATTCTGTCTGAAGAAAATTGAATTTGTTTCAGGAGAGGTAAGTGTAAGCATTCTTTTAAAGTCTTCTTCTGATTGGCCCAGGAACCCAAGTTTATATCTTAATACAGCACGGCTCATCAGTATATCTGGATTGTCAGGGAATTTTTCAAGGTAGATGCTGTAATCTGTTAAAGCTCCCTGTAAATCGTTTGTAAGTTCCCGTGCGGGTGCTCGCAGAACATAAGCCTCCATGTATCCAGGATTTATTGTGAGGCACTCATTAAGCAGGATGATGGCATCCTCTACCTTCCCTTGATTATAAGCGGCCTCAGCTTCTTCATACAGTTGGTATGGCTTCTTTGGCTTAGTTTGGGCGATACTTGTCAGAAATATTAACTGTAAAAAGAATATGATTAAAGTATACTTCATTTTAGGAGGTGCGAACCGAATTTACACGCATTCATTCTAAAATTAGGAAACAAATTACGAATGAACCGACGATTGAGATAATGTTTATAACCTAACGAATGACTATTGTTAAAAGTGTAGTAGGGGAGGATTGATAAAAATAATAGTACCGGCATTCTTTTTTAACCGCGGTGATGTACCAACATTTTTATTGTCGTGTCCATAGCATTGTCGAGGTATGAACATGGATTGAAGTGTTGTTATTTAAAAGTTTAATCGGCTTTTGAAAACTTTAAGGTTTTCAATAACTTAGTACCGCCAGGTTAATTTTTTAATCTAAATATATTTTTATGCGAGCGATCTGGAGAGGACATATCCAATTTTCACTTGTTACCATCCCCGTAAGGATTTACAATGCCATTGACGCAGGACAAAGCATTAGTTTTAATCTTCTTTCAAAAGAAGAACACAATCCTGTGAGTTATGAGAAGAAAGATAAGGTAACAGGAAAAACATTAAAAAGTGAAGATATAGTAAAGGGCTATCAGTACGAACCTGGTCAATATGTTATCATTGATCAAGAGGACTTTGACAAAGTGAAGCTGAAAAGTGAAAAGATCATTGAAATTCAAGGATTTGTAGATACTTCAGAAGTAAGTCCTTCATTGTTTGAAGCGCCATACTATATCGGCCCTGATGGTGATGTTGCGGCTAAGACTTATGCATTGCTAGCAGAAACATTAAAGCAAAGCAATAAGGTTGGCGTTGGTAAAGTAGTGCTCAGAGACAGAGAAACACCACTTCTGCTTGCGCCGCATGAAAAGGGAATAGTTATGTACCGGCTTCGTTACCCTAACGAAGTAAGGGATATAAATGAAGTACCTCTTCTGTCGGAGGCAAAAGCAGATAAAGAGCAGCTGAAACTTGCAAAGACATTGCTTGACTCAATGACTGTGAAGTTCACAGATATCGAGATGAGAGACAGATATACAGAGAAGCTTAAAGAAATAATTGAAGCTAAAGTTGTAGGTAAAGAAGTTGTGGTTGTAGAAGAGGAGGCACCTAAGGTGGTGGATATAATGACTGCGCTTAAGGCAAGTATAGACGCTGCTAAAAAGAAACCTATGGAAAAAGCTAAAGGCGAAACTGCTAAAAAGGCGAAAGCAGAAAAGCCTGCAAAAGCGAAACGTAAGGCTAGTGCCTAGCAGAACTAATTAGAGCAAATTACTGTTGTTTAGGTTGCATTTCTTTCGCAAAGACAAGGGAAGAAACAAGGTTATCTGTTTGTTATTATTTGCGGCAGAAATAGTTGACTAATGTTGGGAAACGTTAATTTTGTGATATGGCTAAGGTGGTTCAGTTTCCTGTTAATCCTGCTCCGGAGAAATTCGGGCTTCAACGTGCACGTAAGAAGAAATGCAAAGAGCCATCTAAACAAGGACAGTTAAATCTTTTCAGCAATGGCCGTGTTATAAAGCTCAATAAGCTCACAGCTTTTGAAGAAGCACTTTTAATTGATGAGCAGGGCGACAAGAAAACAGCGCGTATTCTGTACCAGAAAGCAATAGAAGCAGAGGATTGTATTGCTGATTGTTTTTGCAATCTCGGTATTATCGATTCTCAGGAGGGTAATTACCCGAAGGCTATTGATTCGTTTACTCAAGCTTTAAAGCATAATCCCAGACATTATGAAGCGCATTATAACCTGGCGAATTTGTATGCCGAAGTTGGTAATTATGCTTTAGCAAAATTGCATTACGAAATTGCTATTGAACTTGAGCCTTCTTTCCCTAATAGCTACTATAATCTTGGCTTAAGTCTTGCTCTCATGAAATTATACGACGAAGCCGTAAAGGTTCTTTCCACCTACTGTGAACTTACACCGGATGAAGAGCATCAACAGATAAGTGATCTTATATTTAAGCTTTCTACAATGACCAGTAGGTAAACAGGAAGAGAATCATTCGGTAAGCTTCCAGTGCAAGAAATAATCCAAGTAAGCCAAGTACTACCTTAAAGATCAGCTTAAAACCAGTTTGCCCGTAGAAAGTACGTCCAGCTCCGAATAAGAAATAAACATTGGTAAGAATAAAGATGATGGTGAGTGTTCTGTCATCAAGGTATTTCTCCCATCCTAGGTGTGTCCAATGGATAAGCTTATTTATAACTATTAATACCAGTGAAAGGAAGATGGCATTCATGGCAAGATTAAAAGTGGCCAGTTCTACCGCCAATGTAATGTGGTCGGTAAAATACTTGTTCTTTTTTCTGTATATAACATTGAAAGGCAAAGATGCCAGTACAACAAATACAATGATCAGAAGTTTAGCAAGACTTGTTGTTTTATCGTTATACATTAAAGAATATCCCTGGTAGGTATAGCCCTCGGCAAGAATCTTTTCGTTGACCAGTTTCCTAACCCAGGCACTGTGTGTTCTTAAGTACATCTGCGTTTTGAGCGACGTGTTGAAAAGCTGTAGAAGCGGGAAGAGAAAATAAATGAGGTTTAGTACAAAGAAGAGTTGAAGCGGTTTCAAGTAGTTTACCCTTCTACCTTCAATAAACTCCCTCGAAAGGAACCCCGGGTTAGAGATAACATGCCAAAGTGATTTAATGAACTTGTTGTCAGAAAAAGTAAGCGTAAGGGCTATGTTATTCAAAAAGCTTCTGAAGCTTTTGTCTTTTGGCTCAAGCACCTTTTCGCCACATTCATTACAATAAGCTCCTGTAAAAATATTTGAGCAGCTCTTGCAACAATGCTCCTGCAGGTCAGTAAGTTCTATTAAATTATCCATTGAAACTTAAAGATAAACAGCCGGTTTATCAAAAGTTAAGCGCTTTTAATACTTTTCTTGCACGGCTAATAAATGCGGGTTTGGCGTAAGGAAGGTTGTCTTCAATGAGAACCTTTAATTCATTTTTCAACTCAGGGTTTTCTTTAGTGATATTGAAAAGGACGGTCATTGCAAAACAGCGTATAGCTACAGGCTCTTTTTTGTTTTGTAGGAATAGAAAGCAGATGTTGGCAATTGAACCTTGAAATGATGTTGGAATATCAACAAACTGAAGAAGCCTTAAGGTGTTTCTCTTTACTGCATCGTGAAGTTCCGAGTTCTCCAGATGTTTGATCAAGGTGCGTAAATGAGGCTTAACAAGTAAAGGATTATTCTCTACTGAATAAGAGAGGGGCCATGAAGCACGCTGAGTAACAGTATACGGTCCTTCAAGAAAGAGATCTACCAGTTGTTTAAATCTATCTTTATCACTTCCAATATAAGATACAATCTTATCCACCCGATTTCGCGATCGCGTTCTCAGAAGTTCCTTCTTCAAGTCCATCGTAAAAGTATCCGAATTAGATTTTAGGAGACAGCATGAATGCGACGATGAAGGAAAGAATCGAGACTACAAATCCGAACATGAAAACATTGTAAGCGATGCGTAAGAACTTATACTTTTTAGCAAGTACAATTCCAAGGAAGTAAATGTCTTTAATTAAACTGCCATATAAATAATCAGCATCTTTCATCATCTCCTTCATACTCCATTCATAGTCCTCAACTTTCATTCCGTGGAAATTTCCGAAGAACAACAGGTTGGTGCGCTTGTTCTTTATATCCTCGCGCGTAAACCGTCCTGAAGAAATATTGGGTCTTGTGGCCAAGATTGCAAAAACTGTAGTAGCAAGACAGACAGTAATAAGCATAATAGTAGGTACAATGAGTCTTGGGTTTTCTTCAAGTTTGCGTACCAGCACGGAGACAACAACTGAAAGAATAATGGAGTTAATAGTAATCAGTATGTTGGACTTGTTATCAGCCATTTGGCTCAACATAAGATGATTCTGGGAGGTTGTTCTGAACATAGTCTCAATGCCACGGTCTGGCTTGAGAAGCTTCTCTTTTTCAAGTTTTGCCTTAAGCTTTACGACTTCATCTTCAAGTTTGTGAAATTTCTTTTCTGTGAACTCTGGTTTAACCAACTTCCGAAGTTTCTTGATGTTTTTCTTTTTTCCCTGTTGGAGAATCTCCTGACCATAAGGCGTATGATAGCGGTGGTTCTCCATGAAACTTAAGTTAGAATGTACCCACTCTGCCTCGTTCATTACTTTATGGCCGGAATGCTCCCATTCTTTTCGAAGGTTCTCAGCTTTTGCAGTACATTGTTCTGTTGACAGATGATACAAGTCGGCATCACATAGGACCTTGCTGACAAGCGTTTTAGGTTGTTGAGGCATTTTGGTAGCCATAATAGCCTCCGTTACCTCAGTTATTTTCTTTTGTGAGGCGCCCCATTCCTGAAGAAGTTCTTTACTTTTAAGAGCAGCATTCATTTCATGATTTTCCTGACCGGAAACATAGCCAATATCATGAAGCCATGCTGCTATTATTACTGATTCAAGCTCATCATCATTAAGGGAAGTCTGCCTTCCAATTTCTTCAGCAGCCCTTACTACCTCACGAGTATGACTGATATTGTGAAAGGCGCGATTTTCAAAGGATCTGTCGTTAAAAACATATTCTGCGAATTCCCTTGCTTTAATGATAAATTCCGTTTCCATAGATTGTTAAAGGTAGGAATTTTCCCGATTCCTGGTTCTTGCCCTTATCCTACATCAATTTTTTAAATTCTTTCTTTAGATAATCGCCAATATTATTATACTGCATTTAAATATGATGCTAGAGGCGACATACAAATGAAACAAACGATATCAGCAATTGTTTTATTATTTATAACAAACATTATTTACGCGCAGGAGCGCCAGGTAAGCAATTCCATTTTTCTTGTTGGGGACGCAGGAGAACCATATATAGCCTCAAGCCCAATTGGGAAGTACTTGCGTTCGCAGATCTTAGAAAGAGGAGAGAGGGCCATTGTGCTTTATCTTGGAGATAATATATATCCTAAAGGCTTACCACCAGAAGGCCATAAATTGCGAGCGGAAGGAGAGCATATTTTAGAAACGCAGGTCTCGTGGGTAAGAGACACCAAGGCAAGAGGCATTTTTGTACCAGGAAATCACGATTGGCAACATTGGGGGAGGAAGGGACAAGAATACATTAGAAATCAACAAAAATGGCTCGATTCGTTAAAAGATGAACATATCACTTTGTTGCCAAAAGACGGATGTCCAGGCCCAATTGAAATACCCATTAATTCTACCACCATTCTTGTTATCATGGATACTCAATGGTTTTTACACCAATGGGATAAACCTGGCGAAGAGAGCTCTTGTGATTGCAAAACGTCAGAAGAAGTACTAAGCCAGTTGCATGACATCTTTGCGAGAAACAAATCAAAAAGAGTTATAGTAGCAGGTCATCATCCTATTTATACTTATGGCGAGCATGGGGGAGTGTTTACATGGAAATCACATATTTTTCCTTTAACTGACTTCTCGTCGAAATTATACATTCCAATGCCTGTTATTGGCTCTATCTATCCATTATATAGGAAATGGTTTGGTCATGTACAGGATACACCAAATCCTATTTATAAACAATTCAGTAATGGCGTTGAAGATATTATGGCGGAGTTTCCGGGCAGCGTGTATGTGAGTGGGCATGAGCACGCCCTTGAATATATTTATAAGGATAGCACGCATTTTATCGTAAGTGGATCAGGAGCCAAAGTTGAGTACGTCAAGAAGAAAGGTTATGCAAGATTTGCGAAACCTTTGAGAGGTTTTGTAAGATTAGATATACTAACAAATGGAGAAATAGAAGTACATTTTCTCGAGGTAAATGAAGATACTGCAATAGAGAAGGAAGTTTTTTATGATAAAATATCTTTCAATAAAACTCTTGAAGACATAGCTTCGGAGAACATTGATTTTACTGGTAAAATTGTGAAAGTGAAAGCAAGCTCGCTATATGACAAAGCTGGCAAGGGTAAGCGCAAGCTTTTGGGAGAGAATTATCGCAAGGAATGGGGGCAGGAGATAGAAGTACCAGTTTTTGATATAGGAAAAGAAAAGAATGGTTTAAAGATAGTACAACGTGGAGGGGGTCAGCAGACATTATCACTGAGATTGGCAGATTCAACAGGAAGAGAGTATGTTTTGCGTTCAATAGAAAAGTATCCTGAGAACGCAGTGCCTGAGGTTCTAAGAAAAACTTTTGCACAAGATCTGGTACAAGATCAAATCTCAGCGTCACATCCCTATGCAGCTTTAGTTATTCCACCTTTGGCCGATGCAGTAGGTATTTACCATACCAACCCAAAACTTGTTTACATACCTGATGATCCACGATTCAAAGAATATCAATCTTTGTTTGGTAATACGCTCGCACTGTTTGAAGAGCGCCCAGATGACGATTGGTCTGATGCTTCTTACTTTGGTAACTCTGAAAAGATCATTAGCACTACTAAAGTACTTGAAAAGCTTGCAGCCGATAATGACAACCAGGTAGATGAAAAATTTGTACTTAAATCAAGATTGTTTGATATCATTATAGGTGATTGGGACAGGCATGATGACCAATGGAGATGGGCTACAATAAAGGGTAAAAAAGGAGATTCTTACAGACCGATCCCAAGAGACAGAGATCAAACCTTCTTTGTAAATGAAGGAAAGATAACCAAAATATGGAGCAGGAAATGGGCGTTGCCAAAATTTGAAGGATTTGATGAGCACGTTGATTGGACACCCGGGTTATCTTTTAACGCCAGGTATTTCGATAGAACTTTTTTAACTGAGCTAACCAGAGAAGATTGGCTTGAAGTTGCAAGGGATTTAAAAACAGCATTAACAGACGAAGCAATAGAAGCTGCCATTAAAAAATGGCCTCATCAAATCTACTCGCTGCATGGAGAGAAAATAGTTAAAGCACTTAAGCGGAGAAGAGATGATGTGGAGAAATATGCCTTATCTCTCTATGAGTTTTTATCACAAGGTGTAGATATAGTTGGATCGGACAAACGCGAATTATTTGAAATAAAAAGAATGCCAAATGGTGATGCTGATGTTAAAGTATTTAAACTTAGCAGAGAAGGAGAGAAAGGGAAGCAACTCTACTCGAGGCTCTTCAAATACAAGGAAACTAAAGAAATAAGATTATACGGCTTAAGTGGCGATGACCTTTTTAATATCAATGGGAAGGCTAATAGAACCATTTTAACAAGGGTAATTGGTGGCGATGGTACTGATACAATTAGCGATAGGTCTTCTGTACGGGGCAAGAAAACATTGTTTTATGATTTAGAAAACCAGGGCAAGATTATAGAACAGAAAGAGGTAAGAGATTTAACATCTGTAAACCCTGAGGTAAATTTTTATGATCGTAAATTATTTAACTATGACAGACTAGCACCATTGGTATATGGGAATTATAATCCGGATGAAGGTCTTTTTATCGGAGGCGGTTTTATTTTTATAAAGAACGGCTTTAGGAAACTTCCATTTGCAACAAGACATCTTGTGCTTGCAAGCGTGGCGCCGCAGACATTCTCATTTAATTTTAGATACGCTGTTAAATTCACAGAGCTTTTAGGTAAATGGAATCTGGAAGTTGATGCTAACTTGAGGTCTCCTAATTACGTCAATAACTTTTTTGGGTTTGGTAATGAGAGCAAATTCAATAGGAATATTGAGAAGACACCAGGCATATCAGTTAATCATGCTATTCAATATTATCGTTATCGTTTTGAAGAGTTTACATTGGAGACTGCTGTTTCTCGAAAACTTGGTGATGTTGCGACATTGAAAATAGGGCCCGCGTTGCAACGTATTGAAATGGAGGAACCGGAAGATGATGAAGACAGGTTCATAGAAGAGTATGCAGAAACTTTAAATTACGGGTTGTTTGAAGAATATCGTTCTTATGCCGGATTAAGCTGGCAGGTGGCGGTTGACAGACGAAACAGTCCATTATTTACTACACGAGGCCTACAATGGATACTTTCCGGTAGGAATATGACAGGACTGAATAACGGAAGTAATTCTTTTTCTTATTATGAAAGTACACTTAGTTTTTATCATTCCTTTAGACTACCTGCCCGAGTAACTTTTGCTCTTAGGGTCGGTGGTGGTACTAACACTGGAAATTATGAGTTTTATCAGGCACAAATTCTGGATGGTAAAACGGAGATGAGGGGCTATCGCAAAACAAGGTTCTATGGTGATAGTAAACTTTACTCTAACCTTGAGATGCGTATGAAATTGCTGAGTTTCAGATCTTACCTTTTTCCTGCAAGTCTTGGTATACTCGGTTTCTTTGATACCGGCCGTGTATGGTATAAAAATGCGGATGGCGTAGATTCTTCAGCACTAGATGGAAAGTCAGATTTATGGCATAGGGGTTTTGGAGGAGGGGTGTGGTTTACGCCTTATAATCTTGCAGTAGTTTCCGCTGAAGCAGGGCATTCAAAAGATGGAACGCTGCTATATATCCGGTTAGGGTTTCTGTTTTAAACTTTTTTTAAAGAAGGTTTTGTTGTGGATTGAAAGAGAAGCGTGCATAATACTGCCACGACTGAATTGAAATGTACAAGGTAGAAAGGAGCTGAATTATTCTACAATTAAAGGCGAGTAATTTGTAAATGTTTTGAATTGCCGTTGTGAATAGCAGTAATAATAAAGCGTCTGTCGAAAGAATACGAGGCTTTAACCCGATGGTATATTGATGGTCCAGAATTTTTTAAAGATGGGGGGACATGTGAAGTATGCAGAAATCAGTGGAAAAAATTCTCAGTACAATCCGACAATTTGCAGATCAAGTTTATGAACGAGCGAAGCCGCTTTTAAATCCGATTGCCAGAAAAGCTAACTCGTTTATTGAATACTACGAAAACCATCCTAAAGCAAGGCTTTGGACGTTACTAGTAGTGCTTCCTTTAATTACTTTTTTCATTCTAATATTTATCGTATTGAAAGATACCCCAGGAAAAAAGGAGCTTCGTACTATCAAAAATCCGTTAGCTTCTGAAGTTTATACTGCAGACAGTGTTCTTATAGGACGATACTTTATTCAAGATAGAACACAAGTAAAGTATGAAGATATTTCTCCTCTTGTAATTGATGCTCTTATTGCCACCGAGGATGTGCGTTTTTTTCAGCATCACGGTATTGATTATGTTTCGCTGGGCCGCGTGCTGGTGAAGTCAATCCTTCTTCAAGACGAATCTGCTGGAGGTGGAAGCACGATTACTCAGCAATTGGCCAAGAACTTATATCCAAGAAAAGAGTATCTGTTTCTTTCTATGCTTATAAACAAGTTACGTGAAGCTGTAATTGCCCGGCGTCTTGAAAGCATCTACTCCAAAAAAGACATTATCACTTTGTATTTAAATACAATTCCTTTCGGTGACAACACTTTTGGTATTCAGGCTGCCTCCAAGCGGTTCTTTTCTACTGATGCAAAAAAACTTTCACTGGATCAGGCTGCAGTTCTGATAGGTATGCTGAAAGCAACACATTATTATAATCCAAGAATATTTCCTAAGAATGCTTTGTCTAGAAGAAATGTAGTATTAGCGCAGATGAGTAAGTATAGAAAGCTTCCAACGGAAAAAGCTGACTCATTGAAGAGACTTCCTTTGGGCACGAAGTACAGCCAAGTAGTTGTTAAACATGAGCTAGCCCCTTACTTTCGCGAGTACTTAAAACAGGAATTGCAGAAATGGTGTGCTAAAAATACAAAGTCTGATGGTACTCCTTATGATCTATATACTGATGGATTGAAAATTTATACAACCATAGACTCAAAACTTCAGGAGTATGCTGAGAAAGCAGTAACAAAGCAAATGGTTGAAGTTCAAAAACAATTTATTGATCATTTGGAGGGAGATGCTCCATGGCAAGACAGGGAAGAAGTGGTGATGGATGCTGTGCGGAGAACTGCAAGGTATAAAAAGCTTAAAGAGGAAGGCATGTCTGAAGCTGCTATTCTTCAGGTAATGAGTAAACGTGTTCCTACAAAACTATTTACATGGGAAGGGGAGAAGGAGGTCAAGATGAGCCAACTTGATTCAATTCGACATCACCTTCAATTTTTAAATGCCGGCTTTTTAGCGATGGAACCTTCATCAGGCGAGGTTAAAGCTTGGGTAGGGGGTATATCACATGATTTTTATAAGTATGATCATGTAAAGGCGTCAACTAAACGGCAAGTCGGATCAATATTTAAACCTATTGTTTGCGCGGTGGCTATAGAGCAGGGAATCTCACCCTGCGAGTTGATTTCTGCCGGTCAGGAAACTTACATTGATGATGAAGGCCAGGAATGGACGCCCAGAAATGCGCAGTATGATTACGATGTGCAATATTCTATGAGAGGTGCGTTAGCTTATTCTGTAAATACCGTATCGGTCAAGTTAATTCAACGTGCTGGTATTAATAACACCATAAGGATGTCAAGGAATATGGGGATTCACAGTGATATTCCCGATGTACCCTCTATTGCGCTTGGATCATCGTCAATCTCGTTAATGGAAATGACGGCAGCATATGCTTGTCTGACAAACGAAGGAGTATCCAGTTATCCATATTTCATAACATCCATTACCGACAGAGAGGGTAATCGCTTTGATGATTTTAAACCAAAAATATCAGGAAAACGGGCAATGTCGAAAGAGACAGCGCAACTGGTCAGGCATATGCTCCAAACTGTTGTTAATGAAGGCACGGCGTCACGCCTTCGCTGGAAATACGGCGTGTATAATGACATAGCAGGAAAAACAGGTACTACACAAGCAAATGCAGATGGATGGTTTATGGCCATGACACCCAATCTTGTAATCGGTACATGGGTGGGAGCTGATGATCCCAGGATTAGATTTAAGCAAACGAATCTTGGCCAAGGCTCTAATACCGCATTGCCCATGGTCGCTTACTTCCTCAAGGAAGTAAACCAAAATCCAAATTATAAAAGTATATCACAAGCACGTTTCTCCTCTTTGGATTATTCACTTAGAAGTAAACTAAACTGCGACCTTTATGAATTTAATGATACATTATGGCAACAGGTTGAGCGTACTGTGCATCAAAGAGATTCAATAATTCAAAGAGACACTGCTGCAACGCTCCCACCAGAGACATTTCTCCAAACGTTATATAAGCGTAAAAAACGAATTATACTGGCTAGTGAGTTGCAGGCTGCAAACATCACAGCTGATAATGGTGATGGAGGGCGTTAAGTACGCAGTTATTCTAGGGTGGTTGCATGAAGTTTTGAAAACTAGTATTATTCGAAAAATATCAGTTGGAATTCATGGCTTCAGACGCAAAATCACTAAAAGTAGGAACACCATTTAAATCTTCTTCAATAAAAGTAATGCTTTTAGGTTCGGGAGAGCTTGGAAAAGAAGTAGTTATAGAATTCCAACGTTATGGTGTTGAGGTGATAGCAGTCGATAAGTATGACAATGCACCTGCAATGCAGGTAGCGCACCGATCTTACACAATCTCAATGCTTGACAAAGAGGCATTACGTTCTCTTATCGAAAAAGAAAATCCGGATTATATAGTACCAGAGGTAGAAGCTATACACACTGATACTTTAGTGGAACTTGAAAAAGAAGGCTTTGCAGTTATTCCTTCAGCGAATGCTACCCGTCTTACTATGAACAGGGAAGGGATACGCACTCTGGCAGCAGAACAATTACAACTTCGAACATCTCCCTATAAGTTTGCTGCAACGAAAGAAGAGTTTATGATGGCAGTAAGCACAATTGGAATTCCATGTGTAGTAAAGCCGATTATGAGTTCTTCCGGTAAGGGACAAAGCGTAATTAAAACCAGAGAGGATATCGACTTCGCATGGAAGTATGCCCAAGAAGGTGGAAGAAGCGGAAGTGGGCATGTTATTATAGAAGGATTTATTGATTTTGATTATGAAATAACACTTTTGACTATTAAGCACAAATACGGGGTGTCATTTTGCGAACCGATAGGTCATAGGCAGGAGCATGGAGATTACCAGGAGTCATGGCAACCACATCCTATGCCCCTAAAAGCGCTAGAGGATGCTAAGACTATAGCAGAAAAGGTTGTAAATGCGTTGGGAGGGACAGGGATTTTTGGGGTTGAATTTTTTGTAAAAGGAGAAATGGTCTACTTTAGCGAGCTTTCACCAAGACCTCATGATACGGGGATGGTTACAATGATTTCTCAAGATCTATCTGAATTTGCACTTCATGTAAGGGCGATCCTTGGTTTACCGATTCCAAACATTGTTCAGCATGGGCCTTCAGCATCAAGTGTAATCCTTGTCAAGGGAACATCTCAAAACATTACCTTCTCAGGATTAGAGGATGCACTTTCTGAGCCGGACACGCAAATAAGATTATTTGGCAAACCTGAAGTTAATGGAGAAAGAAGAATGGGTGTTTGCCTTGCAAGAGGAAAGTCTATAGAAGAAGCAAGAGAGAAGGCAAATAACGCAGCTAAACAAATTAAGTATACTTTATAACTACATGTTAACGATCACGAGGAGAATCAGAAAATTGACATTCCTGTTTTCGTTGTAAATAGTTCCAGTGCCTTCATTCCTACAATTGAATTACCTTTAGGATTAAGTTCCGGACTCCATACTGCAACCGAAAGTTTCCCAGGTATTACGGCTACAATTCCACCTCCAACACCACTTTTGCCAGGTAGTCCTACACGAAAGGCAAATTCCCCGGCTTCATCATAAAAACCACACGTCATCATCACTGCGTTTAAACGTTTAGCCTGGCTTACCGTTAACAATCTTTCACCTGAGGAAGGCAGTATGCCATGATTCGAAAAGTATAGCATTGCTTTTGCAAGGTCAATACAACTCATAGCAATTGAGCAATGATGGAAATAAACGTCTAGAACATCATCGACATTATTAACAATGTTTTGATGGCTCTTCATAAAGTTGACTAGTGAGGCATTACGGTAACCGTGTGCTTTTTCGGAGTCAACAACAACTTGATCGTAGTGTATATAATCATTCCTGGAAATCGTTTTTAAAAAATTGAGTACATATGCTTTTGGATCTTTTTCATCGGAAATGAGGATGTCTGTGATAACAAGGGCTCCAGCATTAATAAAGGGATTTCTTGGAATTCCCTTTTCATATTCAAGTTGAACTAACGAGTTAAAAGACGTTCCAGACGGTTCTATACCTACTCTTTTCCAAAGAGCATCGCCATGTTTACGAAAGACAAGACTTAAGGTAAAAACTTTAGATATACTCTGAATGCTGAACGCCTCTTGTGCATCACCAAAGTGAAAGCATTCTCCTTCCACCGTGGCGATGGCAATTCCAAATTTTTTTGGATCTATTCGTTCTAATGCCGGGATATAGTCAGCAACCTTACCTTTTCCAAAATAAGGTTGCACCTCAGTAAAGATCTCTTCTAAAATTTTCCTGTAAGTCAAGTAACTAAAGCTACCCTTTCTTTACTTCTTTGGCCCACATGTCTTTCAAAGTAACAGTCCGATTAAAGACTAGCTTTCCGTCTTTTGAATCAGGGTCAAGACAGAAATATCCTTTCCTTAAAAACTGATAGCGTTCTTCTCCTTTAGCTTTTAGTAATTCTGGTTCTGCGTATACTTTAGGTACTACCAGTAAGGAGTCAGGATTAATATGCTCTTTAAAGTCACCTTCTGCCTGGCTTAGATCTTCGGCTTTAAACAACCTGTCATACAACCGGGTCTCTATTGTTACTGCATGTTGCGCACTCACCCAATGTAGTGTTCCTTTTACGGAAATGCCTGACGTATCTGAACCGCTTCGGCTTTCAGGAATATAAGTACAGTGAAGTTCTGTAATTCCGCCATTAGCATCTTTAACGAAACTATCGCATCTGATAATATAGGCATATTTAAGGCGAACCATTTGTCCTGGCGCAAGGCGGAAGAATTTCTTTGGTGCTACCTCCATAAAATCCTCCTGTTCAATATATAGCTCACGGCTAAAAGGTATCTCTCTTGATCCTGAATTCTCATCTTCCGGGTTGTTTTCCCCCGAAAGTATTTCCGTCTTTCCTTCAGGATAATTTGTAATCACAATTTTTAGTGGATCAAACACAGCCATCCTGCGTAAGGCTATTTTATTTAAATGTTCTCTCACGCAAAATTCAAGCAAACCCACATCAATAAGGTTTTCACGCTTTGCTACCCCTATTTTGTCACAGAACTCTCTGATACTTTCCGGAGTATAGCCACGACGTCTTACAGCGCTGATAGTCGGCATTCGTGGGTCATCCCATCCGCTGACGTGGTTCTCATTTACCAACTGCAGCAGTTTGCGTTTACTCATAACCGTATAGGTCATATTCAACCTCGCAAATTCATATTGTCTTGAAGGGTATATTTCCAGTTTCTCAATGAACCATTCATACAATTCACGATGAGGTATAAACTCAAGCGTGCAAATGCTGTGTGTAATCTTTTCAATTGCGTCACTTTGGCCGTGAGCAAAATCATACATAGGGTAGATACACCACTTGTCACCAGTGCGATGATGATGAGCATGTTTAATCCGGTATAAAATAGGATCACGCATGTGCATATTTTGATGCCCCATGTCAATCTTGGCCCGCAGCACTTTTTCCCCGTCCTTATATTTGCCCGCTTTCATTTCTTCGAAAAGTTTCACATTTTCATCAACTGTTCTCGATCGGAAGGGACTATTTTTACCTGGCTGTGTAGGAGTGCCTTTTTGTTCTGCTATTTCCTCGCTTGTACTATCATCAACATAAGCCAAATCCTTTTTAATGAGCTTTACGGCAAATTCATACAGCTGATTGAAGTAATCTGATGCATATAATTCGTTTTTCCATTGGAAGCCCAGCCATTTCACATCGTTCTTGATGCTTTCTACGTACTCTGTATCTTCTGTAATAGGGTTAGTGTCATCAAATCGCAGATTTGTATAGCCTCCATACTTTAAGGCTAATCCAAAATTAAGGCAGATACTTTTCGCATGTCCCATATGGAGGTAACCATTGGGTTCCGGCGGAAATCGCGTAACTATACTTTTATGTTTTCCAGAGGAGAGATCATTTTCTACAATCTCTTCAAGGAAGTTCAAGCTTTTTTCTTCTATCATCTTGTACCAGTCGTAAAAATGTAAAGGTAAAAATGGTTTTAAACCGGTGAAAATTACACCTGTTTTTCTCAAAAACAAAAGCTATGCAGATGACGGAATAAAGAAAGGTTTAGTATCTCTTGATGATATTATTAATGGGAATGCAGATTCCAATGCTCCACGTGGTTGAATCCTTCTTGATGATTGGCTCATATTTATTCAAGACAGCTTTCACCTCATCGAGTTTTAATAATTCCTTTTCATCAGAAATTACAAAATTTGAATTTACTTCATAATATGTTATGAAAGAAGATGGAGTAAACTTCACTCCTGTGGTGTTCAACTTCACTTGCTTCATCATGCTAATGGGTGGTATAGGTTGCAGCAGTATGGCTGCTGTTCTTTTTTTGATATAATCAAAGATAATATATAAAAATCACGAGATACCATACATTTCAATTAAAATTTAATGAACTAAGTATTACCCTAATACAAAGCGATATTGCCGCTATTACCAATAGCCAGCGGCTGAATACTTAATGTTTATTCAGCGGCAGCCTGGAATTCTTACTGGCATTTGATTTTACGCTATTCGCTAAAATATCAATGTAGAATAATGGAATTAGGACTTCAGGTAGCATATCTATTTATCATCGCTATACCAATTGCATGTATAGCATGGACAGTAACACATGAAGAAGTTTTTCGTGAGCCGCGCGAATTTTGTGTAAAGGCTAGTCGAGAAGGTGAAACATTATTGAAAAGGAAGTTCTTTTATCTATTCACTTGCGAGTATTGCTTCAGTCACTACGTTACAATCTTCTTTCTAATTGTTACCAGGTTTACTTTACTATATGACGACTGGCGGGGCTATCTTATTGGAGGTTTTGCTCTTGTATGGGTTGCAAATATTTATATGAGTCTTTACGCGTTTATACGTGTGGATTTGAAAAAGGAAAGAATAAAAACAAAGCTTCAAGAGAAGAGAGTAAACGAAAATACTGTAGGTAAATCCGTAACCAAAGAAAAGATTATTCCGGTCCATCACTAAATTTTATTCTCTATCTTCGCCTCCTTCATGGAGAATAGAAAGCACTATGCAGCTGCAATTGCTGCCTTTGTAATATGGGGATTCTTTTCAATCCCGTTAAGAGCTCTTAAAGGCTTTTATCCGGGTGAAATACTTTACTTCAGGATATTAACCTCTTTTTTTATTCTTGCGGCCATCATTTTCTTTTTAAGAAGACAACATATAAAGAAAGACTTTACCTACCTTCAATCTTTTCAAAAAAACAAACGGCTTAGAATCATAGCGCTTACATTGGCAGGAGGTGCTTTACTTTCTGTTAATTGGCTCACCTTTATTCATATTGTAAATCATATAAACATCAAGACAGCATCTTTTTCTTACCTTATATGTCCGGTTATAACAGCGGTGCTCGGTTATGTGATTATTAAGGAGAGGCTCACCTCCCTTCAATGGTTATCAGTGGCATTGTGTGCAGTCAGTTGTGCACTAATGGGGCTTAGTTCTTTTGTTGAGTTAGGGTACAGCTTCCTAACCGCATTTACCTATGCACTATATTTGATCACCCAACGTAAGAATCAAGGTTTTGACAGAATGATTATTTTAGGAGTACAAATTCTATTCTCCCTTGTTATTCTCTCTTTCTGTTATCCATTACTTATCCATGCAGTTCCATCGGATCCTAAGTTCTACATCATCATCTTTGTAATTGCAGCTTTTTTTACGGTATTACCCTTATTTTTAAATCTATTTGCGTTGAATAAAATAAATTCGGCGACCATCGGCGTTCTTATGTACTTAAATCCCCTCGTAAATTTTAGTGTTGCCTTTTTCGTATTTAAAGAAACCATTAGTGCGTTACAAGCATTAGGATATACGATTATTGTTATAGCCTTGGTGCTGTTTAACTTGCAAAACATTAAAAAGCTACAGACGTCTTTGAGGTAATACTCAAACGTTTCCTGTAGTGATCTTTTTTTCCGGGATGTATAACCGCCCACTCCATAAAATTGGAAGATTAAACAGATGTCCCACTGCGGCCCAGCAGCTCAAAGTTAAAAACAGCATAAAAGAAACCGGAAATACAATCAATCCCGAAATCGTAAAATTTCCAAGCTTTGGCTGAACAAGCGCAAAACATATTAATGTAAGAAGTAAAGGGATCCAGGAGGTCAACTCGAATGGGAATAGATTTGCTAAGTTTAATGTAAGCAAAGGAAGAAGTGTATAGAAAAATACGGAAGGTTTCAGCTCTCGTATACCAAGCCGTAGAATGCGGAGCCAACCTTTGATAAAAGCCTCAAAAGATTCGTACATTTGAACTTCACACAATTTAACTCCTGCGAACATTGAAAATTTCCCTTTGTTTGCAATTACGAGTTTAGCGAGAGAGGCATCATCAGCAACTTCATTGTGAACTGCGACATGGCCACCAATTTTGTGGTAAAACTCTTTCTCAAGAAGTAAATATTGTCCTAAGGCATAAGGGTGGTCAATACTTATCCTGTCGTACGGAGATGCACCAGCATGAATTAAGCAGAAGAAAGGACCTAATAGCTTTTCCCACCACAGTTTATTAATATGAAAAGGAGGGGCGGAAATCATCTTGCTCTTTGTTTTTTGAAGAAATGCTACTGCTTTTTTCAAGCTATCTGGTTTATGGATAGTGTCAGCATCGGTGAAAAGAATGTATTTGCCCGTGGCACTCATTGCCCCAATATGGCATGCCCAACTTTTACCTACCCATCCGTGTGGCTTAGGGGGTGTGCTGAGTACTTTAACTGGGTATTGTTCTGCAATTTGCCTGGTATGATCAGTTGATCCATCATCAACAACAATGATCTCAACAGCAGGATAATCGAGATGTAGAAGCGAGTCTAGTAGTTTACTGATCTTATTTGCTTCATTTCTGGCAGGAATAATAAGAGATACCGAAAATACTTCCTTAAGTTTCAATGACCTTTTAGAAAACTGGTTAATGATGTAAGGCCAGAAGCGGATCCAAACACCTACCACAGCAACATAAGCTAAAATCTCCGACACATTGTTCTTCATCTGACATCACGTTTGTATATAAATAGTTTGCGAACCAAAATGATGCCTGGTAATATTCAATAAAAAAGGTGCTTGCAAGCTGCAAACACCTCTTCGGTTGGTTTGGGTAATAGTCTCTTTAATTTTGCAATGATGGTTCTTTTTTCACTGTTATATGAGACGTTGGGATTGCCGTATTGTTTACACTACTATCTTCAACATTCTCTTTAAGCCCATGTCTCTTTCTCCAGATCCTGATTTGCTTTCCTTTCTTATTCCAGAATTTTAACATGGCAGGATCCATCTTCATCTTGAGCATCATCTTTCTCAATGGATTAGTAAAAATCCATATCAAGCGTTTGCCTTTAGGAAATGAGTTGATGCTATATTCAGCGCGAATTAACATTGCGGATAATTCCCGGTTAATAAACTCGGGTTCGTTTCTTAGCCTTTCCATATAGAGCGGCTGAGGACCTACATCATGATAATTCTTCTCATCCCACAAAAACTTGAGTCCGGTAACGGATGGAACAATTTCAAACTTCATCCCTTTGTACTGCGCTTGCCTGAAAAAGTCTACTCTTGGATATGAATAAGTTTCGTTTATATTTTTCCAATAGCCTATTTCATTTACTACGTCTTTTCTATGAATAACAGCAGTTGCCTCCGGAGGAATTGGCATGTCAGGTAACAATGGAATATCTGGTCTTGAATAAGTAAATGAATAAACCCATTGTATGATCGAGAAGGCAAAGTGCGCCTGTGTTTTTTCAATGTGGTTTACCAATGCTTCAAGGTGATTAGGCAACCAGATATCGTCGTGGTTCAGATATGCGATATATTTGCCTCTGGCACGTTTTATACCTTCATTGTTCGGCTTGGACTGATATCCAGAATTCTTTGGAAGGTTATACCAGTTAATTCTAGGATCAGTAAAGGATTTCACTACCTTTTCTGTGTGATCAGTACAAGCATCACCAACAATCCATACTTCAAAATTCTTAAACGTTTGCCATAAAATACTTTCAATAGCATACCTTAATGTTTCAGCACGATTGTAAGTGGCTACAACTACGGTTACAAGCGGCTCTGCTGGACTAGTGTTGTGCATATTGTAAATTTTTGTCGATTGTACTTACAAGATCGTCAGAAACTTTAATTCTATCTGATGGCCTTGATTTTACGTTGATTGCATCAAAGTATAATTTAAACGCAGGGTCTTCAGGATTATACTCTACATCGTCCAGGCTGATTCTTTCATTTTGAGCGATATCACGTTTTAGTTTTAATCCATCATTTAATAAAATGGGAAGTCCTGCTTCTTTTTGGTCTCCTAAATTCTCGATTAAGCCATAAGAGTTGTAACCTCCCATACCATCTAAGGTTTCACCCGCCTTAAGGTCTTTCTTTGCATAGGTAAATACATTCGTCTTCATACCATAGATAGGCTGCAACCTTGCAGTATGATCAAGATATGCTTGCGCTACGCATTCCATAGCTTCTAAAGCACCTAGGTGGTACGGTCTGTAGAATAAGTAGAATGGACCAGGGCCCGTGTCAGGAGGGAACCAATCCAAGGTATATTGCATGAATTTATCTTTGGTGTGTCCTATCACAAACACTCCTCCTTTAGGTTCAGCACCCAACAGGTAATCTACCAACGGTGTTTTACCATCCCAAAGTTTTTCAAAGTCATACAGCTTAAAGATATCATGTACTTTGGCAGCTTTATGTCCGTACATTCCAGGAATGGCTGTCCTGCCATTGATTGCATTCGCTAACACAGCCATCTCAACACACAGCTTCGAACCGTCTGTATAGGATGAACACATCTTATGGTCTAGTGATCGCTTGTCAGCTTCGGGGGCAATCTTTGTGGGATTTGTATAAAGATCATGAAAACCTTTAATGTTTCCTGCCATTACTACATCAAATCCCCAAAGGGTTATATCATCGATAAGTTTTTTAATTACAGTAGGCTGGTCTCCGTCTGCACATGTATACACAACGCCTGCATCGTTTGCCATTTCAAGTAACAGAGGTCCATACATCATCTCTGCTTCATAATTCATCATTACAACGTGCTGATGATTATTAATGGCCTTCATAGCATGAACAGCTCCCTGATATACAGCATTTGAAGCTTCTATCATAACATTTATTAACCCACTGGACGATATAATCTCTCCGTTGTCGGTAACAGCAACTCTGCCTCTCTGAATTGCATAATTCAGGTCATCAACGTTGTTCACAATATCATAATCAAAATTCAACCACTTCGCACAATCGATGGCCTTCTTTAAATTAATATCAGCAATGGCAACCGGTTTTATTCCTGGAGTCAAATTGCACTGAAAGACTAAACCTTTTCCGATAGATCCGATTCCAATAATTCCAACTTTAATATCCTTATCCAAGGACATTAACCTGTGCCTGAGGGTGGTCATTTGATTCATAGATTAGTAGATAAATTAGTATTTAACAAAATGTTAGTGAACGAGCGTATGGTGTTGGAGTGTTTGTCGACGGTCATTAAATATTTATGCCCGCTCGTAATTTTCAATAGTTGGTTAAATAGCCGACATAATATTTTCCAATGGGGATTTTTTTGAACAACTGTTAATTCGTCGACACTAAAGACGTTTAGAAGTACGATTTGAGTTACATTAGGCGGCTATAAAGTGCATTTGTGAACAATGCAGTGTACGTCTTCATGACACTTAAAATTTACAGCTTCGCTGAATGTCTTTAAAATCATGTTTTAAAACATGGCATTTATCTTGAGTAGAGCAATACCTTTATAACAAACACGTTAGCAATAAATGCAAAAACTTACCTCTTTCTTCTGGTTCTGTTCAGGCGCAGAAGTTTCACTATTAAAGAAGTGTCCCACAGAAACAAGCAAGTATGTTAGTATTGGTGCTACCGTTTTCTTTACGGGTTTATTTGCGGCACTTGCTGCCGGTTATTCTCTTTATACTGTTTTTGACAACGCATTGACTGCCATTTTTTTTGGCATGTTATGGGGATTAATGATCTTTAATCTCGACAGGTATATCGTTTCAAGTCTACGCAAAGCGGGTAGGGCAGGTAAAGAGTTGCTAATGGCTACACCTCGCATTGTACTTGCCGTGCTGATCTCTATTGTAATTGCTAAACCTCTCGAATTAAAAATTTTTGAAAAGGAGATTAATCCTGAACTGGTGCTAATGGAGCAGGAGAAGTTTGCTCAGCAGGAAGGACAAATTAATTTAAAATACGAACCGAGTCAGGATAGTTTAAAAAACGAAATTACCATACTCAAAGGCGAGATTGAGAAACAGACACTAAAGCGCGATGAACTGGCGCGCATTGCACAGGAGGAGGCAGACGGAACAGGAGGGAGCCGTAAGCGCAATCTTGGGCCAATATATAAAGTGAAAAAAGCGGATGCTGATAAAGCAGAGCAGGAACTAAGATTACTATCAGAGCAAAACAATCAATTGATTGCTCAACTGCAGCGTCAAATCGAAAAAAATAGTGAGTTGATGCAAAAGGAAATAGCATCACTTGACAGATCAAGAATTAATGGTCCTGCTGCTAGAATGGAAGCACTGAACAGGATTACAAAAGAAAGTAGCGCAATATGGCTTGCCCATTGGTTCATTATGCTTCTTTTTATCGCACTCGAAACCTCACCTGTATTTGTCAAACTCGTATCTTCAAGAGGTCCTTATGACAACTTATTGAAAATGGAAGAGCATGGTTTCTATGCGAATGAAGTCGAGTTTCTTGCAAAGACAAATTCTGAAGTCAAGGAAAGATCGTCCAACCTCGGATCTACTGAAGCCGAATTTGTAAACGACAGACTAAACCAGATTTTAAGCAAATAACAAAAAGCGTTATCTTTCGCTTCGATACATTAATTGCCCGTACTACTTCTTAAACTTATATATAGCGTCTAATAGGCCGTCTTTATATGTATCAAGGCTCAATTCCCAGAACATAATGCCGTCAAGTCGTTGATCAATCACATATTGCGTTTTGTGTGTTATTGATTTCACGTCATCAAAGGTTGCGAAGAGTTTTTCAGAAGAGTTATAAGCATAAGGAGCCTTAGCTTTTTCGTCCCAGAAAAAAGTGAAGCCGTTGTCTTTCGAAAGTAGCTTCGGGAATTCCTTAAAGTCTATACTGGTTCTAAATTTTCCTGATTGATACAGTCCGTTGTCTGTTGCAGGCACATTCTCCCAAACACGGGCATAAAATGCAGCGCCTATCACAATTTTATTTCGTGGTACTCCTAACTTTATCAAATACTGAACTGCATTGTCCGTAGATTCGAACTGCTTGTCTCTTGAATATAATGCTGTGTGATGTCCCGTAACTGTAGAGTAACCATTAATTAAATCGTAGGACATAACATTTACCCGATCCATTTCTTTCATTACTTCTTTCCATTCAACAGATTCGACTAAGAATTTTTGAAACCCTCCCGCAGCAAAACTTATTTCATATTGTTTACCGAGCGTTTTTCTTAATTGTTGTGCTAATGCAGTAAAGTTCTTTTTATCCTGAGGTTTATATTTATGTCCAGGATACCCTTCAATGGTAGGATATTCCCAATCTAGGTCTATTCCATCAGTATGAAAGTATTGACTTAACACGAGAACAGATTCGGAAAATTCTTTTCTCGATTTTTCCGTGGAAAACACATCCGAGCACGTAGGGCAACCGCCCCATCCTCCTAGAGATACAATTATTTTAAGTCTTGGATGCTTTTGCTTTAGTGCTACAAGTTTCTGAAGCGTGGTTGAATCTCTTCTGTTGTCTACTGTTAGCTTATTCCCTTTTAAATGGCAAAAGCTAAAAATTATATGTGTTAGCTTGTCAGCGGCGAGGCTGTCAACCTTTTCAGGATTTCCCATATAATACGCTATAACTGTAAAGTTATTCTTTTGGGAAAACGACAGTGTTGATGCTGAAAACAAAATGAGGAACACAAAGATATACTTCATTTATTAGCGGATTTTGGATTTCGGATTTTAACATGCTTATGTTCTTCAATTAACACTTAATTTATTTGATAAGCGGGTGATTTCTTTCAAATTCATGTCACTGTGTTATGTGCACATGAATTTAAAACCACAATATGCTTTTATATGCTTTTTAACCTACCTTTGCGCCTTAAATTTTTACGATAGTGAATTACCTTTCTGCTGAATCTGTTTCCAAAACTTTTAATGATCGCTGGCTCTTTAAAGATATCACCTTAGGTATTTCTCAGGGAGAAAAACTTGCATTAGTAGGTAATAATGGTGTTGGGAAGTCGACGTTACTAAAAATTCTAACCGGCGAAATTCAGCCAGACCAAGGCAAAGTAAGCGTGCGGGAAGGTATCAGAACCGGCTTCTTAATACAACAACCAACAGTTGACAATAACCTTACGGTAAAGGATGTATTGTTTAATGATGATAATGAGATCGCAAAGGTTGTTAAAGAATACGAGGCTTGTCTTCATGATGCTGATACACCTGCTGAAAAAATGCAGGCGGTCCTGGAGCGTATGGAAGACCTTAAGGCATGGGACTATGAATCTAAGGTTCAGGAAGTAATCGGCAAGCTTGGTGTGCCCGATATGGATAAGAAATTTGGTGAGCTTTCAGGCGGGCAAAAGAAGCGCATATTCCTAGCGCAACTGTTGTTGCAGGAACCTGATCTCATCATTATGGATGAACCAACAAACCACTTGGATCTTACGGCTATTGAGTGGCTTGAAACATACCTGTCTGGCCAGAATATTACGCTGATCATGGTGACCCACGATCGCTATTTCCTTGATAATGTCGCTTCAGAGATTATTGAAATAGACCGAGGGCAACTATTCAGATATAAAGGCAATTACGCCTACTTCCTCGAAAAAAAGGCAGAACGTGAAGAAATACTTAAGGCCGAGGTGAGTAAAGCTAGAAACCTTTTGAAGAAGGAACTTGATTGGATGAGAAGGCAACCAAAAGCTCGCGGAACCAAAGCAAAGTATAGAATCGACGCCTTTTATGAACTTCAGGAAAAAGCTAACCAGGACCTTCGTAAGGAAAGGCTTGAGCTTGATATAAAAGAAGCAAGACAAGGAGGGAAAATTCTGGAAGTAGATAAAATCTTTAAGTCTTACGGCAATCAAAAGATCGTTAGCAATTTTTCGTACATATTTAAGAAGCACGATAGAATAGGCGTGGTAGGAAAAAATGGTGTCGGTAAATCGACGTTTCTCGATATGCTCACCGGAAAGCTAAAACCAGATTCAGGAGAGATTATACCAGGTGTTACAACGAAGTTCGGTTATTTTACCCAGGAGGCTATCAGCCTTAATCCTGATAACCGATTGATAGAAGAAGTAAAATCTATTGCAGAATTTATCACGCTGTCAGATGGTACTCAGGTTTCAGCATCCAAGTTTCTTGACTCATTTCTTTTTCCTCCTGAGAAACAGTATAACTATATAAATAAATTAAGTGGTGGAGAAAAGAAGCGCTTACAGCTTCTGAAGCTCCTGGTTACAAATCCAAACTTTCTTATTTTGGATGAACCCACCAATGATTTTGATATTGACACTTTAAACGTACTTGAAGACTTTCTTGAGAAGTTCACCGGGTGTCTCATTCTTGTTTCTCACGATCGCTACTTTATGGATCATCTCGTGGATCAGCTTTTTGTTTTTGAAGGGGATGGAATGATCAGGCAATTCAATGGTAACTATACTGACTATCGTGATTGGGTAGAAGAAGAGGAAGAAAAAGCAGCAAGCAAATCAAAACCATTGTCACCCGTAAATACGGCTCCCCAAGCACAGAAGTCTAATGAGAAGAAGGCAAGCTATAAGGAAAAGCAGGAGTACGAAAAATTGCAGTCTGAAATCACAGATCTCGAGAAAAGGAAAGAGGAGATAACAGAAATGTTTAATAGCGGTAACAACGATCATCAGCAACTTACCAAGTGGTCTGAAGAGATAAAAAGAATAACAGAAGAAATCGATACTAAAACGTTAAGGTGGCTTGAGCTGGCAGAAATAATTGATTAAGCTCAGCTAAATTAATACATGAAAATGTGGTTCAATCCTTTTCGAGCAGTTGGACCACATTTCGCTTTTTCTTTATCCTTGGTCCCCCTAATATTTCCCACATATTCTTATCTAGAGACGAATTCTCATTTATATAAGAAATTTCCCAATTTCAGCTATTTTTTCCAAATTTAGGACTAATTCTTTCTTTGGCTGGGTTGAACATTTGTCTAGTTACTCAGTAAAATAATTTTATTTTAACTTAAAAACGTCAATTAAAGGACCATTTGACGCTTTTTTTTGGGAAGAACTAGACTACAATCTTAATGATTTGTAACCATTTTCTGATTTGGATGGCTTCTTGAACTATACCGGCCAAACAAGCAGAAATGAAAAGTTCTAACATCATCCGCTCCTTTGCCATCATTGCAAGTCTGATTTCCGCTACTTTTTCCTATGGTCAGAATTATACTTCATCAAACAACGGATTATGGACAGCAACATCAAACTGGTCGGGTGGTTCAATTCCTGCAACCTCGGGCCAAAGTTGGGGTACAATTAATATAAACCATAACCTGACTCTAAACGCTGACTATTCCTTTTCCGGGGCTACACTTAACATTGCCTTAGGAAAACAATTGGTGGTGAACGGAGACTTCTCGATTTCAGGAGGTGCAACAGTAAATGTTTATGGAACTTTAGCAATCACTGCTGATGCAATACTTAATGCTAATTTCCGTATCTACCCCGGAGGCTCAGTTAAAATCCATGGAAATACTACAGTAGTAAATTCAACATATCTTACAATCGGTACTAGCGTAGCACCTCCTCCGTATGCTGATTTCGTAGTAATGGGAGGTTTGAGATCTCAATCAAGCGGTGATGTTACTGTAAATCAAAATGCAAGGGTAGCAATTTTTGGAAGCGTAACAGATGACGGAACAGGGGGCACATTGTTCACAGTAAACAATGGAGGGCAAGTATACATTGACGATGGAATTTCCTTTACTGGTGGTGGAAATAAAATTATTAACAACAATACGACAAATCCTTATGGACTTTATCTTAACGGGCCTATTACCAATAATACAGCAAATGGTTCAACTACAACCAACAACAGAGGAAGTAAGGCTACAATGGAAAGCACTAACATACCTTTTACAAATTGGGTAAATTCCATGTCCGTATTACCTGTATCATTACTCTTCTTTCAACAGGCGAATAATATCACTGAATCAGTAATGCTAAGATGGGCAACAGCGATAGAAAAGAATTTCAATTATTTTGTTATTGAAAGATCTACAGATGGAAAGAAATTTGAAGAGATAGCTACTGTTAAGGGAACAGGTAATAGCAAGATAAGAATAGATTACAACTTCGAGGATAATACCCCCATAATTGGAAAGTCGTACTACCGTCTTAAATCAATTGACTTTGATGGTTCTTTTGAATACTTTAACATAGTAGCGGTTAATTTTGAAGGAAGCAGAGATGTAACCGTATCACCTAATCCAAGTAATGGATCGTCAATTAACCTTGTATCAAACTTTAAAGCTTCTTCAGAAGTAAAGGTTCAAATCCTTAATAATGTAGGAACAGTGCTGCACGAAGAAATAATAAATGATTTTAATAACAGAATCAATATCCAGAACGAACTAAAGCCAGGAACCTATTTAGTACGTGTTGCTACTAATGGGTTTGCAAAAGTAATAAGAGTAGTTGTCGATTAGTAACCTTAATGGTGTATTGTTGCCTATCCGATCTTAATTCTTCCTGGTTTGAACTATTACTTATTATAGTTTAACTATACACTTTAAAACGCAGGTATCATTTTATTATTGCTGTGTGCCTTTTTTCTTTGATTTTTGAAGGCAATTTCCTATATTAATAAAGCCTGTCTTATTCGTCAGTGTCAGACATCAAAGCTAAACGATACGTTTTTAAGGGCAATGAAGGAGTGCCGAGAGAGTGCACAAAGAGTGCAGGAAGAGTGTAGCAAACCTGGAAGAACCCTTTACCTCGTCCCGAACTTGCCTATAGGAAAGCCTAATCGAAATTAGATTACTATAGAAAGACAACTCCTTTACAGGAATTTAAAATTCATCATTCGTCCGTATGTAACCCTTTAATTAATTACAATCTTTTTTGTTAAAGATATACTCCGGTCTTAAGAGTATAAATTCCTTTCGGTAATGGGTTATTAAGGACTAATTTCTCGATCGTCAATCGTTATCTCCGTAGCGGCAGCTATATTACTACCTGCAAGGTCCATACGCCTCTGTTCCGCTGTCACTAACCATAAATATCTCATATCCCAGATATGGAGCTTGTTTCGCTAAAAATAGCGACCCTAGGTGGTATTGTAGTCGTTCAGGCTGTTGGTCCTGTATCTGTAGTTAAGCTGTAACTTTTCCCGCCAGGTAAAGGTAGGTCTAATAAGTACCTGTGGTAAGCAAAACAGCTTCCACGATACGTGCATAGTAAAATGATCAGGTAATCAGATACTTAATATAAACTGAAGACTATATAACCGTCTCTCTTATAAAGAAATTCGGGTGCCCGTTATGCATTTTTACTTACGTACTCGTGCATATTCAAAGTAAGAAAGATACAATAAGGTTATCCAAGTTATGTTTAAAGACATAGGCTGTGAGGTAGTTCATTTTTAAGTTTGAAGCATTGCATAGTCTAAAATGAG
Organism: Chryseosolibacter indicum; assembly: GCF_018598585.1. Classification (GTDB taxonomy): domain Bacteria; phylum Bacteroidota; class Bacteroidia; order Cytophagales; family Cyclobacteriaceae; genus Chryseosolibacter; species Chryseosolibacter indicus. The sequence continues at coordinate 126,788 of NZ_JAHESD010000001.1, forward strand.
AAAAACGATACTTTTGTGGTACGGTTTTTCTCATAAACAAAAGGAACCCTGGTAATAGACTAAGTATGCCTTTTACTCCTGCTCATGCAGCAATTGTTCTTCCTTTCGTAAGGAAAAATGCTTCCTATTTGTCAGCTACAGCTTTAATTATCGGAAGTTTTGCTCCCGATTTTGAATACTTCTTTAACTTCACCATTAGGAAAGTTCACGGTCATACAGTGGCTGGGTTATTATATTTCGATCTTCCTACAGTTATACTGCTTTCGTTTTTATTTCATGTTGTCGTGAAGAAGAACCTGCTAAACAACCTTCCTATATTTTTTCAGGAGCGTTTCCAGCCAATGCTTCACCATAATTTTATTGCGTATTTCAAAAGTAACTGGATGCTGTTTTCTGTATCTGCTATCATTGGCTCAGCATCACACATATTTTGGGATAGCTTTACTCATGCCAATGGCTTTTTTGTTCGGCATCTCCCCTGGATTTATGAAAATACGCGCATACCTTTTCGTGGTGTTAATTATACATTGTGGTATGCACTTCAAAATTTAAGTACGGTAGTCGGCCTACTTATCATTATCGTGTTCATAAGAAATATGCCTGTGTCCAAATCTTATTTAACAAAACCCGATTGGAGATATTGGTTTTGGACTGTAATAATTATAGCTATTGTAACTTCCGTACGTTTTGCAATAAAATCTTACAACGGCAATCCTGTTATTGTTATAATCACACTCATATCAGCTTGCTGTATTGCCTTCGTTTTAATGGGCTTATTTTATAACAAGAGTCTTGATAAGGAAGATCATTCAGAATCGCAGATGAAAGAAAGATTTTAAAAATATTCATAGCCTAGCATTTAGTAATTCCTTAATTGCCAGAGAGTAATAAAAACGAGGCGGGCAACGTGATAGTAATTAAATGAAGGCCAAACAAAAACATTTTATCGTACCCGTTTTTCTTCGTAAAATAGTGGGTTTATAGACCACTTACTTCGCAAAATTTGCTCGCAACAGCGTTGTAGTAAACGTTTTATTTAGTTGAAGACTCCGTTAACCATAAAAGATCTTGTAAACCTTCTGTATCAGAACAGAACGGTCATCGAAATGCTTTTTGGAAATAAGGATTCAATCAATAAGTCGGAAATTCTTGCACGTGACGACATGACGGACGAGAAGCTCGAAAAGCTGGTATTGTATGAAATCATTCACGAGAACAATAACATAATTGGTCTTGACGATCGTATCACTACTTTCATCGAAGAGTTTCTTGAAATCGGGGAAGTTACTACAAGTTTCATTAATGATAATATTCAATCACTAAATGAAAATCTAAAGTATTATCGCATAGATAGCAATCCGAAATTCCTCAGGAATATTAAGAGGTCTTTGAAGAGAATCCATTCAACCACGTCACGTGAAGTGATGAAGTTGCATAAGAACATAGATGATACATATAAGAATCAGGATAATTACTTAATTAAGCTTGAGGAGCTAGACAAGTATAAGCGCAAAAGAGATGATATAATTAACCTGATCAAAGAGTCAGAACAAATTATTTCGGAAGCACAAGGATTTTTTAATACGATTGTAGACGCTGAATTAAATTCTATTGTACTTGACCTGCGTTATGTACTTGTTCGTAATCGTGATTATCTGAACGAGATTCAAGCACAGATAATAGATTACATTAACCGAATACAATATCAATCTGAGATCTATAAAAAGATTCAGCGATTGAAAGAGTTAAAAGACTATGAGGAGCTTAAGTACAAAACTAATTTTGTTGATGTAGTAGCAGGTACAAAGGCGCTGATGTTTCAAAAGCGTAATCCGTTGAAGTCTAAGTTGTCGCTTGATTTTCTGCATACAGACCAGGGTTATGCAATTACACAGAAAGTGGCAGCCAAGCTTCACTTGTTAAGGAATAACCATCGTAAACCCGCGGGCAAAATGGCGGCGGGGTTTGATGATAATAATAGAGAAGAGTCTGCTAGCTTAAACATTGCGGGGCTTGTTGATAAGTTCTTGCAAAGCGATATGGATCTTTTTCAGTTTGTTCTTAGCTATAAATTTCCTGAAAAGGTAGGAGAGCTTAGTCTCGAAAAAAGAATATCACTATTTGTCGGTATTTCCATCGACTATGACAGTAAACTTTTTATTAATGGGAGGATTGCAAAGATGGATTATGTAAACGAGAAGAATCAGAAACTGAAGCTAGGGTATGCCATTATAAAGCCAGCAAAAGGCACTAAGGTTAAGTAGTAGATGAGTCTTTATTTGAATGTTGCGTAAGGTTTTAAGTTATATATGAACGTTCCAAAGCAGACACCTGAAATATTCGCGATACTAAGCAGAGGTAATTTTATTTCGTCCAACGGAAGTAAGGGAAAGCTATTCGACGTAATTAGTTATGAAGACAATTACAATATTCTTAAAGAGTTTTTTAGCCATACAGGCTATACACTTGAGCAGGGACATAACTATTTTTATTTCAGCCAACCCGAAGAAGCAAATCTCATTATGGAAAAGAAGCTTGAGCAGTTTGCTTATTACATAGATGTAATGGATTTCTTTTCATCAATGGATACAAAACCTACTGTAGGAACAAGATACCGTGTAACGCAGATTGCCGAGGAGTGTTTTTCGAACGAAAGGTTAAAGCAGAAACTATATGCTTTATCCAGAAGAGAGAAAATGGTTGATAAAGTGGCAGAGATCGCAGGTGATTTGGCACAGGCCGGTTTTTTTGAACAGGAAGATGAAGATACATACAAGGTTATGGACGCCATTCATTACCTGGAAGAGGTTATCTCACTAATAACTATTGAAGACGATGGAGAGCAGAAGAATCCTTAACAGGATTATTTTTATCAATATAGCCAATACTGACTATAGTAGTGTAGAAATAGCAGGTAACACGTGTTTTGTAGGCACAAACAACATGGGTAAAACCACGTTGCAACGCGCTATACTTTTCTTCTACAGCGCCAATACACGTGGGCTTGGAATTTCTTCTTCACAGAAGACATTTGAAGACTATTACTTTCAGTTTCCCAATTCTTATATCATTTATGAAATTGCTACAGAAGAAGGGTTGTTCCATGTAATGGTGTATAGAAATAACAAACTTTTTTACCGTTTTGTAGAGAGTGAGTTTGTACAGGATCATTACATTGTAGATAATGAAGCTCTGCTGCCCAAGGCTGTTGTAGCAAAGTTTAACGAGCACCGTATACACTATAGCGACCAGATTGAAACATTTGAACGTTATCGAAATATCATCTATGGTGCCGATCCCGATAAGAAATACAAGAAGTTTGCCCTGATGAAGGGGAACGCCAACTATCATAACATTCCCCTTGCAATTACTTCCATATTCTTAAGTTCTGAATCTGTAATAAAGGCTGAATTTGTTAAGGAGTGTATCGCTAACTCTATCAGTTCAAAACATACAACGATAGAACTAAAGACTATTGAGCGGCAATTAAGACAGTTCACAGAACGCTATCACGATATCGAAACTTTTTTCAGAAAGGAAAATGCTCAGCGAAGTGACTTAATCAAAGATAATTTCTCCTCTATACAGCAACTTAAAGTTAAGCAGCGTGCCCTTGCTTCAGAGCTAGGTGGTGCTTTAAAATATGCAGCGCTACAGAAGGATACCATTGGCTTGCAAGTAGCGGAAAAGAAGGATCTGTTGGTCGAGCTGGAGTCTGAGTTCAGGGAAAGAGAGATAGCCCATCAGGAACAGAACAAGGAAACCAACCAGGAAATTGGCGCGCTCAAGTCAAAGCTCAAAGAGGCTGATAAGAAGTTAAAAGAGTATGAAGAAAAGGGAATTCACGATTTACTGCGTGAGGCGGAAGAAAAGGAAAAGCTTCAGGTTGAATTACAAGCCAGAGAAACAGAGTACGCGACACTAACTGCTGGCTTTAGTGATGTAGAACAACAGTTCAAGACATTATTTAATGCACTTGAAAATGAACGGAAGGAGTTTGAACACGTGCTCAGCTCGCAAGGCTTGCAATTGGATAAGAAGTACCATGAGGATAAAAATGCATTGCGAGATGCTTATAGAAAAGAAGAAAGTGAATTGAAGGAGAGGCATGCAGTTGATGCTGATCGCATCCGGCAACTTAAGAATCAAAAGGAACTTGATAATAAAGATGCTGAGTTCAGGGAGAAAGAAATAAAACGGAAGAGGTACTTCGATCAGGAGGTTACGATGTTAAAAGGCCATTTGGAGGAGATCTCAAGAAGGAAGTTTGAGCGTACGTCTGCATTGGCAGTTAGAAATAATAACATAGATTCACTTCGAAAAGAAGGCGATCACATACGAGAAAAAAATCGCATTACTTCAGAGCAATATATTGAAAGGAACAAACAGGAGATTGCAGTACTCGAAGAGAAGATTAAAACTATTGATGAAAAACTTTCAGTACATCAGCATGCATTGTTTGGTTATCTGCAAGATAATTATCCTAATTGGTTTGAAACCATAGGAAAGGTGGTTAACGAAGAGCTGCTTTTTAATAAAGAGTTAAATCCCAAGCTTATCAAAAAGGGTATAGAATCGTTGTACGGTATTCAGCTTGATCTCTCTCATGTTAAAGTGTATTCAAAGACACTCGAAGAATATGAACAAGAGAGGACGGGCTTACGCGAACAAATCGTGGCACTGAATCATGCCTTCCTTGAATTCAGAGAAGAGCAGACGAGGGAAGAGCAAAGCAAGTTGGCGTCTATAGGGAAAAAGACTGCACAACTGAAAAGCGAAATAACACAGCTTGAGTATGAGGCAGCCCAGGATGAGCAAAAAGAGAAGCAATATAATCTTGACCTTCACGAGTGGCAGCGAAAAGGAGAGGAGCAAAGAGAAAAAGATGCGGTACAAATTTACACTTATCGAGATAACCTCGACAAAGAGATAAACGAGCTGAGACACCAGCTTTCTGAGCTTGAATCTATATTAAAAAAGGGTTTGTCTGATCTGCAGGAGTCGTTCAACGAAAAACTAGCAAAGCTTAATAAAACATTCGACAAGGAAATTGAAAAGATCCGCGACCAGAAGGAAGAGAAGTTAGGGGAGTTTGACGAGCGCAAGGCACAACTTCAGAAGGAAAAGTCAGCGGTACTGAAAAAGAAGGGCATTGATGATACGCGTATTAAAAAACTGAAAAAGGATATCGATGAGATAAAAACAGCATTACGAAATCTCGATAAGCATGCAGAACTTCTCAACGACTACAGAAAAGATAAGCGTGAGCTGTTTGACCACATGGATGATTTCCGCAAGGAGAAAGAAAGGTTAGACGCACAGATCAAACAGTCGGATGCTTTATTTGCACAGGAGCGTGAGTTGTTTAGTAAGCGAAAGAAGCAAATGGAAGATGAAACACGTGCGCTTGCTGAATCACTCAAGAAGTACGTTGATGGATTGGAGCATTTTGAGAGGCACTTTCGTGACAGAACATTATATGATCGTTTGCGCCATATCATTGATCCAGCGCCTGCTGAGTATGCAGAGGCTGGTATAATAGGTCTATGTTCGCAGCTGTTGGCAAACGACACTGAATTTCACAATCAGTTTGAGAAGTTCAGAAACAATGTGAGTGAATTTGCTGGAAGATTCCGTCCTGATAACCACCTTAACTTTAAGATCAACCCCGGAGCGGGAGAAGGCGAGTATGAGCGGTTTGCTGCCTACCTCCAGGACTTCTACAATGAAAACAAAATTCAGATTTCAATAGCTGAAGTAGCTAAAAGCCACGGTATGCTCATCGACGCGATATCCAGCAAGATGAAGGCGTTGACTGAGCATAAGGGAAGGATTAATAAAATGATCAATAAAATGGAAGCCGATTTTAGTAAGGCTTCTTTTGAAGGGTCTAAGCTTATCGAATACATCAAACTTAAATCTGAAGACAGTGAGAACAAAGTATTGCGTAAGCTTCAGAAGATCACTGAATTCAGGGAGCAGAATCCGTTCCTTTACGGTGAGGCAAACCTGTTCAATACGAATAACAAAGCCAAGAGTGAGATCGACAAGAAATCAGTTGAACTTTTGAATGACCTTCAGAAGACTATAAGCGAAGAGAAGAACGAAGAAATCCGTGTACAGGATCTTTTTGAGTTGCGCTTCAGGATAAAAGAAGGCAAGAACGATACGGGCTGGATTGAGAAGATAGATAAAGTAGGTTCTACCGGTACTGACATGCTTGTAAAAGCAGTAATCTACATCACCTTACTCAATGTATTTATTAAAGAGTCTACTGAGAAAACAGCGAGAAACTTTAGTGTACATTGTATTATTGATGAAGTAGGGCAGATATCAGCACCATATCTTAAGGAGCTTATAAACTTTGCTGAAGAAAGAAATATTTGTCTCATCAATGGACTTCCAAATGAAAGTAAGTTGGAAACACATTACAACTATACTTACAAGTTTAGGAAAGACGCTAACGGATTTGTGAAAGTAGTGCCATTGTTGACTATGAGTATTGAACCGTAACATGCTGATGTTTTCTGGTTGTTATAGTCTATGTTTTTTAATTAATGATTAATAATCCAATGACCATCTCCTGCGGAATAGATTTCGGGACGTCAAATTCAAGTATAGCAATAGCACAAGATGGAATAATAAACCTGGTGCCGGTTGAAGATGATCATGTAACTATACCAAGTGCTTTATTCTTTCCTCGCAAGCAGAGCAATCCGGTATTTGGAAGAGCTGCAGCCAAAATGTTCTTCGACAAGAAGGAAGGCCGCTACATGCGTAGCTTAAAACGTGTTTTAGGTACAGCATTGATGAAGAATGGAACCTCCATTAACGGGAAGGCCGTTAAGTTTGAAAAGATCATCAGTGCCTTTCTTCAAAATATACATGACAAGGCCAACGCTCAGGCTGGTGAGGACATTGGAAATGTAGTTATGGGGCGGCCAGTGCATTTCATTGATAATGACCCTGAAGGTGATAAAAGAGCACAAAACGAACTCGAAATTATAGCCAAATCGGTTGGGTTTAAAAATGTTTATTTTCAGTACGAACCGATAGCTGCTGCCTTTGCCCACGAGGTTAAGATAGCGGCAGAGAAGCTTGCCATTGTTGCAGACCTTGGTGGTGGTACATCTGACTTTACCATCATTCGCCTTTCTAATAAATACATCGCTAAAACTGAAAGAACTTCTGACATTCTCGCAAATACCGGTGTGCGGGTTGGCGGTAATGATTTTGATAAGGATATCAGTTTAACGTCCATCATGCCAGAGCTGGGATACAAGAGCACTTTTGGAGAGAAAAACCTGGAAGTTCCTGTTAAGCTCTATCATGACCTTGCTGAATGGAGTAAAGTTAACTTTCTGTATACGCCGAAGATCATCACGCAAGCACGCCAGTTGCTTCATCAGTCACACGATAAAAAACGCTTCGCGAGAATAATCACAGTACTCGAAAAAGAGATGGGACATGCATTACTTGCTTCTGCTGAGGAAACTAAGATAGCCCTTACCTCAGACGAGGAACATGCTGCAAATCTTGATTTTCTTGAAAGAGATTTCTTCGTTAATATTACTCGTCAGCGATTTGAAGATGCCATTCAATATGAAATAGAAAAAATATCGAACTCGGCCGTTGACTGTATTAAACAAGCTGGGATAAAGGAGGGAGATATTCAATTCGTTATCCTTACCGGAGGTTCTACAGAAGTACCCGCAATTCAAAGTTTATTCAGAGAGCTTTTTCCAAATGCTTCCATAGCGGATGACAATAAATTATCCAGCGTTGGACTGGGGTTGGCTTACGACAGTTACAGAAGATTCAAATAGGCTACATAATAAATAGAGATGCAAGCAACTTGCTTACATCTCTAGATGTGTAATTAGTATTTATTTCTCTTTCTGTAATCTTTAGCCTCCCTGGTTATCTTCCCAAACTGTTTGTTAAGCCTTTTCTTATCTTCTATCCGAATCTCAAATCTTCTCTGCTCTTTCAAAAGTTTGACATAGCTTTCATATATCTCCAAAGGAAGTGCCCCCATATTTACTGCGTCCTTCACAGCACAGGCTTCTTCGTTTAAATGTCTACAATCGGAATATCGGCATTGAGCTGATAACGCTTCCAGTGCAGGGAATAACGAGTTTGTATTTACACCTTCTTCAGAGGTCAGTCCAAATTCACGCATGCCCGGAGTGTCGATCAGCAAGCTTCCATTAGGAAGTAGGAAAAGATCACGTGTTGTAGTGGTGTGTTTTCCTTTACTATTAGCCTTGCTTGTTGCATTCGTTTTTTGCATTTCATTATTCGTAAGACTGTTGATTAAAGAACTTTTACCTACGCCCGAGGAACCAATTAAAATGTAGGTTTTTGCTTCTTTCAGCGAATTCAAAATCCTATCAATTCCGAGACCGGTTAGAGTACTGCAAAAGAAGATTTCGCAGTTCCGTTGTAGTTTTAACACTTCTTCTTCGTACAATCGCATATTTTCTACAAGATCTGCTTTATTTAGAATAACTATTGGTGTGATGTTACATGCTACTACTTGCGTCAAATATCTTTCTAAACGCATAATATTATAATCTCTGTCCAGCCCTTGAACAATAAAAGCATAGTCAACATTGGCAGCCAATATTTGCTTCTCTGTTTTATTTCCGGGAGTTTTTCTTGACATAGAATTTTTGCGGGGAAGTATATCAATAATGTATCCTGACTTATCATAATCCAGGAAATAAACCCAATCCCCGACTTTAGGTAAATCCTCATTTTCACTTCCGTATAAAAGTTTTCCGGAGAGCTCTGTTTCTAGTTCCCCGTTCTCTGTCATTAGATAGTATTTAAATCCTTTAATAGAAATAACTCTACCTATAGAATGATCTTGTTGATGATATAAATTGAATTTCTCCTGATGGAATGAGTTCCAGCCGTATTTTTTAAGTGATGACATTAATTAAAAAATTAAAGGGTGTTGAAATGGCTACGTTAGAACATAGCTTTTACAACATTGTTGTTAAACAATAATTAAAGAGGAAAGAATTGATAAACTGCAGCAGTAATTAGGCTGCAGACACTACAATCATTCCGGCAGGAAAACGATATGAAGATTGTGAAGTCATATTAACAGAAGCAAAAGTAATAAAAATTATTTCAACATAAGATGCATTCTGCATCTAAAAGGTTTTCTGTTGGCTGAGTCCATTTTTCTTGAGGTATTTTCATGCTTTCTATTACTAATGGAATTTTAATTTAATTTGCTGCGTCTTTGTTTAAACGCTATCATTTATGTCTAAACTTTTCGAAACACTTCAGATAAAATCAGTCACATTAAAAAATCGTATCGTAGTCTCGCCCATGTGCCAGTACTCGGCAGTAGACGGCTTTGCCAACGATTGGCATCTGGTGCATTTAGGTAGCAGGGCGGTAGGTGGAGTTGCCCTTATTATCCAGGAGGCCACAGCTGTTTCTCCTGAGGGGCGTATCACTCCAGATGATCTGGGGCTTTGGAAAGATGAACACAAAGAAAAGCTTAAGAGTATAACTGCATTTATACATTCTCAAAACTGTTTGTTTGGGGTACAACTGGCACATGCCGGCCGTAAGGCAAGTCATTCTTCTCCATGGAAGGGCAGTAAGTTGTTAAAAGCAAATGAAGGTGGCTGGCAAAATGTTGCCCCTTCCGCAATTGCTTTCGGTGATGAAACTCCTCCTGCAGCATTAACAAAAGAAGGTATCCAAAAAGTTATAGATGACTTTAAAAAGGCAACGTCAAGAGCTTTAGAAGTTGGATATGATGTTATTGAAATTCATGCTGCTCACGGGTATTTGCTTCATGAATTCCTTTCTCCGTTGGTGAATAAAAGAGAAGATGAATATGGAGGATCTTTTGAGAACCGCACAAGACTATTACTACAAGTTGTTGATGGTGTTAAACAAGTGTGGCCGCAGGATAAACCTTTATTTGTAAGGATCTCTGCTTCCGATTGGGCGGAAGGTGGCTGGGATATAGATGAGTCTGTTCAGCTTGTTAAGACATTAAAGCAAAAAGGTGTAGATGTAATTGATTGCTCTTCAGGAGGGGCAGTAAAGCATCAGAAGATTTCAATAGGGCCGGGCTACCAGGTTCCTTTTGCTGAACGTATTAAAAAAGAAACACAAATAACTACAGGTGCCGTTGGGTTGATCACCACGCCGGAACAAGCAGAAGAGATTTTAACATCAGGAAAAGCAGACTTCATACTTTTAGCGAGGGAATCACTGCGCAATCCTTACTTTCCTATGCATGCCGCCAGTGTGCTTAAGGATGACATTAAATGGCCAGTACAATACGAGCGCGCAAAGTTGCATCCTTAATGAGGACAACAAAGTATGGGGTGGCATGTAATAGTTATGGTGTAAATAGATCGTTTAAACAGTACATCTAAACAGTTTATCGCATTGAAAATTTCAGGTCACATCATTGATATACTTGCACGAAGGATATTTAAAGGAGAAGTTGAGTTTGAGCATGGCGTTATCGTTTCTGTTAAGGAAAAGGACAACGTAGAAGATCTGTACTTGCTTCCAGGATTTATAGATGCCCACGTGCACATAGAGAGCTCAATGCTTGTGCCTTCAGAATTTGCAAGGATGGCCGTAGTGCATGGTACTGTTGCCACAATTTCTGACCCACATGAGATTGGTAATGTGCTGGGTGTAGGGGGTGTCAATTACATGATAGAAAATGGAAAGCAGGTACCCTTTAAATTTCATTTCGGTGCACCCAGCTGTGTGCCTGCTACGGGTTTTGAAACTGCGGGAGCTGCTATTGGTAAAGAAGAAGTTGATGCCCTTTTAAGGCAACCGGAAATCTATTACCTGGCTGAAATGATGAACTGGCCTGGCGTTCTGTTCAACGATGCATTGGTGAAAGAAAAGATCGCGTTAGCGCATAAATACAATAAGCCTGTTGATGGACATGCACCAGGATTAAAAGGTGAGCAAGCCAGGCAGTACGCCGCTGCAGGAATTACAACAGACCATGAGTGCTTTACTGCTGAAGAGGCGCTTGATAAGCTGAAGTATGGCATGAAGATTCTGATCAGGGAAGGAAGTGCAGCAAGAAATTTTGAAGCGTTGTATCATCTCATCGATCAGTATGAAAATGAAATTATGTTCTGCTCCGACGATAAGCACCCCGATAGTCTTGAAGAAGGGCATATTAATACATTGGTGAAAAGAGCCCTCGCAGGAGGAATGGATTTATTTAAAGTGTTAAAAGCTGCGTGCATCAATCCCATACATCATTATAAAATGAACGTCGGCATGTTACGTGTGGGTGATCCTGCTGACTTTATTGTAATTAACAATCCTGATCAGTTTGATGTGTTGAAGACTTATGTAAATGGTGTACTGGTAGCGGAAGATGGGATGACTAAAATAGAAAGGGTTAATATTCCTGTAGTTAATAATTTTTCAACAAACCCTAAGAAGGCTACTGACTTCGCTCTTCATGCTAATGATAAATCTATAAGAGTAATTGAGGCACTGGATGGGCAACTGATAACCAATGAACTTGTTGTTGATCCGAAAATTGAAAACGGATTTGTTGTTTCTGATATAGAACAAGACATTCTTAAAATTATTGTTGTTAACAGATACCACGATGCACAACCATCAACAGGTTTCATTAAAAATTTTCGCCTCCGCTCAGGAGCAATAGCTTCTTCCGTTGCTCACGACTCTCATAATATTATTGTTGTAGGTGTTGATGATGACGCTATCGCGAAAGCAGTAAACATGATTATTCAATCAAAAGGAGGCGTTGCTGCTGTAACTGAACAAAATTCTATGTTTGTACCACTGCCAGTTGCCGGTCTTATGTCTGTTGAAGATGGTTATAAAGTAGCACAGGATTACAAAAGCATCAACAAGTTCGCGAAAGACATGGGATGTACACTTCGCGCTCCATTCATGACGTTGTCTTTTATGGCCTTGTTGGTAATACCATCATTGAAACTGAGTGACAAGGGTTTGTTTGATGGAAACACTTTCCAGTTTAAGGGTGTACTAGTATAGTAACACAGTACCGAGTTCCTCCAATCGAAAATAATCCGCATGTAACGTATTTCCGTTCTCATTGTAACACCAAGGATTTCTTCTGTCCAAGAAAGGACCTCCAATCTTATTGTTTTTTACGTCTTCTCACAGCGTGTTTGCTTATAGTTTACGCATACGTCACGTTTTAAAAGCCTTATAAAGGTTTGGGCGGACATTTCCTGTTGCACCAACTCGAACGGTTTAAAGCACCTACAAGGTGACTATCAAATGTATAACCTTAGTGTTTGTTTGCTCAAAGCACCTGGTTCAGCACATCTTATTCCCATTTGAATGGGGTAAAAGCTCTATTTCCCGCGGAATCAACAAGTATGTTTCTTATAGATAACCTGAAGATAATTCGTAGATAACCCGTATCTTATAAGGTACGGGTTATCTACGGCTTATGTACGGGTTATATACGGGTTATCTACGGATTATCTAGGTCTGATCATGGTCTGAAATAGGGCCCATTGCTGTGAGAAGCATAAAATTTGCGGTTCTGGCAATTCAAGGGCTAGAGCCAAAAAAACAGGAGGGGAGCTAAGGGGTAAACCATCAAAACTTTTGTTTCTGGCTTTGAGGAGTTTCCTGTTGAAGAATGAAGCTGGTCTTTTACGGGAAGAAAGCGGCGAATGAAGGAGTGCGTTTCTCCAACATTCTTGTTTGAATACACATCGCTCTTAGTTAAGAATGCAAGATCAGGAAGGACGTAAGTCGTGTTGGGAACTAGGTGTATTGTAATACTTTGATATTGAGTGTGTCAACTTTTGGAAGGAAATTTGTTATGTCCAGTCCGGCGTTTAGGTTATCAAAATCCTTTTGAGTATTTAATCTGATTGGGTAAATTGAAACCAATGTTTGAACGCAATAAAAATGACTAAAGCAGGTAGTATAAGCCGGATGTTAGAAATAGGTTAATTTTCAACGTTTTTAGCATATAAAGGCTTTATTTTTGTTTTGGTTTATTAAGAAACACTTAATCAATGAACCCCACCATGAAAAAAAGTGTACTTCTGGTTTTTTTTGCTTTGGCTGCAACAATGGCCACTGCCCAGAACCATAAACTTCACACCGTATTCATATACTCTTTTACGAGGTACGTGATATGGCCTGATGCCTACAACCAGGGTGATTTTGAAATTCTGGTTTTTGGAGATACCCCGATGGCAAATGCGCTAAAGGAAATGGCGCAATCCAAAAAAGTAGGTGAAAGATCTATTAAAATCACAAAAATCAACAGTGCTTCAGAGATCAGGAAATGTAACATGGTTGTTATCCCGGAAGGAAAGTCGGGGATATTGAATGATGTTATCACGAAAGTAAACAACCAATCTATTTTAATAATTACGGAAGAGCCAGGCATGGCATCTAAGGGAAGTAATATCAATTTTATTGAAAGAGATGGAAAACTTGCTTTTGAATTAAACCAGGGGGCATTAACACGTCAGAATCTTAAAGTTGCCAACGAGCTTTCGAGGTTGGCGATCATTATTTAAACTAGTTATGGAAGAAAGACAAAATAAGAAGTTTCGGTTTAGGCTTACAATAGGTAATAAGATTATTGGAAGCTTCGTTATCCTGATTGCACTTTTCATCGTTGTTGTTTCAATTATTTTTGGCAACGGTAACAGTATTGATAACGTAGTGAAGGGATCAAGAGATATTTACAGACCTTCTAAAGATGCCGTTAATGAATTTATTTTAATTGTTACAAAGTCCAGGATGCTGGTAACCAATTGGGTTTATCTTCAGACAAACTCAGAAGATAAAAGTGCCCTTCGCCAGCTTCAGGATACTGATTACCCTGCACTTCGCAAGCGTATTCAAAATCTTTCAAAGAATTGGGATGAGGATCAGAGGCTTCGTATGGATACAGTTTTCAACGACTTTGATTCATTGATCACAATTCAGCGTGAATCTATCATGGCTAACCTTCAGAGTTTTGAGAATTATGAAGATCCTACCATCAAGTTTATGGCTGAAAACTCAATCGAAAGTGAAGTTATTCCACTTACGAATGCCCTTATTGGTAAGTTAAGCATAATTGCTAAAAAGCAAAGTGATATTACTGAACAGTCAGATACTGAAGTAATTGCTTCGATAACAACGTTGAAGACGCTTACCGTTATCTTAGGTGGTGTGTTCCTTGCTATCGCGCTTATTAGTGCAATTTACCTGGTGATTTCAGTTACTAAGCCTGTTGCCTTCTTAAAAGCAATTGTTGTAAAACTTGGTCGCGGTGAGCTTGTTGAAGAAAAACGCGCTAAGTTTAATAATGACGAGATTGGTGATATGGCAGTGGCCATGGATAGTCTTGTAAGTGGATTAAAGGCAACCACATTGTTTGCTGAAAATATTGGTAATGGAAATTATAACACTGACTTTAAGCCGCTTAGTGAGCACGATGTGTTAGGTAATGCACTTATAAACATGCGTGATAACCTTGCCAAAGTTGCTGAAGATGATAAAAAGAGGAACTGGGCTACTGAAGGTCTTGCGAAGTTTGGTGAAATACTACGTACCAATAACAGCGACCTGATGAAGCTGGCTGACGAGATTATCAGCAGTTTGGTTAAGTACCTGAAAGCAAACCAGGGCGCCCTTTACATTATGGATGATAGTGGTGATGCTGAAGAGGCTACCATGTCAATGAAAGCTTGTTATGCATGGGATAAGAAGAAGTTTCTTAACCACAAGATATACCGAGGAGAGGGACTTGCAGGACAAGCATGGCAGGAAGGAGATATTATTTATCTGACAGACGTACCTCAAAGTTATATTAAGATTACCTCAGGTCTGGGTGATGCAAATCCTACCAGTGTATTGATCGTTCCGCTTAAAGTAAATGATCAAATCTATGGTGTTGTTGAAATTGCATCTTTCAACTTATTCCAGGACCATGAAATGGAATTTGTACAGAAGATTGCAGAAAGTATTGCTTCTACAATATCTTCTGTGAAGATCAATGCGAAAACGCAGAAGCTTCTTGAAGAATCTCAAGAGATGACCGAGCAGATGCGTGCGCAGGAAGAAGAGATGCGTCAGAACATGGAAGAGCTTCAGGCAACGCAGGAAGAGATGCAGCGCAGCCAGGGCGAAACAGAAAGCACTATGCTTGCAATAGATGGCGCATTAGCGGTAGCAGATTACGCCACTGACGGAACGTTAACAAAAGCAAATAGTAACTTCCTAGACATATATGGTTATGCGCAGGACGAAGTAGTGGGAGAGCACCATAGAATTCTGGTTACTAAAGAAGAGAAGAACAACGAAGAGTATCGTCAGTTCTGGCGTGACTTAGCATCTGGCTATCCTAAAAAAGGTACCTTCAGAAGGATAAACAGAAAAGGGGAGATCATTCAAGTTCACTCCAGCTTCTCACCGGTTAAGAACAGAGGCGGTGATGTTATCAAGATCATGGAGATCACTTATGAGATCAAAACCAGCAAAGTATTGAACGACCTTCAGACAGTTTAGTTGATTATGAAAATTCCGAAAAGGGTTTGCTTCGAGGCAAACCTTTTTCATTTTATAGAAGCCTGGGCTGTAACATAAAAGTATGTCAGCCGTTATAAGAATGGTTAAAAAACCACTAACGGATTTCTTGTTGTAATATTTCGAGTATTTCGGCAAGATTTTTGAGTTTCGATCACAAACTTCTACTATGATAAGATTTCTATTTGTTGCTCTCCTGGCTACTTCCTTTGCTTGCCAAACACGTAAGGTGACCAGAATTGATCCCTCTACAGAAATAGACTTGAGCGGCCGTTGGAATGATACCGACTCGCGGAAGGTGGCAGATCAAATGATCTACGACCTATTCGATTCTGATAAATTTAAAGATTATAGCAAGCAGTTAGGCAGGAAGCCTGTTATTGTAATGGGGCTTATCCGAAATAAAACCTCTGAACACATTGATGCTGAAAACTTTGTAAAGAAGTTTGAGTACGTTATCCATAATTCTAACGCGGCGGATATTGTTGAATCCGATGAGTTTCGTGATAAACTGAGAGTTGAGCGTACACAACAACAGGATTTTGCTGACCCGGCAACAGCAAAGTTATTTGGGAAAGAGCTTGGGGCAGACATCATGTTATTTGGCGAAATCACTTCAGAGGTTGACACCTACAATAAAAGGCGTGTTGTTAACTATATCACTACGTTATTTCTTACAGACATAGAAACCAACAGGCGTGTTTGGTACGGACAGAACGAGATAAAAAAGTATGTGAAGAACTAGAATAGGGGGAGTCTTAGATAAAATTGTCCTTGTTTTAGTAACGATAAAATAGAAAGCTTATTAAGGAATGAGAACCACGACATTTACTTCCGTACGTCTTATGCGCATCTCATTTCTTTTTCTCTTATGCTGTACTTCGTGCGCTACTTACTATCAGCAGAATTATAATTTCAACTCGGAGTTTGAGAAGGGCGATTTAAAAAAAGCACTTCAAACGTTACAGTCTTCTGAAAAGCAGGGAGCGAGTAAAAGCAGATTCATCTATTATGTAAATAACGGATTGCTACTCTCCATCCTTGGCAAGTATGAAGAAAGTAATTCGTATTTTGAAAAGGCCTTTCTTTTTGGAGAGGATTACAGAATCAATTACCTGGATGAAGCAGCCTCTTTTTTTACCAATCCGCATGCAGTAACTTATAAGGGCGAAGATCATGAGCACCTGATGCTGCTGTATTTTAAAGCGCTTAACTTTTTGAAAATGAATCGCCCGGAAGATGCCCTTGTAGAATGTCGGAGATTAAACATCAGGCTCAACCAGTTGAGTGATAGGTACAGCTCAGAAAAAAAGTATCAGCGCGATGCGTTTGTACATACGCTTATGGGTATTATATACCAGTCTACCAAAGATTTTAACAATGCTTTTATTGCTTACAGAAACGCGGTTGAGATTTATGAGAATGATTATGCAACCATGTTTGGGTTGACTGTACCAGAGCAGTTAAAAAAGGATCTGTTGAATACTGCGTGGTGGACAGGTTTTAAAGATGAGTTTGAGAGATTTAAAACCAAATTCAACATGCCTGATTATGAGCCAGTGCAACCCGAGGCCGAGCTTGTTTTCTTTTGGCATAATGGCTTGGCACCCGTGAAGAGTGAATGGAGCATTAACTTTGTTATAACACACCACGATGACTTCGTAGTGTTTTCAAACGATGATATGGGCGTTTCTTTTCCTTTCCAGGTTGAGAAGAAGAAAGACCGGTCAGACGTGGCGAGTCTTGAGGTATTTCGCGTAGCATTTCCAAAGTATGTAGAAAGGCCATCATATTTTCATAATGCAAAGTTGGAGATGGACAGCATGAGCTTCCCGCTTGAGCAGACTGAGAATATAAGCAAGATAGCTTTTTATAGCCTTCAACAACGCATGATGCAGGAATTTGGGAAGGGCTTGCTTCGTGCTGCGATGAAGAAAGTGACAGAACACAGTGTTAGAAAAGAAGACGAAACAATTGGGGCTTTAATAGGTCTGGTAAATGCTATGACGGAGAAGGCGGATACCAGAAACTGGCAAACCCTTCCGCATGCTATTTACTACTCGCGTGTGCCTCTTAAAGAGGGGGAAAACAATGTTAAATTTGTTCTGGACGATAAGACAGACTATAGTTTCACGTATAAGGCTTCAAGAAATCAAACCCTCTTTCATACCTTTTCATCTCTTGAGACATCTTCCGTCCCTTACAGGCTCGTCGGAAACTGAGAGGAAGGAAGATATGCCTTACTTTTATAAAAAGCGTCTGGTTCCGTGAATCGTGCAATAATTTAGTTGGCTATGCAGTTATAGTACATGTTGAGAACAGGTGGAAACACCCTGTTTTTAGGATCGGATTATTTTTTGCATTAAATTTAACCTTAAAATGCCTTTAAATTAAGGCTAAGAGCTAAAGTAGTGAGACCTAGGCACTCTATCTTTCTGCGTTTAATTATTCTGGCTTTGCTTGCTAGTTTCATTAGCAACCGGTCTTCTGCTCAGTATAAAAAGGAGCAGGATGCCACTATTCCTTTAGATTACTTTTATATTGAAAAGCAGAACACGGGTGCCTTGCGTAATCTTCTGTCTAAAGTGCATTGGGGGTTAAGTACGGGTTATGCCAGCACTGCCTTTAAACATGACCTTGCCGGTTTTGGAATAAGACAACGCACGTCTTCGTCTTTGCCTGAGATTTTCAATTCGGGAAATACTTCGGCCGCTTACTCGAACTGGATTAATAATGTTGTTCCTTCGGATACAATTATAACTTCCCCTGTTTTTGCTGTTGATTCAGATACTACGGCTTTGGGTTTCAGAAGTAGCACCTCCAGCATTCTGCTTAAGGCTACTGTTCATGTAGAAATAAATCGGTTTAGAATTGGGGGAGGATATTCGTTTGACTATACCCGCATTGGTGATTTTAAACCCACTGCCTTTAAGGATGACATAAATCCTTATTCCCTTGAGAAAAAAGGGATTTTTATGAAGCACTATTTTGCCATGATTGGCGCCAGTGTCTATCGCTATTATGATTATCTTTTTGTGGTCGATGCCAATATAGGTGGTTATAGTATGGGCAAATCATTTAACAAAAGCCTGATGCAGAAAGGCGTATACATTAACCTGGGTGTTACTATTGAGAGAGAAATGTCGGAGTACTTTAAATTATTTGTAAGACCATCTTATGAAATCAAAGGTTATAAGTTGAGCATACCGGAAACCAACCAGGAGATATCGCATCGCTTAAATGCCTTTTACGTTAACATAGGCGCTACTTATCGTCTTCCTGAAATAAGGAGGTGCTTCTTAAAATCCTGTCATGCCCAGATTAACCATGCACATGGCAATAAAATATACCGGAGCCGCAGGCATCCTATCTACAAAAAGCAGAACCCTCACTATGGGGAGAACTACCCTAACCTTCTAAAGTATAAGGGTAAGAATAAAAACAAGCTTAATCCCTATTAACATTACCGGAAGGGGTCTGGCGCCCGTGTAAATCGAACATTTTTGAAGGTATTTTCTGACCCTCCGTATTCGGGAAAAAGTAAGCAGTTACTGTTTAAATCAATTACAGTGCTTAGGCAAAATTAAGGTGTATAATCCTTGAAGTTTAGACTTTAAACTTTGAACTTTTTGCTATCTTGCACGGCTTCAAAAACAGCGATTTTTCTATAAAAATTACATAAATAATGGCAGAAGAAACAGGTGGAGTGCCACCAGGCAGGCAGAGTATAATTCCTATCAATATTGAAGACGAAATGAGAGGTGCCTACATCGATTATTCGATGTCGGTAATCGTATCCAGGGCACTTCCTGACGTTCGCGATGGGTTAAAACCCGTGCACCGAAGAGTGCTTTATGGGATGCTCGAACTGGGGGTAAATTATAACAAACCCTATAAAAAATCTGCGAGGATTGTAGGGGAAGTTTTAGGTAAATATCACCCGCATGGTGATGCTTCTGTTTATGATACCATGGTGCGTATGGCTCAAGACTGGTCTTTGCGCTATACTTTGGTTGACGGCCAGGGTAACTTTGGATCTATAGATGGAGACTCAGCTGCTGCCATGCGTTATACAGAAGCAAGGCTTCGGAGAATTGCCGAAGAGATGCTTGCTGACATTAATAAAGATACTGTAGATTTTCAGGGCAACTTTGACGACTCGCTGAAAGAGCCTACGGTACTACCTGCAAAATTGCCGAACCTTCTCCTAAACGGATCTTCAGGTATTGCCGTTGGTATGGCTACCAATATGGCTCCTCACAATTTAAGGGAAGTTGTAGATGGTATTGTTGCCTACATTGATAACAGAGATATTACCATTCCTGAGCTGATGAAATACATTGTCGCTCCGGATTTTCCTACAGGTGGTATCATCTATGGTACCTCTGGCATTCAGGAGGCCTTCCTTACTGGCCGTGGTAGAATTGTAATGCGGGCAAAAGCTGAGATCGTTACAAACGCTAATGGCAAAGATCAGATTGTAGTTACAGAGATTCCGTACATGGTTAACAAAGCCATGATGATCGAGAAGACTGCAGCCCTCGTTAACGAGAAAAAGATAGAAGGCATATCAGATATCCGCGATGAATCTGACCGTGAAGGATATCGCGTAGTATATGACCTGAAGCGTGATGCCATCCCTAATATTGTATTAAATAACCTTTTCAAATACACACAGCTTCAGACGTCTTTCGGGGTAAACAACGTTGCCCTGGTGAAGGGTCGGCCGCAAACGCTGAACCTGAAGGATCTGATCAAATACTTTGTAGATCACAGGCATGAGGTTATTGTAAGAAGAACAAAGTTTGAGCTTGCAGAAGCTGAGCGAAGAGCCCACATTCTTGAAGGATATCTTATTGCGCTTGATCATCTTGATGAAGTGATCGCCTTAATCAGAAGTTCAGCAGATCCCGATATTGCCAGAACTGGTCTTATGGAAAGGTTCGGCCTATCAGAAATACAGGCGAAAGCAATCCTTGATATGCGTTTGCAGCGTCTCACCGGCCTGGAACGGGATAAGATTCAGCAGGAATACAAGGAGGTAAAAGCCCTTATTGATAGACTTAATGACATTCTTGCAAATGAGCATCTCCGTATGCAAATCATTAAGGATGAGCTCATAGAAATAAGAGATCGCTATGGTGATGAGCGCAGAACACAAATAGTTCACAGCGATGATGACATCACTGTTGAGGATATGATCCCGAATGAAGAGATGGTAATCACCATTTCAAATCAGGGATATATTAAACGCACTGTCCTTTCGGAATATAGAACACAAGGCAGGGGAGGCGTTGGTTCCAAGGGCGTAAGCACCAAAGATGACGATTTCACAGAGCATTTGTTCGTTGCTCAGGCGCATAATTACCTGCTTATCTTTACAGATATGGGTAAGGTGTATTGGAAGAAGGCATATGAGATTCCGGAAGGAAACAAAACTTCCAAGGGAAGGGCCATTCAAAACCTTATCAACATAGAGCCTGGGGACACAGTAAGATCTATCATCAATGTAAAGAACCTTCAGGACGAGGATTACACCAATAATAATTACGTAATCCTTTGTACAGAAAAAGGTATTATCAAGAAGACATCGCTTGAAGCGTATTCAAGACCACGTGCAGGTGGTATTACTGCCATTACCATACACGAAGGAGACCGCCTCATCAATGCTTCAATGACCAATGGAAATAATCATATCATTATAGCAAAAAGTGAGGGGAACGCCATTCACTTTAACGAATCGCAGGTACGCCCAATGGGAAGGACTGCAGCAGGTGTAAGGGGTGTTACCCTTGATTCGGATAATGATAAGGTAATTGGCATGGTTTGTATATCAAGAGAAGATGCGAACCTGCTGGTTGTATCGGAGAATGGTTATGGTAAACGGTCATTAATAGATGATTACAGGATAACAAATCGTGGGGGTAAGGGCGTAAAAACGCTTAACATTACAGAGAAGACTGGCAAAATTGTTGCGATTAAGGAGGTTGTGGATGAAGACGACCTGATGATAATAAACCGCTCAGGCATTACAATTCGCATTAAAGTAAGTGAACTTCGCGTAATGGGCCGTGCTACGCAGGGTGTTCGCTTGATTAAATTAAATGATGACGACAGAATTTCGTCCGTTGAAAAGATTCAGAATATTGAAGTTGAAATCAAGAACGAGTCAGAAGCTGGTCAAATAACTAGTATTCTTCCGGCTGCTGAATCGGGGAATGATTCCCCAGATATTGATGAAAATACGGACAGTTCTGAGGGTGGGGAAGAGAACAATGAATAGGAGTAAATTAAAAACTACTTAATATAAACCTATAAACTTAATTATATCATAATGAAACGTATAACACTTTTAATGTTGATGCTGGCAGGTTTTGCATTGCATGCTCAAAAACAGGCAAAACCTAATTTAAATAAAGCACTCAACCTTTATCGTGAGGGGAAATTAGCTGAAGCCAAAGAAATATTAGATGCTGCCACTACTTATGAAAAGACGATGAACGATGGCAAGACCTGGTATTATCGCGGTCTGGTTTACGCAGCATTGGATACAACTTCAAATGCCCAATTAAAATCCCTTGATCCGGATCCTTTAAAAGTTGCTATAGAATCTTTTGCTAAGGCAGATCAAATGGCTGGAAAAAGTGAATACTTTATCACCGGGAAAGACGGAGTTCTGCCAATAACAAAGACAACACAGATTCAAACATTGGCTAACTATTATCTGAACAAAGGAGCTCAACTTTATCAGGATGAAAAACTTGAGGAGGCATTAGCAAACTTCGAAAAGACACAAGCCGTTTACCCTCAAGATACAACAGCTTTCTTCTATGGTGGTTTTGTTGCAAATTCTTTAGAGCAGCATGACAAGGCTATCGCTAACTTTGAAAAGTATATTGAATTAGGTGGAAAATCTCCTGACGCTTATTCTTTGTTGATCAATATTAACAGTGGCCCTAAAGAAAATAAGGAGAAAGCTTTGGAGTATGTTCGTAAGGCTAAACAAGTCTTCCCTGCTAATTCAGACTTCCCTAAAGTTGAAATAGGTTTGTTAATAGATCTTAACAAAGTTGAAGAAGCTAAAAGCGGTCTTGAGAATGCGGTAAAATCTGAACCTGATAACAAGATCTATCATTTCTACCTTGGTTATGTAAACTCTAAATTAGAGAAGTGGGATGATGCGAAGAAGAATTTTGAGGCTGCATTAAAAGTAGATCCAGCATACTTTGATGCTCAATACTATCTTGCTCAGATTTATCTTATAGAAGCTGACAAAGTAAGAAGTCAGTTGAAGAATTTAGGCATATCAGCCGCTGACAAGAAGAAACAAGCTGAACTTGATAAGGAGCTAGTAAACAAATTTAAAGTAGCCCTTCCTTATTGGGAAAAAGCTGAGCAGCTTAAAGGAGATGATGTAGATGTACTTGATCGCTTAAAAACAATCTACTATTATCTGGGCGATGATAAGAACCAGAAGCGTGTTGAAGCAAAGCTTAAGACACTAGGTGCTGAAGGTGAATAATTAATTCGTATAAAGCATTAAAAGGCCATCCTGATAAAACGGGATGGCTTTTTTGTTTTATAAAGTTATATTAAAGCAAATATTAAGATATGAATGTGAAGCCCCTTAGCACTGCGTTACTTTCTTATGGTATGTCGGGTGAGATTTTTCATGCTCCTTTGCTTAATACACATCCTGGTTTTTCAATCAGTGCAGTATATCAGCGCAACGCGTCGAAGCAATATATTCCAGGTCTTAATGTTGTCCATTCGTTAGAGCAGATTCTTCAGGATCCAACAATAGATTTAGTAATAGTAAATACGCCTAACCATACACATTTTCAATTTGCGTCAGAGGCATTAAAGGCAGGAAAGCATGTTATTGTCGAGAAGCCATTTACGGTAAGTGTATCAGAGGCAGATAAACTTATTATGTTGGCTCAAAAGCAAGGTAAGCTTCTCTCTGTTTTTCAAAACAGAAGGTGGGACGGCGACTTTCTTACCGTGCAACGTATATTACAAGACAAGATGCTGGGACGTGTCGTTGAATTTGAAGCACATTACGATAGATACCGGAATTATATTGAACCGAATACATGGAAAGAAGAAGAGGCGCCCGGTACAGGAATACTTTACAACTTAGGTTCGCATATGCTTGATCAGGTTATTGTTCTTTTCGGTATGCCCGCTTATGTAGATGCACGCATTGGTACGCAAAGAACAGGGGGAAAGGTAGACGATTATTATGATATAAGACTTGAATATTCAAGTCTGAATGTGATCGTTAAGTCAAGCTACCTTGTTCGTGAGCCGGTTCCCAGGTATACTATTCATGGCACGAAGGGTTCTTTTATAAAGTATGGTATTGACCCCCAGGAGCAGGACTTAAAGGAAAAGAAGGTGCCGGGAAGTGAAGGATGGGGAAAAGAAGACAGACGCTGGTGGGGTAAAATCAATACCGAGTACGGAGATATAAGGATAGAGGGTGACTTCGAGACCGTTCCCGGTAACTATCTTGCCTTTTATGATAATATCTTTGAAGCAATACGTTCGGGTGTGCCGCTTATGGTAAAACCTGAGCAAGCAAGAGGTGTCATCTACCTCATCGAATGTTGTATCGAAAGCAGTAAGACACGTAAAGCAATTAAGGTTTGATTGCGAAAAAGTAGCCATTGCTTATTAGCTTGGTAATATTTCCCGGCTTGCCATGTAAGGGTAAGCGCATATTAAAACGTCATCTTTTTATAATGTAATTAATATTTGTTCATGCGAGGTAAAGTAAAATTTTCAATTCTTGTTCTGCTATGTTTTGTGGCGTTGAAGTCTAACGGACAGCAATGGACTAACTTATTTAACAACAAAGACCTTAAAGGGTGGAAACAACTTAATGGAAAAGCATTGTATGAGGTTAAAAATGGAGAGATCATTGGTACTACGGTTTTTAACGAACCAAATTCTTTTCTCGTAACCGAGGCAAATTATGGCGACTTTATTCTTGAACTGGAGTTTAAACTGGATGCAGAGATGAATTCGGGTATTCAGTTCAGAAGTGAGAGTAAAGCCGAATATCAGAATGGAAGAGTTCATGGATATCAGATGGAAGTTGATCCATCGTCGCGGGCATGGACAGGTGGTATTTACGATGAGGCAAGACGTGAATGGCTTTATACTATGGAATATAATCCTGAAGGCAAGAAAGCCTATAAGAAGAATGGATGGAATAAGGCAAGGATTGAGTGTATTGGTAATGTAATAAGGACATGGATTAACGGAATACCAACAGCTCACCTGGTAGATGATATGACTCCGAAGGGGTTTATAGCATTACAAGTTCATTCGATAGGGAAGCAAGAGGAAGCTGGGCAGAAGATCCGTTGGAGAAATATCAGGATACAGACACAGAATCTGAAAGCCAGCCCTTTAGATAATATTTTTGTTATGAACTTGGTGCCCAATACTATTTCTGAACAAGAGAAAACTCATAATGTAAGGTTACTGTGGGATGGTACAACCACAAAAGGTTGGAGAGGTGCTTATAAGGATACGTTCCCACAAAGGGGATGGGAAATAAAAGATGGGATATTAAGTGTTGTAAAATCTGCAGGAGCAGAGTCTGCAAATGGCGGGGATATTGTGACAGAGGGAGAATACTCATTCTTTGACCTTCAGTTTGAATTTAAACTTACCGAGGGAGCAAATAGCGGGGTAAAATATTTTGTAACTGAAAAAGAAGGAAATACAGGTTCAGCAATAGGTTTGGAATACCAGATTCTCGATGATGAAAGGCACCCTGATGCAAAAATGGGAGTAGTAGGAAATCGAACATTAGCTTCTTTATATGATCTTATTCCATCCGTTAAAATTAAACGAGGACTACATAAGATCGGGGAATGGAATAATGGACGAATAGTAGTCTATCCGGACAACCGTGTCGAACATTGGTTGAATGGCTATAAGGTTGTTGAGTATCAAAGAGGCGGACCAATTTACCAAGCATTGGTAGCAAGAAGCAAGTATGCTCAGTGGGAGAAGTTTGGAATGGCTGAGAAAGGACGTATTCTATTGCAAGATCATGGCGATCAGGTTTCATTCCGCAGCATAAAAATTAAAGAATTGAAATAGTTTCTAATTACCCAATTATGGAAGACATTAAAGATCAAAATAACACCAGACGTGATTTTATTAAGAAGTCAGTATTGGCTACTGCGGGAGCATATTTAGGATCGCTTTCATTTAGCCCAAAAAGTTATGCTAACATTCTTGGTGCAAATGATAAAGTAAGAATCGGCGTTGTTGGATTTTCTGATCGTTTTAAAACTTCACTCTTGCCTGCATTCAAGGCTAGTTACCAGGAGTTAAACTTCGATATTGTAGCTGTATCTGATATTTGGAAAGTAAGGAGGGAAGAAGGACAGCTGTATTTGAAAGAGCAATTTGCTCATGATATTAAAGCCTTCAGGAACAACGAAGAATTATATGATTCGAAATCAGTAGATGCCGTAATAATCAGTACAGCAGATTTTCAGCATGCGCTGCATGCAATAGAGGCCGTTAAGGCAGGATGTGATGCTTATGTCGAAAAGCCTTTTGCAGAGACAATGGAGGATAATCGTGCTGCGCTGAAGGCTATTAAAGAGTCAAAGCGAATAATTCAGATAGGATCGCAAAGAAGAAGCGGCACCAATTATCACGCCGCTGCAGACTTTATTAAAAGTGGTAAGTTTGGACCTATAACTATGGTAGAACTTACATGGAACGTTAACCAACCGGGACGTTGGCGACGCCCGGGGCTTGTTGAAAAAATGCGAGAGGCAGATACTGATTGGAAGCGTTTCTTAATGAACAGGCCTTTTGAAGCTTTTGATGCACGTAAGCATCTTGAATATCGGTTATTCTGGCCATATTCCTCAGGGCAACCAGGGCAGTGGATGAGCCATCAGATTGATACAGTACATTGGTTCACGGGATTAAAACATCCTCGTAGTGTAGTTGCCAATGGAGGGATTTACATGTGGAGGGATGGCAGGAAGAACTGGGATACAATGACAGCCGTGTTTGATTATGGTCCAGCAGATGATTTGACATCTGGTTTCCAGGTAACCTTTGCTTCCAGGATGCATAATGGAGATGAAAATCCTAAAGAGATTTATTACTCCAATGGTGGAGAGTTGAATCTTAATACCAATATGGTGACTCCAACTGGCGGGCTTCAGCTGCATCATGCACAAGCGATGAATATGCAGGCTAATCTTTTGCCTACACAAAGTCTCGCTGCTAATTCTGTGAAAACTGTTTCATCTGCTAATACAGGAGGGGATGTTACTACTACAGCACATATGCGGAATTGGATGGAATGTGTTAGAAGCAAAAAGGAAACAAATGCACCTGTTGAAGCAGGTTATTCTCATTCTATTGCCTGTATTATGACGAATGCAGCTGCAAGAACAGGAGAAAAGGTTGTGTTTGATGAGAAGAAACAGGAAGTTATGGCTGGAAATAAAGTGTTTAAGTATTAAGAAACTGTGAGAAGCATCATCGTAATATTTCTTCTCCTAAAGGTATTACCTACTCATGCGCAGAAGGGGTTCTCATTTGTTGATAGAGAAATTCAAAAGAAGGTTGATATTCTTCACAATGGAAAGCTTATTACTTCCTATTGTTATTTTGACTCTACAGAGAAGCCCATTCTTTTTCCTGTAAAGACCCTTAATGGTGTTACTATAACCAGGGGTTATCCGATTGCGCCGAGAGCTGGAGAAAGGACAGATCATCCCCACCATACAGGTATCTGGTTTAATTACGAGAGCGTAAATGGGCTAGATTTTTGGAACAATAGTTTTGCCATTCCTGAGGAGCGTAAACATCGGTATGGGTCTATACGCCATGTCAGTATCCTTGATAAGTCTATTAAAAAAGAAAGGGCATTTCTTAAAACTAAGTCTAACTGGGTAGATCAGAAGGGTAATGTTCTGCTGGAAGAGATTACAGAGTTTACATTTAGTAATAAGAATGGAGTTTTGGTAATTGATCGTGCAGCAACACTTACGGCTAAAATGAGTGAAGTAGTTTTTAAAGATGTTAAGGATGGAATGATTGCCATAAGGGTAGCCAGAGAGTTAGAGATGCCCTCTTTACAACAGGATAAGTTCGTTGATGCTATGGGAAATGTGACAGACGTACCTCTATTGAATAATAAAGGCGTTACAGGTGTTTATATAAATAAAGAAGGTGTAAAAGGTGATGACGTTTGGGGTAAACGTTCTGCATGGACTTATTTAACAGGTGAAAAAGAAGGCGTAACAATTAGCATCGGTATAATCGATCATCCAAAAAATATTGGTTACCCTACCTACTGGCATGCGCGAGGTTATGGGTTATTTGCTGCCAATCCGTTAGGACAAAAGGTTTTTAGTAATGGCAAAGAAGAAATGAGTCTTAGACTGACAGAGAATAAGTCCATTACCTTTAAATATAGATTTGCTATTAAGGAAGGATCGGTCATTAAGGCCGAGGAAATGAATCAATTATCAAGTGATTTTTTGAAGTAACATATTCTACCCTTTGCTATCTTAAAGTTGTGGTTGTTTTTGTGTTGACTCACGAATAATTAATTTGCTTTTTACAATCCGCTTTTCTGGTTTTAATTCAGGGTGACGAATTTGATTTATTAAAACTTCTGCTGCAGCCATTCCTATGTCATAAGCGGGATGGTCAATACTACTCAGAGAGGGTTCGACAAAACGGGAAATGTTTTCATTATTGAATCCAAGTATAGCAATGTCATCAGGAATTCGAAGTCCGCTTTTTTTCAGGATGTGCATCATCTCTACAGCAGCGAAATCATTAATGGCAAATACAGCATCCGGTCGTTGCGGTAGATTCAGCAGATAGCGTGTGTATTCTTCAACCTTATCACTTTTATAACTTGAATGTATAATGTAAGAGTCTTGTACCTCAATGTTATGTTGTTTTAAGGCGTCCAGGTAGCCGTGCAATCTGTTCTTACTATTATTCAAATGGTGAGGACCAGCAACGTAAGCGATCCGTTTACAACCTTGAGAAATAAGATGATTTGTACCTTCGAATGCAATTTCGTGGTTATTGGTAATGATCTGAGAAGTTTCAAGGTCTTCTGAAATCCTGTCAAAAAACACCATAGGAATACCCTTTTGCTGGAGCGCAGCGAAGTGTTCAGATTGATCAGTCTCATGTGATACGGAAATGATAACGCCATCTACTCTTCCGGACATAAGTGAGTGGATATTCTTCTTTTCGATGATGTAGGATTCATCGGATTGGCAGATCATAACGTTCATTCCTGCCATGTCAGCACGTTTTTGAATACCACCTGTAGCACGAGCAAAAAAGCCATTAACTGTTTCTGGAATGATTACTCCAATTGTATTGGTTCTTTGTTGCTTTAGATTTATAGCTAAAGCATTAGGTTCATAATTAAGAGATCTTGCCAGTTCAATTATCTTCTTCTTTGTGTCAGGGTGAATATCAGTGCGACCACATAAGGCGCGGGATACAGTTGATTTTGATATACCCAATGTTTTGGCAATATCCTTAATTGTGACAAGTTTCTTTTCCATTCATCAAAGATATCCTTTTATACCATATCCCGGGAACGGTCTCGAAAATTTTTGTTGTTACCGAATAGATTTTATGAAATAAAATGCTGAAAATTATACATATCAAACGATAAAGTATGAGTTTACACGTATCATTAGCTCGTTTACAGGCACACCCTAGTGAAGTTAAATTCCCGGGAAATACTCCGGTTCAAAACGATATGGAGTCACTGTTTAACAGGGTGATTGGCAATAGTGATTATGATGCCTTTCAAATGTTGTTCTTGAAAATGTATTCACCATTGTGTCAATTCTGTGTAAAATTTGTAGGTGTAAACGAGGTAGCGGAAGAACTTGTTAGTGATGTGTTTTATACGATCTGGAAAAACCGAGACCGCATCATTGTAGCGTCGCCCAAGGCTTATCTGTTTACAGCAGTGCGCAATAGGGGTTATGACTACTTGAGAAAAGTAAAAAGATCTGAGTGGTGTGATTTAGAGAGAGCATCGGATGTAACGGATAGTAAGGACAGCGGGGATGGTTTAATTGAAAAAGAGCTGATCGAACAAATCGACTGCGCAGTGGCAAGTCTTCCTAAACAATGTCGTTTGATATTTGAATTAAGCAGAGATCATGGAATGAAGTACAAGGAAATAGCCTCTATGCTTAATATTGGTGTAAAGACAGTCGAAACTCAAATTGGGCGAGCCTTAAAGCATCTGCGTAAAACCATACCTATTAATTAGGTATTCTAAAAAATCTATTAATATTTCTTTTGGATTAAGGGTAATACCCTGCAACTTCGTCTTTTCTATGTATCAAGTGCAGATGAAAAGACTAACAAATCATCAATGGTCCCTGCTGGGGAAATATCTAAAAGATGAAGCTACGCCTGCCGATCTGGTACAAATCGAAACTTTGTTTGAACAATTTCCGGGATTAAAAGAAGAGGTATTACATTTGAATGTAAAACCAAATAATCAGAGCACTTCGGACTTTGATGCTGAGAGGGCTCTGAAGAAAATGCATGAGCGCTTTAAAAGAGAAAATTTAATATAACCTCTAAAATCCACATCTAATCAATGAAAAAAGATTTATTCAACATTCAGGGACAAACTGCGATTATAACAGGAGGAACCGGTGTACTTGGAAGTGCAATGGCTCAAGGTTTAGCCGATGCAGGAGTTAACACCGTTATTCTAGGAAGACGAAAGGATGCAGGTGAAGAAGTTGTAAAAGCAATTGAATCGAAAGGTAAGAAAGCTTCATTTATCCAAGCTGACGTTTTAAGCGAGGCGGATCTGCTTGCTGCTAAAGAACAAGTCCTTAAAACGTTTGGAAGTATTGATATTCTCTTAAATGCAGCCGGAGGTAATATGGCCGGAGCAGTGATAGCTCCCGAAAAAACTTTCTTCGATTTACAAATGTCCGAATTTGAGAAGGTTGTTGACCTTAATTTAACAGGTACAGTTTTACCTACTAAGATCTTTTCTGAAGAGATGGCAAAAAGAAAGAAAGGGGTTGTAATTAACATTGCTTCCATGGCATCATATAGACCGATTACACGTGTTGTTGGTTACGCTGCCGCAAAGGCTGCCGTGATGAACTTCACAGAATGGCTTGCTATTGAAATGGCTAAAAAGTTTGGAGAGGGTATTCGTGTAAATGGTATTGCTCCCGGATTCTTCCTCACAGAACAAAACAGATCACTTCTTACTAATCCTGATGGAAGTTATACCGCGAGGGGAGAAGCAGCGATACGCCACACGCCATTTGGAAGATTTGGAGCTCCCGATGAATTAATAGGTGCATTGTTATTCCTATGTTCTGATGCTTCTAAATTCGTAACAGGGGTTACTATTCCTGTAGATGGTGGTTTCAACGTGTTTTGTGGGGTTTAGCCCTCTTATATTCCTTTTAAAGTTATCCAATCTATAAAATCTGCTAGGTCATTGAATAGCAGATTTTTTTATTTAAAAAGCTGTCCTTGGGTACTTTACATGCCCGAGATCTGAATACGAGATAAACTTTTATTCATAATATTAAGTTATTAACACGCATCCATACTGCATTTAATAAATTAGCGGTATCTTTATTTGTATTATAGTGGCTTCAGGCCGCATTTTTTTAAGCAATTACAGTGACTTTTAGAGATTTTGATTTTGACGAGCGATTGCTCGAAGGCCTTGATGCCATAGGTTTTGATAAACCCACCCCAATTCAGGAAAAAACCATTCCGCTTGCTTTAGCAGGACATGATCTGATTGCCTGTGCCCAAACCGGTACAGGGAAGACAGCTGCCTATATTCTTCCTATTATTAATAAATTAATTAAAACAGAAAATAGGCATCTCAATACGTTAATTATTGCACCTACACGAGAGCTCGCATTACAAATTGATCAACAGGTTGAAGGCCTGGGATATTTTGTTGGTGTAAGCTCAATCTCAATTTTTGGAGGTAACGACGGCGCCACCTGGGATCAGCAGCGCAAAGCGATGGAAAGTGGTGCTGATATAATTATTGCCACACCAGGAAGGCTAATTTCGTTTATTGCATCTGGTAAAATTGATTTTAGCCATCTTGAACATTTAATTCTAGATGAGGCAGACCGAATGCTGGACATGGGATTCTATGATGATATTGTTCGGATTATCAGTTCGCTTCCTAAGAAAAGACAAACATTGCTCTTCTCAGCGACAATGCCTCCTAAAATCAGAGCACTCGCGTCTAAAATATTAACCAATCCACAAGAAGTAAATATCGCGGTATCAAAACCTGCGGAAGGTATTCAGCAGCAAGCCTATGTGGTTTATGATGCTCAGAAGCCAACGTTATTAAGACATATACTTTCCAGTTCTGATGACCAAAGCATTATCATCTTTTCAAACTCAAAGGAGAATGTAAAGAAGCTGGGTTATGAGATTTCAAAAGCTGGCGTATCAGTTAAAGCGTTTCATTCAGATCTTGAACAAAGTGAACGTGAGGCGATATTAAATCAATTCAGGAACAGACAACTTCAGGTTCTTATTGGTACTGATATCCTTGCCAGGGGAATTGATGTTGAGGGGATAGGACTTGTTATTAATTATGAGACCCCTTTGGACGCCGAAGATTATATCCATAGAATTGGAAGAACTGCGCGTGCGCAAAAAACAGGGACAGCGATTACGTTTATTAATGAGAAGGATCAGAACAAGTTTGTTCGAATAGAAAAATTGATAGGTAAAGAAATATCTAAACTTCCATTACCTACAGAAATTGGAGAGGGGCCAGTCTTTAATCCTGTATTGAAGAAAAGCAGACCTTTTAACAAAAGAAGAAACTTCAAAAAAAAGACCAAATAGAGGTAAACCGTGAGAACATTAGATAAGAGACGCAGTAAGTATAACTTCTGTTTTATGTAATGTTTTTTGGTGTGTTAAACGGCCCATCAACACCTTGCCATAAACATTACGTCGTTTTCGCAAAAGCTAGACAAACTTCGTCTCCACCAGATATTCCTTCGAAAACTATAACGTTTCTCTTAGTTGATTTTTTGTGTGTTCCATTTTGTGCTTATCGTTGGCATTCCAGATGTACATGATTACACCGACGATTAAATAGAAACCTGCTACAATTGCAAACCCTGCAAACTCGTTGTTCATTGATTGATTAATTGCGACTGCTGCAGTAATACTAATGAATAACAAGAATAACAAAGAGCAGAAAACTACTACTGCCATTTTAAGAAGGCTTGCCATTGCTTCCTGCGCATCTTCTTTGATATTTTCTTTGAGGTGCTTTACTTCCTGCTTCGCGTAACGGAAGGGAGCTATAACAGCACCTGCTGCTTTATAGAATAAATCCATTGCCATAGTTATGATGATAAAGTATAACGTTCTACAGGATCAACGGAAGTGGTTGAAACAAGCCCATCTTCCTGTAATTTTTTGAGTTGTTTTTTGGCCAGAGCCTGATCAATCATACGATCAGCTTCTTCTCTGATTCTTCTCCGGGTAACTCTTCCCGACTCCGGTGCAATCAATAATCCAAGGACGACACCCATCCCAATTCCTAAAACAAACATAAAACTCGTCTTCATGTTTCTGCACTTTTGAATATTATTACTTATTAACGTACACAATACGTCATAATAATTGTATGCCGACTTGGGAGGAAAACTTTACACACCATAAAAAATCTATGTGAAATTAGAATGGATAACCAATGGCAATATTCAATATAAGGTTATCACCTCTCCATTGGCTGCTTCCAAAGTCGATTTTGTCAAATACCCACCTTTCCCCGGCAGGTTCCCATGGCTTCCGCAACGGGAAGGCTAAGTCAAAACGAAGTACGAAGAAGTTGAAATCAAAACGAAGACCAACACCGGTACCTACTGCCAGTTCATTCAGAAATTGGCTTCTTTTGAATTGCCCTCCCGGCCTGCTAGTATCATTTCTAATTAACCATATATTACCTGCATCTACAAATAGTGCTGTTTTGATTGTTTTGGTAAGATCATATCTGTACTCCACATTACCTTCAATCTTAATATCACCGCGTTGATCAATAAAGAAGTTTCTTACTGTCTCTTCATTTTCACCTTCACCGTCACCTTGTGTTGGTGGGTTTACAATCGTCTCATCGTTTAAAACGTAATAAGTACCAGGACCAATGGTGCGGGCTGGAAATGCCCTTAAGCTTGTTGAGCCTCCAATTGCAAATTGCTTTATGTAAGGCATTGTTACTGAATTTCCATACGCGTACCCAACACCGGCGTTAAGCCTTGTAACGATCATATTCTTTTCGTCCATTTGCCAGTAGTACCGCGCGTCGATTTCACCTCTGGAAAACTGGGAATATGTTGACCCTAGTATTTTTTCACCTTCGTTATTGACGTCCTGCTTGAAATTCTCGCCTTGTAAAGCGTGAATTATATTTCCAGCAAGATCCGCGCGGAATGTGAAAAAGAAATGAGATGGTTCGTAAGTTTGCTCGCGATATTTCTCAGTACGTTCCTGGTTGAGTTGTGTATTTAGCGTATAGACATAGCGTAACCCTGGGATGAATTGATTGTCAAATGATCGACGCAGAAAAGGATTTTTATCTAGTATAGCGTTAAAGTCATCAGAAATACCCGAAGTTTGAACAAAACTTAAATCTATAGGATAGAACTCATGACTTTTGAGTGTATTTTCCCTCCAGGTGTATCCATAAGATAGATTGAAAGAGTTTAAGCTAAAGTAGTTTATACGCTGTTGAATCCGGGTGGCTAATGTTACGTGAGTTGAAGGCAGGTAACGTCTTCCTGCATAGTTAATATTGAAAGGCACAATTAACCGTGGTGCTGATAATTTAGCTTCGCCTCCTAATTCCAATGCATTAAGTGGCGTTTGCTGCTTCCTGCTAATTTGTACTTCATAACCTGACGAAAGTGTAATGTCTAAACGCTCGGACCCACCAAATGCATTTCTATTTGTGAAAGTGACATTTAATCCAGGGCCTACGAAGTTGTTTGATTTAGAAGTAGCCTGAAATTCTGCCCTGATGGATTTTTTTAAAAAAGGAGTGAGGTAAATATTTGCATCAAGCGTGGCGGAGTCTTGTTTAGATTCCAAAAATTTGATGTTTACAAATTTAAAGGCTCCTAACGTCATTAAGTGACTGATCGTATACTCCCGATCTATGGTTCTATAGGTATTTCCTTCTTTGAGGTTAATAACTCTGGTAATTGTATGAGGCCTGAAAATGTGATCACGGTCAAAATAATTGTATCCATCTACT
This sequence comes from Chryseosolibacter indicum, assembly GCF_018598585.1. Taxonomy (GTDB): domain Bacteria; phylum Bacteroidota; class Bacteroidia; order Cytophagales; family Cyclobacteriaceae; genus Chryseosolibacter; species Chryseosolibacter indicus. Next base: position 161,694 of record NZ_JAHESD010000001.1, read on the forward strand.
CTCGTTGAGTCAAACCTTAATTGTGTGGTGTCTGAGGTTAGGTTGTAGTTGGGAAATACATTTATCTGTCCGAGTTTATACTTTCTTTTAGCTTTTGCAGGAACACCGCTTTCAAGCATTAGTGTAAGGTCCACTTTATTTCTTCCTACCGTACTATCAGCTTCAAATATCAGGTGCCGGTCGTCAAAATAATAGAAGCCTGCATTTTCCATTGCTTCTTCCAATCTTGTAAGTTCAGCTTGTAAGCGATCGAGGTTATAACGTTGCCTTCGCTTGAGGTAAGAGTCTTTCATTACTGAATCAATATTGGCGAACAACGTATCCATTTTCGGTGTTTCTATTTTTCTTAACCTATAGGGGCGATGCACATAGGCGGTAAAGAGTACTGATCCTTTTTTACCATCTATTTCAGTTTTTGACTCTACCTCTGATTGAAAATAACCATTATTGATAAGATGACCCTTTAATAGGTTAGCCGTTTTTTCAGGGTTTACATCGCTCATGTATACCGGTGCCTGTCCTATTTTATTTTTTATAAAGCGCTTTAAGCCTTTTTTAGGTTCTCCCATTTTGTAGTACACCCATAACGCAGGGCGCATCCCAAATATGGATGTATTTGGTTTTGGATTTACATTATTATATAATAGTTCCTTTATCTTGTTCTGCGCCCTCACTCTTCCTGAAGGAATCAGTTTTACTTCTGACTTCGTGTAGAGTACCTGGTTTTCAGGTACCAGCTTCAATGCGCTGCAACCAGAAAAAAAAACACTGATAATTACATATAATACTGGACTTAGTATATGGGACTTAACAGATACACTACTTCTTATTTTCTTTTTCATTTGCTTTAAACAACTCACTTAATGTATTGTAATCTTTTATATAAATAAGTCCGGCACCTGTTTCAGTCAGCTCTCCATCTACAATATCATAGTTGCTGTTTCTAAAACCTGTGATTCTAATTCGGCCATCATCGGTGAGCATATATTCCAATGCTAAATCACCAATGTAGTCAGAGGCTTTACGATTACTGTTATCGCCTTCTACATCTACATTGCCAGCTACCTTTACTGTCAGTTTATCATTAAGCAGACTTTTTGATAAACCAAGCTCAAGTTCAGTGTTGTTTTCTGCTTGCCCCGAGCTGTAGTCTTCCTGCGATTTTACATCAAAACTCAGTTCTACACCACGGACGTTTTGCGAGAGGCGATTGAGCTGACTGGTTAATATTTTGCTTACGCTGGAGCGCGCAGTACCTTCAAGACCGCCACCGCCAGCTTCACTTTCCAAGGGATTATCAGAAATAAAGCGCTTAAGAATAAGCAGTGCAAATACTTGTTTATTTAAATCTGATTCTCTCGTGTTAACATCCTGAAGTTTAGAGTAAACAACACCATTCAATGCGTTTCTATCCTTCTCAAGCATATCGAGTCGGAAACTAATCTCTGGCTTCAGCAGCTGCCCTTGGATGTTGAGGTAGACTTGAAATGGGAATTTTTGTTTGTACTGATTCATCAGTGTCTGGTTGCCTGCGGGAATCTGCACTGCTACTAAATCAATAGGAGAGGTCTCAACTTCGAAGATGGCACTGAGGTCCATGTCAGCATTTAATGGATCTCCTGTAAAGGTAAGGGTGCTACCTCTTGCTACAGAAAACTCGCGCTTTACAAACTTGTAGAATGAGAGGCTGTACTTTCCTTCTGTTATCTCATATCTGCCCGTTAAATCCATATTACCAGTAGGATCCATTTCCAGTGTCAGCGTTGCATTTCCTTTTAATCCAGAAAGCTGATCTCCCGTGGTTGGATCAATAATAACATTAAAAGTTTCTTTGTCTGTTAATTCAATTTGTGCCGTCAGATTAATTCCTGTGAAAGTAGACTTCACAGTGTCTGCCGGGTTGATTGATTTCATGAAAGGATCGTTACTGAAAGTTTTGTCTTTAAAGCGTACAATACCTTGTTGTTCCATAACACCTGCTTCAGTTTGAGGTACTATGTATGTTAGATTGCTTTCGTCACTTAGTCCTATCCGAACATCAAGATTGGGTTGATCCATATTTCCGCGGATGCGTATTACTGCATCTACATCTATTTTTCCATAGAATAAATCGTTATCCTTTTCAGTAGTATTCAGGAGTCTGAAATTAGTGGAGGTGAAGTCTAAGTTAAAAGCGAAATTTTTATAATCCGTAGTCTGAATCATTCCATCCAATACAGCTGTATTTTTTCTTTCATCCTGTAATTCAAAGCTATCAAAGGAAATTCCCTGAGGGGTTAAACCAATAGTTTCATTTTTCAAGCTAAAGGCAGTTTTTACATAAGTGGAGTAGAAGGACATGTCTCGGAGATTGAGTGATCCATTTATTTTTGGTGCTTGCGGGGTACCTTCAATTTTTATATCACCTGTAAGAAAGCCTTTTAAGTCTTTAAGCTGGCCCATGGTTAAAGGTTCAACAGTTGTAAGGTTGAACCTTTCAATAGTAGTAATAACGTTCATGGACGGCTGATCACCCGTTATATAATACCCATTAGCATTCAGGTTGTTCTCTTTGCTTCTAACACCAAACTTTAAGTCAAACCGCTCAGCGCTTTTTCTTCCAACAGCCAGCGAGATATCTCCCCAGGGTATATTAGCAATGTTAAAGTTCCGTATGCCGACGTCAGCAGTAAAGGTCATGTCGGCTGTATCAGGAACGATGTTAATATCGCCATGAAGTAACCCTGTGATGGTTTTATTTTGTGCTACCATGCTTACAAGGTGTTCGAGATTTAGTTCACGAAAACCTACAAATAGGGTAGAAGCTGCATCCTTTTTAGAGTCGATAATTATTTGTTCTTTTCCTTTTTGTATTATTACATTGTGAGCAAGCAGTTTTGGACCACCAAATTGGAAGTAGTTGTCTTCCGGTACAGACCAATCTGTATAGTTTAGCTTCACCTGGTTAGGAAGTAATTTGAATTGATATTTGTCTTTCAGACTCTGAAAAGTGCCGCCAATCAGGTATTTGGTCTGATCCAATGAATCGAGAATAACAAGATTAGTCAATATTGAATTATTAGCTACCGTGCCATTGAACTCCAGCCCATCAATGCGCATTGAGTCCAGGTTAATTTGATCTACAATAACATTGTAGTTGAGGGCACTGCGATCTGAGTTGGCGCTGATGAGAAAGGACTTCACGCCAATATTTGCGTATTGTATCTTCGAGAAATCAATCTTCATGTCCAGCTGTCTGGCTTCACTATCAAACTCACCGCGTATTTCTCCAGGAACAAATGATGTAAGCTCTGGCAGGAGAACATCGGTAAGCAGCTCTGTTTTTTTGAGCTTTAAATTAAACCTGAAGTTTTGTGGGCCTGAATCTTTCTCTGATTTTTTATCTGCGACAAGCGCTGTATCCTTAAGTGAGTAATAGGTTCCAAAGAATTCCTGCAACACATCACCCATTTCAAAAATGTTAAAGGTACCAGCAAATTTTCCTGAGAGAAGATCGGATTCAATTGCAAGTTCGGAACGTCCTTTCTGGTCGATGGAGGCGAAGAGGAGAGAGTCAATTGCATACAGGGTCTCTCCGTTAAATACGGCTACTTTTCTTAGTCCAAAATTTCCGTTTAATGATTTGAAGTCTGGCGTGGCCATCTTGGTACTTAAAATTCCCCGCGCCTTTAATGGCCTTTCGGCAAGGTTCAACGCTTTAAAGTCGGCGTTTTTTAAGTCGAACGTTATGTTAAATCGCGGAACTTCATTCTTGTAATTAAGATCTGCGGCCAGAACGAAGTCGAGGTTTTTATCCTGAAGTTTTGCCGTGCCGTTGTAGACATTCTGGTTTATCTTGCCATCAACTACAAAGTTTGCGTAGTGGTATCCTTTGAAGTCGAAGCTTTTTACATTTGCTTTTACAGTACCATTCATTTCTTCAGGTGACAAGCCTTGAGCATCGGCATTTGCCTCCAGATTTAGCTTGCCTATAGTTTCTGGTTGTTTAAGAATTTTTCCGACGTTAAGTTCTTTTACGTTCAGGCTTGCGTTATAGCCTCTACTAGCGGAGGCTGAGTCGAGATTTAGTTTGCCTTTAAAATCTATTTCTCCCACGCTGCTGGTAAGTATGGTATTAAAGTTTGACTTAGTCATGGAGCCGGCATAGGTGCCATGAAGATTTATCCATTCGGGAAGATCAATTGAGGATGGTATCAGTGGGTCTGGAAGTATTCTGCCGATATCATTTTTTGTTGTATAGAACTTGTCGAGAAAGATGTCCATCTTTAACTTACCTGCATCAGGAAGCCCTGTAATTGTTCCTTTTGTTCTCAGATAGGTATCAGCGAAAGCTCTTAATGTGAGATGATCTATTTTGATGTTATTAACTGCTCCGTTTACAGAAGCATCTATGAACACTTTTGATGCTGATGTTATTTTTAATGGAAGGCTATCCTTTAGCATTGGGTTAAAGTAGAGAAGGTCTCTTAAGCCTACTGAGGTATTATTAATGTTAGCGTTAATAGTAGCTCGTGGGTAATCGTCTGCTATAGTTTCTAAGGAAGCAAACGTGGCATCGGCATTCATTTCAAATCGACTGTTTCCCGTGAGTAAAAGCAAATCGTTGATAATCACGCCGTCTTCTCTTAGATTAAGTCCTGCCTTGAAACTCTCAATCATAAAACCACTGCGCTCACGAAAGGCGAGGTTATTTAAATCGCATTTCACTTTGGTACCATCAAGGGCAATATCTTCTGCATCTATCTCCAGGCCAGAGATCCAAAGGTGATTGAAATCCATTGCACCCGATGTTTGGCTCTTGGTGAAATCATAGAACTGGATACTGTTTCCTGATAGTTCAAGAGAGCTTAGTGTAACTTTCCATGGCGTGCTTTTTTCGGCTTGCTTTTCACGTGCAGGCTCAGGGTCATACTGATTTTTGGTGTTAACAACAGCAACGGGACGCTGGTGATAAGAGATGAAAGTATTTTCGAGCAGGAAGTTGTCGAGGTCAATTATCTGTCCCTTTAAGTCAACCTTGTCTGTTTCTAATGATGACCGCCCCAGGTCCATTCGAATGAGTTGGCCGAGTGCCTGTTGATGGAAGTTTGCGTGAATGTTTTCAAGGTTTACTTGTCCTACACCTATATCATAAGTAATTGGTTGATTTTCCTCTGCTACTTCCTCAGTAACTTCCGGTTGTTTGGTTTGCAGTACGCTTGCTGTAGTATTTTCAAGATTAATTTCATCTACAACTATTCTCATTCGGTCGAGATCGAACTCATCCATTGAAACTTCGAAGAGCCCAAGGTTGAGATCTGCAATATTACCTGTGAGCAGATCGTGGTACCTGGCTTTGATGTTCTGCAGCGTGATGTCTTCTATGGAGAATTTCCATCCAGGCGCATCTTGTTGTGTCGTATCTGGCACCGATGTAGAGTCGCTTACGAAAGCGTTAAGTATATAAGTAAAGTTGTAGGCGCTGTCGGCTTCGGGTCTGCTTATGTAAGCTTTGGTATTTTCAAGCGTAAGGTCATTAAGTTGAATCTCCTTTCGGGTTAATGCCCAAAGATCAGTATCAATGTCCAACCTACCCATGTATAGGAGTGTATCCCTTTTCTTATCTTCCAGGTATAACCCTTCAACAACAATTGTTTTAGGAAATCTAATGCTTACTTTTTGAAGCGAAACTTCTGTTCCTATTTTCTTTTCCAGAAAAGAAATTGCTTCCTGTGTTATTTTTGTTTGAATTGGTGGAAGCTGAATAAGTAATGTTATCGTTGCAAGTAGTAGTACGATTGAAAAAAATATCCATCCAAAAATCTTAAGAATCTTAACAAAGATTCTTTTTGTGTTGTGCTCCTTCATTGAATGCCCCTCTTGGCTAAATCAACAAAGGTTAATCAAAATCTCATGCCTGATTAATCATGTCGGTAAACAGACATAATCAATCTATTCGGTCAGTGTGTACTAAATTCTACAAGGAGGCTTTCAAACAGTTATATCGTTCCACTAACATGTAACTTACCTGCTGGCACATGAATAGATTCCTAAAGAGCTATTCATTCTAAGTTCGATGGATATAAAAAAAGGTTTAGTACAAGTAGCTGAAGTATCTACTTTTACCAAGAGGGTATTTCGGGATTTTTTCTTCCCCCCGTATGAGGTGAAAGAGATCATCCGGCAATGTTTTATGATGGGAAACAAGTCGTTGTTTCTAATAACGTTTACTTCATTTTTAGTTGGGATTGTTTTTACAAAACAATCAAGGCCCTCACTTGCGTCGTTCGGTGCCGAATCGTGGCTACCGTCGCTCGTTGCTCAAGCTGTAGTGAGATCCCTGGGGCCACTTGTAACAGGATTAATCTGTGCAGGCAAACTTGGATCTAATATAGGAGCGGAGCTTGGGAGTATGCAGGTAACTGAGCAGATTGATGCGATGGAGGTATCTGGTACACGACCTTTCTCTTACCTGGTTGTGAGCCGCATTACTGCTACAACATTGATGCTTCCCCTTCTTGTGGTATATTCGGATATACTTTCGTTGCTGGGATCATTTCTAACAGTGAACATCTATAACAACACGAGCTTCCAACTCTTTTTTAATGAAGTAGCTGTTAATATCACTTATACTGATATTTTCTCTTCTTTAATTAAGTCAGCCTTTTTTGGGTTCGCAATTGGATTAGTCGGATGTTATTCAGGATATCATTCCGATAAAGGTACTACAGGCGTTGGAAAGGCTGCTAATACTTCAGTGGTTGTTTCGATGATGCTGATCTTTGTTATAGACCTGCTGTCCATTCAATTTATAAATCTCTTCCGCTGATGTTAGCAACAAAATCAAATAACGCACCAGCTATTGAGCAATCACGAACGGACAACGTAGTTGTTTCTATTCGTAATTTGAAGAAGGCATTTGGTGACAGAGAAATATTAAACGGTGTTGACCTCGATCTCCACGAGAGTGAGAACCTTGTCATACTTGGCAGATCTGGCACAGGTAAGTCAGTTCTTATCAAGTGCATGGTGGGTTTAATCGTACCGGACTCAGGTCAGATAAACGTGCTTGGCCGTGACGTGTTTACGTTGAGTGCAAGGGAAATGAATGAGCTAAGATTGCAAATCGGCTTTTCATTTCAAGGCAGTGCACTTTACGATGCAATGACAGTAAGAGAAAACCTGGAATTTCCGCTGAAACGTAACCTTGGAATATTTGAAAAGAGAAAGCTTGACGAGATGGTAATGACAGCCCTTGATGATGTTGGACTTGCACATGCGGTCGATCAATGGCCGGCAGAGCTTTCGGGCGGTATGAAGAAGCGGATAGGTATAGCGAGAACACTTATCCTCAAACCTAAGATCATGTTATATGATGAGCCTACGGCAGGATTGGATCCAATAACTTCAATGGAAATTAATGAACTGATACTCTCAGTAAGAGAAAAATATAAGACATCCTCCATTATTATCACACACGATATCAGCAGTGCGAGAACCACTTCAGATAGAATTATCGGACTTATTAATGGTAAAAATAAAATAGAAGGAACATTTGAAGAACTAAAAAATGCAAGGGATCCGGATCTGGAACCATTTTTTAAATATTAAAAGAAATCATTATGGAACGTAAAGAGATAGCGCAGCAAGTTAAAGTAGGAGCTTTTGTTCTGGGCGGACTGGCATTGTTTATAATTTCAGTCTTTTATGTTGGTGCCGAAAATAATATACTAACAAGAACCTTCGATATATCGGCAGTATTTAAAAATGTTGAAGGTTTAAAAGAAGGAGATAATGTGTGGTTCTCTGGCGTAAAGGTTGGAACTGTAACCGATGTTCGTATTATGTCTCCTGGTAAGGTAGTAGTTCGGTTGGCGTTGAAGAACAATCAGCACGAATTTATTTCTAAAGATGCAACTGCCTCTGTAGGATCAGACGGGCTGGTAGGTAACAAAATAGTAGTGATCAGGCCGGGCAATATTAATAACGGTGTGGTTGAAGACGGTGATACCATTAATACACTGTCACCCGCCGATACACAGGAGTTAATAAATATTGCGAAAGATGTAGGTGAAAATACACGTTCCCTTACTTCAGATTTGCAGTTAATTGCAAAACGCGTAAATGATGGCCAGGGTATAATAGGAGAGTTGTTTAAAGACGGAGCACTTGCCAAAGATCTGAGAGATGCAGTTGCAAGCTTGAAGAAGACCGGTGATAATTCAGTAAGGGTTTCTTCTGAACTTAACTCACTATTGGCGGAGTTGCGTACAGGCGATGGTCTGTTGCCAACACTGATTCATGATACCAGCTATGCAGATACATTTACACAAGCTTTAGCAAATGTTAGAGAAGTGAGTAAGAATGCTGAGGTAGTTGCCCAAAACCTTGGAAGCCTCGCCGAAAAAATGAACAACGAAAATAACGCATTAAACGTGTTACTCGGAGATTCTGCTTTTGCCTCTAAATTACAAACCACCATGGTGAATGCAGAGCAGGCTTCTGCGAAGCTTGATCAGAACATGGAAGCACTACAGCACAATTTCCTGCTCAGAGGTTATTTTAGAAAGCAGGAGAAACGCAAAAAGAAAGAAGCTGAGGCTGCATCGTCTGCTTCCTCTAAAGGCGGGGAATAAGTAAGTAATAAATATAATTAAGGTTAGCTTTCTTGCGAGGGCTAACTTTTTATTTACATATCCATTTTATCTAAATTTTAAAGTGCAATTTCCTTTACGATTACCACCTTACTGTGTTCTATCAAGAGAGCCTTTATAACACAGTGTCATACCCGGTGCGCATGTAGCCAGCAATGGCTGCGGCATAGGCATTAGGAACACATAGCTTTTTAGCCTTCTGCCGATAGTAAGCTTTTTTTCTCGGATAGGTAAGTAGTTGTTTAGCAAATCTTGATGCCTCCTTAAACTTAACTCTGGTAGTTTGTTGTGATTCGCTCTGCTTTTTAGGAAAAGATGGTTTTGACGCATGATGGTAGGCTTACCTATTTGCCCTAAACATGATTTTCCCTAAAGAGCCTCGCACCTTCAATAATGGAATTTGTTTCTATTCTAGTCATAGTCCTTTTTTTCGGGAAACTTAACTTACAGTTTTGACAAATAGTGTCAAAAACCAGGCGCTTCAGGATTTTTATTGCAGAGGTATAAGTAAATTGTGTTTAAGGAAATGGTAGCAATAAGTGTTTTAAGTGTTTGTTCCGCATTCTCTCCACTTTTTCTGCTCTTATGCTCCACTTTCTGAAGATAACCAGAATTAAGAAAAAGTACTGTGGAAATGTTAGAAAGACGAGTTGTGCAATGATTGAAATGGATCTTTAAGATATTAAAAGGGTTTTGAGAAAGAGCGTAGAATTCTTATTTTATTGCTTTATGTGGTTATTGATGATTGCTACGATGCCAACGCTTGATTAGCATTTGTTACCTGTTCTAAATAGTAAAATTAACCCTCTTGGAACCTATGTGAGATAAGTTGCGTGTGTTATTTATTGTGTAGTTCCTTCTGCTTGTTGTGCCTTTGTCTTGATCTTTCTTTAGCGCGACTAATTGCTCTTCTCACAGGATTTTTTCGGTCTTCTTCTGCTGTGGTTTCATCCCCAATTAAAAGAGCCCATGGTTTAAGATGGTCAACCCGTTCAAATATCAATTTCATAACCGCAAGTGCTGGTATTGCCAGAAACATGCCTGCGATGCCGGCCAATGCTCCACTGATAACAACACCAAGAATAATGGCTAGGGCATTTAGCTTTACTTTATTGCCTACAATTAATGGCATGAGTATGTTGTTGTCAATCAGCTGAACGCCACTAAGAATTGCAACTACCCATATTGCGTCGACCGGATTTTGAGAAGACATTAGTGTAACGATCATGCAGAAGATGTTTGCTATAAGCATACCGATGTATGGTACAATGTTCAGTATGGCAGAAAGCAGTGCAAGGAATACGGCGTACTTAATACCCAGGATAAAAAATCCGACGGTATTAAGTGCGAATACTATACAAAGCTCGATAAGAAGGCCAGTAATATATTGTTGTGATATTACCTGAGACTCGTGTAGTACGTCACTAACCTTTTCTTTATTTCCATCTTTGAAGATCTCAATCATAAAACGTTTGATCATGTCTTTATGATATAGAATGAGAAAAGTGTATATAGGTAAAAAGATCACATAAGATATTACTTCTGTTAATGTAACAAAAGTTCTACCAATTAACTGAGGGCTCTGTGTCTTCATCTTTTCAGCTGTATCGCTTAAGTATTCTTTCTGCGCACGCATTCCTATATTAAAGTTTTCAAATACCCATTGGTGCGCAGACCAAAGAAGTTGATTAAATCTCTTTTCCATCGCAGGAAAATCTGCAAGGAAGTTTGCAATCTGGGTTGAAAAGAAATAGACGACAATGCCAAGGATGCTTAGCGATACAAGAAGCGATAAAACGATGGAGGGTATTTTGCCTACACCCAATCTTTTAAGGAATTTTGTTATTGGTAGTAGAAGGGTGGCAAGTAGTATGGCAAAGAAGAATGGCATTATAATTCCCTTGGCCAGGTAAATGCCAGCGGCTAAAACTGCGATACTAATAATGGTTAAACCAAATCGTAAGAAGAAGGGTGATTCCTGTGGATCGCTCATAGGATACTCCCGCTAAAAAGATATGCCACCTTGTGTAAATTCATCTACACGGTTTCGGTAGATATTACGGATGTTCTGATTCAATATTCTTGTTTATGTATATGGTATAATCTTTACTCTTATTTAATAAAAACATTTATGGCAGAGCTGTTGACTACCGAGGGAATAGTAAGTCTTTTAACCCTAACGTTCCTTGAAATTGTATTAGGAATAGATAATATCATATTTATTTCAATAACATCAGATCGGCTACCGGAAAAGGATCAAAAGAAGGCACGAACCTTAGGAATATTGCTAGCCTTGTTTGTAAGAGTTGGGTTGCTGATGACAATAAGTTGGATCATCGGTCTTAAAGATCCATTTATTACTTTCGGTGAATTTGAATTAAGCTTCCGTGATCTTATTCTGATTCTTGGCGGTCTATTTCTCTTGGGAAAGAGCTCGTCGGAGATACACGCTAAACTGGAAGGAGAAAATGAAGAGCATAGCTTTTCAAAGAAGCTTACGTTAAATTCAGCAATCATTCAAATTGTACTATTGGATGTGGTATTCTCTTTTGATTCGATTTTAACGGCTGTTGGGCTGGTAGATAGCATTGTAATTATGGTTATAGCAATTGTTATAGCCTTAGGAGTAATGTTAGCGTTCGCAAATAATATCAGTGCTTTTATCAATAAACATCCAGCGATGAAGTTGCTTGCCATATCTTTTTTAATGATGATAGGTCTTGTACTGGTTGTTGAGGGCTTTCATGTTCATGTACCTAAAGGATACATTTATTTTTCGATGGCTTTTGCTTTAGGTGTTGAGTTTTTGAATATGAAGATCAGGAAACGTCAACAACCTGTAGCGCTTAAGAATCCAACCATGAGAGAAAACATAAAGATATCAGCAGACGATAGGGATCCTGTAAAAAGAAAACATAGAAACAATTAAAACTTAATTACATTATGAAGAATCCATTCTTATTATTATTTGCGATAATGCTATTCTCAATGACAAGTTGTGAAGTTATTGGGGATATATTCGGTGCTGGTTTTTACACAGGCATGTTCGTAGTAGTTGCTGTTATTGTTCTTATTATTTGGCTTGTAGTCAGAATGGGGCGACGTAGGTAGGACGTGCTTTACTTCAGTTCTTGTGTAATTACCTACCCAGGCCTTTCCTTTACCTGAATGTGGCTTTTTTGAAGTTGCTTTGGCAACTTTTTTCTTATCGAGATAAAACGTAATACAACTACATTTCTGTTTACTTGAGCCAAACCATGCCTGACGCTTGCAACAGTTAAGCATACAATTTTAAATGGTTTGCGAAAATAATGTAAAACAAATTTAAATTGTATGAAACTGAAGGGTATGATGATGGTAACGAGCCTTATGGCTCTGTCTTTTTGCTGGGTAGGATGTGATGATGATGACGATGATGACTCACTATCGCAACAAGACAAAACTTTTATTGAACAGGTATCAATGGGGAACAGAGCCGAAATAGAATTAGGCCAGCTTGCCGCTACCAACTCAACAACGGCTGATGTACGCAACTTTGGCTTAAGCATGGCGTCTGAACATCAGACAGCGCAAGATGAGCTACGTGAGCTTGCAGATGATAAAGATGCTACATTTAAAAATGAACTTGATGCAGAGCATCAGGCATTAAAGACCCGCTTATCATCTTTAACTGGTTATCAGTTTGATACTGCTTATATAAACAGCCAGGTTCGCGATCACCAGAAAACGCTCACCATTTTTAACACACAGATAAGTTCAGGAAAAGATCGACAGGTTAAAGATTATGCGAACAAATATCAGCCGCATATTCAAATGCACTTTAATGAAGCCACTGAAATTAAGAATTCATTAGGTCAATAAAATCACTTGAAAACCAACCCTAAAAATGATGGAACCAGGAGTAATGACAGACACAATGGGTGAAAGCGATGTAAGCATGCTTACACCCGCAACAGGATCCAGTAATATTAACGTTGGGTCGACTGAGCGAATTGCCTCTGTACTACTAGGCGCAGCAGCTACTGTATATGGATTAAGAAATCTAGGTTCATTAAGTGGAATTGCTATGACCATAGCAGGAGGGATGCTTGTTTACAGAGGTGCCTCGGGGTACTGTATGATAAACAATGCCATCGGAAGAAACACGGCCAGTAGGAAGACACCAGCAATGGAGGTGAGGGGCACGTTCACTGTCAACAAACCAAGAGCAGAAGTTTACGCTTATTGGAGGCATCTTGAAAATCTGCCTCAGTTCATGAAGCATCTTGAAAATGTTACCGTGAAAGATCAAATTCATTCAACATGGGTAGCGCGTATACCGGGGGGAGTTGGATCAGTAACATGGGAATCTGAAATTACAGAAGACAGACCAGGAGAATTAATAACATGGTCTTCATTACCTGGTTCAACAGTTGATAATGCAGGCGAAGTTCGGTTTCAGGATGCACCCGATAATATGGGCACCGAGATTAGAGTAAAGATCACCTATAGATTGCCAGCAGGAGATGTTGGGACTATTGCCGCAAAATTGTTTAGCCCTGTGGTAGAGAATATGATAAAAGAAGATTTAAGAGGCTTCAAAAGTATTCTTGAAACAGGTGAAGTTCCAACCGTGGTGGACCAGTTGTTGGGCAGCGAGCCTGATAAAAGTAAGGTTAGGAAAACAAAACAATCTCAATCTAAAAAGAGAACAACTGATTATACTACAAGTGACTCACCTATCGACCAAAACACTATTCAGACTTTCGAAAACAATATGTTAGAAAGGGATTGACAGGTTGAGTTAACTAGTATTTCTTAAGAGGGATTGCAACATGCGAATCAGCAAAACAATCCCTTAGAGATATCGCACTTATCAGTAGGGACAAAAAAGGAGGAGTTATGAGTATGTTAGATAAATCATATGAGGTAGATAACCAAACAGGAACGAATCAGGAAGGACCTGATGCCAATCGCCCGTTACGAAGGCTTACTGCAACTTCAATTATAGGCGATAAGATTGAAAATCCCGAAGGAGACGATCTTGGAAGAATTGACAATCTCATGATTAATGTAAGGTCAGGTAAAATAGACTATGTTGTGATAGAGTATGGTTCTTTTCTTGGCTTAGGTGGAAAGCTCTTTGCGATACCATTTAGTGAGCTACGTCCGGCCCCTGGCCGCAACGTTTTCATACTCGATCGCGATGAAGAATATTTGAAAAATTCTCCCGGGTTTGATCAAACACATTGGCCCGACACTAATGACCATACTTATTATGGTGATGTAGATTTATACTGGGGTTATTCTGCAGTTCCTTAACTTCTTTAAGAACATTTTCTTAGGAGGCTGTCTTACCGGGCAGCCTCTTTTATTTTACTTCCTGCATTAACCGGATGCGATAAGCATTCATGGCTGTTGTTCCAAGTTTATCTGTTAGCTTGTGGTTTACAACAGCTCCCACCGCTGCGCCTATTCCCGGCACAAGTTGCAATAGCTTTGCAATATCAATGTAGTCTCGATATTCCTGTTGAAATTTCAACCAATCGAAACCATGAATATCTTCAGGAAGCCGTTTCTCGTATTTTTCCCAATCATTAATTAATTCAAAAACACTATTCCTGTGACTTTGGCTTGAAAAGGTAAGCTCGAAGATGTAAAGGATATAAATCCGCTCTTTGAGATTTCGTACATCATATCCATATAATGAGGCAATTTCGAATAGCATTTTCATTTTCAACGCAAGCCAGATTGGGAAGTCAGCGAGCCCTAACAGAATACCGCCGGCACCTGTTACCGCGCCTTCTGCTGCCGCTGTGTTTCTATAAAATTTTATCCTTTCTAATACCCTTAATTCTCTTTGTTCCAAGGTCCGGTCATTAACCACTTTTGCTGTGGTGAATGTAGCTCCAAAAATAACAGCCCTTGTCATCTGTTTTATAGCAGTAGTAAAAGCATTATGGATTTTTTCGGGTATCAGGCTATTAATTCTGACTTGAATTTTTTTGGCCACGTTTTCTGCAAAGCCTGGAGGCTTTTCCATACGGCATTTCCACATGCTCAATTCAAGTGATGCTTTTTCCTGATATGTCATTTCACGCCCCATCGAAAGAAGTTTAACAATGCGGATGCCAGCAACTTGTAGAAGTTTAGCGTCTTTTAGGCAGCCTTAAAGCTGCTTTGGCCTAAAAGCTGGCAGCCGGAACAGAATTTTATGTTGTATGCGAATTAATAATATTTATGAATTTTAGTTGGCAGAGAATTAAGAACGGAATTAAAACATTATATCCAAGAAAAGACACTCTCAACATAATTACACGCACAGCGCTGTACGGATTAATAGGAGTACTGGGTTTTGCCTTGGTGCTTGTTACACTTGTATGGATAGGATTTTTTGGTCAATTGCCATCTAAAAGTGATTTGAAGGAAATTCAACATCCATTGGCTAGTGAAGTATATAGTTCTGATAGTGTTTTGCTGGGAAAGTACTATATACAGGATCGATCTCCTGTTGAGGGAAAAGATATACCTGAATCTTTAAAAAAGACACTTGTCGCAACTGAAGATGTGCGCTTTTACCGACATCATGGCATTGATGTAAAAAGTCTTGGACGTGTTTTAGTGAAAAGCATCCTGCTTCAAAACGAATCTTCGGGAGGTGGAAGTACTTTAACGCAACAGCTTGCTAAGAATCTGTTTCCCCGGAAGTCATACGGGTTTCTTTCATTGCCTATTAATAAGGTCAGGGAATATATTATTGCATGGAGAATCGAGAACGTATATTCGAAAGATGAGATTATTGTTCTGTACTTGAATACCATCCCTTTTGCTGACAATACATATGGAATTAAAACTGCAGCAGAAAGGTTCTTTTCTGTTCCTGTAAAATCCCTTACCTGGGA
Organism: Chryseosolibacter indicum; assembly: GCF_018598585.1. Lineage (GTDB taxonomy): Bacteria > Bacteroidota > Bacteroidia > Cytophagales > Cyclobacteriaceae > Chryseosolibacter > Chryseosolibacter indicus. Next base: position 177,208 of record NZ_JAHESD010000001.1, read on the forward strand.
TCAGTCTGCCGTGCTTGTAGGAATGTTAAAGGCAACGCACCGTTATAACCCACGTCTTTTTCCTGAGCGCGCTTTGCAGCGTAGAAATGTGGTATTGGCTCAAGTTGCTAAGTATGATTACATAACTGACTTAGAGAAAAAAGCGTTACAGTCAAAACCGCTAGGGCTTCGTTATAGTCATACTGCGTCACATAATATTGGATTGGCACCCTATTTCAGGGCTTACATTCAAAGAGAATTACTTCAATGGTGCAAGGAGAACAAGAAAAAAGATGGTACTCCTTACAATTTATATAAAGATGGTTTGAAAATATACACCACTATCGATTCGCGCATGCAGGCATATGCAGAGTCAGCAGTGCAAGTTCAAATGAAGGCCCTTCAAGCAAAATTTAAAGGGCAAATTAGCAGAAAGCATATTGATGGCATCGCGAAATCTGTTCTCAAAAACTCGAAGCAATTTCAATTGCTGAAAAATGAAGGGCTATCTGAGAAACAGATTATGGACAAGCTCAACAAACCAGTGAAGACTAAAATATTTACCTGGGAAGGAGAGAAGGAAGCTACAATCAGCACATTTGATTCGATAAAACATCACTTACAATTTCTTCAGGCTGGCTTAATTGCAATGGAGCCGCATACAGGTGATGTCAAAGTTTGGGTAGGTGGGATAAATCATCAGTACTTCAAGTACGATCATGTTCGTGAAAGTACAAAACGCCAGGTAGGCTCAACGTTTAAACCTATTTTATATGCTGCAGCACTTGAAAAAGGAATAGGCCCGTGCTCGTATATCTCAGCCAGGAAAACAGTTTATACTAACATGGATGATTGGTCTCCTGAAAACACAAGTGATGAGACTTATGAGATGAAGTACTCCATGGAAGGAGGACTTGCAGGATCAGTAAATACAGTATCGGTTAAGCTGTTGGAAAAGACAGGAATAAATAATGCAATTGTAACTGCAAGAAAGATGGGAATTAACAGTGATCTTCCTGCAGTGCCTTCAATAGCATTAGGCACTCCCTCCATTTCTGTCATGGAGATGGTCGGTGCTTATAGTGTGCTGGCCAATGGCGGGCTTTATGTAAATCGGAAATATCTTACCGCTATTATCGACAGAAAAGGTCGTGTTCTTGAGGATTTTGACAATGACTTAAAACCAGAACGTGCAATTTCGAAGGAAACCTCACAGATGATGGTACATATGCTGAAAAGCGTAGTTTCTGAGGGTACAGCTTCTTCATTAAGGTCTCGGTATGGATTGACGAACGATATTGCCGGTAAGACTGGTACCACGCAATCTAATGTAGATGGTTGGTTTATTGCGATCATGCCTAAGCTTGTAGTAGGAGCGTGGGTGGGGGCAGATGACCCAAGAATGCATTTTAGAAGTACATCGCTTGGTCAAGGTTCAGCAACAGCGCTACCTATTGTTGCACGCTTCGTTCAAAAGGCAAACGAAGATAAAAAGCTTAAAGAAATTATGCAGTCGCGGTTTGCACCACTGCCGGAACATCTCTTATCGCAGTTAGACTGTAAGCCATCAAAGTCTAACCTCAATATCTTTGAAAAGATCTTTAAGAAAAAGAAGAAGGTTAAAATAACTAAGTTTAAAGGAGCAAAGCGGAAGGGAGATTCAGGGAAATAAAAAAAGAGCCTATGCTACGGCTCTTTTGGCTTCTTCAATTAATGCTAAATCTTCTGCGGTAAGTTCGATAGATCGGTCCTTCCTGTTCTGTGCTTCAATAAACGCCTCAAGACTAGGATAGAACTTGAGCCTGTATTTCCATACCAGTTTGCTTCCGATCGCTTCTTTAAATTCTCTTAAAGCAATCTTTTCGTCTACCCAATAGAGGTCATGTACCTCGCCAACAGTATACACAGTGCCTGTGTATCCTGGCATTACTTTTAGGTTGCTGTCGACTATCTTTTCTCTGACTTCTTCTCTGAAATCTGACTTACCTGTGATATATAAAGTTGTCCAACCCATGGTTAGTGTTATACAATTTCTAAATTTGCAGAACGTGAAGTGTTAAATTTTATATAGAGATTCGTTCGCCTAATAATATTTCTTCTATTACTCTTTCTTTAAAAAATAGATACAAATTGTATCTGCGAAACATATGCGTTAAAAATCTTCACGTGTATAAATACGCATCTCGTGGTGCGAAGTTACATAGTTAGAACTAATAATTAGAGGTGCAGTCACAGCGTTGTAAGATTATATTATTGCAATCGTTAGCAAATATTTAATTCGTGTTAACCTTTCTTTTAACCTGATTTACAGCCGCTTAATGACACGCAAGCATACTTTTTAAACCTTAGACATCTTGTGATGCAGATAAGTAAATGAAGAGCGAATCAATGTTTGTTGCGTATCAACGTTGAAGCACTTTATAGTTACAATTAACACCATTACTACAGTTGTTATTTTCCGAGGAGCGCTGTGTATCAAAAAGAGATCATCAATTAATACTATGTTATCAAAGCAGAAATTCAATCTAAGCTTAGTTTTGTACGTTATAATAATTAGTATTTAACTTTTACGATATGGAAATCAAACCCCTTCAAGTTAATATTAGTGATTCAATCGGAGCAGTGTCTGCAGAGATTACACTACCTAGAGAAATGCGAGTAGTGATGACACTAGCCCACGGCGCAGGTGCAGGTATGAATCATTCATTTATGGTGAAGTTAACAAAAGCTTTGGCAGAAGAGCATATTGGAACCGTAAGATTTAATTTTCCTTATATGGAAAAGGGTAAGAAGATACCTGACATTGCCGTGGTGGCAGAGAAAACTGTTCAAGAAATTTTAAAGCATGTATCATCATTGTATAGTCATATCCCTATCGTTGCATCAGGAAAATCCTTTGGGGGGCGAATGACGTCTCAACTGTTAGCAAAGAATCCATTACCATTTGTGAAGGCGATTGTATTTTTTGGATTTCCCTTGCACCCTTCAGGTAAACCGGGAACGCAGAGAGCAGAACACTTGAAAGAAGTTAAAATACCAAAATTATTTTTACAGGGAACCAACGACCTTCTTGCAGAGTTTAGTTTAGTGAGTAGGGTGTGTGATGAATTGATTAATACTACATTGATTCCTATTGAGAATGCAGATCATTCTTTTAAAATAAGGAACAAAGACGCCATTGTTGACTTGTCGAGAAAAACGTCTGAATGGTTATACGGTTCAAATATTTTGTCTGCGTAAACGTTCCGTTAGTACTTCAGGCAATATCCTTGAATAGGGCAAAGTGATGAATACAGTCCTCAATTTGTACCTTGATGTTTATCATAATCAACATTTTACATCGTTTATAAAAGGTAACCAGCACGGCACCTTATTTTTTATTAGACGGATGACTTTATAATTAAATTAAAGCACAACAAAAAAGATTAATGTTCAACTATAATGAAGGGAGTAGAGTATGGAATCTAAAGAAGGCAATTCTAGCAGAACCGCGAATCGCGGATTCGCTTCTATGGATCCTGAACAGCAACGCGCTATCGCCAGAAAAGGTGGGGAGGCAGTGAGCCGTAACAGGGAGCACATGGCACAGATCGGAAGAAAAGGTGGAGAAGCTAGCGGAGCTAATCGCAAGAGTAAAGCAGCTAACCGTTCTAATGAGAACGCACAGCAAGGCTGATTTGTAGGCTTATGGTATAATAAGAGGTTGTAGTAATACAACCTCTTATTGTTTTAATATAATTCTAATCTTTAATTTGTTTAGATTCTGTTGTAAAGCATTATCCATTCAGCAAGTTCTTCCGCTAGCGCTTTAGAAATCTGATTATTCTTTAATCGCCAAAGCCAGTTGTTGTCAACAGATGCGGGGGTGTTAATTCTTGCAGTTTCATCCAGTCCTAAGATGTCCTGCATGGGTATTATGGCAATGTTTGCAACGGAAGCATAGGCTAACCTGGTAAGTTCAATGTGAATATTATGTTCATTCACCTTTTTACCAAGGTAAAAGTTTATATTTTTTTGTTCTGTCTTACCAATATCCTTTCTGTACCAACCCCTTGTAGTGTTATTATCGTGCGTTCCTGAGTACACAATAAAATTAGGTGTATAGTTATGAGGTATATAAGAAGATTGCCCTACGTTGTCACTAAATGCGAATTGGAGGATCTTCATACCCGGAAACTTGTACTTATCCCGAAGGTTGTAAACAGGTTCATTAATATCTCCCAGATCTTCTGCTATAAACGGTAGATGTCCTAACTCTTTTTTTACAGTATTAAAGAAATCAGATCCAGGACCACGTTTCCATTGGCCATTCTTTGCTGTCTTCTCAGAGGCGGGAACTTCCCAATAATCGGCGAATGCCCTGAAGTGATCAAGTCTTACGACATCAAAAAGTTCTATATTCTTTTTAAGTCGTTGAATCCACCAATCGTACTTATTTTGTTTTAATACCTTCCAATTAAATACAGGCATTCCCCATAGTTGGCCATCTTCATTAAAGTAGTCTGGTGGAACCCCCGCAATTCCTTTAGCATTAAGATCGTTGTCTAATGAAAAGATATCAGGATGAGACCAAACATCAGAAGAGTCATAACTCACATAAAAAGGAAGGTCACCAAAAAGCAGGATATTAAACTTTTCGCAATGGGCTTTAAGTTCTGCCCATTGCTTAATGAAAATGTATTGTAGCCACTTGATGTAATCGATAGTTCCTTTATTGTCTTCCTTTATTTTCTTCAGGGAAGCACTCTTTCTAAATTTAAACTCATCGGGCCATTCATACCAAGGCTTTCCTTTAAACTGCTGCTTCAAAGTGGTGTACAGCGCAAAATCGTTTAACCAAGATGCCTCTCTTTTCACGAAGGTTTCAAAAGCGTTTAACTCCTTCTTTTTACGCACAAAACTATTGTATGCTTTTTTAAGAAGTTTTGCTTTCACAACTTCGGCTTCTTCAAAGTTTACTTTACCACTGTTTTTTACTGCTGCTTGGTCAAGGTCATTTTGCGATAGCAAACCATCCTCCATTAACTTGTCAGGACTAATCAGTAATGTGTTGCATGCAATACTGGAGTTTGCGCTGTAGGGAGAATACCCTTGTGCCTTCTCTATAGGACTAAGCGGCAGTAACTGCCAATATGTTTGTTTAGATTGGTTCAGGAAATCAATAAATTTATGTGCTTCAGGTCCTATATCTCCAATGCCATACGGAGATGGCAATGAAGTTATATGAAGCAAAATCCCAGCGCTTCTTTTATCAAAAGGTTTTTTGCTTTCCATTTTAAGTAGTAATAGTTAAGCTTTGTCTAACGGATGATGCAAAATGATAATTGAACGACCTTCAACAACGATATTCTGTTCGGGGCCATACTTTTCTTCAGAACCTCCGATTATATTCTTATGTGTATCCAGTATCTTATACCATTCCTTCCCATATTTTGAAGGAGGAAGTTTATATTCAAGAGCTTCATGATGCGCATTGAATATTACATAGAAGTGATCATCTGCTATCTGCTCTCCTTTACTGCCTACAGCATGCAAGCCCTTCCCATTAAGAAATACGGCTAAGGATTTTGCAAATGAATTATTCCAATGTTCTTCTGTCATTTCTGTGCCTTCAGGAAGAAACCATGCGATGTCTTCTACTCCTACACCCTTAATTGGTTGACCTTGAAACCAACGTCTTCTGCAGAATACAGCATGGTTTTTTCTAAGTTCAATCAACTTCTGGGTAAACTCCAATAACTGTGCGTCTGCTTTTGACCAATCTAACCATGAAATTTCGTTATCCTGGCAATACGCATTATTGTTTCCGTTTTGAGAACGACTTATTTCATCACCTGCAACAATCATCGGCACACCCTGAGATATAAACAATGTGGTTAAAAAGTTCCGTTTTTGCTTTTGCCTTAGTTCTATAATAGCAGGATCATCAGTTGGACCTTCGGCACCACAATTCCAAGATCTGTTATGGCTCTCACCATCCTGGTTGTTTTCACCATTGGCATCGTTATGCTTCTCGTTATAAGAAACAAGATCATGAAGTGTGAAGCCATCATGTGCAGTAATGAAGTTTATACTTGCAGTAGGTCGCCGGTAGTCACCCTGATATAAGTCCGGGCTTCCGGTGAAGCGCGCTGCAAATTCTCCCAACATACTATCCGCCCCGCGCCAGTAGTCTCTGACACAATCGCGATACTTACCATTCCATTCAGACCAACCTGGAGGGAAATTACCAACCTGATATCCACCTTCACCAATGTCCCAAGGTTCGGCAATGAGTTTTACCTGAGAAATGATCGGATCCTGGTGGATGATGTCGAAGAAAGAACTTAAGCGGTCAACCTCATGAAGTTCGCGGGCAAGTGTTGCCGCCAAGTCAAACCTAAAGCCATCTACCTGCATTACTTGTATCCAGTAACGGAGGCTGTCCATCATTAAACGAAGTACGTTCGGAAGATTGGCGTTTAGGGTATTACCAGTTCCTGTATAATCCATATAATATCGTTTGTCTTCTGTTAAACGATAATAGGATGCATTATCAATACCTTTAAAGGATAGGGTTGGCCCCATGTGATTTCCTTCTCCCGTATGGTTATACACAACGTCAAGTATAACTTCAATACCAGCGCGGTGAAGCTCCTTTACCATATTTTTGAACTCCTCTACCTGGCAACCAGTTGTTCTGCAACTTGAGTATCTGATATCCGGTGCAAAGAAGCCAATTGAGTTATAGCCCCAATAGTTAGTTAAACCTTTTTCCTTTAAATGTCTGTCAGCAACAAAATGATGGACAGGCATTAATTCAACTGCAGTTACCCCCAATTTTTTCAGATAGTCAATAGTTACGGGGTGGGCAAGCGCTGCATAAGATCCCTTAATTCCATCAGGTATTTGGGGATGTAGTTGAGTAAAACCTTTTACATGTGTTTCATAGATTACTGACCTATGATAAGGTATTTTGGGTTGTTTAACTCCTTCCCAGTCAAACCTGTCGTCAATGACAACACTCTTCGGTACAAAGGGAGCGCTATCCAATTTGCTAAAACTCAAATCCTCATCTGGATGACCTATTTCATAGCTGAACAAAGCATCACTCCAGTCGATCGTTCCGGATATCGCTTTTGCATAAGGATCAATCAAAAGTTTGTTGGGATTAAATCGATGTCCTTGTGTAGGTTCATAAGGTCCATGTACACGGTAACCATAAAGTTGACCGGGTTTACAATCAGGAATATAGCAATGCCATATCTGATGTGTGCGCTCTTTTATCTTTAATCGTCTTGATTCGGATTTACTTTCTTCATTATCGAAGAAACATAATTCTACTGCTGTAGCATTCTCAGCAAAAAGGGCAAAGTTTACTCCATTGCCGTCATAGGTCGCGCCTAGCGGATAAGGACTGCCGGGATAAATATTAGTGCTCAAAGGTTAAGATTATAAATGTTGAACACGAGACCAAAGTAAAAATCTGTGCCCTTCAGGCGGTGTATATCGTTTACTTCCGGGTGCTGCTGTTTACAAATGGCATGTAATTTTAAAATCTAAAAGAAAAACGTAATCGATGAATTACATAGCTAAGCCTGTTGGTTCTTTCTATAAAGATAGTGCATGTGAGTTTGTTGTCTGGGCACCCCAGCGCGAACAAGTAAGTTTAATAATTAATGATAAGACATATCCATTAAGAAAAGATGATTTAGGATATTGGTCTGCTACCATCAAAGAAGCTGGTCCGGGAACTCAATATAAATACCAGCTTGATGGAGATAAGATATTGCCAGATCCGGCTTCCCGTGCTCAAACCCAAGGTGTTCATGGTCCATCATCTGTAGTGGATCCCGAATTCAACTGGAATGACTCCGATTGGATGGGAATACCGTTAGGTGAAATGATCATGTATGAATTACACGTTGGTACATTTACGAAGGAAGGAACGTTTGCATCCATTATTCCTAAACTTCCATATCTGAAGGATCTGGGGGTTAATGCAATAGAGCTGATGCCTGTTGCTCAGTTTCCCGGATCACGAAACTGGGGTTATGACGGTGTCTATCCGTTTGCCGTTCAGGATAGTTATGGAGGAGTAAAAGGTTTAAAGGAACTTGTAAATGAATGTCACCGGCAAGGTATCGCGGTTGTACAAGATGTTGTTTATAATCACTTAGGCCCTGAGGGCAATTATTTATCTGAATATGGGCCTTACTTTACCGATAAGTATAAAACAAACTGGGGCAAGGCCATTAATTATGATGATGCCTGGTGTGACGGTGTTCGCAGCTACTATTGGCAAAATGCGCTGATGTGGCTGGATGAATTTCATATTGATGGTTTGCGATTAGATGCTGTTCATGCGATATGGGATGTGAGCTCAAAACATTTCATTGATGAATTGCGAATGAAAGTGAGACAGCTCGAGCAAGAAACAGGTAGAAAAAAAGTGTTGATCGCAGAGTTTGATCTGAATAACCCTAGATATATCAGTTCACCTGAAAAAGGAGGTTACGGTTTAGATGGCCAGTGGGTAGATGAATTTCATCACGCACTTCGCTCTTTAATAACCGAAGATTATAGCGGCTATTATGAGGACTTTGGAACTGCTAAACATCTTGCAAAAGCATTTAAAGATTCCTATGTGTATACTGGTGAATATTCGAAGCATCGAAAGAAGTTCTTCGGCTCATATCCTGAAACTAATACCTTCGATCAATTCGTAGTCTTTTCTCAGAATCACGATCAGGTTGGAAACAGGATGCTGGGCGACCGGCTCACGCATAACATATCTTACGAAGCCTTAAAGCTTGCCGCAGCAGCTGTTATACTATCTCCCTATGTTCCTATGCTTTTTATGGGTGAAGAGTATGGAGAGAAAAATCCGTTTCAATATTTCATAAGTCATACAGATAAAGAGCTGGTTGAACTGGTAAGAAAAGGAAGAAAAGAAGAGTTCTCTTATTTTAAATGGGAAGGTGAAGTACCAGATCCTCAAGGAGAGGAAACGTTTAAACAATGTATTCTTTCCTGGAACTATGAAAAAGATGAGAAGTCGAACACGCTTCTTTCATTTTATAAAAGGCTCATTTCTATAAGAAAAGGAAGCAGGGCATTACAGAATAAGCAACGGCAGTCATTAAATATTTTATTTGTTGATGACGCCACAAAAGTAATTGCACTGCAGAGACAATCTGATAACGAGAGGATGCTTCTTGCTTTTAACTTCAATAAGGCACAACAAACGTTCAATAATTCAGAAAAATTTAAGCTTAAAAAATTATTTGATTCATCTTCTAAAGAATGGCTTGGGCCAGGAGAGATAACCTCCTCAGATGAATCAGCTTCAATCAAACTAAATCCAGAATCAGTATTGATTTTCGAAATTCAATAAAAATGAAAGTACCATCATCTACCTATAGAATACAACTTCATAAAGATTTTACCTTTAAACAACTGGGGGAAATTATAGATTACCTCCAAACGCTTGGCATCTCAACCGTTTATGCTGCTCCCATATTAAGGTCAAGACCGGGAAGTATGCATGGATATGATGTTGTAGATCCACATACAATAGATCCTGAAGTAGGGCGGGAGGCAGAGTTTAAAAGCCTCTCTTCTACATTAAAAACTAAACAAATGACATGGCTTCAGGACATTGTTCCAAACCATATGGCTTTTGACGTAAAGAATAAAAGGCTTATGGATGTGCTTGAGCGGGGTAACTTCTCACCATATTATAATTATTTTGACATTAACTGGAATCATCCTGATACCGAGCTTAAAGGCAAGGTGTGTGTGCCTTTTCTCGGAAAGACATTACAAGACTGTGTCAAGGATAAGGAAGTTAAGGTGGGATTTTCAGGGAAAGGGTTTACTGTCGATTATTATGATACAAGTTACCCTTTGTCTGTCTCAGCGTTTCAGCAAATAACCACCAATCCAGATCTGAGAGCCGTACTAAAGCAATACGTAGATGAAGCTAAAAAATCTACATCGCTTGATGAATGGCTTCAATACAAGAAGAAATGGATTAACGATGTAAAGGATAATGATGCTTTAGTTAAAAATGTTGAAGCAGAATGCGCAAGAATTAATAATAGCGAAGATTGTCTTCAGGCGGTATTTCAATCGCAGTTCTACCTTCTTGAGTTCTGGAAGAATTCAGAAAAACGGATTAACTATAGAAGGTTTTTTACAGTGAATGAACTGATTTGCCTTCGTATGGAAGATAAGGCTGTATTCGATGAATATCATCAGTTTCTAAACGGTCTTTATAAAGACGATTATATACAAGGTGTTCGGATTGATCATATTGATGGATTGCAAGATCCTACTGCTTATGTTAATAATCTGCGTCAGCTTTTGGGTAAAGATTGCTATATCATCGCGGAGAAAATTCTTGAAGCAAAGGAAGATATGCCAAATTATTGGCCGATAGAAGGTACTAGCGGTTACGAGTTTCTTTCGTATGTGAGCCAGTTGATAACAGATAGACAGGGGGGTAGAAAACTCGTGGATTTTTATAGTTCACTCTTTCCTGATCTTCCGCCTTACAATAAGCTCGTGTATGAGAATAAGAAACTTATTCTCGAAAATTACATGGGAGGTGAGTGGGAAAACCTGATCCAGTTATTTTTTGAGTTAAACTTACAAGGCAACCTCGAAAGAGAACGTCTTAAACAGGGCCTTGCATACCTTATGTTATGTCTTCCTGTTTACAGGATATATCCTGATAAACTTCCTTTAGAGGGAAAAGAATTAGAGGTACTTGAAGAAGCTTTTGCAAAAGCACGGCAGGCATCTAAAGAGTATAATCAGGAGCTTAATCACTTCCATGCCTTGATTACGAAACCTATCAATGATAAAACACAAGAGCAAAACATCCTTCGCTTTACAAAGCGTTTAATGCAATTTACAGGGCCTTTAACAGCAAAAGGTGTTGAAGATACTACATTCTATGTATATAATCCGTTGATCTCGCATGATGAGGTAGGGGATGCTCCATCAACTCTGGGCATATCCATACAGACATATCACGCCAAGATGGTAAACAGGCAGAAGTCAACACCGTTATCACTCAATGCTACAGCTACGCATGACACGAAACGGGGAGAAGATGCCCGCCTGAGACTGAATATACTAAGTGAACTTCCTGAAGTATGGATGAAACAAGTAAAGGAATGGATGGCTCTTAATAAAGAACTTCATGAAAATATTGACGGCGTACAAGCCCCATCAATAAATGATGAGTATTTTATTTATCAAACTATTATTGGCGGCTTTCCGGAAGATTTTGTTGTTACAGAAGAGTTCATTAAGCGCGTACAAGAATATTTGATTAAAGCAGTACGCGAGGCTAAGGTAAATAGCAACTGGTCTGCTCCAAATGAAGCGTATGAAAATGCGTGTTTAAAATTTATTGAAACTATCTTAAGTGAGTCACATGCATTTCTAAAAGCCTTTGTTCCATTTGAAGAAGTTATTGTTAAATATGCGCATATCTATGCACTTTGCCAGACACTAATAAAGATTACTTCTCCTGGTATACCCGATATTTATCAGGGATGCGAGCTGTGGGATTTGAGCTTTGTGGATCCGGATAACAGGAGACCGGTAGATTATAAGAAAAGAATTTCGATTTTAAATGAGATAGTAGAAAAAGAAAAGGAAGGAGCAGCAACTTTGTTCCCATTCCTGAAGTCGAAACGCAGAGAGGGGTATGAAAAGCTATTTGTAACCTGGAAGTCGCTTAATTTCAGAAAGCAGGTTAATGAAGTGTTCACAAAAGGGGAGTACATTCCACTTGAAGTGGGGGGTAAAGATGCGATCGTAATGGCCTTTGCGCGAGTATACCAAGGCCGCTGGGCAATTATAGCGGTACCTCTTGCGCTTGCTAAAAATAGTGAATTGGAGCAACCTTATGCAGATGATCTTAATGAACAACGATACATAGCACTACCAATTGGGGCACCTGCTGAATGGAAAAATGTGTTTACCGGGGAATCTATTAAAAGTGACAAGAAGTTGACTATTTTCGACGTTTTCAAAGATTTCCCTGTTGCTTTGTTAATTAATATATAATTTTTTTATACTTCTCGAACGCTTTTAGTGAATGAGTGGTTGTATAGTCAGTCAATAGTAATATCTTTGACAATTATTAATTATCACCATTATTATCACAAATGAAAGAAGGAGTAGTAAAGTTCTTCAATGAATCCAAGGGATTTGGTTTTGTTAGAGAAACAGCAACGGGCAAAGAATACTTTGTTCACGTAACAGGTCTTTTGGTAGACAACATCTATGAAAACGATGAAGTCACTTTTGAACTGAAAGAAGGAAAAAAAGGATTGAATGCAGTTAACGTAAGATTAGCTAAATAATATAGATCATCAATTTTCCATTTAAACCCTCTGGTACTCCCAGAGGGTTTTTTATTATCAATAAACTTAAAGAAGTGTAGCTTCTAATTTTATTGAAGTATTTAAAAGCTTTGAAATAGGACAGTTTTTCTCTGCATCTTCAGCACAAGCCTGGAACTTCTCTTTGCTAATCCCCGGTACTTTTGCCTGTAATTTTAAAAGCGATTCAGTAATAGCCCCATTCTCGAAATTTATAAAGCATTCTGTATTTATTTCGTCGGCAGTAAATCCCGCCTCGTTTAAAACAAAACTTAACTTCATGCTAAAGCATCCTGCATGGGCTGCAGCAATTAGCTCTTCAGGGTTTGTTCCTTTACCTTCTGCAAAACGTGTGTTAAAAGAATACTGCGTTTTGTCCAGGACGGTGCTTTGCGTTGTAAGGGTTCCGTTACCTTCTTTTCCGGAGCCTTTCCAGATGGCTGTTGCTTTTCTTTTCATGTATTAGAATATTTTAGGTTAACTTCATTGCATTTAACAATGTTGCTAGCTTTAAGCGAAGCACACATTGTAAACGCATTCTGTATAAGCGTAAAATTAATAATCTATAGCATTATTGAAGCTTGGTAACAAATAATTCATCTCGCCTCATGTAGAATAAGAACCACATAAACAAGGATTTATAACTTGAGGTTATTAAATGCTAACGAGTGAAACAGCAGGCTCAAATTTTTCTATTTGCTATCGTGTGCTATGAAAAAAATACTTGTACCTACTGACCTCTCGTCTATTGCAGAACTGGGTTTAAAACTGGCAACTGAAATAGCTAAGCCCTGCCGTGCCACTATTTATCTCGTCAATTTTATAAAACATCCATTAGGGGTGACTTTTGCTGCCACTGGGGATCTAACGATAAAAGATGATACCGAGCAAGAGGTCTATACGGTAGAAATATTGAAGATGGTAAAAGAAAGGTTGGAGGAGATTGCAAATCAATACCGCCGCGAGGGGTTTACTATTGAAACAGCAGTTGTAGATAATGAGTTTAAATCAGGTATTGATGAATACTTAAAAGCTGAAGCTATTGATCTTGTGGTAATGGGAACATCGGGTCAGGAGAATGCGAAAGAAGTATTTACAGGGAACCATACAGAACAGGCGATAAAGGTATCAGCCTGTCCTGTGCTTTCAGTACGCGATGGATTTGAATCTACGTATTTCAATAACCTGGTAGTAGGGGTAAATGTTATCCCGGATCTTCAACTTGCAGATGGTTTGAGAAGTATTACATTGGTAAGTGAATGTTTCAATTCAAAGATACACCTTGTCCATGTAAGGGATAAGGCCTCTGATTCTACCTTATTATTGGATGAATACTTCAATCGTATAGCTCAGATTGCCCAGCTTACAAATTATGTGATTCGCATTATTGACGCAGATGACACGGCGGATGGATTACTAAACTATGCACAGGAGGTAAAGGCCGGACTAATAGCCATTATTAAAAATAGTAAGGAAGGTATCTTTAGGATTTTCTCAAATCATCTCTCGGATAGGATTGTAAAAGAGCAAGGCGGGCCTGTAATAACGGTTAACCTTAACAATACAAATGATTGATCAGTTTAGAAGCAGAAGCATAACTTCTGCCTCTAAATATGTTACTCTACTTTGCTGTTCTTTCAATTTCACGAAGATTCTCCATCTTTTTATTTTTTAGGAACCCATTGATATCCTCGAAGTGCTCCTTAATTCGCTTATTCCCAAATTCAAATACCTTTTCTGCAAGACCATCAAGAAAATCACGATCGTGAGAAACCAGAATAATGGTACCATCAAATGCTTTTAATGCATCCTTAAGAATATCTTTAGTCTTTATATCAAGATGGTTAGTTGGTTCATCAAGAATAAGAAGATTTACAGGTTGAAGAAGTAATTTTATCATGGCAAGACGAGTCCTCTCACCACCTGATAAAAACTTGACTTTCTTTTCGATGGTATCACCACTAAACATGAAGGCACCGAGAATGTCGCGTATCTTGGTTCTCATGTCTCCTTCCGTGATGTAATCGATGGTTTGATATACTGTTAATTCCTCATCCAGTAATGACGCCTGGTTTTGTGCAAAATAGCCGATCATGCAGTTATGCCCTAGTTGGAGTTTACCTTCAAAATCAGTTTCGCCCATAATGGCTTTTACCAGTGTTGACTTACCTTCACCGTTTTTACCAACAAAGGCTATCTTTTCACCCCTGGCAATTGTAAGCGATGCATCTTTAAAAACAACATGGTCACCATATTTTTTGGTGAGACCTTCAATAGTTACCGGATAACTACCCGAGCGTGGGGCAGGAGGGAATTTAAGGTTAAGAGCAGAAGTGTCTACCTCGTCTACTTCAATGATCTCCATTTTCTCGAGCATTTTTACCCGTGATTGAACCTGGAGCGTTTTAGAGTAAGTACCTTTAAACCGTTCTATAAAAGCCTGTATGTCTGCAATTTCTTTTTGCTGATCATCGTATTGCTTTTGTTGTTGTTCGCGTCTCTCTTTTCTGAGTTGAAGGTATTGGGTATACTTAACCTTGTAGTCATAGATCCGTCCCATTGTAACTTCAATGGTTCTGTTTGTAACGTTTTCAACAAAAGCTTTATCGTGAGAGATTATAATAACAGCTTTGGCATTGTTGATCAGGAAATCTTCAAGCCACTGAATTGATTCAATATCCAAGTGGTTTGTTGGCTCATCGAGAAGGATGAGATCAGGTTTTTGAAGCAGTATCTTGGCAAGCTCAATTCGCATACGCCATCCACCACTGAATTCATTGGTGGGCCGGCCGAAATCAGAACGCGAAAAGCCTAAACCCTTTAGTGTCTTTTCAACTTCAGCATCGAAATTGATTTCTTCTATCGAATAATATTTCTCGCTCAGTTCAGATACTTTTTCAATGATTTGAGCATATTCATCTGATTCATAGTCGGTTCTGGTTTCCAGTTGATGGTTTAATTCATCCATCTCCTTTTTCATGTTAAGTATTTTAGAGAAGGCTTTTGAGGCCTCTTCAAATACGGTCGCATTATCTTCCATGAGCAGGTGCTGGGGAAGATAGGCTATAACAGAATCTTTAGGAGCTGAAACCTTGCCCCGGGTAGGTTTATTTACACCAGCAATAATCTTAAGAAGGGTTGATTTACCAGCGCCGTTTTTGCCCATTAGGGCTATCTTATCGTTTTCGTTGATGTTAAAGGTAATGTTGCTAAAAAGAGCCGAACCGTTAAACTCCACGGTTACTGCATCGACTGATATCATGTTGCTTAAAAATAAGTGGCAAAGATATTTATTAAATTTCGCACTGCCTCAACCGGGGTCTACTTTGATATGAATAGTGACGATTTAAATAGCACCGAAATCCAAAAACGGTATAACATAGATAAATCAGAGGTTTGGCAAAGAGGGCCAATAGAGGGCGTACCAGGCCTTTTGCAGCCAGTAGCACATGCATTATTACAATCAATCGAAGATGTTGAAGCTTGCCTGAATAATTTTTCTTCAGACCTCCTATGGATTAAACCTTTAGATATGGCGTCCGTAGGCTTTCATCTTCAGCATCTTACGGGTGTAGTCGATAGGCTTTTTACCTATGCCCGAGGAGAACGTCTATTGGATGACCAACTAAACGCATTGGCTTCTGAAGGTAAACCGCCTTTTGATGGATGTCTGGCACAGCATCTAATCGCAAAATTCAAGACACAAGTAGGAAAAGCAATAACACAGTTAAAAACAACTAATGAAACAACACTGACGGAAGTCAGGGGTGTAGGCAGAAAGCAAATTCCGTCTACTGTAATTGGGCTTCTTTTTCATGCTGCAGAGCATGCACAACGCCATGTGGGCCAATTGCTGGTGACTTCCAAATTAGTCTCCGAATATTCGAAAAGCATAGGTCAATAAACAGGCTAAGCCAACGAGGTTTAATGTCACGTCCTGCTTTTTAATGAATCTGTAAAGTCCAATGCCGGGTATAAATTTTACGACACCTTCTTATTGCATCACCAAAACAGTAAAAAGGCTCATGAAAAATTATCCATTAAATCAGGTAAACAGGTTGTTGGAACCAGGCCCGATTGTATTGGTAACAACCTTTTACAATGAAAAGCCGAATATCATGACAATGGGATTCCACATGATGATTCAGCATGACCCTCCGTTAATTGGTGCGGTCATCGGCCCTTTGGGATTATAGCTATAAAGCCTTGAAAGAAACCAATGAATGTGTTATCGCAATTCCAGGAGCAGACCTGGCAGAGAAAGTTGTTGACATCGGAAATTGTTCAGGAGAGGATACAGATAAATTTGGAAAATTCAGGTTAACTGCGAAAGAAGCGCGCCATGTCAAAGCACCTTTGATAGGGCAATGTATTGCAAATATTGAATGTAAGGTGGTGGATTCACGTATGGTAAGTCAATATAACCTTTTTATTCTTGGGGCTGTTAAGGCGTGGTCCAATTCGGACAGAAAGGAACAACGGACGATGCACCACCATGGTGACGGCACTTTTAAAATTGATGGTAGAACGATAGACTTACGCGAGCGAATGGTTAAGTGGCGGGAATTAGTAGATTAATGAAATACGCCTACAAGTGTCTTTTTGTCTATTGAAGATATTTTTTAATTATTGAAAGACTGTCTGAATTCGAGTGGTGATTGTTTGGTTTTCGTTTTAAAGAGCTTACTAAAGGACTGCGGGTATTCAAAACCGAGTTCAAATGCAATTTCATTAACAGTTAGGCTGGTAGTTGATAACTTTTCTTTTGCCTTTTCGATTAATTTCTCATGAATATGGTGCTGGGTACTTTTGCCAGTTAATACTTTTAGTAATGTGCTTAAATAGTTAGGAGACAAGTTTAATTCATCTGCTATAAACTGAACAGTAGGCAGGCCAGCGCTTATTAAATCTTTGTTGTTAAAATAGTCTTCAAGAAGTATCTCTAACCTTTCTAAAACCTGGTGATTGGTGATCTTTCTGGTAATAAATTGCCTTCGATAAAACCGTTGAGCATAGTTTAGTAGTGTTTCAATCTGAGAAATAACAATAGCCTGACTGAATTCATCTATATTAGAATGGTACTCTTGTCTTATATTTTGGATGATGTTGTTTAAAGTTGTTTCTTCTTTTTCAGAAAGAAATAGGGCTTCGTTTACCTCATAGTCAAAATACTCGTATTTTTTTATATTCTTCGCAAGCGCAGTATTCCATAGAAAGTCAGGGTGGATAAGCAATATCCACCCTGTATGTTGAGGTACTACGTTATTGTTTCGCGAAACACTGAAAACCTGGTGGGGTGCCATAAAAAACAGAACACCGTTATCAAAATCATATTGCTGCTGACCATACCTTATTTTGTAATTTGTAGTTCTTTTCATTGAAATTGAATAAAAATCCAATGTCCAGCTTTCGAAATCCCTTTCGCTATTGTATCCGATAAGACTATAGTCAACCACACTGATTAATGGATGCTCAGGTTGTGGTAACCCTCGCAGTTGATGAAATTGGGTAATGGTTTTGATACGAACGGGCGTGGTGTTTTTCATGATCGCCATTTATTTACTGTGATATATCTCAGAAAACTCATTTGCATAATCTTCAAGCTTTACTTTCGCAAGAGCAGGTTTATTCTGTTCAAAGTGTTCGCTTAGCCTGCCCGTATGTAACGCTTCTCCCAACTCAACGAGATTGAGTGCTACGTTTTCCGGCATACTTCTTTCAAGTAGCGCTTTCAGAACCTGGTCTTTAGGTAAGGCAATCCATTTTAATGTTGGAATGCCTATAGCATTTCCAAGTACTTCAGCTACTTCGCTGCAGGTTCTTTCATCGCTACTAACATAACGAATTGCTTTGAAATTGTTGCCAGTTTCAATCTCTTCGGCAATTGCTTCAGCTATATCTGCCGGCGATACCATCGGTAGTTTATCCTCACCGCCATATACAGCCCCAATAAACCCTACTGCTTTTATCATGTGAATAAACGCAAGTAAATTATAATAGAAATAGGTTGGTCTGATGTGAGTTAGTTGAATCTTTGGAATTGAATTTAAAATTTGCTCGCAGCGATATGAGCCGTTTATAAGACCTGTTCCTGATGGTAGATGTGCACCATAACTGCTTAAGTGAATAACTCTCTTTACTTCAGATTGTCTGATTGCTGCAGCATAGTTGTTTCCTTGGCTCTCATAGTATGTAAGTTGATTAGCATGGCCGAAGTTTGGAGGAATCATACAATATACGGCGTCTGAACCCCTAAAGACCGTGCTCAAAAAGTTGATGTCATCTACTTTGCCAATCGCAGCAGTGGCTCCGAGGCGTTCAATTTCTTTAACTCTTTCCGCACTACTACTGATGATTGTTACATCATGTCCATGTTTAATTAATTGTTGGGAAAGTGGTCTGCTAATGTTTCCTAACGACCCTGTAAGTGCTATTTTCATATTTACGTTTTCTTACAAAGTTGGGCTCATATAAAAGAAATAGTGTTTTTAAATCTAAGATAGTTGTAGTCAAATCTAAGATCTTCAGTTTCTTCTATTAAAATGACTAATTACTTGTATAGTGACTTGCGTTGTCCTTGTAATCTTTAGTTGCTTTATTGATATACTCTTTCCCTGCTATTATATTAAATCGAGAAAAACTTATTTGGAATGTTCGTTCCGTTTTATATACATTTGTGGAACAATCGTTCCGGAATAGAAGTGGTTTTAACTTAAAACGAAAAACAAATGAAATTGAAAGACAAAGTCGCAGTTATTACTGGCGGAAGCTTGGGTATTGGTTTTGCTACAGCAAAACAATTTATTACAGAAGGAGCAAAAGTTGTTATCACAGGTCGCAATCAAAAAGTGCTTGATGACGCAGTAAAAAGTTTAGGTGAGGATGCAGTCGGTGTTCGCTCTGATGCTTCGAACTTAGATGACATAAGCAAACTTGCTGAGCAAGTAAAGTCTCTATTTGGAAAAGTAAACATACTGGTTGTAAACGCAGGTGTATCTTCAATGGAACCGGTGGGACAAATCACGGAAGAAACCTTCCATAGAATAATGGATCTTAATTTTAAGGGAGCTGTGTTTACAACGGAAAAGTTTATTCCGATTCTTTCTGAAGGAGCCTCTGTCATTCATATATCTTCCGTAAGTGCTTTTGCTGTAGCTCCGGGAACGGCAATTTACGCTGCCAGCAAGGCCGCATTAAATGCTTACAGCAGGACTGCTGCCATAGAATTAGCCGCAAAAAACATCCGTGTAAATGCTATTAATCCTGCTATGACAGAAACCGAAATGGTAAATAAAAGTGAGGGACTAAAAGATCTTCATGCATTTTTCAAAAATAAGATGCCGTTTAAGCGATATGCAGAGCCTTCAGAGGTAGCGAAACTCGCAGTTTTTCTCGCTTCTGACGATGCTTCATTTATTTCAGGTGCAGAATACACCATTGACGGTGCAGTAACGGTGAATGAGCCATTCAGAGCATAATTTTTTTTATCTAAATACGGAACGAACGTTCCGTATTTCTTATTTTTGTGAAGGATTAAAATCGCGTCGCAGGGTTTTTATGGCAAGAGCAAAAGTATTTGACGAGCAGTTTATTTTAGACAAAGCAATGAATTTGTTTTGGCAGAAGGGGTATAACGGCACTTCAGCACAAGATCTAGTTGATGGTCTGGGGATAAGTCGCTCAAGTATGTATGATACCTTTGGTGACAAGCACTCTCTTTTCGTAATGGCATTAAAACAGTATCAAAAAGAACGGATAGACCCTGTGATAAAGCAGGCTGCTACTGTAACTGACGTTGAAGGTTACATTCGGGATATTTTTGAATTTGTTAAAGGAGAAGCGCTCCAGGAGGATAGGGGAAAAGGGTGTTTTTTTGTTAATTCTGCTGTGGAGTTAGCACCGGTTGATGAAGAAGTTGCCGACATTTTAAACACTATCATGTATGACTTTGAAAACGCAATTTGCAGTGTCATTAAAAAGGGTCAGGGGTTAGGTATATTTACCAATCAATATGCTGCCCGTTCTCTGGCAAGGTTTATCTTTAACTCTTTGAACGGCTTGCGTGTTACATCTAAGTTTGATGCGAATAAAAAGATGTTCGATGATATCGTCAATGTCTGTCTGTACGCTTTGAAGGCTTAGAGGAAGATTCAGAGTAGGAGTTTACCAGCTACTCTGCTCATTCATCTTTATGACGTTTTTCATGTAGGCATTTACATCTGGATTATTTTACATTCATACTTGATAAAATATCATAGAGTTCCTTTTTCACTCGTTCATTAATATCATTTAATTTCATAGCCACCTCTTCGTTACACTTCTGCTTATTAATACTTCCTGTTTCAAGCAGGCTTATAATCTCATGCTGTTTTTTCATAATAGAAATTAAATAGAGATTGTTTGTGATGGCATATTGCAATAACTGCGCTGACATCATTGCAGGATCTATTTTAAATTCTTTTCCCCCGAAGTCATTGTTCAGCGTCTCATCAATGTTCATGTTCTTTATGGATTAATTCATAAAGGTATATAAAGATTTTTATCTTCTTTAAATGCACTTTCGCACACGGAGATGAACTATTTCGAGAGTAAATCTCCGAGAATTACCTTATCTGGAGGCTGATTAACGGTGTAAACATCCTTTATTTTCATAGTCCTAACCAATTTGTTGCATCCTTAAATTCTGTTTTAAAGGTTACGTCCTGCAAATCGCCCTTACCTCTCTACCCACCCAAACCCCTGTTAGTTACCTGTTTTACCAACAGATAACCCGTAGATAACCCGTATATAATCCGTAGATAACCCGTATATAACCCGTAGATAACCCGTACCTCTAAGAGACGGATTATCTACGGGTCATGTACCTGATATCTTTAAATAATATACCGTTGAAACCGAGGTCAGATTAACCTTGTCTACGGCTCAATGTGTGGTTATTTGTATGTTATATGGGGTGCTAATGGCTTATAAGGGCTATAATGGCTACATTAATAGGTAGAGTATAGCAGAACAGGGTCGAAAATAGCTTCAGTATTAAACGCCTCGAAAGAACAACAGAAGACGCTTCGGAGAGAAGAAACCCCTGAGAATAAGAGTATTGAAGAAAGAAATTACAACTCACATTTTTCGTGTCTAAGTATTACTTCAAGCAATGGTTGAAAACGTTAAGAATAATTGGATACTGTTATTGTTGTTATGGAAGTAACAGCAAATAAACGGGCATGTTTTTTTCGACCTTCCTTGTTCAAACTTAAAATTTTAGCACATGAAGAACGATAAACAACAATATGCTCTTGTGACAGGAGGTACAAGTGGCATTGGGTATGAGCTGGCTAAACTTCTTGCAAAAGATGGTTATAATTTAGTTATTGTAGCACGTACTCAAAGTGATTTACAAAGAGTTGCTAATGAGTTTACACAACAGTTTGGCGTGCAAGTAGACACTGTTTCCATCGATCTTTTCAATCCTGAAAATGCATTTGCGCTATATCATCAAATTGAATCAAAAAACATTAAGATTGATATTTTGGTTAATGACGCCGGGCAAGGAGAGTATGGTGAATTTCTTGATACAGATATCCGAAAGGAATTAAATATCATCGACTTAAACATTTCAAGTTTGGTTGTGCTAACGAAGTTATTTGTAAAAGATATGGTTGCTCGCGGAAGCGGAAGAATCCTTAACCTGTCTTCCATAGCATCTAAGACACCAGGACCATGGCAGTCAGTATATCACGGTACAAAAGCATTTGTGCAGTCATTTACAGAAGCTATCCGAAGCGAGTTGAAAGATTCAGGTGTTACCGTGACTTCGCTACTACCCGGTGCAACAGATACCAATTTCTTTGTGAAGGCTGGTATGGAAAATTCAAAGATGGTGCAGGAGACAAAACTCTCTGATCCAGCAGAGGTGGCGCGAGATGGATACAAAGCTTTAATGAGTGGTGATGATATGGTTGTTTCCGGCTTGAAAAATAAATTGCAAGTTGGAATGGCTAATGTTACACCTGATGCAAAGGCAGCTGATATGATGAAAAAACAGCAGGAGCCTGTTTCACAAGATCACTAGTAATGGCGCGCTTGTTTTGATTGTGATGCATGCTTGCTTCAAGTGGTGAATGACACGGACATTTACACTCCTGCTCTACAATTTAGAAGCGTAAATACTTGAGAAATTGTAGTAAAACCAGAAGGCACGGTTTTTAAACATGTAGGAGCGTTGATCTTTTACAGGAGTGGTATTAACAAATGAAAATTTGAATCTTACCTGAGAACAAATCCTAAACTTGATCTGGGTAATACCAGCGAAAGGAGAAAAGGTTAACTGTTAGAGGCTGTTTTATTATTCAATAATAAGGCAGCCTCTTTAACTTTTATTTATTTCTATGTAGAACTTAAAAAAACAACTTATGGCTACTACGCAGCATACCTATGAAGTCGACAATAAAACCGGAATAAATCATGAGGGGCAGCAGCCGAATATTCCGGTAAGAAGATTAACAGCTACTTCTATAATCGGTGACAGAGTTGAAAACTATTCAGGAGAAGATTTAGGTACTATTAATAACCTGATGGTAAATGTACAAACAGGTGGCATAGAATATGCCGTCATAGAATTTGGATCATTTATTGGAATAGGCGGCAAACTCTTCGCCATTCCTTTTCAAGAACTACAGGTTGATCCCAAACGTCAGATATTCTTGCTAAATCGCGATAAAGATTACTTAAAGCAATCACCCGGGTTTGATAAAGACCATTGGCCAGATACCAATGATCATCAGCGCTCTGATTACTTCAATGACGTTAATACTTACTATAATAAAACGCCTGTTTTTCCAGTGCACTAGTTCTGTTAGATTAAGAAGTAAGCCGCGTTTTTCGCGGCTTCTTTTTTATTGGGATTTTGTGGTATTATTTTTTGGGTTCGTTAAGTAATATTTTTCATCAAGGTGTTATGAGGGACAGAACGGATAGAGATAGCGGCAGCGTTGGTAGCGATCAAGACAGTAAATACCCGGCTGATGGCCACAATGGGGGATACGGAAGTTTCCATCGGCGACGTCCGTACCGTTACGGCGAGGATCAAGGTTACAGTACCGGAAACTCTGCCGGGTATCCGGAAGGTGGTAATAAAGCCGATCCTGGAAACTATAGCAGTTATAGTACTTATAGCAGAGGTACTGACTATGGTCCTGGAGCCTATGGTCATAATAATTCTCCTGGTAACGATTATGGTTCTTTTGATTATAAAAATAATCCAGGGGCTGTAAGGTATAATGAGCATTCAAATCAATTTGATCCTCAGGATTATCCATCCTTTACAAATCAATTCAATCGATCAAATACTAAGACAGGATTACACAAAGGAAAGGGGCCTCGTGGATATACGCGTTCAGACGAAAGGGTACTGGAGGAAATTAATGAGCGTATTACGGAAGATCCATATATCGATGCACTTGAAGTAACGGTCGCAGTACAAGGGGGCGAAGTAATTTTAACTGGTAGTGTTAGTGATCGCGCTGAAAAGCGTAGGGCGGAAGACATAGCTGAATCGGTATCTGGTGTTACACATGTTGAGAACAGGCTAAGAGTAATTTCAGGTTCAGTTCGAAATGATAGTTAAAGATATTTAATTAAATGACTCTCTATGAAAGCAGTACTTGCACATGAATTTGGCGGGCCGGAAGTGTTGAAGGTTGAGGATATTGATAAACCTATACCTCATGAAAATGAAATCTTGATTGAAGTGCATGCTTCAAGTCTTAATCCTGTTGATGCAAAATCACTCGAGGAGAACTCCAGATACAAAGATAAGATCCACTTTCCTGTTATACCTGGTATGGACATAGCAGGAGTTGTTGAAATGGTTGGAGAAGGGGTTAATAATATTCAAAAGGGAGACAAAGTTTTTGGTCAGGCAGGTGTTCTGAGAAATGGCTCTGGTGCATTTGCAGAATATGCTGTTACATCTGAAGACGCAATTGCACTAATTCCTTCGAACATAAACTTTGCAGAGGCTGCAGCGCTGCCCTTGGCAGCAGCGAGTGCTTATCAGGCACTTGTTGAATATATGAATCTACAGCGGGGACAAAAATTACTTATACATGGAGGTTCAGGTGGTATTGGGTCTTTTGCTATTCAGTTAGCAAAGCATCTGGGTGCATATGTGGTATCCACAGCGTCAGGTGAGGGTATTGAGTTTGTAAAACATCAAGGAGCAGATGAGGTAATTGATTATAAGAATGGGGATTTCACCAGCTTGAGAGATTTTGACGCTGTTCTTGATACTATTGGTGGAGACACTTATAAGAAGTCATTTGGTATTTTAAAGAAGGGAGGAATTATCGTTTCAATGCTTTCTAAGCCCGATGAAGAATTGATGGAGAAATACCAGGTGAAGGCGATTCTTGAGATGACACGAATGGATCGTAAAGTCTTGTGGGTGATTGCAAGATTGGTGGAAGAGGGGGTTTTTAAAGTAAACATAGCAAAGAAATTTTCATTGGATGAAACTCCTAAAGCTTATAGAGCAAAAGATGAAGAAAAGATTTTAGGAAAAATAGTGATTGAAGTAGAACACCAGGAGTAGTAAAACATAGAAGCATTGGTCATGGCAGAAAGAAAAGTCTTTGTTGATAGGAGGGATGCAGGATTTGAAGTGGGAAAACTTCTTGAATCAAAGTATAAAGATCGAAATGCGTTGGTACTGGGTATACCTCGAGGCGGCGTAGTAGTAGCGTATGAAGTAGCGAATGTTTTGAATGGAGAACTCTCCGTAGTGGTAACAAAGAAGTTACCTCATCCACTTCAGAAAGAACTTGCGATAGGTGCCGCAGCAGAAGATGGTTCTGTTTTTATGACGTCTTATGGAAATGATATAAGTCTTGAAATAAAGCGAAAAGTGCTTGCAGAACAAATTAATGAAATCAAGAACAGAATACAACGATTTCGCAGGGGCAAACCGTTGTCAGAAATGAGAGACCGAATCGTTATTTTAGTTGATGATGGGATCGCTACTGGTTCTACAATTGTTCCGGCTATTAAATTATGCAAATCTAAAAAAGCTGCCAAAGTTATCGTAGCTGCTCCTGTTTCAGCGAAACACTATGTCTCGGAAATCAATTCACTGGCTGATGAAGTTGTGATAGCCGTTCAACCAAACAGTTTTCACGCAGTAGCACAAGTGTATGACGATTTTCATAATCTCAGTGACAAGGAGGTAATAGAACTTTTAGACAATTATGGGCGCAAGTCGATGAAGCAGTTTATCCATTAGCGAGTATATAGGAAATGTTATAATGGTAACTGTATTTTAACAGTATTGCTTTCGTTGCCTCTGTTATCATCTTCAAAAACCACTTTATATTCAATGTGCACCGGTTTTATAAAAGTTTCTGAGTCGACAAATGGTGCCCTTGCATTCTTTACAATTTGCAGCCAGTTATCATCATTAACTTTTCTGTAGATAGTAACATATTCAAGACATTCTTTTTTAAAGAAGAGTTTTCTGTCCTCACCAATCAATTCGATCTCCAGCTGATGTTGAGAGGTTAAGGGAAGTATAGTCTTAATTTCTGTCATAACTAGTTTCTTTGTGTGTCAACTTTATGCTATTGCCTCGTCGCTACCTTCGCGTTGGCCATAGGCTGGCCGCTCACCTACAAATTTGTATCCGACTTTGTTAACTGCAGCCTTTATGTTATCAATAGTTACTTTATGCGGGTCATATTCAACGGACACACTTGCAGAGCTTAAGTCAGCTTTTGCATGCTGTACACCATCAATGCTCCCAATAACTTTTGATATAGTTCTTTCGCAGCCCGCACATGTCATTCCTTCTATTAAATAAGATTCTTTTTTTGTTTTAACAGCTTCCATAAATAATTACGTTGTCTAATTACGGAGAAGATATCTAAAAACGTTCCCATGAAGACTAACTAATGTGCTTCGATCACTATTTTATCATTATAATTTTCTTACGGCAATTCAACAAGATTCACAGTTTGTTGTACTAACAGACATTAGTTACAAGTTATAAGGGCGCAGGATGAGACATATAGTTTAAATAACTATAAGCATGGCTTATTTAATATTAGGTTCTAATTGTTTCCGCTTATACCACTAGTAGACCAAGCGTGGAAAATAATTCCAAGACAGCGGTCTAAATTGTATTACTTCCTTCTCTTTTAGGAGGCATTGTTAACATTGACCACTTTTATTAAAATGTAGTTAGAAGTAATACTGGATATTATCTGTATAATTCTTTCGTAATAGTAGTGTTTTACTTTAGGTTCTGTTTAAATTTACCTCTCTGGAAAGGTGAGTGAAGAATGAAGAATGATATACGTTAAGCAAGAAACATTTAATTATTATATATAAACTTAACCAGCTATTCGAATGCATTTTAGAGAGCGCAAGAGAGTTATATACAGTATACTGTTATTAACTTTTTGTTTTTCAGTCGCAAGATCACAGCAAGTTACTTTACGCGCGCCTGCTTATCCGCTAGTTACAATAGATCCTTATACATCCGCGTGGGCTTTTTCCGACAATCTTTATGATGATGTTGTCAGACATTGGACTGGCAAGCCACATTCTCTTATTGGTGTCATTCGTGTGGATGGTACCAGTTATCGCTTTCTTGGAAAGGTAGAACCACCACTAAGTATGATCGCTCCAACTGCTGCGATAGAGAAGTGGTCTGGTAAATATACTTTTGAGAAGCCGGAAGATGGTTGGAATACTTTAAGCTATAACGATGCTAAATGGAAAACCGGAAGCGCTGCCTTTGGTACCAAAGATATGCCTTATTTAAAAACCAAGTGGGAAACAAAAGATATTTGGGTAAGAAGAGAAGTTTCGATAAGTAAGGAGAATATCGATGACGAACTCTATATTGAATATTCACATGATGATAATTTTGAGCTTTATGTGAATGGAGTAAAAATCGTTGACACTGGGTTTGCTTGGAAAAGCAATGTCAGGGTTTTGTTGCCTGAAGAAGCACGTAAAACCCTTCGCCCAGGAAAAAATATTATTGCTGCCCATTGCCATAACGCCAGGGGTGGTGCTTATGTAGATTTTGGGTTGTTCAAAAGAACACCCAATGTAGAACTGTTTGACAAGGCAGCCTCACAAAAATCAGTTTCCATTTCAGCGACACAAACATTCTATGAATTTGAGTGCGGTGATGTAGATCTCAAGGTGAAGTTTATATCACCACTACTACCTGATGATCTAAATCTTCTCTCTCGACCTGTAAACTATATCACATACGAAGTTGTATCTAAAGATAACAAATCGCATGATGTAGAGGTGTATTTTGAAGCACTGCCTGAATGGGCCGTACACTCACAGCAACAACCCGTAGAGGCGCAACAACTTGATGCGGGTAACCTGGTTCTTCTAAAAACGGGAACACGGGCACAAAATATCCTGGGAAGAAAAGGTGACGATGTGCGCATCGACTGGGGGTACTTCTATCTTGGCGGTGAGAAGTCACAAGAAAATACCTTTGCTATCGGCGACTACGCTATTAGAAATGATTTCGTGAAAAATGGAAGTGTAACCAGTAATGGAGGTGGAAAAGAAACACCTGTACTTAGTTATGTCCAAAAACTAGGCAAAGTTGATGATAAATCTAAAACCGGTAAGCTATTAATTGGTTATGACGACTTGTATTCTATTCAATATTTCGGAAAGAACCTTCAGGCTTGGTGGAAAGAGAACGGAAAGTACAACATCACTGATGCCTTTCAACAGGCATTGAAAGACTATAAAATGGTAACTGAGAAGTGCGCAGTATTTGACAACAACTTATTAAACGCAGCTACCAAGTCAGGTGGAAAAGAGTATGCAGCATTATGTGTGTTGGCTTTCCGTCAGGCAATAGCAGCACATAAACTTGTGAGAGGAAAAAATAATGAAGTGCTTTTTCTTTCTAAAGAGAATTTTAGTAACGGGTCAGTAGCTACTGTAGATGTAACATATCCATCTGCACCGCTATTTTTAATATACAATCCTACGCTATTAAAAGGAATGCTAAATCCTATTTTCTATTATAGCGAAAGTGGTAAATGGAAAAAACCTTTTCCTGCGCATGATGTAGGTACTTATCCCATAGCAAATGGCCAAACTTATGGAGAGGACATGCCTGTTGAAGAATCTGGTAATATGCTTATACTAACTGCGGCGATAGCAGTGGCAGAAGGTAATGCCAACTATGCTTCAGAGCATTGGAAGGTATTGACTGTATGGGCTGAGTACTTGCGCAGTAAAGGGTTTGATCCGGGAAATCAATTATGTACAGACGACTTTGCGGGCCATATTGCTCGTAATGCAAATCTTTCTGTTAAAGCAATTCTTGGGTTAGCTTCTTATGCCAGAGTTGCCGGTATGCTTGGAAAACAAGATGTTGAAAAAGAGTACCATGCACTCGCAAAAGAGATGGCTGAAAAATGGATAAATCTTGCCAAAGATGACGACCACTTCTCTCTTACTTTTGAAAATCCAGGTACGTGGAGTCAAAAATATAATCTTGTGTGGGATAAAATCCTGGAGTATGATATCTTCCCCAAATCCGTAGCACAAAAGGAAATAGACTATTATTTGACAAAGCAAAACAAATACGGCTTACCGTTAGATAGCCGTAGGTCTTATACTAAATCTGATTGGATTATTTGGACGGCAACACTGAGTGACGATGCTAAAACTTTTGAGAAGTTTATCTCGCCATTATACGATTATGTTACAGAGACTCCTTCACGCGGGCCGCTTAGTGATTGGCATGAGACCCTTGATGGTACAGTCATCAATTTTAGGGCTCGTTCAGTGGTTGGAGGTTACTTTATAAAATTATTAGCAGACCAGCCGCTGAATAAGTTAAGCGTCAATCCATAATTTTTATTGAATTCTATTAAAGCTAAGAAACTGATGTTTCTTAGCTTTTATTTTGTTCTTTATTGATTAAACAAAAGAAATAACAACATTTGAATGTTTAAGTAAAGAGTTTGTAGTAAGTCTCCGATTTGGCATTATTTCGTTTTTATGATTTATTAGGAAATCCTAAAAAATATTGATACGTAGTGCTTGCGTATTATCTTATTCTTAATACTTTTGCGTCCCTGATTTGCTGATGAACAAAATGCAGTCAGGAAAAGGAAGTTAAAATTATAGCAGTTTTGAACTGAAAAGCGAAAAAATTGTTTTTAACCTTCGGAAGCCAGTGGTAGATTGGTTTTGTACGTTTAGTGAATAAGTTAAAACTACACATGCTTTTTGAGCTTATCGGTGAGCTGAGTAGTTTGTAATTTAGCTCTCTTATGTAAGAGCTTCTTACCAGCCTTCACAGTTCCTGTGAATATTAATAGCTGAATTAGTAAAAGTTATATAATCCGGGAACGGATTTAAAACTTAATTGGTTTAGAATCCGGTGATTTGAAACTGGGGTTTGATTAAAACCACTATGATCTTGAAATGAGATCGAACGTTCTTTGAATGGATGATAATTGATAGCGGACCCCATGATATAGATATCATGGTTAAATTCTGAAAAGAAAAAGAAATCGGGAGCCACGAGATAGAATCGATAGAGGTTTTATCGGGAAA
>NZ_JAHESD010000020.1 GCF_018598585.1 Chryseosolibacter indicum
CATTTACAACGTCTCCCCATTCAAATCCGTACCCAGCACCTCACTCACATAATCAAAGAAAGGACGTATGGCTTTAAAGCTCTTGTTAACATTCAGTAAGAAATCATCAGCAAGTACTTCTTTATCTGCAAACGATCTTTCGAACCACAATTGCTTAAAACGCAAGAGTCCAATAGCAGGATGATCTTTTTCGAAACCTCGCGGTGCCGTTCGTACCTGTTCGCCCTGCATCGCCCCAAATGTAGACACAACAGTTTTCAACTTCAAAAGCTTATACCAGTCTTCATAGTTTACCTCTATGTCTTGCCGAATTCGTTTCAAATCATCAGGGTTAGGATGGGCAAATCCACATGCAATACGTGAA
The DNA here is from genome assembly GCF_018598585.1 of Chryseosolibacter indicum. GTDB lineage: Bacteria > Bacteroidota > Bacteroidia > Cytophagales > Cyclobacteriaceae > Chryseosolibacter > Chryseosolibacter indicus. The sequence goes on from NZ_JAHESD010000020.1 coordinate 365, forward strand.
TTGCCAGGCTTGATCCAGAAATAATACCCACCACGAAGAAAAGGTTTCCTTCGTTTAAGATATCCTGCGAAACGTGGATTATAGGGTGTCTTGTCGTCAGAGAACCGGACGTCATTATAAATACGGTACAAACTCTTTTTTCCTGAGGGCGTCTCCAGGTCGTCATGCTCATTCATCTTCGCGATAAGCGCATCAATAAACTGCTCGGCATTTTCTTTTGCGCCTTCGTACTTCGCTTTATTCGAAGCGAACCATTCTCTATTATTATTTACAGAAAGCTTCTTCAGAAAATCAAATGTACTCTTCTGAATAACAAAGGATTTCATAATCTTAACTCAAACTATCTTCTTCACCACACCAATGAATTTAATGTCTTATCGTTGTAGTCGTTAATAACGCAAAGAACATTTGTATTTTGCAGCTCGTCAGCTGTATGATAAGAAGCAACGCCTACTGCCTTCATGCCTGCGCGTCGGGCAGCTTCAATACCTTTTGGTGAATCTTCAAATACAACACATTCTTCAGGCATAACCTTCAGTCCTTGTGCTGCTTTTAAAAACACTTCCGGATGCGGCTTGCTTACTGCTACATCATCCGGACCAATAATAACTGAAAACAAATTTCTTAGGTTAAGATTATCCAAGACATAATCTACATTTCCCACGATTGCAGCAGTTCCTATTGCTAACTTGATTTTTTCAGATTTTGCTCTGGTTAAAAAAGTATCTAACCCATCAATCAACTTTAAGTAGGGTAAAAATTCCTCGCGGTATCTTAACTCCTTTCGTAGAGAATGAGAATCCACTTCTTCTTTTGTAAATTTTGTCGCACCGAATACCCTTTCAAACAACTCCTCGTTCTTTCCATAAAGCTGATGTTTAAGTTCTTCTTGTGTAAGCGGTGCACCCAACTCTTCTACAATTACCTTATACCATGCAAGTTCATGATAATGCATATCGTTAATCATTGTACCGTTCATGTCGAAGATAAAAGCGTTGTATTTAGGCATAGGATGTGTAATACTTTAATTCAAATAACTGACGCGAAGGTAATGCTTACGATATTCAAAACAAGCACTTGATTCTTCAACTCGCGCTTATCCAACATCAGAGGCAAAGGAAATTCTTAAAACAAGAAAGCATAATTCTCTTCCAGCCTTTTTAACAGTGCCTCTGCATTAACCTTTTTCTTAAACAATGGTTCAAATGGATCTCCAACTTGTCTAAGTCTTTTTAAAACTGATTCCGGATTGAATTGTTCTGCCTGAAGCTCTTCCTTGACCTCATCCCACAAAAGGGGTGTTGCAACCAGTGCTGACTGCCCAGGTATGAACGAGTATGGCGCTATAACACTTACACCTTGCTTGTTAGCATGGTAATCCAAAAATACGCTCCCATAGGAGGCGTCAGAATCTTTAAGGCGAGCAAGATCTGGCAATTTAAGCCTGACAAGTTTACACAGATATTCTCCTGCTTTTTCACTTGTACCGAAATCACTTTTAGCATCTAGTGGTATATAGACATGCAATCCTGAATTACCGTTGGTCTTAACGAGGGATGGTAACTGAAGACCTGTTAAGATATCCCTTACTGTAAGGGTAACTTCGATCATCTTTGTAAATGCAGCATCTGAATCAACACCAATAACAATGTAATCAGAAAACGCGGTTGATTTTAAACGTGAATGACCAACATGAAATGCTATGCATCCAAGTTCAACATATTGCAGCAGGTCATCTTTGTCGTTACAAAGCAGTAATTGTTCTTTTCCTTTGGAAAGGCTAAGCCCATTCGTACGTTCTTCAAAGTCCTTACTTAACTCTGCTATATTCTTGTACACAGTATGCTTTTTGTTGTTGATCGAATCCGGTTGGATCTGCAGCGGTCGGTCTTTAAGATAAGGTAATATGAAGTCTGCAATTTTATTATAATAATCAAGCACGTCTTTCTTCTTCAATTGTGGCTGCCTGAAGAGTACCTTATCCAGATCAGTAAAATGGATTTTACGTTTGAGCTTGTAGTCAGGTTGTTTGGTGCCTTTATCTTCCGCCTTCACCTTAGGTTTCTGTACATCCTTCTCTTTTCTTAAAGGAGGAGTTTCTGTCTTTACTTTAGGCGAAGGAATAACAAATTTCTCTGCCTTCTCCTTTTTCCTCACTGTAGGGAGTTCTGGCAAGGAAGAGAATTCTTTTTTTACTGCTTCGTCAAATTCAAAAGGCGTCTCGTCCCATACTTTATTGGAGCTACTATGAAAGAAATAGATACCTGGCATCTCATCGCTTTCGTGCAGTTGGTGATTGGATGACTTCAGATTGTTTAACACTGCCTGAAAAGTCATCTCATAAAAAAGCGCTGACTCTCCCTGAATGCCTTCAATGCTTATTCTTTCACGAATGGTGTCGCCTGCTTTGGTAATGAAAAGCCTGATGAGCTTCTCGCGGTCTTCCATGCTCTGACATGCGACAACAATCTCTACGATGGTTTTAAATGCTTTTGTATTCTTTCGGATTAACATGTTTATTTTTAGCCATGCAAATATCAAATATAAAATGGATGGTTGTTGATAGATAGATAGATGGCAAAAGTTCTTACTTTCTTTTTGAACGTTTGGCTCTCTTGTTAAAGTCGAGACAGAGCGCTACCCAATATTCAAAATCCTTCGAAGACTTCATTCCTGTTTCATCTATAAGCACGCATCCCTTCATACGTTTACCTTCAAGCGTCATTATCCGACAACCTGGCTTTTCAAGTAAAGTATCTACTATCTCACGATCAATCCTGCACATCATTTCATCTTTCATGATTCCAATACACATCTTATCATTGACCATAAATATCAGACCTCCCATCATTTGTTTTTCATCTACCTTTGGTACTTCAGCAAGTCTTTCACGTATGCGATCGGCCAGTTTTTCATTATATGCCATACATAACAATTATGTTACAGATCTTTCTGCATATAGGGGTCTTCCTAATCCCTATTTGGAGAAAAGGTTACTTCAGTCTTCGTTTAAGTAAAATAGCGTAAAATGGACATCTTACAATTCAAATAACTTTAATGCTGCTTTTATACCTTTATTTCCCCTGAATCGTGTCAAAAAGGTCACTTTGTTACAAGGTACAGTATTAAAAGCAAGAACAGAGATTTTAAAGGATTACAGAGGCTTGTTTAATGGGTAACATTATCTGAAAGGTAGCACCTTCATTTTTTCTACCAGAAGCTCTTATTGATCCGCCATGTCGTTGCACAATCTTCCGGCAAAGCGATAAACCTAGCCCAGTTCCTTCAAATTTGTCTTTGGTATTTAATCTGATAAATGCGTTGAAGATCTTTTCAGCGTACTCTCCTTCAAAACCAATCCCATTATCTTTAATAATAATCTTGACAAAACCATTTTCTACGTTAGCTGCGCTTATAGAAATAAATGGAGGTTCATTGGGTTTAGAAAACTTCAATGAATTATTGATAAGATTATAGAACAATTGATAAATAAGTACACCTGCACCTTGGATGCTTGGCAAAGGTGTTGTTTTAATAATTGCCTGCTTTTGCTGAATAACTACTTCAAGATCGCTTTCAATGTTTCTGATTATCTGGTTCAAATCTATCTGATCAATCTTTTGCTCGAGTGCATTTACCGTTGAATATGCGAGAACACCTTCGATCATAGCACCCATTCTGTCTGCAGAATGTTGGATCTTCTGCAAAAACAACTTCGTTTTGTCTGATAAGGTATTCTGTAGCTCACTTTCAAGCCTGCTGGCGAATATTTTAATTTTTCTTACGGGCTCTTTAAGATCATGACTTGTAACATGTGCGAATTGAAGAAGGTCTTCGTTAGAGCGTTGTAACTCTTTGGTTCGCTCACCCACAAGTATTTCTAATTTTTCCGAAACTGTTTTTTGATCATGAATATCCGTACTGGTGCCTACCCATTGTACCACCTTGCCTTCTGAATTTTTTAGAGGATATGCCTGTGTTAAAAACCAACGGTAAAACCCGTCCCTTCTGCGCATAGGAAAAGTAAGTTCAAAAGGCTCACTTCTATCCAATGCCTCTTTCAAAACCGTGGTTGTATATAGTAAGTGATCAGGGTGTACAATTGTCTTCCAGCCATCACCCTGAACCTCTTCAAAGGTTGTACCAGTATAATCATACCAGCGTTGGTTGTACCAGTATATCCAGCCATCGCCATTGGCAGTCCATGATAGTTGTGAAATGGAATTAGCAAGTGTACGGAACCTTTCTTCCTGTTCTTTCAAGTTGGCCTCAAAGCGTTTCCGTTCAGTGACATCCTGCATAGAGCCTAACATCCTAATAGATTTGCCTTCGTGATTCTGAAGTACAAAACCTCTATCCAACACGGATTTATAACTTCCATCACTGCATCTGAATCGATACTCGTCCATCCATGAGCTGCCACCTTCATTAATTACCTGGTAAATACCCTTTATTACCTGCTCCCGATCGTCAGGGTGAATCCGCTCTTTCCACCAGTTAATAGAATTATCTACTTCGTCAGTTCGGTAGCCTAGCACCGTAGTTACAGCCTCATTCCATATCAGTTCATTTGTAAACAAATTCCAATCCCATATAGCATCGCGTGTGGCCTTGTTAAGCAGACGAAAACGCTCATCACTTAACTTAAGCTTTTCCAGTGCAAGCTTTCTTTCGTTTATATCTTCTATTACAGATATAAAATATTCAGGTTTGCCCTTACTATCCCTTACCGGGGCAACGGTAATGTTTACCCATATAATAGAACCACTTTTATGAATATATCGCTTCTCTAACGAATAATTAGGAATAGAACCATTGTATAGATGACGCAGTAGGTCAACGTCTTCGTTTATATCATCTTTAAAAGTAATATCCTGAAAAGTGCGCTGAAGCAATTCTTCTTCAGAATATCCTGTAATTTCGCAAAGGCGTTGATTAACGAGTAGCCATTTTCCTTCAGGTGAAACGTGTGATATCCCTACTGCAGCATTTTCGAAAGTACCTCTGAAACGCTCTTCGCTCTTTCTCAACTTCTCTTCAGTCTCCTTCTGACTTGTAATATCAAGGCTTACACCCGTTAATGTAGTGAGCTCACCCTCGGCGTTATGATGATACTTTCCCAATGATCTGATCCACCTCAATTCTTCATTATCTGCTCTTATTATACGGTATTCAGCGTCATAAGGAGTATGATTTTCATAAGATTGCTGAAGGAGTGTTAGTGCCATTTGCTTGTCAGCTGGATGAATCACACCGTGCCAATGGTTAAAATCCAAATCATTTCTTTCAGTGTCATACCCCCACATTCTCTTGAGTAAAGGAGACCAGCCAATTTTTTTGGTTTTAATGTTATACCACCATGTTCCGAGCTGTGCTGATTCTGTCGCAAGTTGAAGGTGGGCGGCAAGTCGTTGTAGCTCCACGTCTGCCTTTTTCCTTTCAGTAATATCAGAAGTTAGTACCAATATAGATACTACTTCACCCTTCTCGTCAAACTCGGGCACCAACCGCGAGTAACTGTGTACGTTCCAGCCTGGCATTTCATGCTCTAAGATATTCAGGCGCTTTGTCTGAAAGGCAATAGCAAGATGCTTATCAAAAAAAACACATAGCTCTTCCGGAAGTCCTACCTCTCGGTATGTTTTACCTATAACATCTTCAGCCTTTGCACCTATGAATTGGTAGATCTGCGGGCTTGCATATAGGTAACGGAAATTTCTGTCATGTCTGGTTATCAGGTCGGGTGAGTTCTCTGCCAGCGACCTGTAACGCTCTTCACTTTGTTTTAATTGTTCCTTGCTTTTCTTCTCGGCAGTAATGTCTTCAGCAAGTCCAAGAAGTTCTCGTGTACTACCGTCGTCATTCTTTACAACGGAAAGATTGAGCCTTATCCAAATAATCTCACCACTTTTCTTGATACATCTCTTTTCAACAGCAATTCCCTTGTCGTCTTCCTCAAGGAGCTGGTCGATATGTATGGTAAGTTTAGCACGATCTTCCTGATAAGTAAGCTCGATTAGTTGCTTATCCATCATCTCCTCTTCTGTGTATTCAAAAAGGCGCAGCCATACTTTATTAGCGTAAGAGACCTTTCCCCTTACACTAATAATGGCCATTCCTATAGGAGCATAGGCAAAGGCATTCTTAAACTGCTGCTCAATTACTTCCATCCAACTTTAGAAAAGACGATAAGAATTCTTAACAGAACCAGGAATAAAACCTTTCAAATAACACTGTCGTTGACGAGATGAAATTGTCTAAAAACGTTCAAACGGCTGAAGTGTTAATTGGAACGTGAATATAGTAGTTCTCGCAAAATAAAGTAATCACCCTAGATTAGTTTAACCATAATCAATTTATATACCGGTTGTAGCCATCAAGTTTACTGCTGCTTGTTAATCCCAGACAAAGTAATTCTAAGTTAAGCCTTCCTATATGGAATGGAATTTTACCGGTTATTCATTAAAATATTTGTATATGGCAACCAACAATGAAAATAAAAGAAATGAGTATGCTCTGGTAACAGGCGGTACAAGCGGTATAGGTTATGAGATAGCTAAGTTATTGGCGAAAGATGGATACAATCTTGTACTGGTAGCCAGATCATCAGACCGGCTGTTAGAAGTAAGTGATGAGTTCCAGGACCTGGGTGTAGACGTTTTACTGTTAGACAAAGATCTTTTTGAAGCTAACGCGGCAAGAGAAATATACGATGAACTTAAGGCCAGGAACATCCAGATAGATGTACTGATTAATAATGCTGGTCAGGGGCAGAAGGGTAAGTTTAACGAAGTGCCCTTCGAAAGACATATCGATGTGATCCAGCTTAACATCGTTTCACTCGTTTCGCTAACTAAGTTATTCCTTGACGATATGGTTGCACGAAATAATGGTAAGATCTTAAACCTTGCTTCCGTAGTTTCTAAAACACCAGCGCCTGAGTTCTCCGTTTATGCCGCAAGCAAAGCGTTCGTTCTGTCTTTCTCGGAAGCTTTAGCGAAAGAGCTAGCAGAGACGAATGTCACTATTACAGCATTGCTACCTGGCAGAACTGACACTGACTTCTTTCACAAAGCTGACCTAACCGACAGTAAAGAATACCAGGAGCATAAATTGGCTGATCCTGCTGAAGTGGCTAAAGATGGGTATCAAGCACTCATGAGCGGCAAGAGCCGTATTATTTCAGGAGCTCAGAATAAAGTGATGGTTGGGATGATGAACTCAATGCCTGACAGCGCCAATGCCGCCAACATGCAGAAAAACATGCAACCCTCAGATAAAGAACAAGGGGAAAGAAAAGAAAGACCTGGCCATGCTGCATCTGAACAAGAACGAGAAGCAATGGGAAAGGAAAAAGTTTAATCCAATATATAGTGTGTAAGTACAAAGGCCTGTTGTTGAAAGACAGGCCTTGTTATTTATTTATGCTGATATGACCGCTACATTCATATTGCCCAGATTGTGAAGTACAATTAAATACCTTATAATAAATGCAAGGCATACAAAACTTCTATTCCGGTCTTAGTGGTATAGCGCTTCCCAATCCAAAATATCAATATCCTACTGAGTTCCAGAAATCGAGTCGTCTAACGTATTACAATTCTCTGTTTAACAGCATCGAAGTTAACAGTACCTTCTATAAGATCCCAAGAAGCGCTACGCTGGAACGCTGGGCTTCTTCCGTTGGCGATAATTTTAAATTTACCTTTAAGCTCTTTAAGGAAATAACACACACCAAGAATCTTATGTTTGATGCGGTACACATTGAGCAGTTTATACGAACAATCTCTCATGCCGGCAAAAAAAGAGCATGCTTACTTGTACAGTTTCCACCAAGTTTAAAAAAAGAGAGTATTCGCCAGGTAGATCACCTGTTGGATAAGATCAAACTCAATGACGCTGATAATTTATGGAATATAGTGGTTGAGTTTCGTGACAAAAGTTGGTATCACAACGATGTTTATGAAATGTTGTCATTTTACAATGTCACACTTGTAATTCATGATATTCCCAAATCTGCTACACCCGTTAAAACTACTTCATCTGATGTTATTTACATACGGTTTCATGGGCCGACGGGAAATTACGGTGGTAGCTATACCGATGCCTTCCTCCTGGAGTATGCCGAATACGTAAGAGGTTGGTTGAATGAAGAGAAAAAGGTGTTTGTATATTTTAACAATACGAAGGGCGATGCCTTTAAAAACCTAAACACATTCAACAAATACCTAAGCGAATTAACAAGTGATGTGAACATGTACTAAAAAGAGTAAGTTAAATACTTTAGTAAGACTAAATTATTCGTGTTATGGAGACAAAGGAAATTATGACTAGCCTGGGCAATCCTATTATAAGGCATAAATTTACTGCAGACCCAACAGTACTTGTTCATGAGCAAAAAGTATACTTATATACAGGTCATGATGAAGCCTTACCTGACAGATATGAATATGTTATGAATGAGTGGCTATGTTTTTCTTCTGAAGACCTCATTCATTGGACAGAACATCCTGTTCCCCTTAAAGCAAAAAATTTCAAATGGGCCAGTGGGGATGCCTATGCCTCTAACGTTATCAGGCATTATGACAAGTTTTTCTGGTATGCTGCAGTTACGCATGCTACCATACCTGGAAAGGCTATAGGTGTAGCAATATCTGAACATCCAACAGGACCATTTAAAGATGCAAGGGGTTCTGCATTAATAACAACACAAATGGGTATAAAACTAGGTACCGACAACTTTGACCCTAGCGTATTGGTGGATGACGATGGACAAGCATATATCTTCTGGGGAAAGAATATTTGCTACTACGCAAAACTTAAGGAAAATATGATTGAGATTGATGGAACTATAAATACACTTAATCTTCCTGAGTTTCAGGAGGGCGTACATCTTCATAAGAAGAACGGATCGTATTACTTATCCTACGGTTATGAATTTCCTGAAAAGGTTGGCTATGCTATGAGTAGATCTATCACCGGACCCTGGGAATTTAAAGGCATACTTAATGAAATAGCAGGTAACTGCGAAACCAACAGACCTGCTATAATAGAATTCAAAGGCAAAGATTACTTTTTCTATCACAACGGAAGTCTTAAACATGGCGGAAGCCACCGACGTTCTGTATGTATAGATCACCTTTTTTATAATGAAGACGGAACGATGAAAAGAGTAATAATGTCTTCTGAAGGTGTCAGTAAGGCCACGCACTAACTCAGTAATATCAATAAAAAACGCTGTGTGTTATAAAAAGAACCGAATTACTATTTTCTGTTTTCAGTTTGTTAATTACAGGTGTTAGGTCTAAATTTGGATAATGTGGTTCAGCGATAATAATCAACGGTAGGAAGCTTTTCCATTGAATAGGCTCGATTTGCTGATAAGTCCATTGCAACTCCTCTTTGACATAAGGTAGCATCCATTCAAAAGCTTTTTTAATACTCTTATGATCAGATGTTTCATAATTCCATAGGTCAATTTCTAAATGCTCTGAAAGGCGGGCAAGTCCAAAAAAACCTTTAAGATTCATCGACGCATACCCCCAGGATTTTGTTCTTGCTAACTCGTGCGGTTGGCTTCCATCTTGCTTTATCTGCTCTGCAATTCGCGGTATAGTTTGTTCCATAATTATTTTCCTTGCAAGTTCCTTTTGATTGGTAAATAGGGCAAAGGAAACCACTTGCAGATCGTAATAAGTACCGTGGTTATTGTGTTCATCTAGTTCGTCTTTACCCAATGTACTTGTCATCATCCAAGTCATAAACTCTTTAAACCACTTTAATAATTCTTTATGATCTGAACTTGTCCAGGCTTTTGAATTTTTAATAAGCTGGACACCGTCTACAACATCAACCAATGGTTTGGTATCGATTAATCCAATTCCTCTTCCCTCAGTTATACCGGGGATGGCCTGGCCAAAATTCAGGTTAGGATTCATCTTTGTTTCTTTATTTAAAAACCATGTCTTCAAAAGAGATGCAGCGTGCTGCGCGTACTTTTCATCCTCGGTAAAATAAAACGTCAAACCTAGCAATTTAACATCATGTGCAAGTGCTTTTAGGTAGTCGGCGTCTTTAATTGTATGTCGCTCTGGATTTTCTTCTCCATCCCTTCGAATATAAGGAAGACCATTCGCCTTAGTGGTGTCAGGCCACCAATAGGGGCCAACGCTCATATAATCATGCTTGCTACCACTTGGCGGAATTTTACTTTTATAGACTACTGAGTAAGGTCGGTGAAGCAAACTTTCATCTGCTTCGGCTACCAAATTATCTAGTGCTTCTTTCAGCGCCTCATCTCCGTTTAGAATGTTTTTTTTACTTGCTTGGAGAACAGCCATATCTACAATAAATGTTTCAGGTTGTTTAAAAAACTGTGCTTGAGCCCAAAAAATACATGTTATACTTAGTATAATAGCAATGGAGCAAACTTTAATGATGAATATTCTCATATATGGGTATCTTTAACGTATTTGATGTGGCAACTCTTCCTGTTGTTGCATAGTATAGGGTAGCTGCCAGACATGTCCTTCATAATCTCCGAAATACAGGTAGGAAATACTTTGCTTACCCGGATCACCGTCCGACCAGAAGTAAATAAAAGGTGGCACTCCGTTTACAACCCGTCTTACATAGTTGTGGTTTCTATCACTTTGCTGTGTTACCCTTTTTATTTCCCTCCACGAATGTCCCTTATTCTTGCTTTGCCACATTGATATTTCTCCTCCGGACCCATGTACCTGTGGGCTATTTTCGGTTGGTGCTATTAATGTCCAAGTTTGACCGTTAACTATCAGGCTACCCATATCGTAATTATGATCTGAAGTGCAAATTAAATTATCTTCCCACTTTTTTCCGGTCCAGTACAAACACCGCCACTCACGGGGTCCATTTTGAGGACCAGGCTCATGTCCTTTACTTGTAAGGTAAATACAAATGGGATTGCCATGCTTGTCGAAAGTTACATCACAGAGATAAACGTTCTTTTGCTGACTGATGTAATCAGATACAAGTGCCATAGAGTTGACATCTTGCAGTGGTATATTGATGCTAATTCCGGTGATTGTTTGCCAATGTTTACCAAAATCAGAAGTTTCGAGATAATATATGTTTGTTCGTTTATCTACATTACCGTTGGGATGCCAATTGAAAAATGTTATTATTTTATTCCCATAATGGTTGCTTACCTGATAGTGTCCGCTCTTTATGTCTGAAGATGCCTTTATTCCTGCAAGCTTAATGTCATCACTCCATGTTTTACCATTAGTACTTGTTTCAAAATACAACTCGCGAACGCCAGTATATTTTGTAAAGAAATGAAAAAATCCTTGTCCCTTCACATGCCAAGGCTGTGGATATGTAAATACTTCTTCAGTTATCTGTTCAAATGCATCTATTGAATATGGTTGTTTGCTTCTGTATTTATAACCCTTCCTGGTCGTATTTCTTCCGCTTACAAATACCCAAACATAACCTTCACCATCAAGCATAATACTTGGATTGTCATGCGGGTCATCAACTCCCCCTTTGTCGTGAACAATAGTAGGCTTGCTAACCATCTTTGTTTTATGATCGAAACTACCGATCATACACAGTAAGTGCCGGGCCTGTTTATCAGTCGTTCCTCCGTAGACAAAAAAAGTTTTGTTTACTTCAGGTGCGTATATAGCCATAGGAATATGGTGTGCTGTATATGTGCCGAGTCCTCCAGAATATTTATCTCCGTAAGTAGAAAACTGGTTCAGCGTAAACCAGATACCTCTGTAACCATTTACAGTAGTATTACTCGAACCTTCCTTTTCTGATTGTGAAAATGTATTGAGAAAAGCTATCAGAAACAGGAATGTAAGGTTTAAAAATATCAACTGCATATTTTTCACTTTGCAGCTATTTCAAAACTTATCTTATCGGTTGTCTTCGGTACTTTTGATCTAAAATTGATTCTATAAATAGTATCACCCCACTTCGCAAGGATGCCCTTATCTTCAGGAGCAGTTAGAGGAACCTTTTCTATTGAAGCTTCAAGTTGATCGTTATTAAATCGCACTTTAAAATCTTTGTTACTTCCGTCAGCTGTTTTATAATGTATAATTACTTCACCCGCCTTTGTTACTTCTGAGGGATAGGAAGTCATCAAGTGTTCTGTTAATTCATTTGCAGCACTTAAATTAATAACATCTTCTACTGTTACGCTTTTTGATCGATTCAAACGAATAGTTCGCTTAAAATTCGTTACATGTGCTTCTTGAGGATAAGATTTAGAAATATCCAAAGAGAAAGATGCAAATGATTTTCCTTGTTTATACTCGACGTTTGTAGCTTTAAACTCTCCGCCTGGTGGCTGCGTCTTTCCATTAATGGTTGGCACATTATGATAATCAGAACAGTTATACCAGATTTCATAACGTCTTGCGCTAAATGTTTTACGTGTATAAGTTCCGCGGCCTACGTCAATAAGCAAAGGTTGTCCGTCGTAGTAAACAACAAAATTACCAATATCATTATGATTATGGCTTTCATCATTATTGCCTCCTTTAGCTGCCATAAAGAAACCTTTTGTTGAACCCTGATAGTCCCTCGCTGCCATAACCTGCAGATCAGGTAACCATACATCTTTAGGAAGAGGCAAACCCTGAGCTGCCTTATCATATTCCTGCTGAATGAACAACGAGAAGAAATTTCTGAAGTAATGAAACCGAGGAAGTAAACCGTCATTTGGCTTTCTGTAGTATGCTCCAAACTTCATCATGTCTTCATCCCGGATATCTTTGCCGTAACGATATATCATTGTTGCTGATAACCCTGGTTGAGGATCTGCATCGGCGAAGTTCAGGAAATACTTTTCACTGATCTGTGCGCGATATATAAACTTCCCCATATTTCTGAATTTTTCATCCCGGAATACATAACTATAAGCATCCTTAGTGGTAAGGTTTAACAATGCAATATTATCGTATAAAGAGGCAGCTGCGGCTCCCCAATAACTTGGCCCTTCGTCACATCCGCCATCAAGTGGATGCGGATTAAGATATTCATCTAGAACCATTAACGCTTTATGTACTCCTTCGGCGCGTTTATCCTCATTCTTTTCCAAAAGCAAAACAGAATTAAGCCAGTTAGAGCAAATCCATGGATTCCAGTTATTGGGTCTTCTACCATTGTCGTTGGTTTTCATCCAACCATGAGGCTTCGTCAGTAGTGGCTGAAAAACTCTATTGTTCGTCTCAAAGTAAATTCTCTTTCGTATTTGAGGAGAGACTGCATCCAGTTTATCTCCTAAATAATAGTCTACCCACGCCAGATATGTAGCAGTTTCCGCGGCAAAAAGATCAACAAAGGGAACAGAGACATCCATTAATCCTGCATATTCTTTGGATTGAGGTAAATGCGCGGGAACACCCCAAAACGACTCCTCACAAATCGACCAAACACCATCGATGATTGGATCTATAAAACGTCCTTTATTCTCTGCGATCTCTGCAAATAGAAGCAAACCCAAAACTTCCCGTTTTTTAAAACTTATGGTTTGGTATTCATCCCTGTCACCTGTGCGTGCAATCAGCAAAGATTTGGTAGCAGGAATATAGGGCCATTCGTAATTAATATAATTCTCCGCTTGTCTCAAGTATGCCTGAAGTGTTTGCTGGTCAGCTTTTGACCATCCTTCGCGATCATCCAACTTGGGAAAGGGATGCCATTCGGCCAGAGGAATCAATACTTTTTTTAACTCTTCGGGTTTATATTTTCCACTCAACAGATTTTGTTGTGCCATTAATGAAGGCACAACAAACAACATTAAAAATACGCACGGCAAATTTCTCATAAGTGATCTCCTTTGTTCTTTGACTATACTTACTGCAACCAATAATTGCTACCAGTTCTTTAGCGGCTTTATTTTCGCTTTTGCTTTCTTAGCTGCTTTTTCAGGAATTAATAGCACTGTAAATTGATTCTCTTCACTGCCCTTCAGGTTTACTTCAAAACCCACCAGTATGGTTCCAGGATTAGGAGCATCATAGTTCGTAGTAGGTTGTGTGCTCCATGTGCTTATGGTTGTGTTTGCAGGAGAATCAACCCTAAGAAAAAGTTTTTTTCCCTCTTTCGTAAGTGTTGCTGTATTCTTTCCCGTGATCTCAACATTAGCCGAAGTCATCATAACCCACTTTATAGTTGCAGGTTTATCAGTTGCCTTCAATTCATCATGTATGACAACATATTCTCCCTTTACAATTCCCACACCTCTTTTCACTGAAGCTAGCTGATTCTCATAAACAGTTGACAGGTCAGATACCGCATAAGAAAAGTCATGAGCATCAGAATGCTTATCAATCTTGGCATAGCCTTTCACGAGCTGCAATTGCCCATCTACTGTAAGAGTATTGTGAACATAATTATTCATTCGCAGGATTGTCCACCGTTGCGCATCCTGAGTGCGTCCGAAAATGTGCATACCTTTTGACTCCAACGATTCATACTCCTGCATTCCAAAATCAGAAGCCCAACGAACGCCATCAGATTCCATAACAAATGAGCCGACGTCCATATGACCATGGTTGACAGAAGGAGATCCCGCCTTAAAGCCGAGATAAATAGCGTTTGGATCACTCCATGAGGTACGCATTATGCTAACAGGATTGGCCCCCTGGCCCGTCCAAACGTTTTGGGACGGCGCTTCAATTTTATCAAATGAAATACCCTTTCCCCAGATCATGATTGCAGGTAAAAGTCTATCATTAGTAAAACCGGAAAAATCGCTTGTTTTTAAGTAATCCTTTTCCACCCACAGCAGTGAAGGATCGTTTGACTTTTGAGCGAACCAGAACATAGCAGGACTCAGATGACCTCGCATACCAGAATCGCCCCAGTTAAAACAAAGTCCTGTTGGGCCAGTCATGCTACGAAGAAATTTTGCAGTACTAAGAAACCCTGGTACTTGTGTTAACCCAAAATCAGAAGATAAAGCTTTCTCTACGGCACTCAAAAACATCACATTAAAAGAGGTCCCATAACCCCAGTATCCATATCCTTCCGGATATGCGCCATCGGGCTTGTATTCATCCATAGGAAGGTGAATAGTATTTATAGCGGTTGACAGAATTTTTTCAGAAAGCTCTGGATAATCTTCAGCTACAGCCAAGGCGCCGTAAGTCATACCTGCATTACAAACCTGGTTCCAGTTATGAGTTGCTTTGAGGTAGTGATTATAACGATTATCAAAGGAAAGTTCCAATCCTTTTTTTACGATAGCTTCCTGTATAATTTTTTTTGATTCAAGAGAAAGTTTATCAAAAAGCCAATCGTAACCAATGGCAACTGCCATTGTCATCTCTGCTACATCAAGGAAATGGCTTGGATTCCAGTCGCTGAATTTTGAGACCGCCAACAACTCTTTTTCCGCACGTACAAAATATTTGTCGTCGCCTGTCATTCTTGATGCATACGAAAGATAGAAAACCCTACGAAGGCATTCTCTCGATTTATCAAGAAGACGTCGCCCTATCTGAATTCGTTCTACAGGAGGTAGCGCAATTATCTTGTCACATTCTTTAAAAATAGCTTGATCCATCGCGGCCCAAATTTGATTTTGCGAAATTGCTGTTCTTATTATCTTCTCCTCATCCTTGAGCAATAGTATTCTAGGATGTCCAGGAAGTTTTGAAAAATCAGGAGCTTTATGCTGCTGTCCTGTTACAACAGACAGTAAGCCCATACTAACAATAAGAAGAAGTAAACATTTCTTTTGCATATCGAATTCCTTTTAGTAAAACCTAATCAAATCATTACTCCATTATAATGTACTTTTCAGTACTAAGCTTTTGCTGATCTTTATGTTTGCCATTACCAGCGTAAGTGTTACTTTCTGCTTTTATATCTTTTACACCATACGATTCAACGCCATACCCGTTATTATAATGAATTATGTTTTTTTTAACGGAGATGTTATCTGAACCATGGTAAAGGAACTCAGTCATAACACCACTGCGATCATTTGCTTCTATGAGGTTGCCTGTTATAGAAATGTCACGGCTCTCTGAAATCAGAACGCCATAATAACCGTTTCGTGCAATTTCGCAATTGGTTATCATTCCCTCTTTACTCTGACTTATCGAAACTCCACAGCCAAATGGTGAAGTATCGAGCCTACTATCTTTTACAGTAATGTTTGAGCAGTGGGTAAGTAAAAGGTTATGCTGCAATTTTGGTCCTGGAACAACACTTGAACCGTTCTCGTTGAGGTCGCAATTGATGACATTAACATTAGTAGCACCGCTAACAAGTACACCATTATAAGTACAATTTTGGACTGTTACGTTGATGAAGCTAATGTTTTTCATGCCGCCTTCTTTCGATGCGAGGAAAATTATTCCTCCTCTGTTAGCTCCATTCCGATAAGAACGCGACGAGTTTGGATCACTCGGAATCTCTGTTTTTAAGGCTCCCTCAACAACAAGATCACGAATTGTTACGTCATGCATATTGTCATCAGTGTTCGCGATTGCATCTCTTATCCCAGAGGAAGGATCTAAGAACAATACTGTCCGAAGTCCTTCTCCAGCTAACGTTACGCCTGAAGGTACCTTAAGAGTTGTTGAGAGTGTATGAATACCTGCACCTGCAATTACCCATTTTCCAGTACCCGAGGCTTCGTTCAATGCGTTTTGTAAAGACTCTCCTGGTGCCACCTTTATGGACTCTGGCGGGTGTGCAGCGCTGATTTCCATTGCTCCCGCCGGATAAGCTATTCTACCAGGTTTAGGAGTACCGGACTTCCTTTTCCTATACGAAGATGGTGCACGTTGCGCTGTAAGGATACTTCGTGACGCTTTAGGACGAATTAAATCAGCTGCAGCTTTAGTGTAAGGCACCTCCAACCCTTCCGCCGAATAGTGACGGTAAACATACTCATAATTATCCCTAACATCCTTTACTCTTTCTGAGATTGGACCGTAGCCATGGTTTTTTTTGCCAAGAACAAAACTAGCAGTGTATTCGAAGCCTAGCGCAATTCTGTTGTCTGCTATAGTAAAAAGATCAACACCTTGCGTATATGCTATACGTGCTGCGCCTGCAAATTCACCTAGCCCAAGCTGAACATGCCCCTGATCTCTTGTACTCTCCTGGCACTGTCCGCTGGGATATATATATTTAAATACACTGCCATTAAAAGGCGCATGCAGGAAATGATCTATCGCATTATCGAACATTTGCCGGTTATCCGTGAATACACCAATCGCCATGATGGAGTGAATGATAGCACCATCCCAATTGCCGTTTGCTTGTGTATAGTAAAAACGCAGTAAAGGATAGTAAACACCTAAAAGCAAATTAACAAACTCATCCGTATTCTCTTTTTGCCATCCGGATTCTGTATACCGAAGAATCTCCGCGGCGTTACAGAGCAAGTGTCCTGTCCATCCGGCAAGAAGTTTTGCATCATTATAGTCGAAATCCCATAGCATCGTAGACCACTTGTGGATTACTTCAATTGCCTTTTTCGCGTATCGTTTATCCTCAGTGATATACCACAGCAAAGCACAATTATAAGCCATATTTGCTCCCTTCGAAAGGTCATCACCCCCGAAGTTAGGTTTACCGTAGGGCCCCCGTAGCACGTGTGTAAAGGGTGTTACAATAAAATTCAGATCAGTTTCATCTTTTAGCTTGTCAAAAGCATTCTTCCATGGTTGCTCGCCCTTGAGTACCTGGTTCTTCATGTATTCCAGGTCTTCCTTTGTTTGGTCAAGCCCTGGATGAATAATTTTTTGTGCACATATCCTGTTCGTAGTAAATAGAACAACTAAACAAATAATGAATAGCGGCATGGATATTCGCATGAGTAGAAGTGTTAGTTCAGAACTAAAATCGGAGGGCCTTATAAAAATAATGGCCATTGGAGAACATCCAATGGCCACTCATGTAAAGTATCAAAAATTAAAACATCGTTAATCTCTTCATGCTAATTACAGCAGAACCATTTGCATTTACTGAGTTCACATAAATATATGCACGATATTTACCGTCTTCAGTTTCTACCCATGCGCCGCTTTCAGCTTTAAGGTTAATTGCAAAATTAGATGCAGTAGATAAATTAAGATTTCTAAAATCTACCTCATCAACATACACCCCGTATTGAAGACGAGCGAGGTGCTGGTCACGAAGGTTCAGCGTTTCAATAATCTTTGTATTGTTATCTACACCTGCAGGTAACGTTACTCCAGGAAGATAAACAGGATCTGCTGCAGGAGCAACTAATGCGTGATTGAAGTTTTTGCCACCGATACTTCTATATAAGTATACAACATCAATTTTATCAGGCATGGTTGCTGCCTGTGCTGCATCATATACTGCCATATCCGCTACAGAAATGTACATAGCTGTTCCATTTACTGCTCTATCCAATGCCATGTCCATATTTGAAATCTCGTATGGCCCCATGTCATATTTCACAGTTTTTCCGTTAGAATCCTTCGCAGAAAACGTGAAGCTTACCGACTGGCCACGAGCTTCCTCCGGAATAACATAATAGTAACGCAATGTTGTAGCAAATGTATCTCTGGTGAACGTAACGTTTGTAAAGTTACCTTCTGTGCTGGAAGGAGAAGCAACCTCAATGCCTACATCAGCACCATTGCCTGCTGTATAATAAGCGAGGTTATCAAACCTTGTATTCGCAGCACCAGGAATAGAAGCTTCAACCTGTGCAGAGGCCAGAGCTCCCAGATCAGGAGGTAGTGCCATTGCATAAGCAAACTCGATTCTGTTACCAACGAGGTTTGGACCAATTGTTCTCTTTATACAATCATTCTGAAATTCATTTTTTGGTTGGGGTAGTGAATATTCATCATCCTCACAACCTGTGAGAACAACGAATAACATACCTACAATCGTTACTAGAAAACCTATATTTTTTAATGTCATAACTTTAAAGTTTAAGGTTGTACCGTGATATAGACAGTATAAGTCTTTCTCACTTTACGGTTTCCTGATATAACTGTGTATTGTTTAGGATTTGCAAGGTCTGAGAAATCAACCTTTCCTGTGATCTTAGGATCCAGTTTTGCATCCGTTACCAACGTAAACTGAGGGTAGAGGTTCTTTAGATCCGTACCAAAAGCAACTTCTACATTAATTGTTTGAGCCGTTGTGTCTATAGCCGCAGCTTTTGTTCTTACGGTTTGAAAATCTGTACCTAGTAATTCGAAACTACTTACATAACATTCTGACCTCCTGGTTATCAATAGGCCATCTTCATCAATAGGAAGATCATCAGAGCATCTTGTTGATAAAACCAGAACAAGTGCTACTATTAACGATATCTTAAAATACTTTTTCATATTTGAGTTCTCAGTTTAAAAATTACAACCAAGGCTTATTCTGCGTTAAATTGCTATTGCGATCACGTTCGCCTGGCGGAATACGGAATATATAATTCTGCTGATATGTAAGCTCAACTGTATTGCGATAGTACACATCGCGGTTTGCACCATGGGTATCTCTTGTTTGAATACCATTTCCGTTTGGTGGTCCCCAAACTCTTTCCAACGCTCTCCATCTTCGCAAATCAAAACCACGATGTCCTTCAGCAACAAGCTCTATGATGCGTTCCTGTTCTATCGCAGAAAAGAGTGCTTCAGGGCTTGCAGTCATTGCAGCAGTAAGCGGAGGAAGATTACCACGATGGCGGATTTTATTAACCAGGTCAATTGCATCAGCCTGGGGACCAAGAACAGCATTTGTTGCTTCAGCATACATCAGGTAAACGTCTGCCAGTCTCATAACAGGCCATGCAAAATCACCATCGCTACGTCCTTGCCCTGCATAGTTCCGTACGAATTTTCTAAATACATAACCAGAGTTAGACCCGTCTGTATTATAAGTTGTATAAGTTACTCCATTAATGGCCACCTTCTGATTCCATGTATTATAAATAAATGGTACAAAACCTGTTGATTGAAGTGAGGCCATACCTATACTCATTTCGTAATCCCATTGAATGGAGGATTTCATTCTGTAGTCTCTATTTGCATAGGACAGAGGATTTACAGCCGAATTAATAGTTGTTCTTGCAGCCGCATTTGTTGTAGGGTTCATTGGAACCAATTTAGGTGCAAACTCACCTGTAGTAGTTAATTGATAACGGTCTGCTATTTCGTAGCGGGGAGAAACCCAACACTGGGAGCTTTCATGAGAACGTCCTGAAAAATCCCGCATTAACTCCTCTCCCTGACTTGTACCTGTTCCTCCATGTGCAAAATTCATAATAAATTCAGCATCGCCATTTGCAGCAGGGAGAAACAAATGATAGTAGTTTGGTAAAGTATCTGGTTCACCCGACCTGTCCATGTCACCAGGAGTGCCGCCTCTAAACAATATTAAACCATAGTTATCAATTACAGCTTTAAAATCAGCTGCCGCATTTGTATACGCAGTAACTGCTGCAGCATCATCTTGCGTAAATCCCTCCAACTCGGGCCATCCAAATCTCTTCCATGAAGCCCAATAAAGCTGTAGCTTACCTCTGAACGCCAAGGCTGCAGGTTTTCCTGCACGACCGATACCAGGTTTTTTTTCCGGAAGCTTGTCAAAAGCATACGTAAAGTCTGCCATGATAGAATCTTTCACTACAGCAATGGGAGTGCGTTCAATGGATGCCACCTCATCATTATCATTAACTACCTTATTGATATAAGGCACATCACCCCACATGGAGATAAGACGAAAGTACACCATACCCCTTAGTAGACGAGCCTCTCCAACGATGGTTTCAAGTCTTTTTCTTACCTCTGCATTAGAAGTTGTTGTCAACAACTTCCGTGTGTTTTCAATAACATAATTGGTTCGGTTTACACCTCCGTAAAGGTATCGGAAATACTTGTCAAATGAAGAACCATAACCTGATGGGTTATAGTTGCCATTATGATAAGCATCTCCTAACCGGAGATTACCATCTGTTGCGCTTGTACCTCTTACGCGCGTATACTCTCCGTGGCCATCAAAATAATAATCACGGTCAAAAAGAGGCCTTACACTTGAGTATGCACCCATTAAGGCAGCCGCAGCATCATTTTCATTTTTCCAGAAAACTTCAACCAAAGGCTCTGTCGTAGGTTTTTGATCGAGAAGGTCTTCTGAACAAGAAGCAGGAAAGAGCATTAGCGTACTTAATGTAGCAAATACTCCTATATTAAAAATTAATTTTTTCATACTTAAAAGTGATCTTTAGATACCAATGTTAATTCCAATAGCATAAGATTTGGTCAAAGGATAGGCATCACTTCTATTGCCTATTTTTTCAGGATCAAGACCACGGTATCCTGTAATTGTCGCGATGTTTTCCGCTGAAGCATAAATCCTCGCATTGGCCACACGAATTCTGCTAAGCACATTTGAAGGAATTCTATATCCAAGTTGAATGTTTTTCACACGCAGGTAACTCATGTCATCCAGCCAGAAAGTAGACTCCTCTCTGTTTGCGTTACCACTTAAACGAGGCCACTCACCATTTCTGTTATCCCAGTTCCATGGATTATTCCAATGGTCCCATGTTGAAGCATAACGTTGCGTTGGAAAACTTACGTTGTTGTAATTATTCAACCAATGATCTTTTCGTCCTGTAGCGCCTTGAAGTAAGAAGGTAAGATCAAATCCTCTCCATGCAACGTTACCAGTTAAACCAAAGTTTGTTGTTGGTCTGTCGCGTTGTACATTCTTATACGCCTTTCTGTCATTACCATCAATTCTACCATCACCATTTAAATCCTCGCGTAAGATATCGCCAGGAGACGCCCCCTGAGGAGTAGCGTTATAAACGTCTTGCCAGGTTTGCGCTATACCACTGGCAACATAGCTGTACACATAGTTATAAGGCATTCCAACAAAAATATTATTACCAGAGTAAGTAGTTCCTCTTCCCACAAACTCACTCCAGTTTTCAATGGTGTTTGCATTATACGAAGCATTCAAATTAACAGAATAAGAAATTTCTCCTATTTGATCACGCCACGTAAAATTACCTTCTATACCTCTGTTGCGCATATCTCCTATGTTAGCACGAGGTGCATCGTATGCGCCTCCCAGGAAAACAGACATTTGAGAAGGGAGAAGCATTCCCTTTGTCTTTCTATCATAGAAGTCAAATTCTGTAGTAAGACGGTTGTTAAGGAAACCGAGCTCAAGTCCGACGTTTAACACTTGTGTCTCTTCCCAAGTAAGATCTTCATTGATCATTTTCCTATATACCAAGCCTTTTGTTACATAACTACCATTCATATAATGGCCTCCTGAAAGAACATCTTGTTGCTCATACCGTTGAACACCACTGTTGTTACCTAAGCCACCAAAAGAAGCGCGAAGTTTCCCGTTGCTAAGCCATCCTTCACTAGCCATAAAGTTTTCTTCTGAAAAGCGCCAGCCTACAGCAACAGAAGGAAAGAATCCGTACTGGTGTCCTTTTAAGAATTTAGATGATCCATCGTAACGGAAGCTTGCTTCTAATAGATACTTATCAAAAGCAGAATAATTTATACGACCGATGTATGACCGAAGACCTTCTTCATTTGAATTACCTTCTGTAACCTGAACCTGAGGAAGGGCTGCGTCTATTTCATGAAGAGATGGATGAAGTCTGTCATTCCTTGATGTTAATTGATAACGGTTATACCAATACTCCTCACTGTAAACTACTAAAGCAGATAAATTATGATTCTCAGCCAATTTCGTGTTGTAACTAATTCGGCCTTGCAATTGCGTCTTATAACCAGTGTTGGTATAGTTTGCAATACCTGCATTGTCTCCTACATAAACCCTTGAACCAAATGCATTCGCCTGAAAATTATAAGCACGGTTGGGCATTGGAGCTAGGTAGCGAAACTGATTGTAGTAATTTAATGCATAGTCAAGGCGAGCTGTTAGTCCTTTTATAGGTGACCAGTCAATGAAAATATTAGGATTTATCTCCTGGCGATTTTGCTCATTAATGTTATTCATGTAAACCGAATACGGATTATATGCCTGAACATCTTCACCGTAAGACATTACGCCGCCGTAGTAACCAGACACAGGATTGTAGGGAGTAATACCAGGAATAGCGTACTGCATATCAAAACCTGCTGTATTGGTTGGATCATCATCTGTAAAACCATCTTCAAGTGAATATGTGAACTTTGACCAGTTACCATTGAACCTGATCCCCACGTTCATGTTCTCGCGAAGCTTATAATCGTAATTAAACCTGGTGTTGTAGCGAGAGAAGTCGTTGTTGATTTGTATACCGTCCTGATCGAGGTATCCAACTGAAATAAAGAAATTCGATTTATCGTTTCCACCTGATGCTGATAAGTTATGATTCATGATCTTTCCATCACGCACAATGATATCCCACCAGTCAGTATTAGGAAAACGTAATGGATCAACCATCCCCATGGCCATCCATTGATCTATGGTACCATTTTTAAAGATAAAGTTCGATGGAAGGGTATTTACGGCTGCAGCACGCTGATGAAGGGTAAGCGTACGCGGGTAGTTGGCTAAGAAATCATAAGACTTTACTGGCTCTTCAATAGCATAGGAGCCAGTATAATTAATCTGTGTCTTTTGCATTCCTTTTCCTGATTTTGTAGTAATCAGTACAACACCGTTAGCACCACGTGAACCATATACGGAAGCTGATGCTGCATCTTTGAGTACCGAAATGCTCTCAATATCATTAAAGTTTAAGCGGTTAATGTCTACATCAGGCATACCATCTACGACAATAAGTGGCCCGCTATTATTCACGGAACCGAGACCGCGGATGAGTAGTGAGGCATTGTTATTACCTGCCATACCCGAAGACTGAGTAGCAGTTAAGCCCGGAACAAGACCTGTAAGTCCAGAAGAAACGTTAGTTAAAGCGCGGCCTGTGATCTTCTCATCTATCTTTACAGCAGAAACAGCACCCGTAACGTTAACTTTTTCCTGGGTACCGTAACCTACAACAACAACTTCGTTTAATGTTTGAATATCTGGGGTTAGTGAAATATCTACAACAGTTCTGTCTCCAACAGGGATTTCTTCCGTTACGTGGCCAATGTAACTGAAAACAAGTACACCATCAGCAGGGACAGAAATGGAGAACTTTCCTTCAACATCTGTAATGGTACCTATGGTAGAACCTTTTACAACAACGTTTACCCCTGGAATTGGGTCTACTCCATCAGGGGAAGTGACACGCCCTGTTACGGTCGTCTGCGCTCGTGCGCTATTGGAGATCCCCACCACTATCAGTAGCAGAGCCAATAACTGACAAAGCTTTTTCTTGTACAATTTTTTCATGAATGGTTTGAGTTTAGATAATTAAAAAGCCTCCAGGTATTTATAGCAGTACCTGATACTCCCTTAATAAGGAAGCATACAAGCTTACCAGTATTTCAATTAGTAAGACGTCGAAAACCATTGCATACCTTACAAGAATTAGTAAGGACATTAAAAAAAAATTAAAACCAGTTAATGAATAATACCCTTAACGTATTCGTCGACCTCAAACGCAGATAAACGTGGCTTTTTTCGAAATTCTGTAAAAGCTTTAAGATATCTTATCGCAATAAATAGTGTTACAACGTTATAAATGCAGTTAATAAATCTTCACCCCTTACACTTATTACACTTTTTCCTTTACTTCTTACTTTTATTATAGCGCGGCCGTTGTAAAGTTGCACATAATTAGAACCTGAAGATGTGCCTTGATTGTCTATTAGTTCTCCATCACCAGTTATTGAAAATCTCACAAAATTCATAGCATCCAGGCAGAGCACGCCTTTTTTATCGATTACTTTTGCCTGAATTGTAGTGATTCCATTATCCTCCCCAACCTTTTCAATTACAAGTTGCGAAGGCCGATCCCATTTCTCAATCTGATAAATAAAAGTTATTTCATCCTCTACCTTAATCTTACCCTTCCTAGCCACAACATTTATTTTGTTCTCGCCTTCATTAAACCTTAATAACCATCGCAAACCTGCTGCGGGAAAATCCTGGCTGTTTCTCTTTTTAATACCAAAAGACTTTCCATTCAGAAACAACTCTACTTCATCGCAATTGGAATATACCTTTACCATCTTCTCTTCGTCTTTTTCTCCCCAACGTACCGGCCAACTGTGCCCATAAATATGGACCATGGGTTTTTCCGTCCACCATGATTGAAAAACATAATACGACTCTTTCTTGGTAAAGTCTCTTTCTACTACTCCTTTCTGATTCATGTAAGGAACAGGATTGTCAGGACGAACAGGTGTAGAAAAATCTTTGAAAGGCCAGTAAGCAGTACCTGTTAACCAGGGCATGGTTTCCTGTTCTTTTAAATGCCAGTCAATAAGATTGCAGATGTAAGATTCACTCCAATCGCCATCTTTAGATACACGGGCAGAGCCACCAAACAACGAAGCATCACCCGCACGTTCGTCTGCACCTTTACCTGTCAACACTTTACTTAGTATCTGATCTGGATTTTCTGAGTGTCGCCTGGCGTGGCTATCACCTCCCCATTCTACATGGATAAAGTGTTTTACCTTGTCTTTTTCGGCTTCTGAAACTGATTTGTATTCCGTGTAAATTCCGCGATACCAACCAGCCCAGATGGAAGGTGAATACACATCAACAATGTCTTTACAAAAATCGCATCGGCGTATGGCTGTTTTTCTTGAGGGATCAAGCTGATGAGAAAGATCATTAAGCTCCTTCATAAACGTCCTGATCTTCTCTTTATCAAATTCCGGAAAATCTCCCGGCCAGTCGTTTTCATTTCCAAGTCCCCATATAATAATGGAAGGATGGTTGTAGTGTTGCTCGATCATGTTTGCGAGCATGGTACGTGCCTGAGCTTTATATACATCACCACCAAGTCCTCCCCTGCACCATGGAATTTCTTCCCACACAAGAATACCGAGGCTATCACAAAGGTTTAACACAATCCGCGATTGCTGATAATGGCCAAGCCTGATAAAGTTTACACCCATCTCTTTCATCATCACCATCTCTTTACTGATCATCTCCTCCGTCATTGCGGCACCTACGCCTGCATGATCTTCATGACGGTGCGTGCCCCTCAGCAAAAGTCTTTTGCCATTGAGCATGAAGGGGCCCTTTTCTACGAATACAAAATTTCGAAAACCAACCTTTTCGGTATACGTACTTTCTGTTTCTCCTACCTTAAAAGATATCTGTACGGTATATAACTTTGGAAGTGTAGTAGACCACAACACTGGCTTCTTAAGATCAAAGGATACCAGCTCTTGTGTACCTGATATCGAACTCAAGGCAACGTTCTGTTGTTTCACTACTTTTCCTGACGGATCTATTAATGTAACAGAAACATCGGCTTTTGAAACATTAGCCGGATTAGCGAAGCGCGCCTTCACGTTAATGCTACCCGTCTTTCCATCCTTGTCCGTTTGTGCAAATGCAAAGATCTTATCAGGATAAACGGAAGGTGTGTATACCAGATTAAGGTAGCGATAGATACCACCATACAAATTGAAGTCAGACAAATCAGATGGGATCATTTCCAAATCACGAGAGTTGTCTGTACGTATGGACAAAGGAATTTTTCCCTTAAACTGCTTTTGATAAGCCTCAGTTTTCTGGAATGCAGCAACAGCATCGGTGATGTCTACTGTCCATTCATCATAGCCACCTACGTGCTCTCCTACTTTTGTTGTATAAATATATACCTGTGTTTTTTGTCCGGCTCCTTCAAAGTGAAGCAGGGTGCGGCCATTAACGTAAGGATTGTTAACCGATAACGATGTTCTGTACCAGGCAGGTCCCTGATAATAATTAATATCAGGATCAACGGCATCAATAGCGTTAACACAATGAGGCAAGGAAACAGAATCCCAGAGAGGCACACTTTCGGGTGCTCCCTTTCCTACGGGGCGAACCGCCTCCCAGATACCGCCCAGGTCTTGCTTCAAAAATTGCCAATGGTCATTAAGGCGAATATTTTGCTGGCCAAACGCCACCGAGCACAACGCAGTAATAACAATTATAAAAGAAAGGGTTCGCTTCATTATTATGTTCAACTTTATAATTGTGTTGTTATCCATTTAGCTAAAACAAATTAATTCAACCAGATCAAAGGGTTTCTTATCGGGAGGTTTCTCAGGACTTCTTCAACTTCAGGTTTATGATCCATCTGCTCCCAGGTGCGAAGCCACTCCTTTTCATTAAATGCGGCTGCTCCAAATAATAGGGCAGGGTGTGCAACTGGCCAATTATCCCAATACATTACATCTTTTGCATACGGCCATGTCGATTTATCTTTCAGATAAGGAAAGAGAAAGTTTATTCCCTTCCTGATTGACTTTCCATCTGCTGTCCGATACTCCCATAAATTATCTTTTGAATCAGAAAGGATCTGGCAGATCACTGTCATCGCATCTAAATTGAAAATGGAGTAACCGTAAGGTTTAGTACGCTTAAGCTCTAAAGGAAAACTACCGTCTTTCGCCATTTGATCGGGCAGTAAAACACCTTTATAGCGCTCGCGACAAAAGTCCAGTATCTGTTTGTTTTCTGTTAGCCTGGCAAAAGATGCAACCTGCATTACCCAGCATGTACCGTGATTATTCTTTGCATTCATTTCGTCTTTGCCATACTGATGGGTAGTGAGCCATTCCAGGTATTTTGAAAACCAGGTCACAACTCCTTGTCTTGTCTCCCTATCAAAAGCAGAGGACTTACTCATTACCAGTACCCCTTGAGCTACTTCCATCAGATGAATAGTATCAATGATACCGATACCCCTACCGGTAACTCTTCCTTTAATGGCCTGGGCATATAATAAATGCGGAGTCATAAATGTTTCTGCATCAATAAACCAGGCACGGAGATGTTTTAAGGCATGAAGCACATATTTATTATCTTTTGTAATGACATAAGCTGAGGTAAGGGCGCCTATAATTCTGCTGAAGCGAATCATGGCCAAGCGATGATCAACGAAATTATCAGGATTTGTCATCCCATCGCGTTGTACATACGGACCATCAATATTGCTAGAATCGGGCCACCAGTAATCTCCCTCTGAATAGAAGTCGTGTTGGGTACCCGCACTGCGTGGTGAATGTGATGCCGTTACTGTAACAGGTTGCTGTTGCAAGGCCCACGTTGCTTCTGCAAGTATCTGATCCTGAAGAACGGCAATTACCTTGTTCCTGTATGAAATTTGTGCTAAACCTTCAGCTGAAACTAAAAAGAACAACAGTATGACAATCCAAGCCCTTATCATCACTGAATAGTAACCACTAACGGAGTAGCAATACGCTGAGCAAAGCGCCCAAGGTAATCATTCCATTCGCTTTCGCTTTGTATATACCCTGCTTTCTTCCAGGCAAAACCTGTATAGTATGTAACTTTATTTTCAGGCTTTGTCATAATGTAGAGCTGGCTGAGATCTTTTTTACGGGTTCTGTAATCGCTATGCCCAATAATTTGGATTGGATCAACAACAACACCAGTACCTATTTCTGAATCGTCTATAGGTTCCCAATAGCTGAACGTACCTTTAACTGTATCGGCATGGGTTCTGCCTTTTGCATCATGAAGCGTGATTCCAATGGCAACGTTGGGCAAACTACCTGAAGCATTAATCATATCCTCAACCTTATACAACTGGTTTCCCAGGTCAATGGTAATTCGTTTTGTTTCGTTAATAGAAATGCCATCAGCCTGCCAGGGTGCATAAGTTAGTTCAAAGATATTACGCACAGGTCCATCCGCTATTTTCTTCCACGACACAAAATTCCTGGATACATAAAGGGAGTCGTTCTTCCATACGCCAATGCCACCACAGCCGCGACTAATCCCTACGTGGTAAGGGTCATATCCTTCTCCGTCATCTTTATGGTACGATCCTCCTTCTGCATTCTTCTTATACCATTTATCAATAACAGGATAATTAACCCGCTTGAGCCAGCAATCCAAACCACTTGATAATGTTCCTGCCTTTTCGCCCGCCTCTGCCATACGTTGCGCTTCTGGCCCGTAAGTTCTGAAAGCAACAAGATCATTCTCCCACGCGTAGTCGTCAGTACGTTCAGGAACAAACCTTGAATACGTACTTACTTCCGACTTTACATCAGTTTTGTTAGCTGTTGTTTCTATCTCAAAAGTTTTCGTTTCCCCTGCTTTAAGCGAAGCAAGAAAAATAAGCTCATCGGCTACTGAATCCGCATCTGTATCTACAAGCTGACTTAACAACTGTTCATTGCCCGATTTAGCAACCCAGTGGGTATGTTCCTTTACTCCCACGTCTGCCAACTTTATGGCTACCACCTCCTGGCGATCGAAGTCAAGCGTATTCTTAACTGAAATTTCTTTCTTTACAGAAGGTTGACCACAGGAGGCAAGAAACAGGAGTATACTTACAGAAAGTAAAGACGAAATCAATCTCATGACTTAACCTTTGTTTCAAACTTGTTTCTATAACGAAGCAGTGCTTCTATATAATAGTAATCGCCATAAATAAGCGGAACATCAATTTCTGATTTGGCGGGCTTGTGACCGGTGCAGTGCATCAAAATAAAGTCGTGATTAGTGCCTGGCTTTGCCAGATAAGCATCACTGCTTAAGCTTGCAAGAATTTGTTCTGCAGCGGAGTTGTACTTCTTACCATCCTTTACATAATCGCTTAACTCCAGCAAACCTGAAGCAAGAATAGCTGCCGCAGAAGCATCTCTTTCTTCGTTGGGAATTTTAGGTGCATTGAAATCCCAGTATGGAATTTTGTCTTTCGGAAGGTTGGGATGACTGAGAAAGAAATCGGCAATCTTCACGGCCTGATCAAGGAAGCGTTTATCTTTTGTTTCGCGGTAGGTAACGGTATAGCCATACATACCCCAGGCTTGCCCCCTCGCCCATGCTGACTCATCCGCAGCGCCTTGATGCGTTACCCGCGATAATACTTTCCCCGTAAGGGTATCGTAATCTACCACATGGTAGCTACTGTTATCGGCACGAAAATGATTTTTAAGGGTTGTATTTGCGTGTGTAACTGCAATCTTATAAAAGCTGGAATCGCCACTTACCTTTGTTGCCCAAAACAACAACTCCAGGTTCATCATGTTATCAATAATAACGGGGAATTGCCATTTGCCGTGATCCCATGATTTTATAACGCCTGCCTTTGCATTGTAGCGTTTGGACAACGAGCGCGCTCCCTGCAACAATACTTCTTTATACTTCTGATCATTGGTTAACCGAAGACCATTCCCGTAAGGACAATACAACATAAAGCCGAGGTCGTGAGTGCGGGTATTGAATTTCTCCTTCTCCATTGAGGCAGTCCACGTGCGTGCGGCCTGCTCCCATTTTTTATCTTTCGTATATTCAAACATATACCAAAGTATTCCCGGATAAAACCCACTGGTCCAATCCTGCGAGGGAACGCTGTGCAAGGCGCCCGCTTTAACAGAACGCGGAAATTTTAAGGTATCATGATAATTCTTCAACCGGTTTTCCATGTGTTGCTGAACAACCTGGAAGCTTTTGGTTGTATTAAACTTTTTAACGGCAATAAAAGAAAGCAGGGCGAAAAAGGGAGCTAAAAACAAAATTCTTTTCATCGTATTCATTTTTCACGGTGATCCTATGTGCTACAGTATTTAATGTAATCTTCTTTATGCCTAAGTTAAAAAGTAAAATGGGAGGTTGTCCGAATAATTTTACCCAAACTAAACCAGTACTTTGTACGAAGCCCGGACCAACCTCCCATTCCCATTGCCTTAACCCAAAATATGCACAATGGTTTTATAGGAGACGTAACCATTTAGCGTCACCCCTACAACGGGAGTATTTATTTTTAAATGACTAACTGCTGGTTCTTAATGAAGAACCTCTGACAATCAATTCGGGCATCAACACAACCTTTCTTGGAGAAAATTCTGCTTGGCCATTGAGCTTCACCTCATCAAGAAATATTTCGCATGCAATATTTCCCATACGTAAACAATGCTGGTCGACAGAAGAAATAGGCGGATCGCTGAAAAGGGTAAACGGATCGTTGCTGAAGCCTACAATGGCAACCTCATCAGGAACACGAATGCCATGCTCCTTTAAAACCTGCAGCGCGCCCATCGCCCCAAGATCACTCGAAGAAAAAACACCATCGACAGATATTCTTTCATCCAATAATTTCTGCATCGATCTCCTTCCATCTTCAAGCTGCATATTGCTCTCAACAATCAGCTCATTGACAAGCGGAAGACTATAGTGTTCCAACGCGGCGAGGTAACCGCGGCGTCTTTCTTTATAGATACTGACGTTCTGAAAACTTGTAAAGTGCCCTATTCTCTTACAACCTTGCTGTATGAGGTGCTCAGTAGCCTTGTAAGCACCCTTAAAATCATCGATCAGAACTTTGCTGATATCCAGGTCATCATTGGTTCTATCGAAAGAGATAACAGGGATTCCCTGACGCTTTGCTTTCAGAAAATGATCAAAGTTAACCGTGTTCTTCGAGAATGATGTTATGATACCATCCACCCGCGAATTTATTAATGCCTCAACAGCGGCGGCTTCCTTAGCGGGATTTTCATACGTCTGACAGATAATAACCTGATAGTTGGCATTCATAGCCACCTCTTCTACGCCCCTTACAATAGACCCGAAGAAGTTGCGGTCTGCCGTAGGAACAATAATTCCAATAATATTACTTCTGCCATTACGCAGCGCTGCAGCAAGCTTATGAGGCTGATAATTGAGTTGTTTGGCGACAGACAATACGGAATCCTTCGTCTGCTGACTAATCCTCGGACTACCGTTTAATGCCCTTGAAACAGTGGACGCGGCAATTTTAAGCTCCCGAGCTATATCGTGGATAGTGGCCTTATCTGCCATCATTTATAGTTTCTTTCCAATATAACTGACGTTTTTTTTGAAAAAAACCCTTACTAACGTCTAAGCGAACCGAGATGGCTGAAAGATGGACATTTTATAACCCAGGAGGCTCCGAGTAGCTACTATGACGCATCCGAGCAGCCTTCATGGTGAGACGGTGGTGATAGGGTGTTTGTTCGGTTGTGATAGGGATAATGGGCCTTTTTACGGTCAAAAACCCTATTTATCCGCTATTTTCACCGTTTTTGCACTGATTATCCATAGAACCTGCTCTGAACCGCCACTGGTGATCTATTAATACCAAACTAAGGAACCTACATTTTAACGCATACGTAACCTCATTGTGGGTTTGGTATAGTCTTGGCAATGGCACCAAATCAACTTTTCAGAAAGGAGCTTGAATGGAAGTGAAATTATTTGTCCTCAGTTCCGAGGCGGTATGCTAATTCCATAAAGGATAGTATCTCAGAATTTAAGTCTTCCTTGTCATACATCCTGAAATGATGGTTGAATTGCTTTACATCACCCGGAACTTGTGCTATTTTTTGAAAGCAATCATTCCCGGTGTAGGGTTGTTTAAACGGAAAAATGACGTGAACAAAATTCTTTCCTAATTGCGTAACGTAAGCAATACGCCTGCGCGGAGTAGCAATACCAATCATCGTTTTGGCCGGGTGAACAGTTACTCTTCCTACTTTCTGAAATTCAGTTATAAAGGCTTTAAAAAGGCTGACAGTATGATCTGACTTTCCTGTAAGAAAATCTTCCAACGCTTTGTCACCTTTTACTGCCCGTCCTTTCTTCATGTAGCTAAGTTATTACAGAAAATTGAAAGAAACAGTAAAGGTACTGAGAGCAGCATGCCCTTTTAATGCTTAACCATAGCTTTAATTATTGCTTCAATCTTTTGAAGTTGATGATGGTGTCTTTGAGTATGAACAATTAGAAAATGTACTATTTCAAGACGAGTTGATTCTTTAAATTCAGGTATATCAATATCCAGACAGGTTTGAGTAAGATCAATAGAGCCTATCTGTTTTGTCAGCATTGCGACGATTTCTCCAAGATTACCATCTATTTCTTTTTTACTTGTAAATATTCCTTTCGGGATGATGAATTCGGGAGAATTCATTTTGAATGAAAAATCTAAAAACATCTCCCTGATCTCATTCACGTGAGCATCTGGTTTTCGCTTTGTTGGTACTGAATTACCAGTTATAAATCGATACATCCCCTGGTCAGACAAGACAACATGTTCTGCAACTTCAGCCGCACTCCAGCTGCCAGGTTGCGGAGACATAAAAAGCTGCTCTTCTTCAAACATATTTAAAGTATTATTGAAATCAGCATTTACTTTTATAAACTCTGACAGCACTTCCTTATTCATACATGTATTATTCATTAGATTTAATACAAAAGTATTTGGACGTATCCTTCTGTAAGCGGTGGGAACGCGCCAATTACGCGGGGCAAGCGCGACATTCTCAACGAGTAACGGTAATGAGATGCATGACTAAAATATTTGCGCAAAGCCTTTACCAGTCTATTTAAAACAATTACTTTTCTATACAATAAACAACACAAGCGTTTGATAACGATCGGTAACATAGAAAAGCTTTATACACCTGTTCAGCCTACGGTAAAACAATATACCGATGATGTTGCTTATTGTGAATTTTCGCCTGACAAAAGTCTTCAATCAGTTATTTCCTGCTACTGGCAACTGAAAACATTAAAACCTGTTATCAATTCGTTTAATTATCGTGTAGTGGCAGACGGATGTATCGACATC
The DNA here is from genome assembly GCF_018598585.1 of Chryseosolibacter indicum. Lineage (GTDB taxonomy): Bacteria > Bacteroidota > Bacteroidia > Cytophagales > Cyclobacteriaceae > Chryseosolibacter > Chryseosolibacter indicus. The sequence continues at coordinate 34,026 of NZ_JAHESD010000020.1, forward strand.
TTCTTTGAACTTGACAAACCACGCGAGAATTTTGTAATGGGCTTTTGTGAGAAGTTCACCGATTTTGTGCTTAGAGGAGCATTTAATTATGTAGGCATCCGTTTTTTTCCTACCATGTTTTCTCAATTGTTTAACTTAAGTGCAAAAGACTTGAGCAATCAATCAGAACAACTAAGCGCAGTGGTTCCTGAAATGGCTGGCTTTATTCAAGACAATTTTGATGGGAGTGTTGACCACAACGACATTAAAAAATTGCTTGACGCTCATTTCACAGATCTTGTAAACAAGACTACATTTAATAATGATGTTCGGCTCTATGGAGCGATAAATATTATTCTCGAGAAGAAGGGCGTAGTTGATATTGAGAAAGACATTGACACTGGTATAAGCACCAGGCAACTTCGCAGGCTTTTTGAATACTATATAGGCGATACACCAAAAACCTTCAGCAAAGTAGTTCGCTTTCAAAACATACTTAAAGCAAAACCATCAGGAGAAAGCCTTAAAAAGGATAAGCTTTTCTTTGATGCAGGCTACTATGATCAGGCCCATTTTATTAAAGAATTTAAGGACCTTTACGGTGTCACGCCTTCAAAAGCATTCGGGCGTTAAGATGTCCGTTTTTTACAATACTTAAATTTTGTTAATGCTCATGTTTGTACCGTTAATTTAACAGTATGAAACACGTTCTTGTTGTTATGATACTATCCATAACATCACACCTTTATGCACAATTAGGTTCAACAAAAAAAAACATCACTATGAAATTAAATGCAGGTATTATCACCAGGAAAATTTCAGAAACAAAAGATTTCTATATCAATGTACTTGGTTTTGAAGTAACATTCGAAAACGACTTCTATCTCCTGCTACACACACCCGATGGTCAATCAGAAATAAGCTTTCTACTTCCTGATCATCCAAGCCAACAACCCTTGTTTCACAAACCCTTCCAAGGACAGGGAATATATTTAACGATAGAGGTAGACAATGTTGACAATATATATAACGCATTAAAAAGTAAAGGAGTTGAAATTAAAATAGATCTACGAAATGAAACTTGGGGAGACAGGCACTTTGCTATTGAAGACCCTAATGGGGTGGGCATTGACATTGTCCAATATATAGCGCCAAGTAGGTAAGTAAGCCGGACTCATTGAGCAAGTAATAGGTTTAATAACCTTAACTTCCGGAACACTCAAATAACATATGTAAGATTACAAGAAGTTAAGAAGAAAGTTCTTTTAATCTTCGTTTTAAATTTTGGTATACTTGTTGTGTATGGCTGCTTAGTACTTAAAAGAATCAGCTCATTATATCAAATCATTATAAATTGAATTAAACCCCACTATTATGTTATTAAGAACATTGTGTCTTGTATGCTATTTAACAATTTCTGTGTTCACTGTTAAGGCACAGGACCCTGGCCCTGGATCAGTAACAGTATATTCAGAGGATGGTGAAAATTTTACGCTTTACCTCAACGGAGAGCAAAAGAATATTGGTCCGTCATCAAGAGTAGTCGCTGAGAACGTGAAAGAAGTACCTGTAGCATTTCGCATCGTATTTCAAAACGGGGCGAAAGAGATAAAGAAAAACGGCATTCGTCAGGGCACACACTGCTTATATGCAATTCAAAAAAATAAGAAAGGCGAACGGGTATTTAAAATGAAGGGTTGCAGTGAAGATGCTCCTGTTGCTCAGAGTACTTCATCTGCTGAACAAAGTGCTTCTTCATCAACGGTTACAACTACCACTGTTACTTCAACGCCTGCACAATTATCCGCAACGTTTAGTAATGGAGTAATTAGCATCAACGATGGAAGAACGATTCATGTGAAAAAGGTGAAGGCTAATGGCATGTCCTATCCGCGTGTATTTATGAATGCGCTTCCAGGTGCACGTGTTTCTATAACCTATGATGACAACGACGAGAAGTACAATGCTGAATCTCCCTTTAAGTATGAGGTGAAGGACTACAGCAACAATAATTCTTATCTTACACTTACAGTTGATGAAGGCGGGCCCCAAAAGACATGGCACGTTAAGCTTCAGAATGCTAATGGCTACGACATGAAGATCGAATAAGGAGTTTATATAATGGCAGGAAAGGCAGGTAGTAAACAACCTGCCTTTTTTCATATGCGGCGAATGGAAGGAACTAACGTAAAAACGATATTCTAGGAATAAATGGTCTTTTCCTTTAAAAAGTGTTTTTCTTGAAATCGTTACTCATCACTGTATTTCTAATTATTTTGGGGCAGTATTTATCCAAGTCTTAGCATGGCAAAAAAAAGAGAGGCTCCCTTATTTCATTTAGACGCATTTAGTAAGAAGGCACAAGAGAGCTCTTTTTATATAGAGAAACTGGAGACACACTTACGGAATCATAAATTTGTCAGTAAGCCACACAACCACGACTTCTATTTGCTGCTCTATATTAAAAACGGCGGTGGTGAACATACTATCGACTTTAAAGCATATACAATCTACGCTGGAAGCTTTTTCCTGATGACTCCAGGCCAAGTACACTCCTGGAATTTAAAAGAAGGAACTGAAGGGTATATTATTTTCTTTCTTCCCGCATTTTATAAAATGCAATCACAGGAGAGTAACTTGCTCGCGTTTCCATTCTTTCATTCACTTAGTGCCAATCCACATCTTATTGTTGATGACGACACAAAAAACGTTATCGATTTTATAATGAAACAGATGCTCAAAGAATTTGCAAAGTCTGCGAAAACAGACCTACGCATTCTCAGAAACTATCTTGAAATAATCCTGCTTAAGTTGAGTGCTATTTATCCAACGCAAGAAGCAAAAGATTTAGTAAATGGAAATTCATACAAAATACGGAAGCTTGAACAACTTATAGAAAAACACTACTTAAAACTAAAGCAACCAAGCCAGTATGCAGAGCTAATGAATCTTTCTGCTTCTTACCTCAATTCATTATGCAAGCAAACATTGGGAAAGACTCTTACTGATATGATCTCCCAACGGCTTATTCTCGAGGCAAAAAGGCTATTCTCCTATTCTGATTTAAACGTGAACCAGGTTGCTACCCAATTAAACTTCAGCGATCCTTCCTATTTTATTCGTTTTTTCAAAAAACACACAAAACAAACTCCCGAGCAGTTTAAGGACACCATGCAACATGCAGTGTAAGAATTCTAAACCCTTAATCTCCTACTCTTATAAAAGTGAATTTCCAATTTCCGCCGATTCCTTTAACTCTACCACCTTCGGCGCTATCACTGTGCCTAAAGTACATGATCAACGATTTCTCAGCAATTGAATAATCAATTACAACTCCATCATCCCTGGTCATTGAACCCGAAGGCCTTTGGGAATGGAGAAAAAACATGCCGATATTTGAAGGCCAGATAGAGTTGTAAGAATTATTTTCTATCGTATAAGAAAGTCTTTCTTGTACTTTGGATTCTGAAATACCAAGTATAAAGTGTTCAGATGTGTTCTGCGTGATATTATCCTTTTCAATCAATGTTGCCTGCCACGTACCTTTCAATTTTTTAAATATTTCATTGTTTACTAAATCATTTTTATCATCCTCACTGGAACAGCCAGCAAGAACAATGAATAATGAGATGAACAAAGAACGTATTGTAACTACCAAGCTTTTCATTAAGCGTAAATTTAAATTCTCCCTTTTTATTTCTGTAAATGACCACCAAAATGAAAACCTGGCTCCTCTATACTGAAAAATCCACCTATTAAATTAAAATCCCCACCTACATACTCTATAATAAAAGTATCATTATCGAAATGATTCAATACTCCGATCATATCAGCATAAAGCGCACTTGCGTTTTGGTCTGTACTTTCTAATTTGAATTTCAAAATTCCTTCAGCACGCACCTGGTAGGAATATGTATACATCGCCTCAAATGCCTGTACACCTCCACTACTTGTTGGTTGTGTTACCAACAGTGTTATTACCATACGATCAGTGTTTGGTACAAAGGTAAATTTTATCTGACTTAATGTAAGACGATATTCTCCTTCATACATTTGTTGGGCTGCAAATTTATACGCTTGAGTAAATTCTTCCGATTGACCAGGCAGTGGATCATTACCTGCCTCAGAAGGTATAGTCACTGCTACAAGCTTTTTACCAAGTAAACTATACAAGGGAGTAGACGGTTTAAAAATGTAAGTTTCATTAGTACCGGTAATTATTGCCTTGTTCTCAAAAGGCACATAATATGTATTGTTACTGTCATCCCAGATTAACTTATTGATTTCATATTCAAAGATCTTAATGGGATCTTTTAGCGCAATCCCTTCAATAGTAAAGGTATAAGAAGTAAAAGGGATCTGGATTGTATTTCCATCACGGTCAAGGTACTGGAAAGCTATCGTTTTATATGGAATATCTAAAACCATAGGTATTACGGTTTTATTGGGTAAAGTGAGCCTGTAACCTTTGTAAGAACCAAGGTAATTTGCTGTATGCTGTAGTACTTGCTGAATGCGTTTATTAAGAAAAGCTTGAGTCTCTGTTTCGGTAGCGCGGACCAAGATTATTTCAGAATTATGCTTAAGTCCTTTCATTTTTAAACTATCGCCCGAAGGTTCAGTTATAGCAAATTCAAAATCAGACAACAATCCACTCCCTGGCAAGCCATTATTTACATTGCCATCAGGGTCTGCTGGCAGGTGAATGTAAGAATACGTTGAGAATGTTAAGGTGGGTCTTTGTAATGCCTTTACAGTCCACGTACTTTGCATTAGTTCGCCCGCAGAGGTAACGTTGAAATCAGAAAGCATAGTAACATTCCCGTCTTCATCAAAGTCAAAATAATAAAAATAGCCAGTACCTATACCTGTATAAAGCGTAGCCTTCCAACCATAAGAAGCCCCTGTGAGTAAAGACTTGTACTGAGTAATTGTTGCCTTAAGACGCTCATCGGGTGTTTCTTTGAAAATTGTCTCATAATCATTACTGTCACATGCGTTCAATACCAACGCAAGGACCGCTATAAGAAACAAATTGTTAATTCCTTTACTATTGTTTTTTAACATAGGTCTCTGTTCGTTTTAATTTTCTAACATCCCATAACAAAAAGTTTCTGGATTGTCTTTAAGGTGAAATCCTACATAAACTTCATCACTACAGGTCTGAAGCCAATCAATTGTAAATGTTCTGTTGGCAAAAAATGAAGGCAGTGCAGTTGCTTTTAATCCTTCCAGGTAGTAACCATTTTCATCAGCAAAACTTGCGGATATAATAATCGACCCATCATCGCGCTGTATCAATGTATAATAGAAATTGGCTTGTTGGTAGACCCTATTCTCATCATTAAGATTATAATAGTAGATCCGTAAAGCAAGCTCATCTTCAGCAGTAAAACTCATTTTAAAGTTATAATCAAGCGCCAGTCCGTTATTATGCAGCACTCTGTTATCCTGATTAAACCTACCCGTAAATTCTGCTGGCTGGTTAAGTGTTGAAAGATCAAACCGGACAGATGTCTTTTCCTTCCCGTACCCCCACACATCAAATAATGGAGGAAGTTCTTCTGGACCTCCCTGAGGTGGTGCTAACTCATTTATTGCCTCCTGTACTTTTGATTGTAAACCATAGAAATCAATATTGAATGCTTCCTTATAATACTGCACCACTAGCTGTTCCTTTTTCCTAAGCATCTCAAGTGATGGTGCATTTGTTTCACATTCCAGAATTGCTTCATACCCTTCTCTTCCCTCTATAAGCATTGTGGCTACCATTTCAACAAAATCTTCATCAGGAGAAGCCATCGCATAATTTGTTATAAAACCGTTCGCCCTTGCTTGCGTTACAGAGTTAAACCGCCAGTCACTGGTATATAATCCTGCAGTAATGTCTCGAAAGGCCGATGGGTAAGAAACTTTCTGATTGAGGATATGACCAAACTCATGATGTACGATGTGCATCATAGTTTTTAATGCAGAGCGTTCTGTTGGAGAAAAATTATTAACTACATATAACACTACTTTTCGTCCACCTTCCGCAGTGCCTAGTGTAAATGTTCCATCCGGATTATAATGCGCACTACCTACCAGTAAGAATTGCTTTGGGCAGTAAGTTTTAATAAATGTTCCTCCTGCAATTTCACTGTAGGGAGTGATCCATACATCGTTTACTGTTTCCATTACTGGCTTAATCTGTGATACTTTGGGAGGGACAAGCGTTCTATAAATGTCACCTTCAGAAGCATCCCAGCGATATTTTACCTCTATATTAAATGGATAAGTAAAACTATTCAGAAGCCATGTATCAAGCTCTGTAGTTTGTGGTTCTTCGTTTCCAAGATAATCTGTTTTTGAAGGATCTACTTTGTCATTATAGGCATCTTCACATGCAAGTGCCATAAGAGCAAGAACGAGAGTAGATAAAATATATTTTGTACAACGCATAGTCGTTATTATTGAGTTATCAATGCCGGGGATTAGGTTCAAGACCGCCAACGGATATCGCTTCGGCAGGAATTTGTAATATTCTGCGAGGATCACTTGGTTTTAACTCAAGCGTTTGCCCTTCTATTGTTGTATGAAATACGGGAATCTGGTGTCTTAGGATATCAAACCAGCGAAGTCCTTCATGCAAAAACTCTATTCTTCTTAATTCAAGTATCCCACGAACAATTGCCTTTTTATTATCTGTTTCCTTATAAAGATTATACAACCTGTTATAAGTTACATTGTGTCGTTCAGGATCATAGTTTAAAACCCTTACACTTATAAAACGATTCATTTCATCTAATGCCTTTCTAAACTCAGATTGCATGGCATATGCCTCTGCACGATTTAGTAACACCTCTTCTGTCGTGAATAGCGGAAGGATCGTATAGATGTACCCAGTTGTAGCGTTTGTGCCAATACGTACAAAATGTTCTCGAAATTTATGGATGAAATTTATACCTGTTTGCGTGTAGAAATAAGAATAAGCATACATGTCTGCTGCAGGATTAAATTGAAAGATCATCTCATTCATTCTCCCTGCCCCCGTAGAATACCGCATCTTGTTGAAAGTTCTCCCCCAATCTGATTGTGTTTCACACAGCAAAAGATTCGCCTTTTCTGTAGAGCGTGTATAAGCAATAGACAGTTCGTTAGTTGTATAGGTGCGATATATGGTTGTCCATGGGCGAAGAGAAGAGATAACGTCACTACTACCCATCAGAACTCGGTCAGCATGTTCAACCACTTTGTCATATTGTTTTTTATAGAGGTAATACCGCGAAGCAAACGCATGAGCCGCAGCTTTTGTAAAATGAAACTTGGCAATATTTGACGCATTATTACTTTGTTCACCATATGACTGGTCATTTATAAGTGGCAGCCCTACTATAAGATCTTTCTCTATCATATCATAAACATACTGTACAGTTTTTCTTTCGTATGTTTTAAGTGAGACAGTTTCAAGGTCCGTTACATAGGGAATGCCGGGGTCTATATCCGCTGTTTGTGGGTTATACATTTTGGCGAATAAGCTTACCAGCATAAAGTGTGAGTAGGCTCTTGCAATCAGCGCTTCACCTTTTTGTGCGTTATAGTTCAACGAGTCATTACTTTCCCTGATAGCCTTTAAGGCGTGATTAGCTGCTGCAATTGCAGCATAACAAGCATTCCAATAATTTTCGGGTGAGTCTTGCCAGGTTGCAGCGCCATCTCTCCAGAAGTATGGGTCTGCGTTAGTAACATCCTGGGTTCCTCCAAAATTATCTTCAACATTGTCTGACATTGCCTCACAAAAAGGAATGTAATTCCCTTCGGGATAAGCTGAAACCAAAAGCTCTGCAATCTTTTCCTTTGTATTAACTGTCGCCCTATTATCAGGCGTTTCTGAAAGAAAATCATCACATGCGGTAAATAGAAGAGCTGATGTTACAAGTACCAACAGACCTTTGGCGATGTTCTTCTTTAACATATTTTTTTGATATAGTTGTATCACACGCATTAGAAGCTAAGTTTTACGGATAATGTTATCTGTTTTGCCACAGGCAATGCTACCCCACCCGAAGAAAAGAACTCAGGGTCCTGTCCATATAACTTTTTATCTGCATACAGAAGCCAAAGGTTCGTACCCGTAAGGCTTACAGAAGCATTGGTAAAAGCATTGGCAGGAAGAATCTTTTCAGGAACATTATAGCTCAATGAAACTGTACGCAAGCGGATAAAAGATCCATCCGCTACCCTTTCAGTAGAGTAGTTGTAAGAATTATAAGGATAAGTAGCACTTAGCGCAGCAAGGGTAGTAAGGTCTGGTATTGAAGGAATATCTGAAGCTCTTTCATCACCAGGTAAAACCCACCGATCAAGAAACTCACGAGGCATGGCATCGAGGTCTGAGTAAGCGCTTTTAAAAGCCGGGTTAAGCCTGATCTTGTTTCCAGCCTGATAAGTCAAGAAAACGTTTAAGCTGAAGTTTCGGTATTGTAATGTATTTGAAAACCCACCTGTAACTGTTGGATCTACAGGTCCTTCATATTTTAAATATTGTGTATTGAGACTCTGTAAAAAAACGTTATTGCTCAAATGGCCATTATGATCAATAAAGTTAGGCACTCCTGTCTCGGGGTTAAGGCCTTGAAAGTCGATAGAAAAAAGACCACGTACCGGGTAACCTTGTTGTGCTCCTCCATCCTGGAACACGAGGTTGTAAATCCTAGGCATGTTTTTAAGATTTGTAATTTTGCTTTTGTTGTAAGTGAAAACAAAATTTGTCGTCCAGTTTAGTTTTCCCTGGTTCAGAATTGTAGCACCTAATGATAAGTCAACACCATGCGATTTCATATCCGCATAATTGATCGCTTTATAAGGCTCACCGCCAATACCGGACGTCTTGATAACGCTTATTAAATCGAAGTGATTACGTTTATAATAATCAAATGTTATTGTAAATGTTTTTAAAAGTCCTGCGCTTAATCCAAGGTTAAGCTCATACTGTTTCTCCCATGTCAGGTCCTGGTTTTCTAATCCTTCGATAATGATCTGAGCTTCTTTCTCATCAAGGTGTGGCCGGCTCGTCGTTGAACTGCGGTATACAACAGAAGAATTGGTTGCATTTCCGACGTTTGCTGTAAGTCCATAGCCAGCCTTTACTGTAAGAAAATCCACCGCCCGTATGGATTGCATAAAAGTCTCCGTGTCGATATTCCATGCTGCGCTTACGTTCCATGTCGGAAGCCATCGTGCTGTACGCGATTCACCAAGACGATTAGATCCATCTTGACGAAGTGTAGCATTAAGAATATACTTGTCATTCCACGCATAGTTTGCACCTGCATAAAAACTTGCGTAGCGTTCTCGAGAATACCCCATACCGAAGTAGTTAAAATTACCCTCAAGCAACTGCTTTATCATGAGGTAATCTGTAAAAGCAAGGCCTCCTTTGTTGAATTGATAACCGTATCCATTACTATAAGAATTCTGTCGATTGATTAACCTTAGCTCTTGGCCTGCAACCACGCTTAAATTATGCTTACTATTGAAAGAATAATTCCAATCAATTTGATTTTTTAAGTAATAACTTCTCATCTGGTCATCGGAGCGATTATAAAACCCTCCCTCTGGGAGAACTACAACAGGATCAAGGTTCGGATAGTCTGGATTGTAGTATAAGAACTTATTACCTTGACGGATAACCTGGGTACCATCAGCCCGATAGGCTTCCGCCATATTTGATTGTTCTTCGACCTTATGTTCAGTAGTAGTTCTTACATCGCGTACAGCACCCACAAATTCATACTTGAAGTGTTTTGTTATGTTATAAGTGAAATCGCCCTGCAAACGAAGGTCAAGAAGATTTAAATCAATGTAATTTGACGCTACTTCCTTGAGAATGTTAAAAGGCGAATAGTTGCGAGTAAAATACTCCAGGTTTCCGTTCTTATCGTAAGGAGTAAGCACTCTGCTCGTATTAAGCGCATAGCTAAAAGGATTAATGTCGAAATCACGGTTATAGCGTCCTTCAACAACATTTACTTCTCTTGCGACTGTTCCTGGTACACGCTGTATTCGAGAAGAACCATTTGCGCTTAGTCCAAAACCAATTTTATCTGAAATTTTAAAAGTACCACGTGCGTTGAGCGTGTACCTGTCAACCTGATCTGCAATTGTCCATCCGCTGTCATCATAATAGCTGGCGGAGAAATAAAGCTGCGAAGCATCGGTACCTGATGATACACCTAATGAATGTTCCTGAACAAAGGAATTTTTAAAAAGAATATCAAACCAATCTGTATTAGCTAAGGCATAACGCTGAAGGTAAGCCTTACGTTGCTCCGGTGTATTCAGAAGTTCAAATTGATCTAACTGCTCATTGTAAGAATCATTAATAATGTCGTACATCTTTTTATACACACCTCCATCGGGAAGCATCGACATTGCTGCATGATTTAGCAGACCCTTTCTCTCCATTTCCGCATACACTGACATCTGGTCTACTGAATTCAGTATATTAAAGTTATCATAGGTAGGCTTGAGATAAGATGAAAAATTACCTGAATACGTTACCTGTGCTTTTCCCACCCGCCCGCGTTTGGTCTTAATCACAATTACACCATCCTTTGCTCGAGCTCCATATAAAGCAGTTGCAGAAGCATCTTTCAGTACGGTAATACTTTCGATATCATCGGCATTCAAGCCGGCCACAGAGGATCCTATCAATGTATTGGGGTCACCTGTAGTCAGTTGCTCGGCAGAAACATTTACTACATCTTCAAGCACAACATTATCTATTACCCAAAGTGGCTTATTATCACCAGTAATAGAAGTAGCACCTCTTATTCTGATTTTTGGTGCGGCACCAAAAGTACCCGAAACGTTTTGAACCGACACCCCTGCAGCCTTCCCTTGAAGCATACGACTAAGATCAACTGTCCCCTCTGCTTTAAACTCTTTTGAGTCGAGCATCACGGCAGAACCAGTAAACAATCTCTTATCCATCTCCTGGTATCCGGTGGAGACCAATGAAACTTCAGTTAGTGTTTGGACGTCAACTTGTAATTCTACATTAATAATAGTTTCTGTAGTTACTTTAATTTCTGATGATGTATAACCTACAAAAGAAAACACGAGTATTTCACCACTTGCCGCATCAATTGTATACTCTCCGTTTGCATTTGTAATAACTCCTCGGGTACTACCTTTAATAGTAACGTTGACACCAGGAAGCGATTCTTTTGTATCAGCTGCCACTACCCTCCCCTTGATACGAATATCTTGCTGGCTGTCTTTGAGTACAATTACGATAAGCTTACCTTCTAAAAATTTATGAGTAAGAGACGTGGGACTTAACAGTCGGGCGATTACGGATTGCAGCGATTCGTTTTTGGCAGAAATTGAAGTAATCTTTTTAAGGTCATCAAAAGAATCGTTATAGAAAAAAGAATACCCGCTTTCTCGTTCGATTACCTGAAGCGCTTGGCGAATAGTAACATCTTTTAACTCTATACTTAAAGTTTGAGAATAGGCGTTTTCAGCAAAGGCAACACCAATAGGTATTAACAATAAAAGCCAGATTTTCATATTCAATGCTGTTTTTTCTAATACAGACCAAATTAACAGTTGGCCGTATCTATTTTTTTTCATAGACTTAGTTTAGGATTGGATGAATTATTTTGTTCCTCACCGTGCGAAGGTTGGGTTACAGACTGTTTGCTAGTCCTACGGGATCATTTGATGTGCCAGCATCTTTTGGTCCCTCATTTATTCTAACGGAACAGCTTATTATATGTAGTGGTTATTCATAATAGTGGTTTTATTGGTGAGCTAGGGCTTCTGACTTTGGTATTTTGATTTTGTCAGCTCATTTTCACTTAGTATTACATTCTTTTCATGTATTGTGAACTTTACCGGTGATGTTAATGCAAGAGCGCTTAACACCTGCTCAAGACTGAGTTGCTGAATTCTTCCGTTGTATCGATATGTTTTCAGGCTTTCATCTTTGAAATTAATTTTTACGTTATAGATCCGTTCAATTTTCTTAGATAACTCATTAAGCGATTCTCCCCTTACTGTAAGCCAACCATCTTTCCAATCGGCATCTGCTGCAGCATCTACATTTTTCTCAAGTACCATCGCTTCAGCCATTCTTTGCGTAGTAGTTGCACGTAGTATAATCCTTTCATTCGGCTTAAGAACAACTTCTTCACCTTTACCAGAAGCTCCAACACGATTTACTTTTAAAGAACCACGAAGAAGAGTTGTACTGAAAACGTCCTCCTTATCGTATGCATTTACATTAAAAGCAGTACCAAGAACAGTAATGTCAAATAAGGCAGTATGAACTTTGAATGGAACCGTTCGCTTCTTCACATCAAAGAACGCTTCACCCTCAAGTGTTATATTACGGTTTTCTGCTCCAAATTCTTGATTATATGAAATCTTACTTCCCGCATTCAACCATACCTTAGAACTATCAGGAAGTGTAATTAGTGTACGCGCTCCATTGGGAGCTTCTACGATTGTAGCAACATTAGTAACATCTGTGTCGGTAGCAACTTTCCAAATAAGAACTGAAGCTATCAAAACTACTGCAATAACAGCTGCATAACGCAGTAATTCTATAAAGGTAACACGACGCGTATCCGTTGTTTGCTTACGCATCCGTTCCAGCACTACCTTCCAATCCTGGTCTTTGTCTATCTGTAGATAAGGCAAATCCTCGCTCCTACTCCAATATTTACTAATCAGTTCAAACTCTTTTCTAAAAGGTTCATCCTTAATTATCTCTTCCCATTCTAATCGTTCAACAGGCGTTAATGAATTAGTTAATAAGCGTGTTGCGAGATACCACTTGCGTTCTTCTGGGTCTAATTCCTCCATGTTATTCATTTTAGCGATGACTATCTTATTTTGCAATAACCAATATTTTTCCTGTATAAGGTCTAGGGCTTCCTTGCACGACGATTGAATATGTGCCTGAAGGGAGATGTGAGACATCTAAGGGGAGGCGCTCATAACTTCCTGAAGTTAATGAACCTTTGTCACTTGAGTGAACTACTCTACCCATGATGTCAATAACATTTAAAACTACCTTTGCTGGTCTTTCTAAAAACAGGTCTGTGTATACAATTCCGTTTGATGGATTAGGATAAAGAGCTATAAACTTCATGGGATGAGGACTTTCAACACCAACAGGTGTGTTAAAAGAGAAATCCATATGAATGACACCATTTGCAGCATTAGGATCATCAGGACCTGCAGCCTCGCCCGTTACACGGATATAATAATCAGAACCTGCTACAACTTCAAAGTTGCTTATCCTGGATTGAAATATCTGTGATAATTCATCTATATCTTTACTGCAAGCAAGTTGGTCTAGATTCTTGTCTTGTATAAGTAGTAATGTATTAAAATCACAATCAGATAGATCGACTGTAATCATTCCGTTGGCAGGTGCCTTAAAATGCCACCATACTGAGTTTGAACCATCCATTCTTGATTCACCTGAACAATAAGCTAATCTTTCGAATTCTGTTTCATAAGTTGCTCTATAATTGTAGGATCCATAGCGAGCAGGAATAGAAGATGGTTGAAGTTCTATAGCATCTGCATAATTATCATTTACAGGTCTACGTGGAACTATCGGATGTACTACAGTAATCGATGAGGTTAACGTTGCATATTCCTCACCATTTACCACAACCTTCTCAAAGGTGGTGCCCACCTCCGGAAAAGGATAGATAAGATCATTTTCATTGGCTTCAAGGGTATAAACAAGCCAGAAATATGTATCTCCTTGTTCGAGAACCTGATCACCCTCAATAACGAATTTACTTTCCGGATCTGTTACTGTTCCAAATATATCGGCATCTACCACTCCTTCGTCTTCAATGGTCGAGATAAAGGATACATCGTAAGTAGTGTATAATTTTGCTTCCTTTATTTTTATCAGCGGAGACGTTTCTGGTGTAGTAAAAGTTAAAGAAGTAATATTGGCTGTACCGTTGTCACCTGCCGCACGAACAATAAGCCCCATAATAATAGTAGTTTTTGAGTAAGCTAGTCTTACCACATTGGTATAGGCACCAAATATCTCTGCACCATTAAATTGCATTTGCTGCATTGGTCGCACCCATACATTATCTAAGTACCAATTTTCTGTTGGTGGCTGAAAGTCGGGATCCTCGCTCTCACCCGTGACGGGATTCTTATGAACAAAGGCTATATAAATAGGAATACCTTGGTAAGCTGAAAGGTCGAGAAATAATCTGTCCTTATAAATATATCGAGGAAATTCTGTTTCATTCCAAATGGCAAGCGTTTCCGTAAAATCTGACCGATTAGAAGAAGCCGTTGAAATACGTACTTCAAAGGTTGAACCGAGGTCCTCCAAAAGTTCCTGACCAGAATCAAAAATAAGGTAATCATTATATGCGGGGGTAATCTGCGGAGTAACTAACCAATCCTCATCAATTTGTCCTGGAAGTGCATACTCAACCCCACTTGTCATTACTTTAGGTCCAAAGAACCCGTATGTACTACGTATCCAATTATTGCCACTTCCTCCTCCTAAAGAGTACCATTTCCATCCTTCTGGCACTTCCCCCAACGGAGTATCGTCAAAACTTTCATAAAAGGTAGCATTTTGACCGCTAACATCTAATGATAACTGCAATACTGCAGCGGTCATAAGTACGGTCAGGAAGCTTTTATAACACCTTCTTAATACTGATATTAGAACAAGATTGGCAATAGAGATTTTATCCATAGTTACCCCCAGGTAATTAGTTTGGCTTAAATTGTTCCTGAGACAGGAAATCGGAAGACAACCCCTAAAAAGTTTCTGAAAAAATTTTAGGCTGAAGGCTTACAGGCTGGCTAGTATCTTAATAAAAGGAAAACCAGAAGGGTTATAAGCGACTGAAGCAAACGTTTTAAAGCAATGGATATTTGGGCTTCAACTGTTTTCACAGAGATCTGAAGTTGATTTGAAATAGCTTGATTTGAAAGTTTATTCATCCTGCTCAACACAAAAATCTCACGGCATTTTTGTGGTAGTTTGTCGATGGCCTTCATGAGTAATTCTTCCTGCTCTGCTAATATCAAGTTCTCAAGTGCGTTCTCTGTTGAGAGGACCGCTTGACTGTAGTTCTGCATTCGACGTTGCTTAACTTTATTCGTTTCCAAATAATTCAAACATGCATTTTTTACACTTTGATATAGGTACATCTTCAATGAAAATGTAATCTTTAGTGAGTTGCGCCTATACCAAAAACGCACAAAAAAATCTTGAACTACTTCTTTTGCCTCCTCAATATCCGCTACATATTTTAAAGCAAAAAGGGTTAATGGCCTGTAGTATTGATCAAAGACGAACTTAAAAGCGATTTCATCTCCTTCGCTAATCCCATGAACCAGTTCATCTTCAGAATACTCTTTCACTCTTTAATCATCTTATTCAATAAAAAGAAGGTTTTAAAGGTTAAATTATCAAATTCTTGAATATCTGTAATAAAATATTTTTTTAAATAAAACATAAATAAGACAGCGCGCTCGCACGTGGGGAAGGACTAAGTCAAAAGTGAAGTATTAAGAAGTTAATTAATTCCTATCAACTCTCACGTGTGTTCTAACCTGTAATTCTCCTTTGTTGTTATATGGATTTTTTTATATTTGAGATACCTTCTCTAAAAGTAACTATGCTATTAAATTCAGACTATGAATGCAGAATCAATGAGGCTTTTAGTGAATACGGTACAGGAGCTCTCACTTGCGAGAAGTCTTGATAGCGTGATAGAAATTGTACGATTTGCAGCAAGACATTTAACGGGAGCTGACGGCGCTGCCTTTGTTTTACGCGATGGTGATCGTTGTTTTTATGCCGATGAAGATGCCATTAGCCCATTATGGAAAGGAAGTCGTTTCCCGATTGATAGTTGCATCAGTGGTTGGGCTATGCTCAATAGGCAGCCCGCTGTCATTGAAGATATTTACCTTGACAACAGAATTCCTCACGATGCTTATCGCCCTACTTTTGTTAAGAGTCTTGCTATGGTTCCCATCAGAACCCTTGCTCCTATTGGAGCCATTGGAAATTATTGGGCAGAGAAACATATACCCACTCAAGAACAAGTTGCAATTCTGCAATCTTTAGCCGATATCACTGCCGTAACTATAGAAAATATTAATGTGTACAACGAGTTAGAGCATCGTGTAAAAGAAAGAACAGCTCAACTCGAAATCGTAAATCAGGAGTTATTATCACTTAACCAAGAGCTTGAAGCATTTTCATATTCTGTTTCTCATGATCTGCGAGCCCCACTACGATCGATTCTAGGTTATTCAGATATTCTCAAAGAGGAAAGTTTTGAAAACCTAACAGCTGAAGGAAAAGGTGCCCTTGAAACCATTCAACAGAATGGAAATAAGATGAACAATCTTATTAATGACCTTCTTAAATTTTCAAAACTGGGAAGAAAGGAACTGAGAAAACAGATATCAATACAAATGTCTTGGTAAATGAAGTCATCCGGGAGCTAAAGCCATCCTCGGACAGGATTAAATTTCTTATTCACGACATCCCTACATCTTTTGGTGATTATGCTTTGCTTAGTCAGGTATGGTTGAACCTGATTTCAAATGCAATCAAGTACTCCAGTAAAAAAGGTTCACCTGTAATAGAGATTGGGTCTTTCAGCAACCAAGGTGAAGATGGTTTTTGTATTAAAGATAACGGTGCCGGATTTGATATGAAGTATGCTGATAAGCTATTTGGTGTTTTTCAACGCCTTCATGGCATGAAAGATTTCGACGGCACCGGTATTGGCCTTGCCCTTGTTAAAAGAATTGTAAATAAACACGGAGGAAGAGTATGGGCGCATGGAGAACCCGGCGTTGGGGCCACATTTTATTTCACACTCCCCAATTTATAACACAAGAAGAGGCTGTCCCATAAGTTATTGAACTTTTTGAAACAGCCTTCTTTCCCATATTATTCTCTTAGATCAAGAGCTTATTCAGATCGTAATATTTTAGCCGGATTAATATTTGCGCCTCTCAAAATCTGCAGACTTACAGTACCCAGCGCTATTACACTTAAAATAACAATTGGAACAACAAACAAGTCCCACTGGATGCCTATCCGAAAGGCAAATGTACCAAGCCATTGATCAACACCGTACCATGTTAATGGTATAGAAATCAAACATGCAATTAATACGAGTTTAAAAAACTGCCACGACAATAGCGACATGATGCTTCGTGTTGACGCTCCCAATACTTTTCTTATTCCTATTTCTTTTAACTTTAATGTGGTAGTAAAAGAGGCTAAACCCCACAAACCGAGACATGCAATGATAATTGCCAGTACGGCAAAAAGACTAAATATCTTAGCAAATTGTTGTTCATCTTTATACTGTTTGTTAAAGAAGTCATCAAGGAAATAGTAATTGAATGGATTACCGGGAAAAGCTTCTTTAAACAGCGCCTCTACTTTACTAATGGTTTCAGGCATGTTTTTACTTTCAAGGTGAATTGAATAATTCCTTCCTGCAATGGTATCTGCTTTTAATAGCCACGGAGAGTGCTCAATCTTCAGCGAGTTCCAATGATAATTCTTTAAAACACCCAGAATAGCTACAGTGTCACCACCTAACACAATACGTTCCTGAAGTGCATGCTCGGCATCTCCTAAGCCAAAAGATTTAAGCGCCGCTTCATTTACCAAAACTGATTCCATATCAGAACGAATGGCAGGGTTAAAGTTTCTTCCTGAGAGAATCTTTATTCCGTATGTTTCAATAAAGTCCGGATCTACCCAAACAACACTTCCCCCTTTGTTCTCTTCACGAGGTGCGCCGTCTCTTCTCATACTTGTTCCCCAGTTATACCCGCCACCAGGAATAGACGCCGATGTTGCTACTTTGCGTACCCCAGGTACTTCAGCAAGCTGGTTTTTAAAGGTCGTTAATCGGGCTCTTCTTTCTTTACCTGTTTTCCAATCTACAACTTTTGGTCCGTCTACAATAAGCATCTGCTCCATGGTGAGGCCCTTATCCTGGCTGCGCATAAATATCACTTGCCTGTAGATAGTAAAAGTACCGGCAATAAGAATTAATGATGAAGCAAATTGAAATACAACTAATGCTTTCCGTAGTGAGAAACCACTCGTTAAATTCTCTACCTTTCCCTTAAGCACCTGCGTGGTGTTAAAAGAAGAGAGTACGAAAGCAGGGTATGCGCCAGAGATAAGCGACCCTGTAACAAATAACCCAAACAGGATAAGCCAGAATCTATAATCTGCAAAATCAAATCTTAAATTCTTATTTACTATTTCACCAAGCACAGGCAGTAACGCAAGCGCTATCAGCACGGCTAATACAACACCGAGCAGATTAACAAGCACCGATTCACTAATGAACTGCCAAACTAGCTGGCCTTTGACTGCTCCTACAGCCTTCTTAATACCTACTTCACGCGCTCTTTCCATCGCCCTCGCTGTAGAGAGGTTAATGTAGTTGATCCACGCAATAGCAAGAATGAAAACTGAGATAATAATAAAGAAGTATATAGAATTAATGCTTACGGTGGGGCTTGATTCAAGATCTAGCCCAGGGCTAAGATGAATATCAAGAATAGGCTGAAAATTAAAGACCACTTTCCCGTTGGACTCAGCAAGTTCCTTACCCCGATACTTTTCAACAAAAGCCGGAATCTTTGCTTCCACTGATTTTATATCAATACGGTCGTGAAACTGAACATATGTTATAAAGTTATTCCATCCCCAGCCATCTTTATCCTGTTGGTATTGTTCGCCTTTTAACAGATTATGTATTGGAAAGAGAAAATCAAAGTCGAAATGTGAGTTTTGCGGCACCTCTTTTAGTACTGCAGTTACTTCATAATCTCCATCCGCCCACCCTCCGGAAATCTGAAACGTCTTCCCTAATGGATCTTCTTTACCAAAGTACTTCGTAGCAGTTTCTTTTGTTATTACAACGGAATTGGGGTTATCAAGAGCTGTATTCAGGTTGCCTTGAAGAGCTTCATAAGTAAAAACATCGAAAAAGGTGGAGTCGGCAAACTGCATATTATCTTCCTGGAAGATGGAAGGATCACCCTCATTTCTTTTATATGCCGCTACAGCGCCTCCATACATCGGATGCGTACGGACATACGTCTTTACTTCCGGGATATCAGAAGCGAGAGAAGGTCCGAGTGCATACCCTGAAACAACATTAGTACCTCGTAGCTCCCCGTTCTGAAAATAGGTTGTAGTGTTTCTATAGATTGTTTCCGCCTTTTTGTGAAAGCGGTCATAGCTTAATTCAAAATCAACATACTTAAGGATAACAAGACACACGGCTACACCAATAGCAAGACCGAAAATATTGATGAACGAATACAATTTCCTTTTCAAAAGGTTCCTGAGCGCGAGGGTAAAGAAGTTTTTAAGCATGATGGTTACATTATGTTCTTATGATGAACTTTCTCCAAATTAAGTTGTATCATTTACAATAATTATTCTTTGCTGTCGCAAGTCCCATAAAAATGTATCCAAACTGCATTTCTGCGTATTGAACTGTAATTAATAACATTGACCAGCCCAGGTATTACCTTCAAAATAAAAAAAGGTTACAAAATATTTTAAGTAGTTAAACCCTGCTGACATACGCTTGTCACACGTTCATCGCTTCTTTGCTTCATAATTAACAATAAAGCAATGACACAACTTGAAGCCTTACGTCGGGAATTTGAAAAGGAAGCAATCACTACAAGAAAGATGTTAACCCAGGTTCCAACAGATAAATTTAACTGGCAACCCCATCCTAAAAGTATGACCATAAAAAGGCTTGCAGCCCATATAGCTGAACTTCCTACCTGGATAGGTATGGTCTTTAACACGGACGAGCTTGATTTTGAGAACAACCCTTATCAGGTAGAAGATGTAAATACTACTGCGGAACTGTTGGCTTATTTTGAAAAGTCAGTTGAAGACGGTCGCAAGCATCTTAAAGACGGTAAGGAAGAAGTTTTAGATAAACCTTGGACTTTGCGTAGCGGGAGCACTATATTCAGCATTGATCCCAAACGCGATGTACTGAGAATGGCTTTCAGCCAAGTTATTCATCACAGAGCGCAACTTGGAGTTTATCTACGACTATTAAATATACCCATACCAGGAAGCTATGGTCCCAGTGCTGATGAACTATAGAAATTCTAATTAACGACGAGAATTAAAGTTGCCCAGCCTATAGGTAACCGTAAATAAGAAGTACCGGGTAAGTACATTGCTCTCCCGGTCTTCTATAAAAGTCTCAGTAATGTCACGGCTAATGCTGTTGTTCTGATTAAGAATGTCAAAAGCATTTAACTTAACCTCCAGCGATTGATCTTTCAGGAATTTATATCCCAAGCCTGCATTCCAATACCATATCGATTGATCAAACTGCGCTGACAAACCGTTATACATAATGGTGTTAAGATTGCTTGAAAAAACAAATCCTTTCCAAAAGATCCAGTTTAGCCGAAGGTTCAAATTCTGGTTTAAATAGTTATTATCTGATTGCTGCTGAAGCGAATTCTTTACAATAGTATAATTTGCAGTATAGCCGACTGTAAAATCTATTTTCTCATTAATGTTACTGCTAATAATAATACCCTGACTGATTCCATAATTGCGAGCAAGGTTCTGAGCTCCATTAATAAGTGTAGGGATTCGATTATAGTTTAAACCTGAAGTAAAATTAACATTTGACTTGATTACGGAAAGAGGGATGCCATAGGTGATCATTGTTCTTGCGTTTTGATACCCATCTACATTAACAGGAAAAGATAACTGTGTACCTCGTGTTAACGTAATACCATTTACAACTGTGTCTTTAACTGCTATTATAGACGTGTTGGTAATATAATTTTGTGTGAGTCCTGCATTTACCATTACCAGAAGACTAGATGACGCATTCGGATTTGTGTTACCATAACGAATGGTGACATTGTGACTATAGTCCTGCGACAAATCTGGATTCCCTGTTCTCAAAAACAAGGGATTCCTGTTATCGATTACGTTCTGCAATTGCGAAACAGAAGGTGCATTAGTAGAAGACCTATATTGAATTCGCACATTTTCTGTTGATGTGAATTTATAATTTAATGAAAATTGTGGCAACACGTTGCTAAAAGAACGGTCTACAGAAAAGACGTAAGGAAAAGATTGATCACTAATTAGTCGCGCCTGCTGATAATTTAAACCGGTGTTAAAATTGAGCTTTTTGTTGTTGTACCTGTAGCTTACACCTCCACGTTGCGTAATATATTCGTTATCAAAAGTGTTGGAGAGTAAACTATCAAGTACAGTATAGGTTTCAGTAGAAGAGGCATAGTTAAAAGTTTTCTTATCCGTCTTACTATTCCTATAACTTGGTGAATAATTTAATTGCAACTGACCGCGTTTGCCTACAGGCTCTGTAAATGCCAGGTTAGGAGATATAGACCAGGTATCGGTGAAATTATCTGACTGCTGATCTCGTACATTTGTTTCACCTTCTTCCATCTCATCATCCATAGAAAACAGGGAGGTATTTCCTTCTCTATTATTTATCTCTGTATTTATTCCTACAGAAAGTGATCTTCCTCTTTTTTTGAATCGATGCCTAAACAGTACATTATTGGCAAAATTGTAACCGCTATTGTCTGCATTGTTCTGGTTAGTCAACATTCTCGAAAAATTACTTTGCACTCCCGAATAGCTGCCATTAAGAAGAGAACGTGCATCATTTTGTTGGAAACTAAGACGAGGTGTTATAACAAGAGAGTTTGCTGAATCAATGGAATACTCCAGTCTGCCGTTGAAACGATGGTTGTAGTTCTTGCTGTTAGAGCGATCACTTTCCCGATAGACCAAGCCACTATCAAGAGCAGTAATATAAAGCCTGTTCAGGTCGGTAATCCGCTCGTTTTCGGAAGCGTTGAAGAAGTAACTTCCACTAATTTTCATTTTCTTACCCCACTCATCACTATAATTTAAGCCAACGGAATGTGTTGTAGATATTCCATTTTGCTGACCAACAGAAAAATTGTTCTCACCTCCACCGCGTTGGCCGCCTCCGCGGTTGCCGCGTCCTCCTCGGCCACCTCCACCGGAAGTATTCATAACACCTAGCAAATCTTCACTGCTAAAATTTTGCTGATTGACATTATTAGAAAGGCCGACAAGAGAAAGTCTGCTAGTGCCCTTAAAAGCATTGATGTTTCCTCCTGCAGAATAAAGACCGTCCTGACCTATGCCTGCATACACTCTTCCAAATTGTCCATTGTTCATTCCCTTCTTTGTAACTATATTCACAGTCTTCCTTGTTTGTCCGTCATCAAATCCGGAAAACTGTGATTGCTCACTCATCCGGTCAAATACTTCTATTTTATCAATAATTTCCGCAGGCAAGTTCTTTAACGCAAGTGCTGCATCATCTCCGAAAAATTCCTTTCCGTCTACCAATACCTGTTGTACAGTTTCTCCCTGTACTTTAAGACCTGAATTGTCCGATGTCATTCCCGGCATCTTTGCAATTAAATCTTCAGCAGAGGCATCGCGGTTTGTTTTAAAAGCATTGGCGTTATATTGAACCGTATCACCTTTTTGTTCTACCTGTATTGCGTTCCCGGCTATTTCAACACTTTTTAAGGTTGTTGTTCCCTGTGACAGTTTAATATTTCCAAGATCTATTGAAGCACCTCTTATATTCACTGCGACTTTTCGTGAAGAATAACCCAAATAAGAAATACCGAGTACATAATTACCTTCTGAAATATTATTAAACAAAAACTTTCCTTCTACATCTGTGACAACTCCGCTGCGTATAGTTGTGTCCTGGGCAGGATATAACCATACGGAAACTCCTATGAGAGAACTACTATCTGAACTATCTTGTATTTTTCCTGATACAGAAAAGTTTTGAGCAAAACCAACGGAACATAGTAACGAGAATAAACATGCTAAAATCTTCATCACTGAACTATAAATAAGGTATGAAGATTAAAACAAAGATTAAGCCAGACAAGCAATTAGATTTCCAGCAGTATTAGACCGATACAAAAGGCAAAAAAAAGAAGTCAGATAAAAATGAAAAACTACCAGGATATACGTAGGTCATACCCTAATTAGCAATTAGAGCCCTAACTACTTCTTTAGCGGATCCCAAAATTTACCACTCAGTGTAAACAAGTATAAACATCTGGTATTTAAGTTGAACCAATAAGTATCGTTTAATTTGCTCAATTCCTGGCCAAACGTGTTCACCGTTGTCTGGCTGTTTGCCATGGCTGCAACAGCAAATCCGCCTAGAAAAGCACTATTCAAGCCGTTGGTGCCTCTTGGCGTTCCATTAAGCTCGTATCCATCAACGATCTTTGAAGGTCCAACCAGAGAGGCCCAGTTCGATATTTTCCTTGACCAGGCTTCTGCTTTATCGTTTCCATTCCAGAGATAATCTAAAGTTATTCTCCAGGGCGCACGACATGCGTCGTATCCATAGTGTCCTGCTCTATTATTGGGGCCTGGAGTTCCTGTTGCTGTCTGCCAATCCGGAACCAAACCAGTAACAGGATGTGCGCTTGCGTTTAATGTAATATAGGTATCATCTGCTAAGTTATTCCATGTGTTATCACCAGTAACTTCAGCAAACACACGGAAGAATGCAGGTGTGTGATACATAATATCCATTTCCTGACAACCTCCCCAGGCTATATTATTATAACCCGGACCAACGATTAACACACTTTGGTCGTTTACAGAACATTCTTTTACCAAATTGTCTCTGATTATTTTCAGAATGGATTTCGCAGCATCGAGGTAGGATGGTGCATCCCATTGTTTATACGCTACAATAAGGGCAAAGGCAACATCAAGATCGCCATCTGTAGCACTACCCGGATCGATTATTCCATTACAAGTAACAGACCACGCCATCATATTTTTAGCTTGTGCTGTACGCTTACTATTATAAAACCTGTGGATGCCATCAAACGTAGCCCTGTCTTTTGCATAGGCCGCGAGCAACATTCCAAAACCTATCGCTTCAACCTTTGTTTCCGTTGAAGGGTCTGCTACTACTCTTAGTCCATCACTACATGTAACAACCATTAGCCTTTTCCATCGGTCATATTCGCTCATAGCAAGCGTAGAAGAAATGGTTGAGGGCAAAAATCCGTAAGCGTAAGGTGTGATTGTTCCCGAATCATCAGATTCCGAAATTACGATGGTCTTTCTCACCGTTTGGTCCTTGGTATCAACATTCCAATCTATAGAACCTATTACATTATAATCTCCTGTAGCAGTCTTTTCTAATGCTGTAAAATAAACTACCTCTCCATTCTTTAAAGAAGTTAAAGTACTCATATCAAAGTTTGCAATACCATTCACATCAGTAACTGCAGCCTTTAAAGCATTTGTTGCGTTACTTCCCTCAGCTTCCAAAGGAGTGGCTTTTAATAAGTAAACATTAATTGATGGCTGTGCAACACCTGCTGTATTCGTTACCTTGATTTCTACGTCACTAATATTTACATCATCTTCTTCTTTATCACAACCCAAAATCAAAAAAACGGGAAACAACAAAAGATAAATGGCCATCTTCTTCATATCTATTTCGAAAGGTTAAAACATCATTCCGCACAAGAGATTGCATTTCGGCAATCTATACAATGTAATGATTTGTTTTTCGATTATCAAGAAGTGAAGAGAATGGAATTATTGATTTATAAAGTTGTGCAACATTTTCATTGTGTAAGTTCGACAAGCATTATTCAGCGACAGCAGGAAACCTTATTATAAAAACTGAACCTTTACCTACACTGCTTTCAACGTCTATGGCTCCATTTAACGCATCTACCTGCGTTTTTACCAAAAATAATCCAAGTCCTTTGCCTTCTACTTCAAGATGAAAGCGCTGGTAAAGCGTAAAAAGTTTTGCACCATATTTTTTCAAATCAATTCCCTTACCATTATCGGAGATTGAAAAGCCATAACCTTCACTATTTTTAAACGTTGCTAGTCGTATTATCAGCTTGCGATTGGTAACCTTATATTTTATTGCATTAGAGATAAGGTTATATATAATGCTGTAGAAGTAACTTCTTATAACAAAAAACTCATCTATTGCATGTGAATCAATAGATACGTCAGAGTCAATATCGCATAATTGCCCTTCAAATGACTGTATAATTTCCCTTGCAATCTTTGAAAAAGATATCCATTCTCTTTGCTCAACATAGTTATTCCGGATATCAAGAATCTTATTTATATCCTTAATAACATCATCGAGCCTGCCTACAGTTTTATGAAACATTTGAAGCAATCCCTGAACCTCCTTATTCATTTCATATTGATCTATTATTTGAAAGAGGCCAAGCATTGAGGCAACCGGACCTCGAAGGTTATGAGATGCTATGAAGGAGAACTGAAGCAGCTCACTGTTTTGATTAAGAAGTTGTTGGAGAATGATATTTTTGTCAGCCTCCGCATTCTTCCTTGCAGTAATATCACGAAAATTAGTTACGATGCCATTGACATTTTTCTTATCCAATAGATTTACTGCCGTACCCTCCATCCATTGGTAATGGCCCTGCCTATGTTTCGATCGGAACTGAATATAGAATAAGTGCCCGGGGTTTTCAAAAAGACTTGCAACAAATGATTCAAACGCTACTTTGTCGTCATCATGCACCAAGGTTAATCCACCAAGTTCCAAAAACTCCTCTATACTATAACCTGTAATTTTAGTTACGCCAGGACTCACATACACAAGCTTGCCTTTACTATCCGTAAGGCCTATAATATCCTCTGTGTTTTCTACCAGCGCACGAAAACGTTCTTCGCTTTGAACAATTTTCTCCTGAGCATTCTTCTGTGCCGTTATATTATGAGAGGTTATACAATATCCGATCTGATTATTCTGGTCTGTTTTAACCGGAGAAACAGATACATTAAACCATTGTGTTAAAGAATCTTTTTCATATTCGGTATTGTATCTGACAATGTTACCTAATTCTACTTGAGTAAGTACATCTCTAAATCTCTGCTTATAATCATCGCGCACGTATTCAAAAATATTCTTACCTTTTTGAATCTCTTTACCCAATAAGTCCTTCGAGAATTCAAAAGACCCTCGGTTAAATGTTACTATCCTAAAATCCTTATCAAGCAGCGTAAATAAATCGTCTGTATTTTCAAATATGGACTTTAGGTTTGCCTCATTTTCTTTTTGCACAGTAATATCAACGGAAATGATACAAACATTTGTAATTACATTATTGGTATAAATAGGTTCGTACCTTAGCAAATGGGTAATAATTCCATGTGATGAAGGAAACGTAGCTTCCGCCTGTACAACCTCACCTGACAAAGCGCGCAAAAAGTACTGCCTTGCTATTTCACTCCTTTCTTTCGTTGTTACCTCCCACAAATACTTTCCCACTTCAGGTTGCTTTCCTGTAACCTTAGACATAAAGTTTTTAAAGGAAACATTAAATAGAACAACCTTCCCAACTTTATCCATCAGAAGGATACCTTCGTGCGTATTTTCAAAAATAATGTTCAGGTTCTTCTGAAATGTCTCAACCTCTTCTTCTGTCTTTTTCTGGGAGGTGATATCAGTGATAAAACCATCCTCTCTTATTGGCTTACCTTCACTGTTTCTTACAATCTTGCCTTTATAGTAAAGCCATCTTATTCCTTTTTCTTTATCCAATATTCTGTATGTGGCTTCCGATTTACCGTAATACTCAAGTAGTCGCTCCGCAGTTTCAATCATCAATTTATCATCTGCCACCACACCTTCAAACCAAAACTTTCTGTTATTCAACAATTCATTATATGGCTTATTAAAAATCCGTTGTACAGAACGGCTCATATAGTTTTCATTCTTACCGGTTAGGTCAAAGGACCAGATGATGTTATCACTGGAATCCAGAACGCGGTTAAGCTGTTCATCCTTTTGTCTTATAATTATGTCTGACTGTGCTTTAATAACTTCATTTGCAGCAACAAGACTTTCATTTAAAGAAGCCAGTTGATTATTGCGCTCATACAATTGCTCATTTGAGGTAATCAGCTCTTCATTAAGTGCTGCAACCTCTTCGTTAGCCTCCTTAAGATTAACGTTTAGAATAACTACCTCTTCTTCCTGCTTCTTGCGGACCAGATCTCTTTTATTGAGAATAACCATGCTAATCGAAAGAACGAAAAAGAATATCAAGGTAATACTTACGACCAATAGCGATACACCAAACTCCGTTGAAAATAACCCAAGCCAATGTCCCCATAACCTAATGTAGCCAAGCAATAACGGAACTACCAAAGTAGTAGGTAACAACAGTCTGGCCAATCTGCTCCCTTCGTAAGCTCCTGTGAAATGGTGCATTAGTCCTTTATCAGGAAAGTAAAGTAGAATAGCCAGCCCTATACAGGTAAAACAAATGGCTGAGCGGATAGACATAGGGATATAAGGAATATGACCATAAAATTCAGGCACGTTATAAATGTAACCCAATATCGAAAACCACGATACGATAAGAATTACAATAGAAAGAGCCTGCGTTACTTTAGCATACTTACTATCTCTTATCAGGAGCAACGAAATACCCAAAAGAATAAAATTAAAAGCAGAGCTTGGAGCAAACTGTCCATACGATTCTCTGAGAGCCGGAGCTGCAGAAAGTCTGAGAAACTCGTCTATGTAATTAAATACCGGGACTAGTTCATTAAAAAGTTTTAACAGCCCTATCACTATAGCGGTTATTGATAGCACTTTGGCTAATGAATAGTTTCGAGGTGAAGATTGAGTTCTGATGAGTAATAAAGTAATAGCACATAAATTAAAAGTAATAGCCGCAACAGGATTCATGGCGATGATCCCTTGATCAGGTCCTAATAAAAAAGAAATATCAAAGATCCACCCAATAAGTGATACGGACGAAACAAAGATAACTACCAGTGTAAAGTAAAAGGTCCAGCTTTTCAATTTCTCACCTGACATATCAGTACTAATTACAAGACGAAAAACCCATCTATCAACTCATGGGCTAGAGCTAATAAATGGGCTTGCTATAAAGTTAGAAGAGAAGTCGATAAATAAAAATTATACTGACAACAAACTTCTATAATGTTATAGAAATCAGTGTTGCTGGTATTACTTAGATTGATTTTAAATATATGTCAGACGTAAGACATTAGATGCTATTTTAAAACAGAACCCGCAATAGCACCACTTATAGTTAACATAGCCGTTTAGTAAAAATGTTATTTACACTATGTTCAGTTTTTATCAGCTCAGGTAATATTAGGATAATATAGATTTGAAAAGGGATTACCACATGGATAATTATAAGGCGTAAATATTCTTCCGCTGTACTTTACTTCGTCATTGTCTCCCAGTTTTTCCCAGAAGTAATTGGTTGAAAGTAAAAAGTTGCCAGTTACTATTGATCGAAGCTCTGTATACAGTCCCTCATAAGGCAGGGGGAGCCCAAGCGGTTTAAGACGAGAGTACGCAGCAAGAAATTTCCATTTTTTATCACCAAAGCGAAAGGGGTCGTGCTTCACCACATCCGCCGCATACCGCTTTATGTCTTCCTGTTTCACGTTGAGCTGGCTTACGTCTTCCTTTACCATAGAAACAATAAGTTTTTCCATTCCAGGTAATGTAACACCAAACGCGCCAACGGATAAGACGAGACCCGCGGCACTTGCTCCTGTAATAGCCAAAAATTTTCTTCTCTTCATAAACTAAAACATTAAGTCGGCACTTCTTAGGGACAAAGCAGCTATTGTAAGTGAAGGGTTAGCCGCTGTTATTGAAGGAAAAGAACCTCCGCCCAACACAAAAAGATTTCTATATTGATGGTGAATAAGCTTGTCATCTACTACACCTGTTGCAGCGTCTTTACTCATGCGTGTAGTGCCCAGGATGTGGTACTCAGACTCCATGTATTCTTCATCTATCGTAAGCGATTCTACCGGTAGCGGAGCTAGGATTTTGTTCAGATCCTGAAGCACCCTTTTTCTACCTGCATCTACGTAAGCCGATTCATTTACGAAATTGATTTTAGGTTTAAGCCTGTCTTCTGAGAGACTTACAAAGTTTCGGTCTTCAGGCAGATCCTCAAAAACAAATTTAAACCTTGCCATATTTCTCCATTTGCCATGTTCATTGCGAATGAAGAAACCATTATGACTTTCAACCATAATTGACGCATGCTGCTTACGGAATTCACCGTCATATAACATATAGCCATTCGCAGTCATCGACGAACTACCTCCTACATTAGGAAAATTATCAAGGTATACAGTTACAAAGAATCCCTTCTGCTCACTGATTCCCTTGCCTGTATATCGATTGCTATCATTGGAGGCAAGCAGAATATGGGCATTAAAAATAGCGTTAGCACCCAGTGCTACAAGCTCTCCTTCAACTTCCATTTCTTTACCTTCCTGTTCAAAAACGACTTTCTTTACCTGATCATTTTGAAACACCAGTCCTGTTACCTGCGATTGATAAAGAAGTTCTATTCGCGGGTCTTCGTAAAGTGAGCTAAACGTATTCTCTATTGTAAACTTCGCATTTGTTGGACACAGAGAGCACGAGTAGCTTGTACAACACACACCTCTTTTCGCTGCTACAGTACTTGCGCGTGCGGTAGGCTGACTAAAATACAGCTCCTCTCCAAACTTCCTTTGCATGGCTCTGTCTACAGTAGTTAAAACGTGCGGTGGCAAAGGAAACGAACCTTTCTTTGGATAAGGTGTTTTGTCGGGTCCGGAAATAGACATTAGCTTCTCGGCCTCATCGTAGTAAGGATCGATATCATCGTAACCAATAGGCCAATCCTGGGCTACGCCGTACAAAGTCTTTGTCTTGAAATCATTGGGCATGAAACGGAGTGCTACCCCCCACCAGCAGTTCGACCCACCTCCAAAATTAGGTTCGAAAACCCAGGGCTTAATGGTGTCAGGATTCGAGATGCAGTCCTTATATCCCTTTACTTCCTTAATGTAATCCAAAACCTCACCCTTTCTATACTTTATTCTGTCAGTATAAGGATATCTGAGGCCTCTTTCAAGGACGAGGATTTTTTTATCCTGGCCATTTTTTTCAAGGTATCTCTTAAGAAAAAATGTTGAAGCGAAACCTGTCCCTACAACAACTAAGTCATATTTACTTTGTTTAGGCTTCATGCATGAGGGTGCTTTTATGTGAATTATATGTTCTACTTTCAGACAAAATCATTCTAATGGCAATCAATGAGCGATAGAGTTATTTATTTTTTGAGAAAAAAAATACACAGATTAATATATATGAAGTTGTAGCTTCTGCCTCTATATCGATTTCAATCCAGAATTATCAGTATGCAACGGCAACTTCTCTATAATCATTAAAAAGCAATGCCTTCATTAGGGAATTTAAGTTGTTATTCTATTCTCATAAAATGAAAAAGCTGGAGATGCTCCAGCTTTTTTTACTTAACTCTAAAGTCTACGCGTTATTACCATATTTTAACACGATCTTCAGGTTTTTTATAAAGTTTGTCTCCTGGTTTTACATTAAATGCCTTATACCACGCATCCATATTTACCGGAGCTCCTATTGTTCTATATTCTGATGGAGAGTGTGGGTCAGTAATAATTAGCTGCGCTACAGTTTCTGGTAATGTATTGGCTCTCCATACCTGAGCCCATGCCAGGAAGAAGCGTTGGTCCGGCGTAAAGCCATCAATCTTCTTATTTGATTTTCCCTGAGCTGTCATTTTAAACGCTTCATATGCAGCATTCAATCCACCAAGGTCACCAATGTTCTCTCCAAGCGTAAGTTTTCCATTTACATGCAGCGTATCCAATACGGTGTAAGCATCAAACTGTTCCTGTAGTTTCTTTGCACGTTCTTTAAATTTGGCAAGGTCTTCAGCCGTCCACCAATTGCGTAAGGTTCCATCTTTGTCGTACTGGCTACCTGAGTCATCAAAACCGTGAGAGATCTCGTGTCCGATTACTGCACCAATAGCACCATAGTTGAAGGCATCATCCGCGTCCGGATGGAAGAAAGGATATTGTAAAATACCTGCCGGAAAAACGATTTCATTGTTAACAGGATTATAGTAAGCATTCACAGTTGGAGGAGTCATTCCGAAGCGCTTCTTATCTACTGGCTTGCCAAGCTGGCTCACCATATCGTTATACGTCCATTGCCCTGCATTTCTTACATTCTGATAGAAAGTTTTGTTGGTAATTTCAAGGCCATCATACGTTTTCCATTTTTCAGGATAACCAATCTTAGGAGTAAACGCATGAAGTTTATCCAAAGCCTTTTGCTTGGTGACATCACTCATCCAATCCAGATTTTTAATACGGATCTCATAAGCTTTGATCAGGTTCTTGATCATTTCGTCCATACGCGCTTTCGCTGAAGGCTTGAAGTGTTTTTCAACATACAACTGTCCAAGTAACTCTCCTATAGTATTATCTGTAAGAGAAGACATTCTCTGCCAGCGTGGCGTTTGTACTTTCTGGCCATTAAGTGTTTGTGTAAAAGCAAAGTTAGCATCAACAAATGGCTTGCTTAGGTAAGGTGCTGCAGACTTCAATACATTCCATTGCAAGTAAGTTTGCCAATCATTTACAGGAGTATTTTTAAGAACGCTATCTGCTACTGCAAAGAATGCAGGAGCATTCACAAGAATACTATCTTGTCCACCAAGGTTTAATTTGCTTAATGTAGAGGCCCAGTTAAAAGAAGGTGTGTTCTTGCTAAAATCAGCAACACTAAATTTGTTGTACGTTTTATAAGGGTCGCGCATTTCTACACGACTCATTTGCGCCTGTGCAAGTCTTTTTTCCAATTTGAAAATAACTTCAGCCTTTTGCTTGGCTACATCTTCAGGTTGGCCTGCCAAAGTAAATAACGTAGTGATGTAGTTATTAAAGGCAGTCTGGATCTTCTTTGTTCTGGCATCGCTCTTCAGATAATAATCTCTATCGGGCAGCGAGGTACCACCTTGTGAAAGTTGGACAGCCATTGTTTGCGGATGCTTACGATCCTGACCAACGAAAACACCAAAAAGCGGACTTCCTATTCCTTTAGTTCGCTGGTTTATAATTTCATCCAATACTTCGCTTGTGCTTTTTACAGAACCTGCTCTTTCAAAATCTGGTCTTGCCGGGTTAAAGCCTTGTTGTTCTACCGTAGCGCTGTCCATTGCCGCAGTGTAAAAATCACCTACACGCTTTTTTACAGATCCGGCAGCAGCACTTTTATCTGCTGCAGATTCTTCTAAAATCTGGCGCACTGCCTTTACATTGAAGTCGCGTAAAATGGTGAAGCTTCCCCAACGGGTTTCTTTGCCGGGTACTGGATTATTTTGTAACCAAACACCACCAGCATATTTCATGAAGTCATCACCCGGCTTGGTGGTGAAATCCATGTTTACAGGATCAATAACTTTGGCTTTTGAAGACTCTTTTTGCGCAAACACCACAGCACTGGTAAATACCATGGCAGCAATAAGAGATGTGTTTTTTAAAGCAGTTTTGCATCTGCTGGTAAAAGAATACATCATAAAATAATTCATATTGTAACCCTAAAATTAAAGCTATGCTTTGTCAACTTGTTGATTTATTATGTAAATGGTTAATTATTGAAGTGGCTGCTTTGAACCTGATTTAACTACCCAAAATCGCATACTTGTTTCCTATTAAGTAAAAATCCTTTAGAATATAGTTGCGATTATTAAGCTGTTGCGTAAACTTGAGCTTCGCAATCTAAACTATTCATTTGTTCATGACGCCTTATGTTATATGCCACATGCTCGGATCTGTCGATGGCCGCATCAAACAAAATATATGGGGTCTTAAAGACCACCACAAGTATTTTGAAGAACCAGCATCTAAAATTAAAGCTGATGCATGGCTGGTAGGCCGCACTACAATGCAGGAATTTTCCAGTAAGAAAAACTATAAGACAGAGGCAGTTCGTGCTAACATCCCTAAAGAAGATTTTGTTGCAGAGCAACCGGTAAAAAAATATGCTGTTGTTATTGACCCTTCCGGCAAGTGCTATTGGGACACCAACATGGTATCTACAGAGCACGTAATCGAAGTATTATCTGAAAAAGTTTCCAGCAGATACCTTCATCATTTAAGGTCTAAGAATGTCTCCTACATCTTTGGTGGTAAAGATGAACTGAACCTTGATCTTGTTCTGAGAAAATTATACAAGCTCTTTAACATTAAAACAGTTAGAATAGATGGAGGAGGACACGTTAACGGATCTTTTCTTAAAGCAGGGCTTATTGACGAATTCAGTCTTGTGCTTGCTCCGCTGGCAGACGGAACCATAGGTGCCCCTACGGTATTTGAAGCTGAAGAAGGTTATGGAAGAAGAAAGGCAACGCACTTTACCCTTAAGTCTGTGAAAAGAATTTATAATGACTACTTATGGCTAAGATACCTGGTCGTAAAAAATAAAAAGGCACAACGGTAACCACAAATATGGCGGAAAGCTTTTAATCCTGATCAATATAGGATTGAAGGCTTTCATACCAATTAGTTGATTTCAATAGTAAAAGATCTTAATGGGTAAAGGGCCATTCCTTATTCACCTTTGCCTTAACAAAATAGATTACTATTCCTATAGCAATTACAGTGAGTCCCCCCGTGGCCATGTGTAGCCCTGTTGAAATAAGAATACTAATCCACATGATGATAGCGAGATAAACAGGTAATGGGAATAGCGGCATCTTATAAGAGAAACTAGTCTTCTCCGACCTTCTCAGTATTAGCAGACCGATTGCCTGGCCGATGAATTGAATTACTATTCGCATGGCCAGTATGGCACTTATTACATCACTTAATCTAAACAAAAGGCTGAATAAAAAGGCAATTGCTCCTAACACGAGCAGAGATACATACGGAAATTTCTTAGTTGGATGCACCCTTGCAAATACTTCAAAGAAGGCGCCATCCGCTGCAGCTGCATATGGAATTCTGCTATAACCTAAAGTAGCAGAAAACACGGAAGCAAATGCTACCAGCAAGATAAGACATGTTACTACTTTCGCAGCTGTTGGCCCTGCAAGCTCCTGCATGTAAAGGCTTATAACAAATTCGCTGTCTTTCGCCTTCTGCCATGGTATTACACTAACCACACTAACGTTCATCAACAGGTACAACACCGCTATACCTGCAATAGACAGAAACATACTTCTTGGAATATTTCTTGAAGGATTAACAATCTCTCCTCCTAAATGGCAAACATTGTAGTAGCCCAGGTAGCTATAAACACTTTTAACGGAAGCAAACCCAAGGGCAGTAACAAATCCGTAGTTAAGCGTAAGCCCGTCGTTAATATTTAGAATAGGAGCTATGAAATTACCATGCGTTACACCACCACCAATAATCCATAGCATCGTAAAGATTACAGCTCCCCACAGAAGAACACTTATCTTGCCAATGTCTTCAATTCTTCTAAACAGCAACCCGATGATAATAATAACCACACCTCCGCTCACAATTTTAGAAGTAACAGGTGTTAACGGAACCAGGTAAGAGAAATAACCTGCAAAACCAATTGCCGCAGACGCAATTACCAAAGGGGCCTGAATCATTGTTTGCCACACAAACAAAAAGCTCATAAGCTTGCCTATCCCGTTCTTACCATATGTCTCTTTAAGAAAATTGTAAGAACCGCCGGCTTTCGGAAACGCCGCCCCTAATTCACTCCAAATCATTGCATCTATTACTGACAATGCAGCACCTGCAAGCCATGCATACAAGAAATATGGGCCATTCATAATGCTAATAACCATAGGTAGTGTAATAAACGGCCCGATACCTACCATATCGGTCATGTTAATGGCTGTAGCCTGTACCAATCCCAATCGTCTTTCTAATTTATTTTCAGGCATAACCAAATCAACATTTAATTAACCGCAGCAATTATATCACTTCGCCGCATTGATACAATAATCAATCGAAATATTTCAATAAATTATTTAGAACCACTTTTCCATATTCCAACTTTCAAGGTAGCGTTAACGATTGAGAATATCACAACATGCTACAGCGCAGTTGTTGTTGTTGCAACATCCTGGAATTTTTATGTATTTTTGAATCGCAAATCCAACAACAGCTTCATGTAGCAGATAATTTCTTTTCGGGAAAAAATAAAGGAAGCCGCTCTGGCTTCTGTAGTTATTCATTTTAAAGAAAGAAATTATGCTTACAATTCAAGGTGTTACCTATATACATCCTAATGGAGATTTATTATTTGCTGATCTGAATCTCAGTATTAACAAACACGACAAGATCGCACTTATCGGAAACAATGGTTCTGGAAAGTCAACTCTTTTAAAAATTCTGGCAAGAGAATTACAACCCTCATCAGGTTTGGTTAGAGTAGAATCTACACCTTATCACATACCACAAATCTTTGGTCAGTTTAACAACTACGCCGTTTCACAGGCTCTTCAGATAGATGCCAAACTAGAGGCACTAAAAGAAATTCTGAAGGGCAATGCGACAGAACAAAACTTTGCTGTACTTGACAACGATTGGAATATCAAAGAACGATGTAAGGAAGCGTTGTCTTACTGGGGGCTTGAAGAAGTTGATCTAAATCAAAAGGTTGAGACACTAAGCGGTGGTCAGAAAACAAAAGTATTTCTAGCCGGCATCTCCATTCACCAGCCTGAAATTGTTCTTTTGGATGAGCCAAGTAATCATCTTGATAGTGCAAGCCGCGACATGTTGTATGGATTTATCCGATCAACAAAGCATACATTGATCATCGTCAGCCACGACAGAACTTTATTAAATCTTCTCAACTTAACATACGAACTCAATAAACACGGTATAACTGCTTATGGTGGCAATTACGA
Organism: Chryseosolibacter indicum; assembly: GCF_018598585.1. Classification (GTDB taxonomy): domain Bacteria; phylum Bacteroidota; class Bacteroidia; order Cytophagales; family Cyclobacteriaceae; genus Chryseosolibacter; species Chryseosolibacter indicus. The sequence goes on from NZ_JAHESD010000020.1 coordinate 69,900, forward strand.
TTTCTATCTTGAACAAAAAAATATTGAAATGAATGCACTGACGCAGGAGCTGAAGAATAAGGAGAAGGCAATCCGAAAAGCGAAAGAAGTAGAACGAACCACAATGGAAAGACAACAAAAATTGGATGCGCGTGGAAAGAAGAAGCAAGAAAAAGCGGGCCTGCCTACCATCATGATGAAAACATTTAAGAACAACGCAGAGAAAAGTACTTCCCGAATAAAAGGCATCCATGCAGAAAAGATTGATAATATTACCGATCAGTTAAGTCTGCTCCGAAAGGAGTTGCCAGATTTGGATAAAATGAAACTGGACCTCGACGACTCCTCTCTTCACAAAGGTAAAATACTGGTTACTGCAAGCGGTGTCAACTTTAAATATAATAGTAGATCACTATGGCCAGAAGGCCTGGACTTTCAATTAAGCAGTGGTGATCGTGTTGTTATCAAAGGCAGCAATGGCTCGGGAAAAACAACGTTAATTAAAATAATTTTAGGAGACCTTCAGCCCTCCGATGGAAGTATTGACAGGGTAAATGTTAAGGCCATCTATATTGATCAGGACTATTCACTCATTAATAGCAAGCTCACGGTTTACGAACAGGCACAGTGTTATAACTCAGGTCATTTACAAGAGCATGAGATAAAAATCCGCCTAAACAGGTTTCTATTTTCAAAAACAACGTGGGACAAACCGTGTGAAGCACTCAGCGGAGGCGAAAGAATGCGTCTGATGCTATGCTCTTTGACAATTAATAGCCAAACTCCTGATATCATAATATTAGATGAACCCACCAACAATCTTGACATTCAGAACATAGAAATATTAACAGCCGCAATTAATGAATACTTCGGAACACTCATCGTTGTGTCGCATGACGAGTATTTTATAAACGAGATAAATGTTAACAAGGCAATAATGTTAACTTGACCTCCAGGTTAACATTTCTTTAATACAGAGGGAAGAGAACTGTTTTAAGTGAGGAGACTGCGCGTTGCTCCTTAACGTATTTCTGTTACTACTTAATATTAAAAACAAAGAGGCTACCCTCTAAAGGCAACCTCTTGTTTTTCTACTATCCAATGGTTTATTCTTATTGCTTAATCTTTTTATCTAAACTTATATGAAAGGGTTCCGATAAACTGACGTGGCGGTATCGGGTTAATGCTGTAGCGATCATGCGCTATGTAGTTCAACTCGTTTGTTATATTAGATACTTTACCAAGGAAAGAAATCTTACGATATGTATATCCTATAGATAGATCAAGGGTTGTAAAGCCACTCAAGTCTAGCAGGCGGTTATACTCCGGTGTTTGCCCTACCTGGTTATTTCCACCTCCATAACGCTGACCGGTATAGAAAACAGAAGCACCTAGTTTAAGCCCGCGGACAATCGTGTTGTTAAACGTATAGAAGATAGAGCCGTTTGCAGTATGCGCAGGATTGTTGATCAAACGCTCACCTTCAACCTGCGAACCCTTAACGCCTGTTGTATTAGTATAGCGCATGTAGTTATAACCATAGCCAGCTATAAAATAGAAGTTTCTTGAGAAGTTACCACTAAAGTCTACTTCAACACCATCGCTGGTTGTTTCTCCGCTTAGCTCTTTTAGATTGTTGTTGGTGTTAGGATTTCCATTGGCATCAAACAAAGCAGTTTGTGCGAAATTGCTATTAATAATTTTGTATACACTCACATTGGCAGACAACTTCCCATTGAACAGATCATTCTTAACGCCTATTTCGTATTGATCAACTATTGAAGGCTTTAATGGATCTCCATAAATATCAGTACCTGTATTTACTGTGAAGTTATTGCTATAGCTAGCATAAGCAGAGATGTTTTCAATCGGCTGGAATATAAGCGCTGCTCTTGGCGAGAATGCCTTATCAACCTTTTCATCTGCAGTGCCTCTTCTCTCAACACCGCTTTCACGATTTAGAATATAAGTACGGAAAGCTTTCTGATACGACCATCTTAAACCTGCAAGCACTTTAAACTTCTTTGAAATGGTAATCATATCCTGTGCATATATTCCAAATCTTCTCTGCGGAGAAAGTGTACGGGCTGTGTCCTGGAAAGACGGCATGTCAGTACGCTCTACATATTTATTACGATCAAAAATATTAATTCTGTCGTACGCATTAGTAGCGGTACCGTTAGACATATATCTGAAAGTATTACTTTCAGTTTCTATATGCGTTAGATCAGTACCTACCAACAATTGGTGGCCCAGGAAAGCAGTTTTAAAATTACCATTTAAGTTTACTTGTCCCGTGTAATCATTCTCGCCAGATTTTACAGCAGTTAGCGTACGAGTATAATCACCGTTTGCTGCAATAGAGTTAGGAACGTTTACACCAAAACCATCTACTTCAGTATCCTGTGCAGAACCAATAACATTCAATCTCCAGCTATCGTTGAAACGGTGGTTTATGGTAAGCGTACCTGTAAGCTGTTCTGTTTTATTATAAGCCCATACTGCATTGATAAATCTTGAGCGTGGCGTGTTGGAAGGAATAACCATATCTATATTTTGATTAGGTACACCTACGCCGGCATCAGGAACAATATCTGATTTTAAATAGTCTGTCTGTAAAAGAATTTCTGTTTTATCACCAATCTTATAAAGCAATGACGGGTTTACATACGTGCGCTTGGCCTCAACTACATCGCGGAAGCTTTTAGAATCTTCATGCGTAGCTATTGCACGAAAGGCAAGGTTTTTAGAAATCGGTCCGTACACATCAACATTAGGTTTATAAAAGTCATAGCTCCCTGCCTGAAAAGATGCCTGGCCACCCCAGTCGAACTTGGGCTTCTTGGTAACCATATTAATGATCAAACCACCTGATACGTTTCCGTAAAGCAAAGCAGAACTTCCTTTTAAAACTTCAACAGATTCAAGGGTGCTGGCATCCGGGAAACCTTGGGTATTGGTAATCACTCCATTCTTAAAAATGCTACCGGCAGAGCCGGCAATACCAATGCTATAGCCGCGAGCTGAAAATGTTTCTGCAACACCCTGGCGCTGCTGCGTGAGTGATACACCGCTTACATTTTTAAGAACATCACCTAAACGAGTGGCCTGCTGATCTTGGATAACAACGCTATTTACTACCCCTACACTTTGCGGAAGGTCCAGCGGCTTAATAGCTGCTTTTCCAATTGAAACAGGAGTATTTTGAATATTAGATCCGCTAATTACTACCTCTGAAAGCTGCGTTGAATTTTCAGTAAGCGAAAAATCTGACGTAGTTGTTTCTCCGGCATTAACCGTAACAGATCTTTCCTCCGGAGCTAACCCTACTGATGTTACAACTAACGTATAAATACCTGGCTTTACATTTTTGATTTCATACTTGCCATCTTCGTCGCTGGTAGTCCCTTTATTATTTTCTTTCAAGCCAATGCTTACAAAGGCCGCAGGCTTACCATCACTGGTTTTCATGGTGCCGCGAATAGTACCATGTTGGGCAAAGCCCATAAAAGTGCAAGATAGAAGCAGGAAAAGCAGGTATAGGTGTTTCATTATTTAGAACGATTATAAACAGGCGCAAAGAAATGTTCTGTTTAGAATCATTCAAAATAAATGACGGCAAATATTTTCACATTTAACTGCAATCGTTGGCAATAAGTATTTATATAGTACTACCTAATGTACTAAGGCAACCTCCAAATCGACGATTTAACAAATTCTGCAATTGTTGGATGAGCCGTATTTAAGCCAGAGTTGAGCCGTACTTGAGCCGTATATGAGCCGGGTAAGCTTTGTTTTTATTGAAATTTGAGGCCTCACCCGGCTCACATACGGCTGATATATGGCTCAACCCCCAGTCATCTACCACTAAAACCTGAAAAGTGTTTTAAAAAAAGTTAAAGCTTTTTTTATCGTACAAACTGGTTGCACGATGCCCGCCTGCTTTTTATCCGGAACAGAGAAAAAATAAATGAAAAATTTTTACCGTTTTTTTTCACTGGGCAGGCTGGCTGCCTAGTGCGCCGCTAACATTGCATCAACAAACACAGTAACTAAATACAATAAATATATGTCAAAGCAGATTGGTTTAATCAAGTTGAAAGGGAACATGGGTGGTATCTCTTTCTTTCAGAGCGAAGGCAAGCACCTCGCCAAAATTTCTAACGGTCCGGATAAGGATAAGATCGCGAACGATCCGCGGTTTGAGCGAACGCGCGAGAACAACAGCGAATTTGGTGGCAGTGCTACAGCCTCAAAAGCGTTGCGAAGGGCGTTTGCTCCTGTTATCCACATGGCTGATGCAAGATTCTCTTCAAGGCTTACGGGAATCTTTAAGGAGATCAACAGCAAAGGTGATGGTATACGTGGTAAACGCCCCATCACACTTTCTGAACATCATGTGCAGCTTGTGAATATGGAGTTTAACATCAACCGCAGTTTTACAAGTTTGTTCACCGCTACCTTTGCGGCAACTAACGCAGCACAACGCACCAGTACATCCATCAATATTGATGATGTACTGATGAGAAAATCAGCGAAAGGTCCTGAAGGCTCAACCCACGTGATGTTTACCCAGGCGTTGGGTGTTGTTTCGGACTATGTGTATGACGAAAACCTGAAGCGCTATGCTCCTGTGGAGCCGTCCCTGGACGGGCTTAGTGTAATAACAGAAAGCGAATATATACCTGTAGATGGTAATGCTCCCGTTTCTGTTACACTTAATTCAGCATTGCCGGGCAACCCTGTGCTGAATGAGAATGTAAGTGTGATACAATGTATCGGTATAGAGTTCTTCCAACAGCTGAAGACGGCCTACTACCCCTTGTTGCAAGGCAGCGCGTTAAAGATTGTTAAGGTGTTTTAGTATTCAATTTTCAATTTGTATCAAAGCCTTCCTCGAGCGAGGAAGGCTTTTGTTATTTAACAATTCTTAATTGCTCTAAACACAAATCCGGCAAGTAATCACTCAGTACGTAGTGATTTAACAGGATTAGTTATTGCGGCGTGAAATGCTTGAACGCTTACTGTAAGCAGCGCAATGAATAGTGCAACTAATCCAGAAAGTGCGAAGATCCACCAAGACAGTTCTATTTTAAAAGCAAATCCTTGAAGCCATTGGTGCATAAAATAGCCTGCTACTGGCGCACCTATAACGAAGGCAATAAGAACAAGCTTTAGAAAATCCTGCGAAAGCAGACTTGCGATATTTGATACCGTAGCCCCAAGCACTTTCCGTATCCCAAACTCCTTCGTGCGCTGCTCAGCGGCAAACATTACAAGGCCAAGTAAACCCAAACATGAAATAAGGATGGCGAGGACAGCAAACACATTGGTTAATCTTGTTACAATTAACTCATTATTATAAAACTTCTCATACTCCTGGTCCACAAAGTGATAAGCAAAGGGAAAATTTGGGTTGATTTGTTTGTACACCTTCTCAAGACTTGCCAATGCCTCCTTAGTCTTTCCAGGTTCAGTTCGTACAACAATAACTCCAAAGTATTCATATTCCTTCACGTCAAGTATAAGTGGCTTTATCGGTTCATGAAGCGAAGCTGTATGATAATCTTTAACAACGCCAATAATACGGCCTTTCTTTTTCCAGGCGGAAATCCACCTGCCGATAGGATCTTTCATACCCATTTGCTTCACTGCCTCTTCATTTACAATGAAAGCATCAGCCGAGTCCGTTGCTGTTTCCTTCGAAAAGTCTCTGCCATCAATAAGTTTTAAGTCCATTATCTTTAAGAAATCAAAACCTACAGACATAGGCTTAAATCCTGATGCTACGCCATACTCCTTTCCTTCCCAATTGATTGCATCCCTTCTCTCCTTGAATTTTTCCTTTTCCTCATTTTGATCAACAACAAACTTCATGGCGTGCGGCATTTCGGTACTGCGGTCTACCATGGCTATACCTGGCATCCGTAAGGCCTCCTGTTTGAATAAGGAATATCTATTATAATTTTTTTGATTATCAGTATAGTTCATCAATTCCCCTTCAATCCGAATATAGATAAGGTTTTCCTTATCATAGCCGAGCTTGGCATTTTGGATATAATTTGTTTGCTGTGTAATTACAATTGTTACTATTAAAAGAACGATTGAGATCACGAACTGAAAAACAGACAAACCTTTCCTGAATAGTATGGCATTTAATGAAAATCGTAATGACCCTTTTAGAATACGTACTGGTTTGAGCGAAGAAAGAAACAATGCAGGATAACTACCTGAAACGAAACCAGTAAGCAGGATAAGTGCTAACAGTACAAGTAGTGTTTTCGGCTCGGCCAAAGGTGAAACAATTTGTTTACCTGTAAAGATATTAAAGGCAGGCAGTAATAAATGAACCAGAGTGATGGAGAGAACAAGAGCGAGGAATGATACAACAATGGACTCGCCTAAGAACTGTCCGATAAGACTTGCTCTTGAAGAGCCTACCACTTTTCTTATACCGATCTCCTTCGCGCGTTTTATGGATCGCGCTGTAGCCAAGTTCATAAAGTTAATACAAGCGATAAGCAGAATAAAAATGGCAACGCCGGTAAAAATCCTCACGTAAGTTATTCTGCCATCTGTTGGCTTTCCATCAACAAAGTTGCCAATAAGATATTGGTCACCAAAAGGCTGAAGACCGCATGTTACCTTTCTAGGATCGTTCTTGTCTAAATGTAACTTCATGAATCTATTGATCTTTTTCTCAACTTGGCGGATGTCTGCTCCGGGTTTTAGTTGTAGTGTAGCGAGGATTCTGTTGGAAGCCCAATCCAGTTGAGTAAGTTGTGCATGCCAGTTAATAAGAAAATCAAATTTTAGAGAGCTGTACGCAGGAACGTTCTCAAAAACTGCCGTGATAACAAAATCCAATCTGTTCTCATAGCGAATACTCTTACCGATCGCATCTTCAGGAGTTTTAAAAAACATTTCGGCCATCTTTCTCGAGATTGCAATACTAC
>NZ_JAHESD010000021.1 GCF_018598585.1 Chryseosolibacter indicum
GGCCGGAGGTGTGCTTGAGCAGGCAGAAACTAATAGAGACTTTAAATGCTGGCATTATCGATTTATAACGCCGATAGATATGATCAGCAAAATTATTGTTTTTATTCAGGATGATGTGGGGAATGTAGCATCGAGCGAAGTCTTAGTTTAATTGGTTTAATTGGCGTAAGCACTAAGAAAAGATACTTTGATTATTAGTCGTCACCCGGCAAAGCCGAGTGACTGAGGTTGTATTGCGTATGCAATTACCTGGCAAGGCCGAGTGGTTGGGAAGAGAATTCGTTTGACGTATTTGAAGTTTGAATTTTTTCGAGTTGATCCAAAACCGTGTAAAGAACAAACTCAGGATCTTTTGCTTGTTCAAAAAGAATAATCTTGTGAAGTGATGTTTGTAAAGGTGCCCAGCGCTGCATATCGGAAAAGGGAGAGAAGACGACAACGCTAGGAACTTTAAGTGCGGAAGCAACATGAGATACGCCAGTATCATTACTGAGGAGCATTGAACAGTTATTGAGTATTAAACCCAGCTCACCTAACGGTACCTGGCCAAGCCGATCGACAATGTTAACTACTGGAGCATCAATTTTATTTTGAAGATCCTTTAGCAACTCTTCTTCGTCCATGGATCCCGTTAGGACTAATTTATAGCCTTTAAGAGCCAATTGATTAGCCACAAAAGCGAAGTTATCAACAGGCCACCTTCTTCTTACATCACGAGCACCTGCATGAATACAGATATACTTATTATGGAGCTGAAGTGTATTAACGATTGATTGATAATTCTGAATTTCTTCCTCAAGGAATGGGAACTCAAGTTCTGCTCCCTGATGAGGAATAGCCAGCGCATCCGCCAGCTTTAAAAATCTTAGGACTTCATGATCGGTGTCTTCTGATACCGGAAACAATGTATCATCGTGATAGTGCTGCTCGCTCCTTCTTAAACCGGCAACCTGTTTGGCTCCCCATGAAAGGCACATGCTGTTAGTGATGATACCATTTCCCTGCATTTGCAGAACAAGGTCAAATTCGTAAGTACGAACGCGCGTGAGAAAATCAGCAATGCTGTTTTCATCAGGCTGTTGCTCGGGTAATCCTGGCCAACCGGGGAACTCCATGAAATCGTCGAAGTAATGAGAAAAGCGTTTGACAAAATCTTTCTGCCATCGCAAACCTATCAGTGTTATATGCGCGTGCGGATAAGCGTGGCGCATAGCTCGTACCATAGGGATGATACATAACATGTCACCCAAGTAAAGTGCGCGAAAAATACCTACTTTTTTAATTGATGTTTCGTCAAATCTTTTCATCTAACTTCTCAAGAAATTTTATAATTGAGTATATAATTTAATGCCATTGAAAAGGCACACTTTTTATTTAATGCAGAGCATTACATTATGGAAGTAAGTCAATCAATAAAAGTTTCAGTTGTTATTCCTACTTACAAGAGGCCTGTACTTCTGCTCAGATGTATAGACGCACTTTTGCAACAAGACTTTAGCAGGGATCTTTTTGAAATAATTATTGTAAGTGACGGGCCAGACGAGATTACTCAAAGAGAGTTTAACAAGGTTAAGTCGAAGACGAACCTGAATGTCTATTATTACGCTTTACCCCAGAAGAAGGGACCGGCGGCTGCGCGGAATATGGGATGGAGAAAGGCTGCAGGAGAGCTTATTGCGTTTACTGATGATGATTGCATGCCGGGATCGAAGTGGTTAAGCGTACTGTATCAGACCTTCGTTCAAAAAGGACTTGAAGAAATTGCATTTTCAGGACGAACAATAGTGCCAATACCGAAAGTACCGACAGACTACGAAAAGAACATTTCAAATTTAGAAAGAGCTGAATTTATAACTGCTAACTGCGCCTGCAGCAAAAAGGCTTTACTTAAAGTGGGCGGCCTTGATGAACAGTTTACCATGGCCTGGAGAGAAGACAGCGATTTACACTTTAAATTAATACTGCATGGTGTACCGGTGATCACCTTAAAGAACGCTATTGTTACACATCCGGTAAGAAAGGCGCCGTGGGGAATTAGTCTTCAAGAGCAACGCAAGGGAATATTCAATGCATTGCTCTTCAAGAAATATCCAAGATTGTATAGAGAAAGAATACAACCTAACCCACCACTTCTCTACTATTTTATCTTATTGTGCCTCTTACTATTTCTTATAGGAGCTTCTGCTCCTCATTATGAAATAAAGATAGCTGGGTTATGCGGCTGGATTGGCGGAACGCTATGGTTCACTGCAAAAAGGCTTTCATCAACTTCCCGATCATTTTCGCACGTGATGGAAATGATCTTAACTTCCCTATTAATTCCATACTTATCGTTGTATTACCGGATATATGGTGCCTTAAAATTTAAAGCACCACTTATTCCTTAAGCCAAAACATTTGTATTCGTAATAATAAGTTCGGGCATTGGCTCTGCGACTCCTTCAATAAGAATAGAACGCACGGCCAGATAAATATCATGAGGCCTTATACCCGCTGCGGCATCTTTAAAATAGCTGCGATTGAGAAACTGCAATACCTCGTTTTTACTTTGTAAATTATCTTCAACGGGAAAGGTTAAAATTTTACCTGTTGTTTTCCAAGGCGCATGCTGTGGGTTGGTAAGTGCGTATAACACAACAACCGGTTTTTGCAGTGCAGCACATAAGTGAATTGTTCCTGTGTTTACCGATACCGTTAATGGAGCAGAATCAATAAGTTCTATAAATCCACCCAATGAAAATTCCCCTGCTGCTGATATACAATCTGCTCCGATACCATTTTGAATATCGGCACATAACTCTACTTCAGCCGGGCCACCTGTAATGACTACCTGGCAAGCCAGGTTTTCTGTAATTAATTTTCCTGCCTCTGTCCAAAGCGCAGAAGGATATTGCCTTTTTACTTCGCTAACGCCAGGATGAAAGATTAACCATGGTTTATCCAGGTTAAGCCCCAATGATGATAACTTATCTAGAACAAAATCCTTTTTCTCTTTACCTGTTGTTAATACAAGTTGAGAGTTGGTTGTGACAGCGCCAACTGTTTTGACGAGGTCCAAATCCCGTTGTACCTGATGTCGTATGAAGGTGTATGGTTCTTCTTCAGGTACCCAGTGCGTTAGCAAGCCGTACGGGTTTTCGCGGCAATAGGCCAGGCGCAAGGGAATCTCTGCGAGGTAGGCGAGCATAACAGATGGCAGCGGATTTTGGCTGAAGACCGTAAAGATTACGGCACCATCAAACTTCTTTGCCTTTAGTACCTGTACTATTTCTGAAAAAGAGTCAATATCTGATGATGGTCCTTTTACCCAAGGAACATCATACGTAATTACTTCATCTACAACAGGAATAAACTGCGCTATGCCTTTACCGGCAGAAGAAGTAAGCAAAGTTATATGTGCACCGAACGATTCTTTCAACGCTTTAAAAGCAGGGCTGGACATGAGAACATCTCCCATGTTATCCAGCCTGATACAAAGTATGTTTTTGCAGTTAGCCCAATTCATCATCTACTGCAAGCTTGTTATTATTACAGCCTGATCTGAAGTGGCTGTGTTACTAATTCGCCTTATGATTTCCGTAGTTGAATGATCCGGTATATGAGGAAGAAAAACAATTTGTCCACCGAATTGCTCTACAGTTGATGCTTCCGGAAGTTTTTCTTTTGTATAATCACCACCCTTTGCAAAGATGTTTGGCTTAACAACTTTGATTACCTCAATAGGGGTATCATCCTTTTCGTTGCCAAAGGCAACAACATAATCAATAGAAGCAAGACCAGCCAACACTTGTAACCTATCGAGCAGAGGATTAATTGGACGTGACTCTCCTTTCAATCTCTTAATACTTTCATCTGTATTGACACCTACGATTAATACATCACCTAGCTCTTTCGCACAATGGAGGTAGGTAACATGACCACTGTGAAGGATATCAAAACATCCGTTGGTAAACACAATACGCTTACCTTGTGCCCGATAGTTTTCACAAATATTTTCAAGTTCTGCAAACGAACCTACATACTTGCTTTGAACGCTATAATAGTTTTTGAGCTCTGCATTTGAGCACGTTGATGTTAACTCCTTTTTGACTGCTATGTGCGCTGCTGCATTGGCAATATCAGCACTCCTCCTGCTATCAATAGAAGTTATATAAGCCAAAACGAAAGCGCTGAGATAAGTATCGCCTGCTCCCGCAACGTAAGGCGTTGCAATAGGCGGGGCAAAACATCTGTATGCTGCCTGGCCAAGTTCAATAACCATAGACCCTTCTGAATCCAGCGTTACTGCTATCAACTCGGCATTAACTTTCTCATATAATTGTGCTGACACATCGCGAATCTGCTCTGCTCGTCCTGAAACCTGGTAAGGAAGGTTCATCAATTTTACTACCTCATCGTAATTCGGCTTTACGAGATAAGGATGCAGTGATGAAAAGAAAGTAAGACGTTTGGAATCTACGGCAAGAAACTTAGGCATTTTTGACTGCAGTGCCTTCAATGCCTGAAGCACTCTATCTGTGATAATTCCTTTATCATAATCAGACAGGAATATTGCATCACAGGACTCGTAATTTTCAGTTATGTATTCAATTAATATATCTGCTGTTTCTTCATCAAGTGCATCACACGAGCCATAGTCAAACCTAGTTATAACATGCTTGCCAGACATAACGCGAGTCTTAGCTATTGTTTTACGCTCGGTAGTGCGCAGTATGCTGTAATTCTTTACATCTATCTTTTCAAGAAGTTCTATTGCTTCATCGCCCTCGGCATCTTCACCTACTACCGTACAGAAAGTAACGTTTGCTCCTAAAGCCTTTAAGTTACAGACCGTATTTGCTGCTCCTCCTAAAAAAGCTTTTCTTTCCTTTACATCAACTACGGGAACCGGTGCTTCGGGTGAGAGTCTTGTGCTTGTACCCTTGAGGTACACATCTAGAATCATGTCACCTATAACAAGTACATTTTTATTTTGAAATCCATTTATTATTTCCTGATGACTTAGCTTTAACGTATTCATACGACTACTTGTTGAAATATAAAAGAAGCGGCTTCATTTATAGAGCTTGCCTTATATGTTGGCTCTCTGTATTCATCCTTTATCCATTCTGTTTCATTACCATTATCAATCAGAATAGTACGGCAACCGGCGCGGTTCCCTGCTTCAACATCATTCAATATATCACCAATCATCCAAGACGCGGAGAGGTCAATATTAAAATCTTTCGATGCTTTTATGATCATACCTGGCATAGGCTTTCTGCAATCGCAGTTTATGGCGTAAGGAGATACACTACCCTTCGGGTGATGCGGACAATAGTACATCGCGTCTAATTTTACTCCATGTTCGCCCAGTAGTTCATCAAGTCTCAATCTAACACCTTCAAGCTTATTCTCGCTAAAATAACCGTGAGCTACGCCTGACTGATTTGAAATAATAACTAACAAATAGCCTTCGTCCTGGAGTAGCTTTAATCCTTCAGTACAATTTTCCTCTAATACAATGAGCGATGGATCGACATTATATGAAACGTCTTTAATCAACGTTCCATCCTTATCAAGAAAAATTGCTTTACGCATGACCATTGTACTTCGTATTTGTACTCAAGGAATATTTCGCATTTACCTTTTCGCTTACCAGATGCGTCTTGACACTGGTTTTAACCCTGATCTTATTTTTAAACAACTTGTCTTCAATCAGACTGCATAATGTATGCAACAGATGAAGATGCATCTCCTGAATGCGTTGTGTGCTATCCGACGGAATGATCAGATTAACATGGGCATACAAGCTCATTGCTCCTCCATCTTTCCCTGTCATAGCGATAACATACATATTCTTTTCAAGCGCGACCTTCATGGCGTTAATGACATTAACGGACTGGCCACTGGTACTAAAGCAAAATAAGATGTCTCCCTTTTGACCATACGCCTCTACTTGTCTTGCAAAAACATCTTCATAACCAACATCGTTGGACCATGCGGTAATAGTAGCAGTATCGGCTGTGAGGGCGATTGCTGGTAGCGCCTGTCGTTTTGCTATTTCAAAACGCCCAACAAGCTCTGCTACGAAGTGTAAACTTTCAGCAGCGCTTCCACCATTGCCACAAACCAGCACCTTCTTATTCTTCCTGAAACAATTTGCCATCATTGTTGCCGCCCGTAACGTTGGCACAGCAAGTAATTGCTTTGTTTTTATTACTGTATCAACAACCTGCTCGAAAGACTCATCAATAAAATTGAGCGCTTCGTCTTCATCCATGCGGTATACAGGGTTGAGGAGCAATGTTCTTTCGTATAAGCTCGCCATCATCTCTGACACTTTGGACCAGGTGAATAAAGCATTTACTCTTTTCAATGCGTTCTTGCGCATTGTCTTTAATAGAGCAGGATCGTTGAACATGTCATACATCTTCAAGGCAAGCATCTCTGGATCATTTGGCTCAACCAGGAACCCGGTCTTACCGTCTTCTACGCTATACTTGATACCGCCAACATTGCTTCCAATAACGGGTGTACCACACGCCATTGATTCCAGCGGTGTAATGCCGAAGGGTTCGTACCAAGGTGTAGTTACGAATACATCAGCGGCTGCGTAGTAATACTTTAGAATATCACGTTTTTTGCGGCCTGCAAAAGTTATACAATCCAGTACATCTTCTTCCGCGGCAATGTCACGGAGTCGGTTTATCTCGGGATTTGTTTCCGTCTCAATGTTGTCGGTCTCACCTCCTACAACAACCAGCCTGATTGGTGAAGCAAGTTTTTTCAGGCGTCCTACTGCACTAATGACGTTATCGATTCCTTTCCTGGGAACCATTCTGCCTAACTGAAGAACTACAAATTCATTACAGTCGATATTCAAGACCATGCGGGCAAGCATTTTATCCATCGGATAAAATTCATTTGGATTAAAGCCGCAGGGAATAATAGTAATCTTTTCAGTCTTAGCATCGTAATACTGAATGAGATCTTCCTTGTCCTGCGGACACTCAGCTATAATCTGATCTGCTTCTTCAACAATCTTTCTTTCAATGTCGATACGTTCCTCAGGAAACTTGTCGTTATTGCCCTGGTGAATTTTTCTGATATAACCGAGGGCATGAAAGGTTACAACAAAAGGAATATTTAATACTTTCTTGATATCAGCTGCTACCATTGCAGACATCCAGAAGTTAGCGTGAATAAGGCCATACGAGATATTCTCTTTTGTAATGAAGGAGATCATATTGCTTGTGAACTCGGGCATGTGTTCATACAGCTTCTCCTTTTCCATTACTTCAACAGGACCTGCCTCGATGTGTATTACACGGATATCGTTCACCCAGTTAATTACCATTGGTAAGTTACTGTTATCCCAACGGGTAAAAATATCAATCTCGTAACCTTGTGACACTAAATGTTTAGCGAGCTCTCCGACATATACATTTTGTCCCCCGCTGTCAACCCCACCCAAAGTTGCTAATGGCGAAGCATGCTCACTGATAAAGGCGATTTTTCTCTTCATAAATTCTTCCCTCCTGGTAATCCGCGATGCGGCATTTTTAAAACTTCTTTTTTTCTAGTAATTGCCTTAGGTGTGTACTGGTCTGTGTTGTGGTGCATGGCAGGTAATTGGTGATTGTACGCTTTGTCGTTTATACTTTGCTCTAAAGCACTTTTGGTATTTACCGCTTGTGTTTGGGCCGGTAAAGTTTTCACACAAGTATCCAATTCATTTTTTCCGACACAGCAAAGATTTATCAGCGAGGTATGAGTAGTAAATACTGCTGTAGTATCAATGTTGCGAGATCCAGACACAACCTGTTTAAGGCGTGGATAGCAAATGGGATTTGAAAAAATTTTGCTAGTAAACGCTAATGACGATACATAAGAATGTAATATTTCCCTTTCTCTGCTAACTTTTCGAATATTCATACAGAACCGAACGCCAGCACCATGCTCAGAGGCCTTCCCACTTGGACGGGAAGTAAAGTAAATGTTACTGTTTCCGGAAGGAACACTTTCTGTTTGTGTTGGGATATCAGAGAAAAATTGGCCAGACCTTGTAACGTTTGCATTGTAAAGGCAGCTACCAGCAATAAATTCAAAGTAAGCAGTCTGTGTTAACAGTAGTGATGCCACGCTACTAGGTAATGGGCAGCCAAAACCTACAAGAGAAGCTGAATTAGCGTTTTCTAAACTACTGTTGAAATAACCTGAAGAGTAAGTATGCCAATAGCCGCTGCGTGTTGTTGTAACTTTATCGAGCAGTTTATTGTTTAACCTCTTCATTTACTTTTGAATTTTAAGCATCAGAAGTAAATAATAACACCAGCTCTATATCGTTGTATTTTTATTCACTTCTGACAAAAAGGCTACTTCTGACAACTTGTTTCGCGAAAAAACTTCCCCAGACTTTAAACGGCAGATATGTAAGAAGGAATATTTAATTAAACTTCTTTCTTAGTGAGAGATCAAAGAATTTTGTATCACAATTCTTGACAACCCATTAAAATTAAATCTTCAAGCTACATGCAAAACCCTTACCTTTCCCTGCTAAGTACAGCATGGAAATATGCCCGTCATGAAAAGCGACGGTTCATTTTAATTTACTCTATGTTCGTAGTTGCTAATCTTATCGTTGCTATGAACCCTCTCTTCTATGGCTGGTTTGTAAACCAACTTCAGCAACATGGAGCAGCAGTTATTAACACGTCATGGATATACGTCGCCGGCTTTTTAGGATTACGCCTTTTTGAGTGGGCTTTCCACGGTCCGGCTAGGGTAATGGAAAGAAAACTTGCTTTCCGTGTTAGTCAAAACTTTATGGAAGAGTTGTATCACAAAGTACTTCACTTACCCGTAGACTGGCACCAGGATAATCATAGCGGATCGACTATAAACAAATTAAGAAAAGCTTACGAAGCACTACGTGACTTCTTCCAATCCGGATTCGTGTATCTGTATTCATTTGGAAAGTTTGTTTTCTCTTTCGCGGCAATGATATACTTCTCTCCAATATTTGGGGCAGTAGGCGTAGTGTTAGGTCTGATCACTATTATGATAATCGTTCAGTTCGATAAACCTTTTATTAAATCGTTACGTGAAGTAAATCAGAAAGAACACGAAGTATCATCAACACTTTTTGATAGTCTTTCGAATATCCGTACCGTAATTACCTTGAAACTTGAATCAAGGATTCAAACACGGTTAATGGATAAGATAAAGAACGTGTTTCCTGCTTTCAAAAGAAATGTTACCATTAACGAATGGAAATGGTTTGTTGCGCAGATGATGGTTGGTCTTATCTACTGTGTGAGCGTGTTTGGATACATTTATCAAAACTATGTACCAGGAGAAGTTTTTCAGATAGGTGGCCTTATTGTGTTAATCGGCTATGTAAACCAATTTACAAGTGTGTTTAATGACATTGCCTCTCAGTACACACAAATTGTAAAGTTCCATACGGAAGTACAGAACGTAAAAGAGGTAGAGAAAGCTTATGATAACCTATCATCAAAAGAAGGTATCAGCACACTGCCTGCCAATTGGAATACAATCAATATTGATGGCCTTAACTTCGTAAGGCGCGAGAAAGATCCTTCAAGAAAGCCATCGGGATTATTTGACCTGAACATGCGCATTCAGAAAGGACAACGTATTGCATTAATCGGCGAAAGCGGAAGTGGTAAAAGTACATTACTCTCACTCCTGAGAGGTTTACATACACCTCAAACAACTTCCTACGTTATGGTTAACGGAAAAACAGTTGCTAATTTTGAAAGCATTGCATCAACGGTTACCCTATTTCCGCAGGAGCCCGAGATATTCGAAAACTCGATCTTGTACAACATTACATTAGGGTTGCCGTTTACTGAAGAAGAAGTAATGCAAGTATGTGAAGAAGCACACTTTGCAGATGTTGTGAAGAAACTTCCAGCAGGACTACATACGCACATTCAGGAAAAAGGTGTTAACCTTTCAGGTGGCCAGAAACAACGATTAGCTTTAGCAAGGGGAATATTGGCTGCGAGACAAAGTGATATAATCCTTA
This sequence comes from Chryseosolibacter indicum, assembly GCF_018598585.1. Lineage (GTDB taxonomy): Bacteria > Bacteroidota > Bacteroidia > Cytophagales > Cyclobacteriaceae > Chryseosolibacter > Chryseosolibacter indicus. The sequence continues at coordinate 10,037 of NZ_JAHESD010000021.1, forward strand.
TGGACGAACCTACGAGCAGTGTTGATCCCAGGACGGAGAAAATGATCTACAAGAACATGTTCAATACGTTTCAGGGCAAATCAGTTATCTCATCGCTTCATCGCTTGCACTTGTTAACTCAATTTGATTACATCTATATACTTCGCAACGGTACTGTTATTGATGAAGGGTCTTTTGAAGAACTGAAGCGTTACAGCCTTGTATTTAAAGAAATGTGGGAGCACCAGGCAACTACAGATACGAACAACAATAACCCTGAGCCTAATTTCCCTCACATGAATGTGGCCCTGTAAGTACGAAAATTATGCAGGCCTTTTCCTGAGAAGAACGTCAGCAAAGTATTTATTCTTGTCGTAAAAGACATCTGCAACTTCTAAGTTATATTTTGACGCCATGTCGTCAATCATTTGAAGATCATATTTCTGGGAAACTTCCGTATGGATAGTTTCCCAGGCTTCAAAATGAAACGTGCTATTCAGTGCATCTATATACACGTCCTGTTTTCTTCGGCTTACCAAAAAGCTTTTAGCAGTGGCGCTTTCAGGATCATAGGTAGGGAAATGACTAAATTGATCCAATGAAAAGTTAGCTCCAAGTTCACGGTTTAATCTTGCGAGCAAGTTCAAATTAAATGCTTTGGTTATTCCATTTGGATCATCATAAGCAAGCTGAACAACTCTCGGATCTTTCTTTAAATCAAATCCTACTAAAAGAAAATCTTCTGGTGACATCGCCTTACTTATCTTATTGATAAATTGACGAGCGCTGTTGATCGGGTAGTTACCTATGTTTGCTCCCAAAAAAAGAATTACCTTCCTATTCTTGTTTTCTTTGAAGAGCAGTAATGCTTCTTCGTATCGGCCGGTATGCGGTTGAATTTGAAGCTTAGGCAGTGCATGTGATAATCTATTCTTCAGCAGATCCAGAACATTTTCAGAAACATCAATTGGTATGTATGTAAAATTCGTCTCCTGGTCGAGAAGGTAAGCCAGCAACAATTGCGTTTTTACACCATCGCCAGGCCCCAGTTCAATTAGTTCAAAAGAATCGGCCGCGTTGGTAAAATAGTGCGACAAGTGCTTCCTGTAGTTTCTGAGAATCTCATATTCGCATCCTGTAGGATAGTACTCAGGCATCCGCATAATTGATTGGAAGATCTGATCTCCCTGTGCATCATAAAGAAGCCAGCTGGGAAGATGCTTCGGGGTAGAAGATAGGCCCTGGTTAACAGCTTCAACTATATCTGCATCAATTATATATGATTGTACTCCCATTTTACTATTGGTTATCCTTACACAAACGAATCCCATTAAACTGCCACCTAAGCTGCGGGTAGAAGAAATTGCGATAACTCTTCCTGGAATGATTTGGTGGTGTTGCAACAGACGCACCACGCAGAACCATGGTATTTACCATAAACTTACCGTTGTATTCTCCTAACGCCCCGTCAGGCTTTGAATAGCCAGGATAAGGAAGATATGCGCTATTGGTATGCTCCCAACGTTGCCCCCAATTGAACTGATCGGCAGCTGCTTCCCACTCAAACTCTGTAGGTAATCTCATTCCTTTCCATGCTGCAAGTGCAGAAGCTTCATAGAAACTTATATGCGTAACAGGTTCATCCCGGTTAAGCGTTTCAAGACCACTCAATGAATACCGGTACCATTTTCCTTCAATGCTATACCAGTACAATGGCGCAGTAATATTATTTTGTTTTACCCATTCCCATCCGTCGCTATGCCAATATTCCCATCTTGTATATCCGCCATCGTTAATAAAATCCAGGTATTCCTGATTTGTAACAAGGCTCTTTCGTATGTGATAAGGCTTTAAGAGAACACGATGTACACCATGCTCATTATCATAAGAGAAGCCATAGCCAGAGTAACCTATTGTGTATTCTCCTTCCGGAATAAAAGCAAACGTATTGTTAATCTCGGGATATAATGTTTCTACAAAACCAGTTTTATAAGGAGGAAACAACGGATTATGCCCCAGAATATATTTAATATCTGTAAATAAAAGTTCCTGATGTTGTTGTTCGTGGTTGAAGCCTACTTCGAGAACGTAATTCGCTTCAGCAGGCAAATAGTCAAGAAGTTCGAGCATGTGGTCGTCAACATATTTTCTGTACTGATAAATTTCCTCAACGGTAGGACGACTCATGTTCCCTCTATCAAGACGTAAGACGCGATCTCCAACAGTGTTGTAGTAACTGTTGAAGAGGTAGCTGAATTTTGAATTGAATCGTTTATAATCTTTATCGTATTTACAAAGAATAAATTCTTCGAAGAACCACGTGGTATGTGCCAGATGCCATTTTGGTGGACTAACATCTACTGTAGGCTGAACTACATAATCTTCCTGTTCGAGTGGCTTACAAATTTCTTCACTATATTTCCGTATAAAAAGATATTTTTCTTTGAGAGAAATATTCTCATGTTCAAGCGTGTGTTGCCTGTGGTCGGAATGTCTTTCCATTACTCGCATCCTTCTGCCCTCCTTTAACTTCGTTAACGTTAAAAACTGTACCGACTTAGTGACTAAAGCACTACCTTAAAAGTGTTATGATACCTTTATATCGATTTTTGGCCTTTGGATTCTGTAGATCTACGGTGTAGAAATACACATCAGCCGGTAGCAGCACACCATTCATACTACCATCCCACTCAGCATTTAGCCCTGTCGCTTCAAAAACGACACTTCCCCGTCGGTTATAAATTCGTATCTGAGCATTATCAAAATTAATGTTACCGTCAGTAAACCTTATTGTCCAAGTGTCGTTGGCCCCATCACCATTAGGGGTAAAGCCTGAAGGAATATCAAGCGAAATAGATTCTTCCCCAAATCCTATTGTTCTTGTTAGTGCCGCGCTTGGAATCCTACCGTCGTTAACGGTTAAAGAAATTGTTTTCTCATTCATCGATGGATCAGAACTGCTGCGATAGTCGTATTTAATGCTTCTTATTATGTTCTGATATATTTCTTTTGAAGCAAGCCCAATAATCAGGAGTGTTCCGGATGCCTTGTCAAATATAATGCGAACAGCAGCGTCGGATTGATAAGATAACGAGTCTCTGCCTGCTTCATAAGTTGAACCATTAAACTCAACTTCTGCCAGCGCAACGCTATCATCATCCACATCTATGACTGACACATCTTCAAAAATTTGTAGTCCTCCATTATCCCTGGAATAGAACAGTTCTGTATCACCCTCTGCAATAAGCGCAGGAGCATCGTTAACAGGATCCACAAGAACAAGAAGCTGATAAGGCCTGCTCGTATTGACACCGTCATTTACCGTTACAGGAACAGAAAGGTAGCCAAAGAAATTAAGCATTGGCTTAATCCGGGTTCCTGTTACATTGTAGTTCTCACCGGTAGTAACTGAAAGGCTAAAACCATTAGGAAAGTTACTGTCAGGGTCTACAACCACCAAATGAGAAAGATCAACAACAAGCGAGTCATCTTCATTTATTCTTAAAAACTTTTGTCCTGTAATCAAAGGAACATCCGCCACAGGCAAAACATTAACTTCCAAATTAAAGGGAGCACTGGTAGATTGTTTATCACTTACTGTCACCCTCACCGTTAGCTTTCCTACAAAGTTTGGATAGGGCGTAATGGTTGTACCTTCCACATTATAATTATTTCCGCTTGAGACGGTTAACCTAAAATCATCAGGATAACGGTTATCAGGATCGGTGACAACAAGGTGAGAGAGTTGAATTAACAGCGCAGTATTTCTGTATGTACTTAACGGAACCTGTGAATTTATAACAGGAGGAACATTTGGAGGTGTATTAACCTGAATTCTAAGATTAAAGGGAGCACTGGATGCAGCCCCATCACTTACTGTAACAGGAACAGTTAATGTACCAACAAAATCTAACGCAGGGGTAACAATATTTCCTACAGCGGTAAAGTTCGGGCCATTGCCTGTGCTTATTATAAAACCGTCAGGATAATTATTGTCAACATCAGTAACTGTTAAGTGAGCAAATTCAATCTGAATCGCTTTATTCTTAAAAGTAGATAGTGCCACTTGTCCTGTAATTGAAGGTGCATCATTAACAGGAAGTACTGTAACTTGCAATTCAAATGGACTACTTTCAGAAGCGCCATCATTTACTGTTACCGGTACGGTTAAGGGTCCGTTAAAATCTCTTACAGGTGTTATGGTAGTTCCGGATACGGTATAATTACTTCCTTGTTTTACTGAAAGTGTAAAGCCCTGCGGATAAGTATTGTCAGGATCTGTTACTGTAAGGTGAGCGAGCTGAATGGTGAAAGCTTGCTCTTCATTGGTTTGCAACGGAACTTGCCCGGTGATTTCAGGAGTATCATTAGTTCCCTGCACAGAAATCTGCGCATTAAATTGATTACTTTCTAAAGCACCATCACTCACTTTTACTCCTACAGTAAGTGCACCAGCGAAACCAGGAGCTGGAGTAACTGTTGTGCCTGATACTGTATAATTATTTCCAGGAAGAATAGTAAGACTAAAACCGTTAGGGTAAGTATTATCAGGGTCGGTAACAGTGAAGTTTGAAAATGCAAGTGTAATAGAACCATTTTCCTGCACGTTTAATTGTGACTGCCCAGTAATTGTGGGAGGATCATTAACAGGGTTAACCTGAACACTAAGATTAAAGGTATTGCTTGACCCCTGCCCATCGTTTACTGAAACAGGAACGGTAAGATTACCATGGTAGTTCGCAGCAGGTGTAATCGTGGTTCCTGCTACAGAATAATTTTGGCCAGATCCTACGTTCAGTGTAAAACCATTGGGATACACATTATCAGGATCTACTACCTCGAGATGAGAGAACTGAATAGTCACTGATTGGTCTTCATTTGTGCTAACCGGTTGTTGTCCTGTAATTACAGGCAGATCATTTTGAGACGATACATTTATTTGAAGGGGATATGTATTGCTATTTGCCTGGCCATCACTTACACTTACGGAAACTGAAAGCATACCAGAAAAATCAGGTACAGGGGTGACTGTAGTACCTGACACGGTATAATTGTCACCCGGAAAAACATTTAGCGTAAATCCACCAGGATAATTATTATCAGGATCAGAAACCGCTATGTGGTTAAACGATATAGTTATTGATTGCCCTTCAGCGGTTTGAAGCGTTGAAGCCTGCCCCGTAATAACAGGCGCATTGTTTATAGCATTAACCGTTACCTGTAAATAGAACGTGTTGCTCGTTGCCGTGCCATCATTTACTGATACCGGAACCGATAGAACTCCATTAAATCCTGCTGCTGGGGTTATTGTTGTACCTGCAACAGTATAGTTAGAGCCCGGAGATACAAAAAGAGAAAAGCCTGTTGGATAGGAGCTATCGGGGTCATTTACCACTAAATGAGAAAAATCAATGGGCAAAGGTTTATCCTCGTTAATTGCTAAAGGTACTTGTCCTGTAATTTGCGGTGCTTCGTTTACCGCAGTTACCTGAATTGACAGATTATAAATATCGCTATTGCTAATTCCATCGTTCACGATCACCTGCGTAGTTAAAGTGCCTGAGAATTGAGGATCAGGAATAACTGCATTACCTGAAACGCTATAATTCTCGCCATCGAGTACTGTCAGGTTAAATCCATTGGGGTAGACATTATCCGGGTCATCTATTAAAAGCTTATCAAGCGTAATATCAATTGGAGTATTTTCGTTAGTTGACAGAAAAACATTTCCTGTAATAACAGGAGGATCATTTTCTTCGGTAACAACAAGTTGCAGATCGTAACGGTTACTCATCATTTCTCCCTGGGCCACTCGCACGGGAACCGATAGTATTCCTGCAAAATTTAAACTGGGCGTTACAACGGTACCAGAAACCGTGTAGTTAGTACCGCCAGCTACCTCAAGAACAAGTGAATTTTCATCTTCATCTCCCCCATTATTATTTCCATTATCGTTTTCACCATCCGGGTTTTCATTATCTTCTTCAAATTCAATAAACAAGTCTGCTGTTGAAAGAGCCCTTGATTGGTCTTCGATGGTACTAATAGATTGTTGTCCAACTATTTTAGGCTTCTTCTTAGATGAAGCTGCAAAAATTGTAGAATGGATCGAGATTAAAAGAAGGAGTAAAAGACTGCGAAACATATCAGCCTTACGGCCGGAAAAAACTATTCCTCAATAACATAGAGCGAATGCAAACGCGTTTGTAAGACGCCTTAATTAATAAGGAGAAGTTTTTCTACAAAGAAAAGTACTCCTTCAATTAAGCGGCTATAAATGCCAGTTCTGATTTGTATCTTATAAATGGCATACCCTTTTAACAACGGTACAAACAAAACAAACAGACGAATATTATGGCTTGTAACTTTTCCATACCATTTACCGGGACACCATCAGATGTATTAAACAGAGCAAAGTCAGCAGTACAAAGTCAGGGAGGAGCTTTCAACGGTAACGAAAGTTCGGGTGCTTTCCAGGTAAGTGTCATGGGCAGTGCTATTAAAGGTTCGTACACTGTTGTAGGAAACGATCTTAATATCACTATCGATTCTAAACCTTTTCTGATTCCTTGCAGTACTATTGAAGGTTTTCTAAGAAGCCAGATACGTTGACGAGGGTGCGTTTTACTACCATCTTAAGTAAATAGGAATATTGTATGCGTAATCTTCTATTACTTCTGGTTATAATACTTGTTGCTTCGTGTGGTGGTAATACATCTCAGGAACAGACCGAAGAACCTGGTAGTGATAAATCTGCCAAAACGGAAGCACTTGAAACAGGTTCGGAACTTTTGCAAAATAAACCTCCTGTAGATGCAATTGCCCTTTACCTTAATGGATTTCATTTCTATAATGGAGACATGAAGGGGCAAATGGAAGCGCATCACTACTGCACCAAGCTGAATGAAGATGTAACGCAATGCGTCATTTACGATGGCAATCAAAAGGATGCGCACATTATGGGGATTGAATACATCATCAGTGAAAAGTTATTTAAAACTTTGCCTCCTGAAGAAAAAGTACTTTGGCATAGCCATGCTTATGAGGTAAAATCAGGAACACTTGTGGCTCCTAACATTCCTCAAGTAGCCGAACATGAACTGATGGAACAAATTGTTTCAACCTATGGTAAAACATGGCATACCTGGCATACAGATCTTGATAAAGAATTACCTTATGGAAGCCCGCAGCTGATGATGGGTTTTACCAAAGACGGTCAACTTGACACCGCACTGGTTGCAAAGCGTGATAAACAGATTGGTATTTCAACCAAAGAGAAACGTGAAAACAGAAATGATATACCTTCTCCTGAAAAAGTATCAGGCGCTGATGCATGGGAGCAGGGAAAAATAGTACAACTACCTCCTTTTGGTAAAAAACATCACAACCACTAGTAACGCACTCTTCTTTCTAAATCAATTGAATAATTTGCTCGTTAGCAAACCTGCTACTACCGCAAGTATTCCTAAAAGTAATGTTACTGCTACATAAGTGATTGACACAACTATCATCTTTTGCTGTATAAGGTTTGTGTTTTCATAAGCAAAAGTTGAGAAGGTTGTAAAACCACCACAAAAACCAGTGGTTAAAAATAACCTCCAACTTTGCTGGCCTTCTGTTTTTAAAAGCAATCCTATTACAAAACCGAGAACAAAGGATCCAAGTATATTTACAAGCAAAGTACCATAAGGAAGGAGTGATTTTATTTTGCTATCAATAAACACAACTGATACATATCGGGCTATGGTTCCTAAAAATCCTCCAGCGCCAACTATCAAAATGGAATAAATTGTCATTCTCTTTTGTTTTACCTAAGCCAAGTCACACCTGTTTAGTAACTTCTGTACTGCAGACGGGGCTTTTGTGCCATCCAGCAACAATTGCTGAAATATAAAGACAAAACCATAAATTTGTCCCCTTACTATGCTTTCAAAGAAATGTAAATATGCTATTCATGCCCTTGTTCATATGGCAAAGCAGCCAGAAGAAAAATTTCTGATTAAGGATATCTCCGAAAAATGCAGTATTCCTAAAAAGTTTCTTGAAGCAATACTTCTTGATTTAAACCGGGCAGGGATATTGGGGAGCAAGCAGGGCAAGGGAGGCGGTTATTTTTTGAGAAGAACCCCATCGGAAGTGAACCTTGCGGAAGTTGTCAGGCTGTTCGATGGTGCTATCGCTGCGGTTCCTTGTGCTACGTATAAATTTTATGAACGCTGCGTAGAATGCGTTGACGAGGAGGTCTGCAGCGTACGAGATGCCTTTCTTCAGGTAAGAAATGCTACTGTTGAGATGCTGAAGGCAAATACCCTGGAAGACCTTATAAAGAAGGAAAATAAGCTCAGAATGCGCAAAAAGAAGTAATTTTTTTATCTTTAAACTCTATTACATTTATAGAGATAGTTAAATTGTAGTCTAATGGAAAACTAAAAGTTGCCGGAAACGGTTAACCTTACAATCCAATGTTCAACCTTAAAAAATAACTTATGTCACTTAGATTGGGCGATATTGCTCCTGATTTCACAGCCGAAACTACAGAAGGAACAATTCGTTTTCACGAATGGCTCGGCAATAGCTGGGGAATCCTCTTTTCTCACCCTGCCGATTTTACCCCGGTGTGTACTACTGAACTCGGCTCGGTTGCAAGATTAAAACCTGAGTTTGAAAAAAGAAATACAAAGGTTATCGCAATCAGTGCTGACCCACTTGACTCTCATAAGAAATGGATTCCTGATATTAATGAAACTCAAAATACCACGGTAAACTATCCGCTGATTGCTGATGCCGATTTTAAGATCGCGAATCTTTACGGAATGGTTCACCCTAATATCGACAAGTTCACTGTTCGCTCAGTATTCGTTATTGGACCTGACAAGAAGATAAAACTTACCATTACTTATCCTGCTTCAACAGGAAGAAACTTTAACGAAATACTAAGAGTAATTGACAGCCTTCAGTTAACAGCTAACTACAGCGTCGCTACTCCCGCTGACTGGAAGCAAGGTGAGGATGTTATTATCACTGCAGCTGTTAAGGATGAAGATATTCCAGCAAAATTCCCTAAAGGCCATAAGCGCGTTAAACCATATTTAAGAACAACGCCTCAGCCAAACATCTAATTAATATAATTAAAAAGCTGCATGCTAGGGTAACGATTACTGATAGCATGCAGCTTTTCTTTTATATCTATCCCTGTAAGTCTTAAGGTAGATCGAATTGAATTGTCTTCAGATACTTTATTACTTCAATTATAACCATTGCACCGCATTTTCCGTTAGGTCCACTGCACGGCAATGAAGAAAGATATTAAAAATTGGTATTGAAATTGAGTTCATACAATTTACAATAGGGGAAAACGTCTTTGTAATTGTCATTTGATTAAAGTATCGCTATGGAAAACAATATCAAGCTCAGCAATAGCATTTATACCAATTCATATCTGGCACTTTTCCAGATAGCACTGTCAAACTTCTCGCTTGCGGTTCAGGAAAATCCTGATATCAAGAAAAGGTTCAGAAGAAAATATTCTCAAAAGAAGCAGTGGCAAAATCAAAAACCTATGCGGTAGTTGGAGGAGGAATCGGCGGACTTACGCTGGCAATCGCGCTACAGAAAAAAGGATTTAATGTTTTGGTTTATGAACAAGCGACTGCCATAAAACCACTTGGAGCAGGGCTCGTCCTCGCAGCTAATGCCATCAAAGCTTTCGCTGAAATCGGTATTGATACCAGTATACTTGAGGCAGGAAAAATCTTAAAGGCACTACGAATCAAAAACACTGATGGAAGCGTATTAGCAGAAACCGATTCTGAAAAACTCGCTAACAAGTTTGGGTTAGTAAATAATTTTGCAATACACCGGGCTGATCTACATCAGATCCTGATCCATTATCTACAACCAGGAACACTTCGGCTGAATAAGGGTTGCGTAGGCTTTCAACAACAACCCAATGGTGTTACCCTTGAATTTCATGATGGAAGTACCGCTTTCGCGGATTATGTTATTGCCTGTGATGGAATTCATTCTGTAATAAGAAAAAAACTTTTACCCGAAAGTGAAACAAGGTATGCAGGCTATACCTGCTGGCGCGCAGTTATTGACAATATACCTGACACGGTCGATATGACCGAAACAACGGAAACATGGGGCCGGGGGTGTCGTTTCGGAATTGCGCCACTTCGTAATAACAAACTCTATTGGTTTGCTTGTATCAACGCAAAGAAGAATGACCCCTTAATGAGAGCAATGCATATTCCTGACCTCCTCACCTTTTTCAGTAATTTCCATTCTCCTGTTACTGATATAATCAAACATACGCAAAGCAGTCAGTTAATCTGGAATGACATCATAGACATTAAGCCAATAAAAAGATTTGCATTCGGCAACATTGTTTTATTGGGTGATGCCGCTCACGCAACAACTCCTAATATGGGGCAAGGCGCATGTATGGCAATTGAAGATGCAGCAACGCTGGCAAATTATATTGAGGCAGCTCCTTCGGCAGAAGAAGCGTTTACGTTGTTTGAAAAGAAACGAATAAAAAGAACAACTGACATCGTTAATAAATCTTGGTACATTGGGAAAATAGCACAGCTTGATCATCCTCTTCTCGTAAGCATCAGGAATAAAATTCTTAAACTTACCCCTCCGAAAGTAGCTGAAAAACAAGTACAGGAATTGGCAAACGTTACCTTTAACTGAAGTTTAAAAACGTTCCTGTTAATGTAAAACCTCTTCTGTAAAATACATTTGAGGATTAATCTTTAGTAATATAGATTTGCTCTATGATAATTCGTATAGCAGAGCCGGAAGACGCAAAGAAAATAAAAGAACTCTACCAGCAAGTAGCACGTTCTTCAAACACAATTATCAGACTCGAAAACGAAATTACCGATGAATATGTTGAAGAGTTTATAAAAAGAAGTCTTGAAAAAGGCCTTATACTTGTTGCAGAACATGAAGAAGCACCTGGGAAAATTATTGGCGAAATACATGCTTACAGTCCGGGCATTCATGCATTCAGACATATTTTTTCTAATCTCACAATAGCTGTACATCCGAACTTTCAGGGAAGAAAAATTGGAAGAACGATTTTTACCATTTTCCAGGAGGAGATTGCTCTTAATAAAACTGATATAGGAAAGGTTGAATTGATTGTGCGCGAAAGTAACACAAAGGCCATTCAGTTTTATCAGGCTTTAGGATTTCAGATAGAAGGACGGTTCGAAATGCGAATAAGAACTGCACAAAATACGTACGAGGCAGATATTCCGATGAGCTGGCAAAATCCGAACTTTGAGTTTGATTAATGGTTATCGGGCAATGGAAATTCGCCAGGAAAGTCTTCTGCGTAGTAAAACTTTATATCTCTCCCTTTAAGCCTTTCTATTGATTGTTCTATTAACGCAGTTTCATTTTTGTTGTTGACCACCTTCCGTATTATAATACAATCAATTCTTTCATAAAACTTTTCGGCAACATCTAGATAGATAAAAATATCGCGTTGCGTATTATCACCCATTAAAATGAATTTCTTCTCGGGGAAGAACTGTATTAATTCTTGAAGCGTAGTTGTTTTGTGAATATCCTGAAGAGGGTATTTAATATTTCTTACCACATCCCACAGGGTTCTCATCTGCTTTAAGAACAATGGGCCACGTGGAAATTTATTATGGAAAAGAAAGCGGTATATAAGGGGATAAAGATTTTGCTCGCTGTTGGATAAGTAAACCGGTATCGCCCCCTGCATTACAAATTTGTTCATTAAATGCTGCATGTTTTCAACTACCTTACGCTTCTCCATTGTGGTAAGCATAAGGGCACGAAACTTTCTCAATTTCTTTTTGATGAAAGAATGCAAAAGGGTGTCATCAATATCAGAAACAACTATTTTATCACTGCCAAAGTGGTGAATATATTTATCGTAAAGGCCATCAATCAACTTAACTTCTTCACCAGTTGAAACAATAACTTTAGTAAGTGTACTGCCTTTTAAGTCAAGCGGTATCTTTTCATAAAAAGCACCATAAACATTTGTCTTAACTTTTACTTGGATCTCATTAAACTCAAGAACAATCTGTTGGTTTGAGAAAGGCTTTGTCTGGTAGAGACGTAATAAAGTACGGAATGTCTTCCTCCTGTTATAATCTGTAAAACTTAGGTCGTTTATTTTAGTATAGGTCAGCTGCCCAAAAGTTAAGGTTTCGCTTCCGTTGGTAAGCGCATAAAAACTCAGAAGTATCGGAATTTTCTTCAGCACCTATACCAATAACTTAATAACTCCGGGTAAAGCTTCTATTCTCAGATGGTCAACCATCCCCATGTATTCGCCATCAATTTGGAATGGAACCTTTTGATCTATTTCAACCTCAGCTTCTGTGCAGCTGATAACATCTGAAAACATATTTTTATCGATAAAAACATTGAGAATGGTTAACCCCGCTTTTATAGCAGCATCAAGCGCTAGCTTTTCAACATTACATATTTCAAATTTACCATCTGATACAGATCCTTCTGAAATATGAACCCCTGTACCGTACATGTGTGCATTTGCAAATGCCATCATATAACCCTCCTTCGTAATTATTCCATCCGCTGTACGGATAATTGTTTTCAGCAATGGACTTTCTTGTATAGATGATAAAAGATTTTTCGCATAACCGATCATACCACGCTCACCCGATTCATTGTATTTCTTTACAAGTAGTGCATTAACTCCAATATCGCCTACATGTATACACAAATGCTCTTCGTTGAAGCGCAGCATATCCATTGATCTTATATTTGTTGCCTGAAATATCTGCTCAAGTGCTTGTATGGGATTGGAAGCTATACCCAAAGCAGTTGCAAGCCCGTTGGCTGAACCCAAGGGTAAGATACCTAGGGTGAGTTTATAAGGAATAATGTTTTCAGCGACCATTCTGATCGTACCATCGCCCCCTCCTACTATTACCCGATCCGGTCCAAATTTTTCTATGCATCGTATCAGGTTTTCTTTATCGCGCTCACCAGTGGTTAAAAGAATCTCTGATTGATAACCCTTCTCTGCCGTCAGCTGCCGCATGGCATCGATCGTTTTACTATGATCTGTACCTCCAGCAGCTGGATTGATAACAAAAAGGACTTTCATGCAATTTCAGGGTCTAAACATTTTTTAAAAAACATGTCCGGAAATCAATAGCCATCCTGTCTATAGTCCGAACTTAACCATAAAATCATGACAAAAATAATTCCATGCCTTGCTTTCGTTTTAATTGCATTTGTATCACATGCACAAAACAGGAATAAGAACCTCGAAGCAACACAGCACATTTTCGAGGCCTTCAATGCCCATAAATGGGAACAAATGTTGAGCTATTATAGCAAAGATGCTGTTTTTCATGATGCTTCTCTTGGTAAACCAATTCAGGACCCTGAAACTATTTTAAAGCGCCATCAGCACCTGGAAGAATACTTTAACGATATCCGGGTTGATCTTAAATCAATATACCCGTCAGGAGAAAACGTGATTATCGAGTTTGTATCTACCGGAACATCTGTACAAGGTGAAAAGCTCAACTTACCCATATGTACTATTCTTACTTTTAAAGATGGGAAAGTAGTTCGTGACGCCACCTACTACGACAATCAGTAACAGAGATAGTATCTTTTAGTCATTATATCTTTATAACCCTTACTACAATTTAGAACCAACAATCATCTTAATCCTTAAACTTTAACATAATGAAACACTTTATGCTATTTATCCGGGAAGACCTTGATGCGTTAAAAAATATGACTGAGGAAGAAATGCAGGAGGACATAAACACGATGATACAATGGGTAGAAGCTTTGTCGAGGTCCGGAAACTACGTATCCGGAGATCCGCTTGAACCAGAAATACGCGTAGCCCGAAAGGAAGGAATTCTGACGGATGGCCCTTTTATTGAAACCAAAGAAGCTTTAAGTGGATACCTGATAATACAGGCCGAAAACATTGAACAGGCGGCACAGATAGCGCAGGCTTGCCCCCTTATCGGAAGAAATGTTAAAAGCCTGGAGATAAGACCTATACAGAAATTCTAGTATGTAAAAGCGGAAATGGATCAGCGTAGTTACCATGGCGGTTCAGTTGTGAATCAGTAGTGATAGTGTGATGATTCACTGAAAATTCAATGATTCTTCAATAAAAAGGGCTTTTTATGAAGGTTGATAGAAGGATTGCAGAAGAATGGCAGAAGGATTACTAATGCGTCACTGGTAGGAGACCGAACCCTGACTATTGTTTCACGCTTCCGTGCCGCTCCTGCGTTGTGTACCAAGGCAGATATTTTGACGTAATGGCGCTCCACCTTTAGAGACTAACGAACTGCCCTTATAAAATCTTATCTTGCCTGAAAGCGCACAACACAACACAGCAAAACACCATGAGTGCTGAAATATCCGAAAAGGTGAACCTATTGTATCGAGACCTCTCAGGTAAGATGGTGGCCTCATTGGCTTCGTATTTTGGACTTACCAATCTTGCAATGGCTGAAGATATAGTTCAGGAAACTTTTATTACCGCATTTGAACAATGGCAATTAAAGGGACTCCCTGAAAAACCAGATGCCTGGCTATTCAAGGTCTGTAAGAATAAAGCGATTAATGCTATCGCTAAAAAACAGACCCAGCTAAGTGGTGACATGAGCTTTCCTGATAAGGGGAAAACTGATTACCAGTTCGACCAACTATTTCTTGATCATGAAATCAAAGACAATCAGCTTCGCTTGTTATTTGCATGCTGCAACCACAGTCTTTCTCCTAAGGCCCAGGTAGTGCTCATCCTTAAGCATATCTGTGGTTTAAGGATCGAAGAAATTGCCAGAGCATTGGCTATGACGGATGAGGCTGTTATGAAAATGTGTGCTCGCAGCAGGCAAACACTTATAGCGGAAAAAGTCACAATGCATGTGCCTTTCCTCCTCCGGTCACATGAAAAGTTGCACACCGTTCACCTGGCCATCTACCTGTTATTTAATGAAGGTTATCAGGCAACAAATGGTAACGAAGCCATCAGAAAAGAGTTGTGTATAGAAGCACTACGATTGATAAAGACTATTCTAGATATTTCTGAAATAAAAACGAACGACACATATGCTTTAATGGCGCTGATGTGTTTTCATACTGCACGGTTTGAGTCACGCATTTCCAACAATGAGTTTATTGATCTTGAAAACCAGGATCGCAGTTTATGGGACAAGGATTTGATTCGTCTTGCATCGTATTACCTGAAGCAAATTATTGGCTCTACTCCTACCCGTTTTATTCTTGAAGCCGCTATTGCTGCTCTTCATTGTAATGCTGATGCATTTTCAGTTACAAATTGGGCAGCTATAAAAGAACTGTATGACCAACTTCTTAAAATTCAACCTTCGCCTTTTGTAGATGTTAACCGTGCAACAGCAATATTTTTTAGCGAAGGGCCGGCCAAAGCATTAACAGCTCTTGAACAGTCGCCACATAGGAGTTGGTATAAGAACTACTACATGTACTATGCCTTGCTTGCAAAAATTTACAAGAGCAAAGGCGAAAATGCACTAGCTATTGAAAACTATGAAAGAGCAATGTCATTAGCATCGCTGGAACAGGAAAAAAAGTATCTTCAGAACCAAGTAACGAAGCTATCTTAAAAAAGTCATTTCTTACATAGCAATACATACCCCACCTATTTTATTTTATATTCTCAATACTTGCTTTAGCTTCGCAGATTAAAGTAATTAACTGTTCATGCAATCTGTATTCTTCTGGAGAAGCTGGTCAAGCGAGTATCGTATGCTATGGTATATTCTCTCCGGCTTGTTCATTATTTCTCTAATCTTTCTCTGGGCCTTTTATTTTAATGATGGCAACGGCGTTATAGCCTGGGAGAGAATCCAGGAACAGAAGACAATAGAAACAACAGTACATTCTTTCAAGGTTGGTCCATTTACGCTTGCTGTACCAGGAGAAAGTTATGTTATCTTCGAATATTTTGGTGGCGGAGATGTTGTACACAACCAACTTGCCTCCTATGTCTTTTTAGCTGTTGTTATAATTTCATCACTCTTTCTGCTCACCCTTATTACGACCCTTGAAAGGTTCTGGTTTTTAGCAGGCATGAGCTTGTTCATAATTTTCGTTGCTAGTCTGCGTCTCGATGTTCTTTTACTGTTTGGTTTAAGTGGCTCCGTTGTTCCCGCAACTGTAATTGTTATTTATACTGCTATCGGTTATTACTTTAAAAACATTAAAGCATCGGCGTTGTTTTCGTTTAGGTTGATAGTCTTCGCTGTACTTACGTTAATCGTAGGCATAATCATTGCACTTTTTTCGCAGGTGCCGTATCCTATACTTCATTTAGCAGTTACGGCTTATACGCCTGCCCTTATATTAAGTATTCTTTTCATCATTACGGTAGCACACGAAATTCCAGCATCATTTGTCTACATTACAGACCAGGGCGGTACTAACAATGTCAAGCATTTCTCAGTTATAAGTTTCATTTACATTATTAATGTCCTCATCACCTGTTTCCATGAAATGGGAGTAATCAACTGGAACTTCCTTTACATTAATCTTTACTTATTGATAACGCTGTCTGCCATTCTGGGTATCTGGGGATTCATGTTAAGAGAACCCCAATATGAAAACATATTCTCTTTTCATCCTTCAGGAGCATTCTTTATTATTTCCCTGGGTAGTATTTGTTTTATTACCTGCGCGCAACTGCTGGGCAATATGAATGATGCAACCCTTAAAGTTGTTCGCGATTTTATCATCTTCTGCCATGCAGGTTTCGGTATTATCTTCTTCACTTATTTCTTATCCAACTTTTTGCCAGTAATGGCAAGTGGTATTCAGATAAAGCGAATCTTGTACAAACCTCATCGCATGCCGTATTTCACATTTCGCTTTGCTGGCCTTATCGCTTCACTTGCTTTTCTCTTCTATTCTAACTGGCGGGAATATGTGTACCATAGCGTAGCGGGCTTTTACAACTATGTAGCTGATCTTTATACACTTCAGGAAAATGAGTCGTTTGCTCGATCGTTCTATGAACAAAGTAGCAGCCGCGCCTTTGCTAACAACAGGGCAAATTACGTGCTCGGAAAATTGAAAAGTACACGGCTTGACATAGAAGGAGCATACCGCAATTACGAACTGGCAAATACGAGACGCCCAACTGAATTTTCTTTAGTGAACGAAGCAAACCTTCACTTCTGGACTAAAGCCTACTTTGATGGCATCAGGTCACTAAAATCAGCATCAACGAAAATGCCAGGCTCTGCCAGAATCGAAAACAATCTTGGTTATGCTTACGCGAAAGTCCATTCACTTGATTCAGCTTCATACTACCTTAACAGGGCCAGAGAAAATGACCAGGTGAAGTCGTCTGCAGAAACAAACTTTCTGGCCATGGCTGCAGCTGAGTACATCCCTATTAATACCGATTCCGTTGTTCGTATTTTTAACTCAACGTCTGCATCAACTTTAAGTAATTTATTGGCAGTAGCTACTTTATTCGGACAAGCCCTTAAGATAGAAGAAAGACCAAATACGAAAGTTCTGGACTTATACTCGGCCACCTTTTTAAATAATTATATAACCAGAAATGCGAAATCGTTAGATACAGCATTTATAGAAGAAGCCTTTAAAATTGCTTCGGACTCGGTTAATTATGCTTATAGCGAAGCACTGAAGGCCTCTTTAGCCAATGCATATTACCACGAGGGAAATCTGGCAAAAGCACTTGATATTCTTGGTGGCTTAACCTACTCAACCCAAAGTTATAAAGGGAAGTATAATTATATTATGGGCCTGTGGGCTTTAGAGCAAGGAAACCCTCAGGTGGCCTCATCATACTTTAGTCAGGCTGAAACAGCAGACTATAAACATGCAAGGTTTTATAACGCCATTGCATTAACTGAAGCCCGGCGTATCAATGAAGCACTGATAGCATGGGACTCAGTTGCCACTACCGAAGAGCAATCGGTACGAAGCACGGCAACACAAGTGAGGAGAATACTAACACTTTCTGCCACGGAAGCTCTTACATTAGAAGATGGCGATAAGTATCAGTACAGTCGTTATCGTGTTGCGTTAAAAGATACGCTCTTCCTGAAGAGACTAATCAGTACATTTGATAATAATAATTACAAAGCTCAGGCATTGCTGGATGCCGCCCAGCGTTTCTATAATGCAGATCTGTTACCGGAAGCCATTAGCTTTCTTACACAAACACGAGGAATTCAACTTACAGATAAGCGCTTGTTTAATGATATCCGTTACCTTGAATTAAGAATGCTTGCATCAAAAGGTGATTTGCGTACACTTGCAAGGCAAATTAACAAGGGTGTAGAATTTGATAAGGAGCATGAGCTTCAGAAGATGTTATACACTGCATTGCTTGCTGAAAGTAACGGAGATACTACACAGGCAGGGAAGATTTATAATGTACTTGGAAGATTCAATCCATTCTTTGAAGAAGGGGTTCTTGCAGCATCTAACTTCTTTAAGAAACAAGATCCCAAATCGCAACAAACATATAATTTGCTGGTTGATGCTATCTACAGAAATCCTAATTCAATAAAGCTCTTGAAGGCTTACGCCCGAGAAGCTGCAAGACAAGGTTTTGATGAGTATGCTGTTAGCGCAGCACAAAGACTTAATGAATTAGAAAGCGCTCTTCGTTAAGAGGCTTTCTTTTTTACTGTTTTCTTTTTTGTTTTCCCGGCTTTCTGTGTTTTACCAGAAGATTTAGACTTAGCTGCTTCTTTCTTAAGCCTTTCTTTTTCTTCGGTTTTCCAAAGCTTTATATTCTCACGGATTACTTTCCAGTAATCCTTGCCGTAGTCAACAAATATCTCCGCACCAGCAGGTATGTCTTTCTTCGCTTCAATGTAGGCCTTCAATCCATCTAACACATAATCACAATTATTAACCAAGCCCGGTACTTTCGTTAACCCATTAGCATCATTTGCATATCGTGCAAGCGCTTTTGCATAAGGCTTACCATCAATAACATGGTTACGATTTACGTAAAATATATAACCGTTTTTACCGTCTTCATCTTTTACGTCTTTCCAGCTTGAGATTCTGCCCTTGTACTCAACAATACGAGTTCCTTTGGGGATAAATTTCTTGGTAAATAAGCCTTTTCCTGAATTGGGTATAGTTGACTTCTTAACAAATAGTTGCTTTTCCAGTAATGCCATCAGTGAGTAATTAAAAAACTTTATGCCTTTTAGAAAAAGGTGCGTGAAGATATAAGAAATTACTCTTTCGAAAAAACCTTTGGTCAAAGCTTACTACTGTGGCTCTGACTTGTCTCTCCAATCAATATTATGAAATACAAACAAACGAATGGTGTTGCTATGAACAAAATGATTTCCAGGCTCCTGTTGAAAAATATACATATAGCCGAGATGCGCATTAAGATGTGAAGTAAATTGATAGCCTAAGCCAAGAAACAACCGATTCTGATCAAAATAATTGTTGGTGATTTCCTTTCCGGCGTTGATATGAATTTCATCGTTAAAGAAAATAAACGGTGTTTTGGCTACAACCTGATGTCCTTTAAGAGGCAAGGTTAAAGCAAAATTATACCGGAAACGCCAGTTCTTGCTATAATCATTTGTTAACTCTCCATTTGAAACTCTTCTTCTGAATCGGTGTTCAACCCGAAACCATTGCATCAGGTTAAAGTACTTCTTCTTTTCAAACCATTGTATCTGGGCCCAAGGCCTCTGTTCAGGAACATTTGGTGCGGAACCCTGCCCATACCTTGTAACGTAGGCATGACCAATGTTCAGCCTTGCGTTATCAGAGAAATAATAAATGTAAGCCCCCCTTATAATGGTTTGGTTCACCTCGTTCACAAACTCATCGTTTAACCGAAGGTGCAGATCGAGCCACAGACCTGATTTGTCGGTAAACCGTGTTTGATTGAAATAACCCACCCAAGTCATTTCACTGCGATCGGTTGTCTTGACCTGAGCATATAGTGAGATAACAGATAAGATGCCAATGCATGCTATCCATACTATTTTAATCATGTGCGCGTATTAGTTAATCGCTGTAGATATCTTGATTTACTTTGTTAATACCCCATCAACAGTAAGGGAAATATAATAGAGACCACCAATGGTTGGGCCTCCGGCGTATTGAATAAAACGCTTATTAAATATATTGGAACCGCCGACCTTAACTGTAGTTTTTATAGCAGTAAAGCGATAGTTGGCCTGCGCGTCAACAGTACTATAGGATTTAATCTTCCCAGTTACCAACGGACTTTCCCATAAGAATGAATCCTGCCATCTGTATACGACATTAAAGCCGAGATTCTTAACTATTTCCCGATTGCCAAATGAGATGTTTGTTGTCCATTGAGGTGTATTAAAGCCTGTCACAAAAATATCACTAGCGTTATTCTCCTCCATTTCGTTGTAGTTGACATTAGCCGCTACAATAAATTTTTTATAGAAATTGTAGGTGACACCCAAAGCAGAACCAAAGTTATGATATGTGTTTTTTGCATTTGTATAAACGCGATAGCGATCTTGCCCCTGACTTGCTGTGTTACCACCGCTTGCTGTTGTAGCATCACGATTTCGGTCGAGCATGGCAATAACAGCAGCATCTGACCCTACGGTTTCACCTTTTGGAACATAAACCTGCACCTGACCTAAGAACCCTGTATATCTGTTGCTGTAAGCATCAAAATCAAAGGAGAGCTTATTATCGAATAACACACTCTTGTAACCAAATTCAATTGAGTTGATCTTTTCAGGAGTTGCCTTTGGAAGGTTAGCTACTACAAGCAAATTACGATTGGCTAATGCGGCAGCATCTGTATTTCCTTGTGCTGCAACCGCAGCATTAAAGTTAATAACAGAAGCTTGTGTATAACTATTTTCTAGATAGCCCAGGCCTTCATTGATGTAAGAAAGGCTTCCTACTCTTTTTACCCTGCCATTATTAACATAGGACAAAGCTTCAAATAAAGCCGGGAAACGATAGCCCTGCTGATAAGTAACTCTAAGGTTATGATGTTGTTTTAAAGTATAAACTGCAGCAAGGCGCGGTGTAAACTTGAGATCAAATTCAGGATTATAGTCCCCGCGAAGTGAACCAAACAATTTCAATTTTTCATTGAGAAGAGTTTTCGTTACTTGAGCAAACCCTCCAAACTTTTTATAGTGGACATTGTCTCCATAACTACCATCTGCTTTTGGCAAATTCCTCTCCTCGATAGGACGAGAGAAATCTACAAAGTTATTGCCATCAGGAATTATTTGATATATCCGCGCATCCGCACCAATCAGAAGATCAAATACCTGCACTTTTTTAGATAGATCCCATTGTGCTTCTGTATGATACATTCTGCTCTTTTGTATTAAAGCAGCACCACCGGTTTCAGGCGCGTTTGGTATCTGTGCAGATCTTATATCCCAATTGTTGATTAATGTAATTACGTTCTTAAGCGAATCAAAGCGAGGTGTACCAGGAACAGCACGGCTGGCATCCGCCTGTGCCCGTGCATACTGTGTTGCTGCTGCAAGGTTGTCTGATGTTAAAACACCTCCATGTTCGCTTGCATAGGCTGCAAGTGCATTTTTATATTTTGTACCCCAACTGCTATTTGATCCTCCTGTATAAAGATCCATATTATCAGCGAGGGGCTTTACGTTATAAGAGTCTCCTGTATTTTCTACGGACACATAACTTCTCACCAGGTAGTTACTTCCTTTTAATTCCAGTTTGTGGTTTTGTACAATTACATTCTCAAGTCTGATTTTGTTACCTCTTTGAAACACACCATCCATCTGTCCAACGCGGTAGTTATAAGATAACTCCGCATTACCACCAAAGCGATAATGCAGAGAAGCATCGAGTTTAGTATTACTTACTTTGGGACTTACAAGGTCAGTCTCCCAATAACCGGTACGCGCTACGCGCAATGTTTGATTTGCTTTTCCATCAATTGTTAGTCCACTTATGGATACAACATTACTTCCGGCAAGGGCATCATCACCATACTTATTCCAACCATCAAAAGTAGCATTGCTTTCATTCAAAGCAGGAAATGAAGGGTTAGCGCTTTTTAAATTGTTAGGATTTTGATCAAGACGCGTGTTAGATCGCCAATCAACACCTTGCATATACCCTACATTGATTTTAAAAGCAAACTTGTCGTTAATAGCCTTGGCATATCTGATCGCCGATTCTGTAAGGATACTCTGGTCATAATCAGTACCATCTACATGATTAATTCCCGTTTTGTGGTATAGACTCAATCCCTGATACAAGAATGGACTTTTAGTAGTAAGGTTAGCCATACCGTTAATTGCATTCATGCCATACAAAGCAGAGGCAGCACCTGGTGTAATTTCGACACTCTCTATGTCAAGCTCAGTAGGACCGATTGCGTTTCCTAATGGCACCCCCAGTGTAGCCGCCTGCATGTCAACACCGTCTACCAATTGCATAAAACGAAAGTTGTTGGGGATATTAAACCCTCTGGTATTAGGGACTTTAAAAGTTATACTTGACGTAGTCATTTGTACACCTTTTACATTTTCAAGAGCATCATAAAAACTAGGTGCTGGAGTTTCTTTTATAGATCGGAGATCAAGTTTTTCAATTGCTACTGGCGACTTAAGTTCTGATTCTTCAACCCTTGAAGCCGAAACAACAATCTCCTCACCTAACAAGGCACCTTCAACGAGGTTGATATCCAAAATCTGATCAGGAGAAGAAACCGTTATCTCTTGCGTACGATACCCAAGGAATGATACAACCAAGGTGACGGGAAGCTGAACCTTTGATGTTAGGGTATACTTTCCATTAGCATCACTTATGGTACCTAGCACAGTACCCTTGATCGAGATATTTACTCCGGCAACGGGCTCGTCAGTGCTACTATCGGTAACCTTGCCTTTTAAAGTAAAATTAGTTTGAGCCTGAGAAGTTAACGTAAGGCATAATAATAACGCCAGTGAGAGGGATGGGTATAAAACCTTCATAAGTCTATAGTATTGATAGACAAAAGTGTATTCTTTTATCTACAAAATCAATAGACATTAAGGATAACCTCCAAATTTATTATTCTATCGATTGTTTTACATTCCTTGAATAGCCTAGAAATTAAAAAAGGCAGCACATTGGCCACCTTAGTCTCTTTCTGACGATGGTAACTTCTTATTTCAAGATCTGCAATGTATGTTGTTCTGTATCAACATTAGTGATTACCTCTGTTATAACTCCTTTTTCATCAATAAGAAAAGTGGTACGCGCAGTGCCCCAGTATTTTTTGCCATCCTTTTCCTTTTCTACCCAAACACCATATTTCTGATGAATGGATTTATCTGTATCAGCAATAAGCGTGAAAGGTAAAGCATATTTCTCCTGGAAAGCTTTATGAGATGCTTCATCATCAGGACTAACGCCCAGAACAACATAACCAGCTTGTTTTAATACATCTATGTTGTCTCTAAGGTTACATGCTTCTGCAGTACAGCCAGGCGTCTGATCTTTAGGATAAAAATACAATACAACCTTTTTACCTTTATAATCATGCAGGCTTACAGTTTTACCGTCCTGGTTGTTAGAAGTAAAATCAGGAGCAGGAGCTCCTATTTGTAATGCGGTTTGTGCCATTGTACTCATATTTATAAAATACAAAAGAATTATACCTGTTAATTTCATTTCGTACAATTATGACTATCAAGTTAAGCCTTTTCGGCACAAACCTTAAATAGGCGTGGCGTTTTTATGAAATATATCCTTTAATGCGCGTTTCGCAGCATTGTATCCGCACATGCCGTGAACACCACCGCCGGGTGGTGTAGAAGATGAACATATATACAAGCCCTTTGCTGAGGTACGATAAGGAGATAACCTTAAAGCCGGTCGCGTGAACAACTGACCTATTGTTATCGCACCACCATTAATATCCCCACCAATATAATTGGCGTTGTAACTTTCCATTTGCGAAGTATTCATCACACTTCTGCTAAGAATTCTGCTTCTGAATCCAGGAGCAAACCGCTCTATTTGTTTTTCAATTACCTCGGTCATATCTACCGTTGAACCATTGGGCACGTGGCAATAGGCCCATGCAGTATGTTTGCCTTCTGGTGCGCGTGTTGGATCAAACAAACTTTGTTGAGCTAATAGTATAAACGGTTTTTCAGGATGTCCTCCTCTCCATATTTCTTTTTCAGAACCTCTGATTTCTTCGTAGGTGTTTCCAATATGTACCGTTCCTGCATGTCTGGCTTCTGCTGCTGTAAAAGGAATTACATCATCTAATGCCCAGTCTACCTTAAACACGCCCATTCCATATTTATACTTTTCAAGCTGAAACTTATAGAGTGATGAGAATTTATGTCCTGCAATTTGGAGGAGTTGTTTAGGTGTAATGTCAAATAAAACGGCGTGTGACGACGGAAGTTGATCTAATGACTTTACATAAAAATTAGTTTGTATTTGCCCTCCTATTGAAGTGAAGTAGGATGCCAGGGCGTTAGCTATGGATTGCGATCCTCCTTTGGGTATAGGCCATCCTTTGATATGGCCCGCACTCATTAATACCAATGCTATAGCAGACGTTGCAACTTTACTTAATGGCAGAATAGAGTGTGCTGCCATTCCAGCCCAAAGTCCGCGTCCAGCTTTTGTAGAAAAAAGCTGAGCGAGAAAGTCGGCAGGCTGTAATGCCTTTAAACCAAATTTAGCTAAGGCAAATGGATGCTTTGGATAACTTAGTGGACCAAGTATGTCTTTAATTATTGCGTTCCAACTATTTACTACTGGCTTTATAATATGGAGATAAGCCTTCTTATCATTTCTTAACAAGTGCGCAGTATTTTCAATAGAGCTATCGAGTATTGCTGCTGAACCATCATCAAATGGATGCGCTGCTGCAAAGGTTGGAAAGATATATTCAAGTCCGTGCTTCTTTAATGGCAGTGTACTAAAGAAGGGAGACCCAATGGCTAAGGGATGAATAGCAGAACAAATATCATGTTTAAAACCAGGTAGCGTTACTTCTGCAGTACGTAGACCACCTCCTATTGTATCCTTCGCCTCAACAATTAATACCGACAGTCCTGCCTGTTGAAGTGTAATTGCTGCCGCAAGACCGTTAGGTCCGGAGCCTACTACAACTGCATCAAAATCCCTTTTTCCAAGTGTTGCCATTAAAGTCAAAGATACATTTCTTTTTTACTTTCAACTTTAATAAGCGACAGATTAAAAAAGCCGTCTCGAGAAAGACGGCTTTTAAATTTAATGCAATGTAAAATTAATTAGAAGTTGCTTTGCGTATGTATACATTTCCATACTTCGATTCAAACGAATACTTCGGACCTGAGCCAAGCTTAGCGGCAACAACTGTATGGAAGTCACCATTGGTTAAATTGTTCTCTCCAAACTTTACATCAAGATTGGTATAGATGTTTCCATAGTTTGTCTCAGCAGTAACCTCCCCAACTGTTTTCTCAGCCAATGCGGCGTCTACTCCTCCATAGGTTGCCTCTACAGAAAGAGGTCCATCAAACTTCGTTACTTCTACCATTCCATAAATTGATTCGACCTTTGTATCTACATTTCTGGGAACCTTAACTTCTAAAACAATATCTATCTCCGGACCATAAGAGACTGAGTTATATGATCGCCCACGCTCACTTTGGTATTTTTTGAGTGCCGCTTTATCCTTGAAAACAATTTTTTGGCCATCAGTATCCACTACAATACGCACAGGAAGACTTTTTAAATTCTTTATCTCAGATCTGACAGTTACTGTTTTTCCAGTGACAACATTGTCTAAAGTAAAAGCATCGTCATTTTCTCCCTCATTTATACTCACTGTTCCTGTAATCAAAATCTCGTTCTTCTCCCAAGTTGTGACTTTTACAAGTTCAGGATAATCGAAATGCATTACTATGCTTTGTCCATTTTGTAATGGAATCGTTTTATTAATTGCTGTTTGAGCAAATGTCGCACAACAAACAAGCATTATTAACTGTGTTATGAATATCCAGCTTTTCATAAAGTTTTAAAATTAAAAGCATCCGATGCTTAATAACCGGATGCCTCTTATGTTACTTCTTTCTTAAATATACATTGTTATGCGTTGAAGAGAGATTAATTTCAATACCTCCTCCATTTATCTTCCCGCTGAATTGATCGCTGTAGCGAACCATATCCCCTTTAGTATCCATTTCAATTTTTAATTCCGGTGCAACAAATAACTCACCCCAGGTAGTAGACAATTTAAGAGAAGCCTTTACTGTGCCAGGTAGGGTAACATCAATGGGTCCATGAACAGATACCATCGAGATGGGATTCTTCAGATTTTCACCTAACACTGCATCAATGTCACCATGCACACTTTTAATGTTTAATGGACCTGTTACATTTTCAAGATTAATTCCATTATGAACGGTAGATACCTCGACTTCATTCTCAATATTTTTTAGGTTAAAATCCTGCCCGTGGGGAGATGTATGATTATAAGAAATGACAACACCCTTTGGAACCTTGATTGTAATCTGAGGCCCATCCATTTTCTTAAGCTGCCGCACTTCAATTACATCGCCCTTTGTTTGAACGGATAGCCCAAGCCCGGTATTGTCTTCTAAACCCATGCTGCTTACAGCTCTTAGTCCTTTTGCACGCTCGTCATTTTCCCTGATATTACTCCGCGAACTAAAAACTATTTCATTACCTGTTGTTCCTTCAATAGATACATTATTTACTTCAACTATGTTAAGCCTTCCTGAAGTTTTAGACACCTTATATTCCTGCGCGAATACCGTACTTGATAATACCAGTACAACTACTCCAACTATTACCTTTTTATACATAACTTTTCTTTTAAATATTATTAAATCTTTCTTCTCAGGTAGACCTTACCATAGTTTGCGCTAAGATCAATATTTAAGCCTCCCCCATTGATTTTACCACTAACCTTATCGCTATAGCTAACCATGGATCCTTGCTTATCGATATCAATCTTAAACTCCGGTGCTACCAATATTTCACCGTAAGATGTACTAAGCTTTAAATTTGCTTTTGTTGTTTCCGGTAAAGACACATCTACGTGACCATATATAGACACTATCGATATAGGATCTTTAATTACTGATTCTAATACTGCGTCCACGCTGCCATAAATTGTTTTGGCTGTTATAGGGCCAGTAACATTTTTAAGCTCAACGTTATTGTACTGCGCTGATATTTCTATTTCATTGGGAAGATTAATAAACCTTGCAGTGCTTCCATATTGTGATTCGTGCTGATAGGAAACTATTACCCCTTTTGGAACAAGAATCTTAATGTCTGGAGAGGTGGTTTTCTTTAGCTGAAGAACCTCAATTACGTCACCTTTTGTTGTTACATTGACCCCAAGCCCAGTGTTGTCTTCCAAACCAAGGCTAGTTACAGTTCTTAAGCCTTCAGCGCGCTTATCCTTCTCATGACGATTATTGGTAGATGAAAATATAATCTCATTTCCATTATGACCTTCAACTGTTACCCGACCCAGATGTATCTCAAGTCGACCAGAATTTTTTGATATTTTAAATTCCTGCGCGAGTAATTCAAACTCAGAACAGAATGCTAGTATTACAATAATTATTGTTAATTTCTTTTTCATTTTCAATGTTATTTAACCTTACTACTTAACCTATATTACAAGCTTTCATGAAAGTTTCATTATTCCTGAGTATGCCTCATCCTTTACAACCTGCATCGTTTCAGTATCATTTACCATCTTTTGTAAATCCTTGATGACTGCTTTCTCTTTCATTTTTACCATCAACTGAATCAGTGCAATCTGAACCAAGGGATCTTTCTGCGTTTCCAGAGATTGTATGAGTACACTTCTTACTTTAGCATCATCACTAAAGTTGCTTAACGCATCTAATGCTGCCAGCCTCACATTAGAATTTGGATCTTCATTCATTGCTTTAACTAGAGCCCTCACAATCTCATCGTCAGCTTTGTTCATGTTAAGCGCAACATTCACGCCTTGCATCCGCTGACTGGCTGAAGTGCTATTATCAAGCATAGACATCATCATTAGTTTCGTTGCCTTCATCTCATTCTCTATAGCTAAAAGGCGTTGCTGTTGTTCATTTTTCTCACTGATCCAAAAACCAATTCCACAACCCAAAACAAGTAACGCTACCGCTGCGGCCGCCCTGTAAAACATTGGTTGAAAAATTATTGTCTTTGCTTTTTTTGAAGCCTTTACTTCTTCACCAAGCATAGCTTCAAAATTGTATTTCAACTTTTCACTTGGCTCTAGTCGGGAAGCACCATCCATTATCTCGATTACTTCTTTGAGCTCTTCATATAATCTGTAAGCCTCGGCGTTATCCACCAACTCCTGCTCTACTCTACGCCGATCAGTTGAGTTTAATCTATTATCTATATAATCAATAATGAGGCTTTCTAATTTTTCTCTTTCCATACTTAACTTTAGGGATTAACCCCGAATTAATTGCTACTATATTCTTTCCAGTTCGAAGTAATACTCTTTTAGTTTAAGGATCGAACGATGCACCTTTACTTTAATGTTGGCGACTGTAGTATCCATGATGGCAGCAACTTCTTCATACTTCATATGTTGAAATCTCGTTAACACCAACAACTCCCGCTGCTCTTCAGTAAGCTTAGCCATACACTGATGAAGCAGTTTTTCCTTTTCATCTATGTCTTCCGCTTCATTGTAATCAGCCATGTAATCGCTTACTTTTTCTACTTCTATGAACCCCGTGATTTTATTTTTGCTGGATTGATAATGGTCTGAGAACACATTTCTTGCTACCTGATAAATCCATGACATGAACCGTGAACCTTCACGATAGCTTTGCCTGTATTTGATAATCCGCAGGAATACATTTTGCGTAAGATCTTCTGCCAATTCACGATCGCGTGTCATCTGGGCCAGAAAATTAAAGATGCGCTTATGATACCGCTCGAAAAGCAAGGTTGCCTGCTGAAGATTTCCGTCTTTAACGGCTTCCATTATCGATTCGTCGGTCATTCAAGTCTTCAGTTTAGTGCCTTTTGCTTACTTTAATTTTTCGGTTTTGACCGGGTTTAGTATTCCGTATCATTCAATCCGTGTTAGTTACCGGACAATGGTATGTAGGTTACAAAATAAGTTAAAGTTTTTTCTAAAGGCTGAATTTGAGGGAGTTAATAATAGGAGCAGAAAGCTTAAAAGCACAAAGCAGAAGGTGGAAAAGCTTTAGTAAAGGTTAGGTAATAGCAAATTAATTACCTTGATCAGTCAGATTTGCTCATTTCAGTATGGGCTACCACCGCCTTCAAAACACCATATCCGTACCTGCCATTCAGTTTCTCAAACAACTCCTTTAAAGTAAATTCTTGGGGAAGAGTGGTAATGGCCTCGCTTACTTCCCGAACTGTTTCGTCATCTGCAAGTGTTGAAATAGGTATAGCGCCCGACGCCACGCCCTTCGCCAGATGACCTTCAATTGTTGATACAGCGAGTTGTCGTTGCGCAGCGATCTCCGTAACAGTCATTCCGCTCTTCAGGAGTTCAAGGCTTATATCGTAAGTACTCTTTTCTGAGGTTTTATCTTTCTTGGCCTTCTTTTCCTTCTTGGTCTTCTTTTGCTCTTTCACTGATATTTCAGGCATTAACTTCCTGATTTCTTCCATCATCAGGGATCGCTTTGCAGTGCTTTGTACTTTGAGTTGCTCTACATCGATGTTTTCTTTCCCATTAAGAATAGCCTCGGTTAGTACCAGCACTTTGTCTAGCTCGTCCAGTTTCCTTGTAAATGCCACATCAAGTTCTGTCAGCTGATTGACATATGTTTTTACTCGTTTATGCTGATGCATCTCATGCTGGTGCAATACCAATGTTTTTAATTTTTCAGCGAGCAGCGTTTTGTAATAGTCACTCCCCTTTCTAAGGCGTTCAACTAACAATCCATGATCTGAAAGCAAACCTGCAAGCTGTCGTCTATACTTTACTGTATTCTCTTTTTCAGCATCAAGAGCATTAGCTATCGGCTGAAGAACACTTTTAACGCCGTCTTTATGTGCTCCCGTTTCATTATTCCTAATGGTATAGTGAAGGTCTCTTGCAAGAGATGAAAAGTCGAATGTCTGTTCTATTAACTGCACGAGAAAGCCATGCTGCCTCTCTTTAATGACCTCATTTAACCGGTCTGGTTGGTGATTCTCCTTAACAAAGCTTACGATCTGCTTATCCGTGCTGATGGTCGTTGATTGTATCTTTGCTCGTAGCACAAGTCCATCTAATGTCCGAAGCCTGGATAGTGCCACATATACTTGTCCGTCTGCAAAAGCCTGACCAACATCAATTATAGCCTTATCAAAAGTTAATCCCTGACTTTTATGTACTGTAATTGCCCATGCCAGCTTGATCGGAAATTGCTCAAATGAACCGACTACTTCTTCATCAAGCTCTAGGTTATCCTTCTGCAACGCGTATTTTTTATTCTCCCATCGCTCGCGCTTAAGTTTGTAACGTGTACTTGTTCCGGCCAGCTCAACCCAAACATCGTTCCCGTTAATTTCTTTTACCGTAGCCAGTTTTCCATTGTAGTAATTTCCTTCCGGGTCGTTCCTTACAAACATAATTTGTGCTCCAACCTTTAATTCTATACGTTCAAGCACCGGGTACATACCTTCAGGAAATTCACCTTCAACATTGGCTACAAAGAAATGTGACTTTCCTGGCAATGATTGTAATGCCTTTGAGTTTAATTCATCCGCTTTAAAGTTATGGGTAGTAAGAGTTATAACCTCTTCTAATGCCTCGATTTCAGAAGGTGTATGGTAATACCTGTTTAAGGTATCAATATCCTGTTGGGTAACGGTGTTGTCCCGCAGGTTATTCAGCAGATTAATAAAAGTCTCGTCATGCTGCCGATAGATTTTATCAAACTCAATAAAAACCAGTTGAACCTGCTCCAATGCTTTAGCCTCATAGAACCATGGCGATTTATAGTACCTGTTGAGTACTGATTCTTCTCCTCGCTTTACTACCGGAGGTAATTGATAAAGGTCGCCAATAAAAAGAACCTGTACTCCGCCAAAGCTTTCCCTGAAATTTCCACGGGCAGCCCTCATCCTATAGTCAATGGCATCAAGCAAATCAGCTCGTAACATGCTTACCTCATCAATAACAAGAAGGTCAATTGAACGAAGTACCTGTTTGCGGGCACCGTTTAGAGGATGATTTCGTGCAAGTGTATTTTGTGTATAGCATGGAACCGATTCCGAATGCTCTCCGTGTAGGGAACGATCAGGAATAAACGTTCCAAGGGGTAAAAGAAACTGGGAGTGAATAGTAACACCACCCGCATTTAACGCTGCAATACCCGTAGGAGCAACAACAATAAAGCTTTTGTGGGTTATTTTTTCAAGGTTCTTGAGAAAGGTAGTCTTCCCTGTCCCTGCTTTACCGGTAATGAACAGGTGACTGCGGGTAGTATTAATAAACCTTTTGGCGACAACCTGGAATCCTTCCATACTGCAAAGTAAAAAAGAATTGCATATCAAGTCCATCGTATAGAAAACGAAGGACTAAAACAAGACCATGGAAATCCGCTTACACGAGATACTCGAACAGGTTCTCGTTCTGGTTTACTAATGTATAATTCAACTTATAGCTATTCATTCGTTCGATAAGGGCATTGAAATCGTCTCGAGATTTCACTTCAATACCAATTAATGCAGGACCAGTTTCTTTGTTGTGCTTCTGAATAAATTCAAAACGTACAATATCATCATTGGGCCCGAGGATATGATTAACGAACTCTTTTAGTGCACCAGGACGTTGAGCAAAGCGAACGATGAAGTAATGCTTAAGGCCTTCATAAAGTAAAGAACGTTCTTTGATCTCTTGCATCCGGTCAATGTCGTTATTTCCACCACTAACAATGCACACCACTCTTTTGCCTTTTATCTTGTCAGCATATTGTTCAAGAGAGGCAATGGACAAAGCTCCTGCAGGCTCTGCTACAATGGCATCTTCATTATATAACTGAAGAATTGTTGAGCTCACTTTTCCTTCCGGCACAAGAAGCATATCAGAGATAAGATCTTTCGAAAGTTCGAACGTAAGATCGCCAACTTTCTTCACGGACGCACCATCAACAAAACGCTGAATTTTATCCAGCACCACTGGCTTCCCTGCCTTAAGTGCTTCTTTCATAGAAGGAGCTCCTTGTGGCTCAACACCAACGATTTTTGTATTCGGTGAATAGGTCTTGAAGTATTGGCCCACACCAGCACAAAGCCCGCCGCCGCCTATTGGAACGAATATAAAATCGATACCGGATAACTCATCCAATATTTCCTTTCCTACGGTGGCCTGTCCTTCAATAACCTTGATGTGGTCAAATGGAGGAATGAAAACCATGTTGTTGGCAAGGGTAAATTCAACAGCATGTGCCTGGCATTCATCAAACGTATCACCAATCAATACAATTTCGATGTTTTCACCACCAAACATCTTCACTTGGTTGATCTTTTGTTTGGGTGTAATAGCAGGCATGTAAATCACGCCTTTAATGTTAAGGTTCTTACACGAGAAAGCAACTCCCTGCGCATGATTACCAGCGCTCGCGCAAACAACACCACGATTACGTTGTTCTTCTGACAAGCTTTGAATCAGATTATATGCACCGCGAATTTTATATGAACGGACAACCTGAAGGTCTTCACGCTTCAGGTAAATCTCTGCTTTAAATTTTTCAGAAAGCTTTGCATGAAATTGCAACGGAGTTTTAAGTGCAACATTCTTCAATGCATAAGCAGCTGCATTAACATTTAAAGTTTGGCTTGTGGCGTTTGTTATCATTGCTATCGTATTCAATCTACACGTATCCTTAGATGAAAAACCCTCTCCTTAATGACGGAGAGGGGAGTTTCGTTTTTGATTGTTTAGTTTATCATGCTCGCTTCGACCTGTTGTTTTTCTGGTCTTAACTTTCTTACGGCTGCACCTGCCTGCCAAAGTTCGCTTTCACGAAGTTCTTTCAGTTCTTCAGCTAGCTTCTCACGATAATCAGGCTTGCTACATGTTTCTATCGTACGTTTTGCTTCCTGGCCTGAAGCTACACTTTGGTATAACTCCTGAAATACAGGCAGCGTTGCTGCTTTAAATCTCTTCTTCCAATCTAACGCACCCCGTTGTGCTGTAGTTGAACAGTTAGCATACATCCAGTCCATGCCATTTTCAGCTACCAATGGCATTAAACTTTGCGTAAGTTCTTCAACTGTTTCGTTAAATGCTTCAGAAGGTGTGTGACCATTAGCACGTAACACTTCATATTGTGCTTCAAAAATTCCAGCAATAGCACCCATTAGCGTTCCGCGTTCACCACTTAAATCAGAAAATACTTCTTTCTTGAAATCAGTTTCAAAAAGATATCCTGATCCCACTCCGATACCTAAAGCAATTGCTTTCTCTTTTGCTTTTCCTGTAGCGTCCTGGAATACAGCATAACTTGCATTGATACCTTTACCCTGAAGGAATAATCTGCGTACAGATGTACCTGATCCTTTAGGAGCCGCTAATACAACATCAATATCAGCAGGAGGAATGATACCTGTTTGTTCTTTAAAAGTAATTCCGAAACCGTGAGAGAAATATAATGTCTTACCTTTAGTTAAATAAGGCTTTAATGTAGGCCAAAGTGCAATCTGCCCTGCATCCGATAGAAGGAATTCGATTACCGTACCTCGTTTTGCAGCTTCTTCTATTTCGAAGAGTGTTTCGCCAGGAACCCAGCCGTGTTCAACTGCCTTATCCCATGTTTTAGAACCCTTACGTTGCCCTACAATTACATTGAACCCGTTATCACGAAGATTCAGAGCTTGTGCTGGGCCTTGCACCCCATATCCAATAATTGCAATAACTTCATTTTTAAGAACAGCCAGGGCTTTATCCATAGGAAATTCTTCCCGTGTAACTACATCTTCAATAACGCCTCCAAAATTGATCTTTGCCATACTTTTTGTTTAATATTTCAGGTTTATGTTAAGTGTTCATTCTTTTTCTGGTATTCGCAGTTTAAGGTTTAGTTATCCTCGAACATGGAATCTTAACCCTTGAACTAATTAAGCTACTTGCTTATTCGTTCTTTCGCTAAGCGCGTAATAGTGATTACTACCTTCGTAATATAGCGCACTCTCTACTTCAATACACTTCTCCAATTGATGTTTTACTTTCTCCACCATGTCCTGAGTCGTATATATAAGCAGGATAGCTCCTCCTCGCGTAAAATCCTCTTCGTTTTCGGTAGCGATGAGTTTTTTAATTCTCACGCGCCTCCGGTTCAATACATTCACAATGCGATTTAAGATCGAGAAGTTATTGTCCGCTGCAATCTCAAGTGTGAATTCCTGTTTCATATCGTTCTACTTTAGTATTATTCTTAACCTATCTTTATCAGTAATCTGCACCCTATATTCCGGCCCATCTTTTCCTCAATACAATTGCTCACTGCATTTTGCCTACTGCCTACTTTTTTACAGGTGCTTCCAACATAACATCCGATACGCATCCCCCAGCGGGTACCATAGGAAAAACGTTATCTTCTTTTCCTACAACAGCTTCAAGGAAGTATGGGCCTTTCGCATCGAGCATTTCCTGTATTGCTGATTTAAGATCACCACGTTGTTCTACTTTGCGTGCAGGTATATTGTATGCTTCAGCAAGCTTTATAAAGTCAGGATTCACCATCTCGGTAAATGAGTACCGCTTTTCATGGAAGAGTTGCTGCCATTGGCGCACCATACCCAAGAAGCTGTTGTTCAACACGAGAATTTTCACTGGTATTTTATACTGCATGATTGTTCCTAACTCTTGAACAGTCATCTGATAACCTCCATCCCCAATAACTGCTATTACCTGTTTCTGAGGAGCTCCAAGTTTCGCTCCCATTGCTGCAGGAAGTGCAAATCCCATAGTACCTGCCCCACCTGACGTTACATTTGAGCGTGGATTAGTGTATTTATAATAACGGGAAGTAACCATCTGGTGCTGGCCTACATCGGTTACAACAACGGCTTCTCCTTTTGTAATATTTGATAAAAGGTTGATTACTTCTCCCATCGTTAACTTATCAGCAGGGTTGCATTCCTTATGGATCACTTTATCATACTCAACTTTATTAAGAGTATGAAAACTTTGAATCCATTGGTCATGCTTTCCAGGATTGCAATAGCCAACCAGAGCCTGAAGTGCTTCTTTGGCATCGGCGTGAATAGAAACTTCAGTTTTTATAATCTTATCAATCTCGGCTTTGTCGATATCAATGTGAATAACCTTTGCCTGAGGGGCATACATCTTCACGTTGCCTGTTACACGGTCGTCGAAGCGCATACCAATGGCTATCAATACATCGCACTGGTTGGTGTTAACGTTGGGTCCGTAGTTACCGTGCATACCGAGATACCCAACGTAATTAATATGATTCGCGGGAAAGCTACCTAGGCCAAGCAACGTACAGGCGACTGGTATTCCTGTTTTTTCAGAAAGTGCTTTAAGTTCTTCTGTAGCGCCTGATAACAAGACTCCCTGCCCTGCAAGTATGTAAGGCTTCTTTGCCTGATTTATTAGTTCAGCTGCAGCCTTTACGTTATTGAGCTGAAGTACAGGCTTTGGCTTATATGTACGAATACTATCGCACTTCCTATACTCCGGTTCCTCAATAAGCTCGTTTTGCGCATTCTTGGTAATATCGATTAACACAGGTCCCGGCCTTCCTGTAGTAGCAATGTAGAATGCTTTTGCTACAGCATCGGCAATGTCCTTAGCTTCTGTTACCTGTATATTCCATTTGGTAACAGGAATTGTGGTGTTAACCACATCGGTTTCCTGAAAGGCATCGGTTCCTAACAAATGAGCGAACACCTGCCCGGTAATACAAACAATGGGAGTTGAATCGATCAGCGCATCGGCAAGACCGGTAACAAGATTTGTTGCTCCAGGACCCGATGTTGCAAAAACAACGCCTGGCTTACCTGACACTCTTGCAAAACCCTGCGCAGCATGAATAGCGCCTTGCTCATGTCTTACCAGCACGTGATTTAATCTGTCTGCGTAATGATATAGTGCATCATACACAGGCATAATAGCACCTCCAGGATAACCAAATATTGTTTCTACATTCTGAGCAATCAGACTGCGAAGCAATATCTCCGATCCGGAAATCTGTTTTCGAGGCTGTTTATCAGTCTCTGCTTTTTTCTCACTCTTCGTCAGTAACGCATCCATCAGCAGCAGTTTTTACTTGTTTAGCATACTTTAATAAAATTCCACTCTTAACATTCAGATTTGGAGCTTTCCATGTTGCTCTTCTTTTTGCTATCGTGGCTTCATCAACCAAAAGGTTGATTTTGTTATTCTGAATATCAATTTCTATAACATCATTATCTTCAACGAGCGCAATTAATCCGCCGTCAAAAGCTTCCGGTGTAATATGGCCTACGACAAAGCCGTGTGTTCCTCCAGAAAATCTTCCGTCTGTTATGAGGGCTACGCTCTTACCGAGCCCTGTTCCCATAATTGCTGAAGTTGGCTTCAACATTTCTGGCATTCCAGGTGCACCTTTAGGTCCAACATAGCGGATCACGACAACGTCTCCGGCCTGTACTCTACGTTCCTGGATACCTTTAATTAGTTCAAACTCCCCGTTAAAAACACGTGCTGGGCCCGTAAACTTCTCACCTTCTTTGCCCGTAATCTTTGCCACTGATCCTTGCTCTGCAAGGTTTCCATAAAGGATCTGAAGGTGACCTGTTTCTTTAATCGGTTTTTCTAATGGAAGAATTACATCCTGTGTGCTGAAATCAAGGTCTTTAGCATTGGCAAGATTTTCTGCTATTGTCTTTCCGGTAACGGTGAGGCAATCGCCATGAAGAAAACCTTTCTTCAACAAGTACTTCATCACAGCAGGAACCCCACCATGGCGGTGAAGCTCATTCATTAAATATTTTCCGCTAGGTTTTAAATCAGCGATCAATGGCGTCTTATCTGATATCTTCTGGAAGTCATCCTGAGTTATTGAAACTCCGGCAGATTTTGCCATTGCAATAAGGTGAAGCACGGCATTCGTTGACCCGCCTAACGCCACCACTACGGTAATGGCATTTTCAAAAGCCTTTCTTGTCATGATATCGCGAGGTTTAATATCATGTTTAAGAAGGTGATAGATAGCTTTTCCGGCTTGCTGGCATTCTTCCGATTTATCCTTGCTTAACGCAGGATTAGAAGAACTGTAAGGTAACGCCATTCCTAGTGCTTCAATGGCTGATGCCATCGTATTAGCCGTATACATACCACCGCAAGCTCCCGCACCAGGACAAGCATTTTGTATAACACCTTTAAAATCCTCAGGCGTAATGGTCCCCGCTATTTTCTGGCCCAATGCCTCAAAAGCAGAAATAATATTAAGTTCCTGTCCTTTCCAATGTCCTCCTGCTATAGATCCACCATACACCATAATGGCAGGTCTGTTTAAGCGGCCCATGGCAATTAATGCACCAGGCATATTTTTATCACAACCCACAACGGCAATTAAACCATCATAATATTGCGCACCACATACTGTTTCAATGGAGTCCGCGATTACTTCACGACTTACCAACGAGTAGCGCATACCTTCTGTGCCGTTACTCATGCCATCACTTACACCAATTGTGTGGAACATCAGGCCAACAAGCTCATTATCCCACACGGCGGTCTTAACTTCTTCAGCAAGTTTATTAAGATGCATATTGCAGGTATTGCCATCATAGCCTGTGCTTACTATACCCACCTGTGCTTTTTGTAAATCTGTTTCCGTTAATCCAATCCCATAGAACATAGCCTGCGCTGCCGGCAGTGTGGGATCTTGTGTTAATGTTTTACTATACTTATTCAATCTCTACCTTGTTTATTATAACTACTTATCATTAACCAACCTTCGCTACTACTAATGACTATTGCCTAATAACCATTGACTATATAATCACATAACTAAATGACTTCTCTAACACCTGACACTTGTAGGCTTCCTGTACAATAGCGCCCAGGCTATCTTTCCATTCCTTTTTAAATGTATTGGCATCTATCGATTCAATACCAGCGATCTCCACTGCAGTGCCACAGAGAAAAGCACTGTCTGCAGTTTCCAGTTCATGTGGGTTGATTTGTTTCTCAACTACTGGAATATCAAGTTCGCGGCAAATATTAAGTACAACCTGGCGGGTAATGCTTGGAAAAATATGCCCGAGCGAAGGCGTATACAGAACACCATCTTTTTCCATAAAGAAATTAGCTGCAGGTGCCGCTGCCACATTACCGTTCATGTCTAACAATAATGCTTCATCATACCCTCTTACTTTTGCTTCGCTTGTCGCGAGAATTCCATTTACATAATGTCCGCAAACTTTTGCTTCTACTTTTATAGATGCAGGATTAGGACGCTGATAAGATGAAACACAAAGCTTCAATAATTGGTCACCATGATATTTCGCCCACTTCCATGTGCAGATCATCAGGTAAACATCTTTCGGCGTTGAGAGATACATATTAGGCCCGCAGTATGCCAGTGGACGTACATAAGCATCGGTAAGATTATTTTTTTCGAGAAGCTGATAAGAAATGTTAGTTAATTCTTCTGAATCATAGTCGAGGTTAATACTAATGGAAGCACAGCTATTCTTTAAACGTTCAAAATGCTCGTATGCTTTAAATAACTTCACACCGTTTTGAGTCTGGTAAGCACGAATTCCTTCAAACGCTCCAAAGCCGTAATGTAACGATTGGCTATAGAGGTCGGTGTGTGCATCAACGGCTTTGATGAACTTACCATTTAAGAAGAGAACCGTGTCTTTTGTGTAATACATAATTTACAACTGTTAGTTTGTTCTAGTGTATATAAAACAAAACCGCCCCGAGGCTGTCGGGGCGGTCATTTATCTTATTATCTAAATCTTATACCATTTTCGCCCCGGCAGGTTTTATTCCTACGAGAATGACGATAATTAGCACAGAACCTATATTTCCTACGATTGCACCGTAGATAAACTGACTTGATAAAGTTATTAACTTCCTCATATTGTTCTGCGTGAGTACAATTGTCACAAATTATAAACTAGAATTCAAGAAAACACAGGAAAAAATTTTGTTTGCAAACGAATGTTAGTAACAAGACAGCGCTATTGCTAAAACAAAAAAGGGAATGGGCTGTCTGCCCATCCCCCTTGATTTATCCGTTACAGGTAATACCTATTTAACAAGGATAGGCATTTGCCCCATCAATGCTATCAGATCTTCGTTTTCAACTTTCTTCTTCTCGTCAGCTATTATTAAGAAATGTTCATAGATTGTATCAAGCTCGGTCTTGCTGGGTTGATATCCCAATAGTTCCAACCTGTGTTTTAATGCAGCACGACCACTTCTTGCTGTAAGAATAATAGACGAACAAGGAACTCCAACCTGGTCAGGGCTAATGATCTCATAATTCTCAGGATTCTTTAAAAATCCATCCTGATGAATACCAGAAGAATGCGCAAAAGCATTTGCACCTACAATTGCCTTGTTGGGCTGAACAGGCATACGCATCATCTCAGAGATCATCGTGCTGATAGCATAGATCCTTTCTGATTTGATATTGGTATGTAAGTTAAGATCCTTATGTGTGTTGATAATCATTGCTACTTCTTCAAGAGAAGTGTTACCCGCACGCTCTCCTATACCGTTAATAGTTACCTCTGCCTGTCTCGCTCCATTCATTAATCCTGCCATCGTATTTGCAGTAGCCAAACCAAGATCGTTATGACAGTGAACAGAAATAGTAGCCTTATGAATGTTCTTTACATTTTCAAATAAATATTGAATTCGCTTTCCATATAGATGCGGCAGGCAATAACCTGTGGTATCCGGAATATTAACAACATCTGCTCCTGCTGCTATTACAGCCTCAACCATTTGTGCAAGAAACGCAAGATCAGCACGACCTGAATCTTCTGCAAAAAATTCCACCTCTGCATTCTTACTCTTCGCATATTGAACTGCCCAAACACCTTGTTCAAGCACCTTCTCTCTACTGCTATTGAATTTGTGTTTGATATGGATATCAGAAGAACCTATACCAGTGTGAATACGCGGATTTTTCGCGTAACGTAAAGCCTCAGCTGCCACGTCTATATCGTCTTTCTTAGACCTCGTAAGGGCACACACGATAACCTCATTTACAGCCTTGGAGATTTCAATAACTGAAAGGAAATCACCTGGGCTTGATATTGGAAACCCGGCTTCAATTACATCTACCCCTAGCAGTTCCAGCTCACGCGCAACTGTAATTTTCTCATCGGTCGAAAGCTGGCACCCTGGCACTTGTTCGCCATCGCGTAACGTAGTATCGAATATTTGAATTTTTTGGCTCATTTCGTTTCGTTTATTTATTAACGCTGATGTTTCTACTATCGATTGACATCTATGGAGGTTATTATTCTCACTTGATTACTGATAACGTTACCCATTACCTCAGTTCCAAGAATTTTCTCAAGTGCAGTTGAACTATCTGCTATATCTTTTGTCCTATATCCTTCCTGCAATGTCTTTTCAACAGCCTTTATCACTGTTTCAGACTCTTCTTTTAATCCAAATGATATATCCAGAAGTAGAGCTGCTGAAAGAATAGAAGCTAGCGGATTGGCTATCCCTTTGCCCGTAATGTCATGTGCACTGCCATGTATAGGTTCATATAATCCTACTTTGTCTCCTACCGAAGCTGAAGCCAGCATACCCATAGACCCCGCAATCTGAGATGCTTCATCAGTAAGGATATCACCAAATAAGTTTCCTGTAAGCACAACATCAAAACTTCTTGGGTTTTGAATTAACTTCATTGCCGCAGCATCAACAAACATGTGCTCAACAGTAACATCGGGATATTCTTTTGCTACCTCCTGAACAACGGCTCTCCATAACCGGGAGCTTTCAAGCACATTTGCCTTATCAACAGATGTTACCTTATTCTTTCTTGTCTGGGCTGCCTTAAATGCTTTATGCGCAATTCTTTCTACTTCAAACTTTGAGTAGATCATTGTATCATAAGCAGTCTCATTATTGTTTTTACGGCCACGCTCACCAAAGTATACGTCGCCAGTAAGTTCGCGGAAGAATAAGATATCTGCACCTCTCAATATTTCAGGTTTAATACTCGAAGCTTCAAGAAGCTCATCAAAAAGTTTAATAGGACGAAGGTTAGCATACAACCCAAGTTCCTTTCGCATTTTAAGAAGGCCTTGCTCTGGTCTTACTTTTAGTGTAGGATCATTATCATACTTCGGATGTCCAACTGCACCAAAAAGAATGGCATCGGTATTTTTCAATTTGGTAAGTGTCTCTTCAGGAAGCGGATCTCCGGTTGATTCAATAGCATCATGACCAATAACTGCGTAGTCAAACACAAATTCATGACCAAAACATTCTGCTATTTGCTCTAATACTTTTTTGCCGCAGGCAGTAACTTCTTTACCGATTCCGTCTCCAGGCAGTATGGTAATCTTCTTCTTCATGCTTAGAACTTAGTGTGTTAATTCAAATTGTTTAATATCATCACGTAAACTGATCAGGTAGTCGATATCGTCGTATCCGTTCATCAGGCATGTCTTCTTATAAGCATTGATGTCGAAGCTTTCTGATGATCCGTCTTCCAGCACTACCTGTTGTTTTGTAAGATCTACTGTGATTATTGTTGAAGGATTTTTTTCTATGAACTGAAAAATTTTCTTAAGAAATGTGTCTGATACCTGTACAGGAAGTAAGGCGTTATTTAACGCATTATTTTTAAAAATATCTGCAAAGAAGCTTGAGATAACTACACGAAAACCACCATCATATATTGCCCATGCTGCGTGTTCGCGACTGCTTCCGCAACCAAAATTCTTTCCCGCTACAAGTATTTTACCCGAATAGGTCGTATTGTTAAGTACAAAATCTGCTTTAGGATTTCCATCCGCATCATAGCGCCAGTCACGAAACAGGTTTTCACCAAAACCTTCTCGTGTAGTGGCTTTTAAAAAACGCGC
This sequence comes from Chryseosolibacter indicum, assembly GCF_018598585.1. Lineage (GTDB taxonomy): Bacteria > Bacteroidota > Bacteroidia > Cytophagales > Cyclobacteriaceae > Chryseosolibacter > Chryseosolibacter indicus. The sequence continues at coordinate 52,124 of NZ_JAHESD010000021.1, forward strand.
AGGAATAATCTGATCCGTATCAATATTCTCTATAGCTAGAGGAACTGCTGTACTTTTTAATGTTGTGAATTTTTCTTTACTCATTGTAACGTAGCCGTTATTCAATTTTAAACTAGTTCTCTGACGTCGGTAACTTTCCCTGTAATGGCCGCAGCTGCAGCCGATAGCGGACTTGCCAGAAATGTCCTTGACTTTGGTCCTTGTCTTCCTTCAAAATTTCTGTTTGAAGTCGATATACAATACTTACCCGCGGGAATCTTATCTTCATTCATTCCAAGGCAGGCTGAACATCCAGGACCACGTAGTTCAAATCCTGCTTCTTCAAATATTTTATCAAGGCCTTCCTGACGCGCTTGCTGTTCTACCTGTTTTGATCCTGGTACAACCCATACTTCTACATCAGGTGCCTTCTTCTTGCCTTTTACCATCTGGGCTACCAAACGCAGATCTTCAATACGTGCGTTTGTACAACTTCCGATGAAAACATAGTCAACCTTTCTACCAAGGAGTTGTGCTCCTGGCTCAAGCCCCATGTACTCAAGAGATTTTGAAAAAGATGTATGCTCACTAATATCTTTAAGCTCATTCAATGTTGGAATACGATCAGTGACCTTGATGCCCATACCAGGGTTTGTACCGTAAGTAATCATAGGCGCAATGTCTGCAGCATCATATTTTAGAACTTCATCAAACTCAGCTCCGTCGTCTGATTTCAAATGCCTCCATTGTTCAACCAATCGATCGAACTGTTCTCCTTTAGGAGCAAATTGACGACCTTTAATGTAATTGAAGGTCGTCTCGTCAGGCGCAATTAGTCCGCCACGCGCTCCCATCTCAATACTCATATTGCAAATCGTCATACGAGCTTCCATAGAAAGATTGCGAATGGTATCACCGGCATATTCAACAAAATATCCTGTAGCACCGCTCGCAGAGATTTTCGAGATGATGTATAGAATAATATCTTTTGCGAGAACTCCTTTGCCAAGTTTTCCATTGATCTCAATCTTCATACGCTTGGGCTTATACTGAAGTACACATTGAGTCGCCAATACCTGTTCTACCTCACTTGTACCAATGCCGAAAGCAATGTTTCCGAAAGCACCATGCGTAGATGTATGGCTATCACCACACACAATGGTCATACCTGGAAGTGTAAGACCTAACTCGGGTCCGATTATATGAACAATGCCTTGAAAAGGATGGCCAAGATCGTAGAGGTTAACGCCAAACTCCGCACAGTTCTTACGCAGTGTTTCTACCTGATGTCTTGATAATGCTTCTTTAATTGGTAGATGCTGATCTTTGGTAGGAACATTATGATCTGCTGTGGCAGTAGTTCTTGAGGTATTAAAAACTTTTATGCCTCTCTTACGTAATCCATCAAAAGCTTGCGGACTTGTAACCTCATGAATAAAGTGTCTGTCGATGTATAACACGTCAGGATAACCTTCACTTTGCCTTACTACGTGCGCATCCCAGATTTTGTCGAACAATGTTTTAGCTGTCTGGCTCATTTCTATTACGTCTAAAAAATTCAATCAATGTAAACAAGTGTTAGTTTGTCGTAGTCTTCTTAAAACGAAACCGCCCCTCCAGAAGAATTTCTGGAGGGGCGGACGACAATATCTATATTTACAACGATTGCTCTGTGTTAACTCAAAATTATTTAATTGTGATTTACGAAGATGCCAAAAGTAATCGGTACATCAATAAAAAAATAAAAAAATTTCAAACCACACAAGTGTTTGGTTGTTTCCTCATCTCTTGAATTTAAAAAGAACATCTTAAAAATTTATAAAGCCGCCTTGTCCTGATTATTATTTAGCAACTTCTTCATCAGTGTACTTCTCACACATTAATCAATTGTCTCGTTGCTAAAGTGTTTTTCTCATTTCGTTATTTGCTTTCTCTTCTCATTATAAATCAGTAGTAATACGGAGCGAAAATCAAGTTTTATCTGTATACCCGGTTGCCTGCCCAAATGTTAATTTTGCATTCACACCAATCAATATAGTTTCAATCAATATTGATATTTAATGAAGGGATTTTTCTTCATTGGTTTAGGCTTAGGTATAATTGGATGGTTGGCTAATACGGTCGCATCAGACGGATCGACCTTACCATTCATACTTAAAAATGACCACTATTTTGTTGAAGAAAAAGCCACTCAACATGTTTAGCCAGCCCATCTATATCAGGATACATTGAAGCAGAGTTTATCCCGAAGTTATGAAGCCTCTTCTTGCATTCTCCAAAGCACTCACTACTAATCTTAATCTTAAATAACCGCTCACTGTATTCCGCATTTTTCTCAAACGGAACAAATTTCTTTTCAGCATTTGCTTTATGTATCGTAAACCAGCCAAACTGGGCCGATATTCTTTTTGTGATATGGTTAGGCTTAAAAACTTTGGTCATCCTTTCCTTAAAAGGATCCATGTCTTCTGTAGATGCCACAATGTCTTCTTCAGGAACATTAAAACCCCACACTACAGAGTAATCAGCATGACGTGCCTCTGTTTTTGGTGCCATTGAAAACCACATTGCTATTAAAGGATTCTCTGACCAATCAAGCAAGCGGGTAGCCATGCCATGATGCTGAGCAAGCGCTAGCCAATCCCATGAATTACCGGGTTGATAATCTATAAGGTGAATACTTCTTCTCTGAAAGTCTTCCAGCATCTCGCGCTCAACTTTATCAACATCAAGTACGTCGTATCGCGCAATCTTTGGCAATAAGGCTTTGTCAAGACTTTGGCCTCTGTACAGTGTAAACTGATCAAGGGGTATCTCCAAAATTATTTCCTGGTACTCTTTAAAACTCGAAATCGTATATGTTTTATAACCGGCATCCATAGTGTTTCTAAACCGCTAAAATTGCGTACCTAAATAAGGTATAATTAATGGAAATAATGGTACAGCGCAATTCCAGCACGGAATATCTTCGTGATAAATTTTCTCAAGTCTTAATATGTGCCACCTTACATTAGTTGCTCTTTGGGGTACCCTCAAAAGCAGCTTTCACCCACCTCAGCCTAACGTCTCCGTAACGTTAGCCCCACGTTTCACCTGGGTTTGAGTAGCATTTGTCTAACCCTTGTCTAGGTTTCTCCCGTCGCAAACGTTAGAAAAACGAGCTCCTTTTATATCACATTGGAAATCAGATTATTACCTGTTTTTAAAATCTATTGCAACGGTTTTTAGTGAGTCAAGCCGATTCACATTTCAAACGGCTCCCTTACAGGCAGGAACGATAACAGTAGGAACTGCTTTATGTCGGCATGGAAAAAGTGTCTTCGCAGTTTTACGCAACCACGAAGACATTAAGCATTACTTCAAACTCTTAAGGTAAGCGAGGCTTTGTGGTATTTGCTGAACAGCATGTGATGACTCATCTTCAATAAAATAATATTTTATGCCAATCTTCTTTGCCGCCTTCATTACTTCTTCAATACCAACATCACCCTGCCCCAACACAACATTTGTTTCTACATCAGCATGTCCATTTTGGTTGCCAGGCGTTCCATGTGCCCTGTCCTTGAGGTGCATCAACTCAAATCGCTTCGGATACTTATTTAGCAACGCCACAGGATCCTGACCTGGATGTTTCACCCAAAATACATCCATCTCGAAGTTGAGGTTCTTATCCGTGTGCTTCACAAGATAGTCAAAGAGAGTACCACCTTCGTAAGGCCTGAACTCATATCCATGCGGATGATAACAAAGTGTTATGCCGTTCTTCTTTAGCAATGCTCCGGCTCTGTTAAATACGTCTACTGCTTTCTTTGTATCTTCAATGGTAAAATTATCTCCATTGTGTGGTATCCAGAAACACACCACATATTTAGCTCCAAAAGCTTTCGCATTATCTACTGCCTCTTGGGGGTTTGTTGCAAGCTTGTCAAACTCCGCCCCTACACTTACAACTTTAAGGTTATTCTGTTTTAACATCTTGTCAAACTCCTCCTGAGGTAACCCATAGGTTCCGCCTCCTTCTATTTCTTTAATACCCCATTGCTTTACTTTCGACAACGTACCTGGTACATCAATCTTAAACTCATTTCGTAAACTGTATAACTGCAGTCCTATGTCCTGCGCCAATACCGGCATAGCGGCAATAAGCACAAAACACATAATCATCAATAATTTGGTTCTCATAGTTTGTAGTTTACAGTAAAGTAGCTAATTGTATCGTAATTACTAGGAAGCATTATGCAAGTGGTAAATCTGATATGTTAACTACCAAACACTTGTTAAAGACACTTTTAAAATATTTCTGTTCATAAGCTTGAATCCTTTCTCCAAAACAAAGAACATAGTGTTTATTTATTTTCTGTATAACACAACACAGTGCGAAGACAAAAGCCATGCGACAAAAACTCCTAAGTGAAGGTGCTAAAGAACTTAGTTATGAAATTCGTGAGATTGTAAAGAAAGCGGATCAGTTAAAGAAAATCGGTCTAGACATCTCATGGGAAAATATTGGTGATCCTATCCAGAAAAACCATAAACTTCCTGATTGGATTAAACACATTATCGCTGACCTTGTGAAGCAGGACGATGTCTACAGCTATTGTCCTTCTAAAGGTATTCTAAGCACGCGTGAATTTCTTGCCAAACAAACCAACGCCATGGGTGGCGTACAGATAACTCCTGAAGATATTTGTTTCTTTAATGGCCTTGGCGATGCAATCGGAAAAGTCTACCAGTTTATTACAGAAACCTCGCGTGTTATCGGCCCCTCTCCTGCATATTCTACGCATTCCAGCGCCGAAGCTGCCCATGCTAATCATGAACCTTTAACATACAGGCTCGATCCGGAAAACCATTGGTACCCCGACCTTGATGACCTCTATAACAAAGTAAAGTATAACCCTAACGTTGTAGGCATTCTTATAATCAATCCTGATAATCCGACCGGGATGGTTTACCCACTTGAAACATTAAAAAGAATTGTTGAGATAGCGAAGGAGTTTAAGCTATTTCTAATCGCAGACGAAATCTACCTCAACATAACATACAACGGTGCAAAAGCACATGCGTTGGCAGAAATTATTGACGATGTTCCTGGTATCTCAATGAAAGGCATCTCGAAAGAGTTACCCTGGCCGGGTTCACGTTGTGGGTGGATGGAATATTACAATCGCGATAAAGATGAGGACTTCAATAAATTCTGCCAGGCACTCGATAATGCCAAGATGATCGAGGTTTGTTCAACAAAACTACCGCAGCTCGCTATTCCCAAAATACTTGGCGACGCACGTTTTAAACCATACCGCGAACAAACAAATCAAAACATCGGGCGCAGAAGCAAAATCATTGCTGATATACTTCATACCGTTCCTGAATTAACTTTTAATGAAACCTTCGGCGCTTTCTATAATACCATCATCTTCAGGAAAGACACACTTAAGTCGCATCAGAAAATGAGAATTGATAACGATCAAATAAGAAGTCTTGTTGAAAGCTGGGTTAATAGTAAAGATGGCTCACCTTCAAAGAACATTCAACTCGACAAGCGTTTTGTCTATTACCTTCTCGGTGCGAAGGGCGTATGTGTTGTTCCTATTTCTTCCTTTTGCTCAGAGTTGCAGGGTTTCCGTGTCACGTTACTGGAAGAAGATGAAACAATATTAAAAAGAACTTTTACAGCGATACGGGATGGTATTGTTGAATATTTGGCATCGTGATACACTGCGTGCATAAGCTTCAAACATCGTCTTTGTATTGCTTCACCAAGTCCTTCAGAATGCCTAAAATCACCTTTACTCTTTCCCAGGGTAACCACCATGTTCGTCCCAATACCGAACACTATGTGCTATTAGCGAACGGACCCGAACGTCCAAAAACCCTTAAATAAGCGAAATAGAAGACATTTACAATTCGGAACACACTTTGCAAAAACTATCAAAATCGTTTTTCAATGGTAAGAAATTTCATTCTCCTGTTCCTGCGCAACTTAAAACGCCAAAAGCTCTTTTCGTTCATAAACCTGATGGGCTTAACTGTAAGCATTGCCAGTACTTTGCTTATATATCTATATATAAGTCATGAGCTGAGTTATGATAATTTCCACCCCAACTCAGAGAGGCTGTACAGAGTCAATCAAACATTCATCTGGTCAGACGATAAAGAGACACAGTTTTCCCGTACAGGACCAGGCGTTGCCGTAGCACTTAAGGAAGAATTACCTGAAGTAGAATTAATAACAAGTCTGCATACACCTGGCAACTTCATTATCTCTTATACAACGCCTCATAAAGAAGTGATCTCTTTCGAAGAAGATAAGGTGTTTGCCGCTGACACAAACTTCTTCAGGGTGTTCAACTTTCCTTTAATAGCAGGAGACCCCGTATCCGCCTTTAACAGGATTAATACCCTTGTAATGACCAGATCTACCGCCCAAAAATACTTCGGTAACGACAGCCCCTTAGGTAAGATGGTGAGATTAGGCGGCCTCAAAGGCGAAGGCCAGCAGACATTTGAAGTAACTGGCGTTGTAGAGGATGTACCCGACAACTCAACCATTCAATTTGATGTACTGCTTTCCATGAAAAACTTTCCTGTGGATCGTTTACATTGGAGTTGGATATGGACTCAGTTGGAAACATTTGTACTCCTGAATGAAAAAGCCAATATCAACAACGTACGTGCTAAACTTGAGTCTATACCCAAAAAACGGGTAGAAGAAACATTGCAGCGTGTAATGAACACTACTTACGATGACTATATAAAATCAGGTAAAAAGTGGGAGTTATTTTTACAACCTATCGCAACACTTCACCTCCCCAATCAAGCAGTAGTAGGCTCATTTCCGGATACTGGTAATGTAAAAATTCTTTATTCATTAATAGGTGCTGCAATATTCATTGTGTTGCTCTCATGCATTAACTTCATGAACCTGTCAACAGCACAATTTACAAAGAGAATTAAGGAAGCCAGCGTAAGAAAGATACTGGGTCTTGGTAAAAAAGAATTAAGCATAAGCTACTTCGTTGAAGCGCTTGCATTCTGCCTTATTGCCACCCTTGCAGCACTGGCACTAACGCAAATACTTATTCCCTCATTTAATACAATAACAGGTAAACACCTGAAGATGGATTTACTTCACAATCTTCAGATCGTTGGCTCCTTAGGAATACTCATTGTAGTAATGGCCGTAATCTCCAGCAGTTACCCATCGTTTTTCCTTAGCGGATTTAATCCTGTTGAAGCAGTAAAGGGCAAGCTGAAGATCGGGCGGCAGGGCAAAGCTTTTAGAAATAGTCTGGTTATTTTCCAATTCGCTGTATCAATTATACTTATTGTATGTACTGCCGTAGTCTTTCAGCAACTTCAATATGTATCGGAAAAGGACCTTGGTTTCGATAAGCAAAATCTGATCGAGCTCAAACACGTAGAAGCAGTAAGAAACGAAGAAAGTCTCGCCAAAGCAGTATTAAACATTCCTGGCGTTATTGATGCTTCCTGGTGTAACTCAACACCTCCTAGAATATTCGGTGGTGATTCTTTTACCGCAGAAGGAATGAATGGCGTTAACTTCTCACTTAACTACGGCGCAGGCGACGATCGTTATATTCCTACACTAGATATTAAATTAAAGTTTGGAAGGAATTTCTCTGACCAAAATCCTGATGACGTTAACAAAGTAATTGTAAACGAATCCGCTATCAAAAAGATTGGTTGGCCTGTTGATGAATCGGTTCTTGGCAGAAAGATCTTATACCCTAATAGTGATAGCGCGCAGTTTGAAATTATAGGAGTATTACCTGACTTTAACTACTGGGCACTTGACGTGTCTATAGAACCCCTTGCAATATTTCATATCAAGAACAAACATATCGGCAATTGGGCACAAACCTATCTTGCTGTTCGCATAGAGCCTCAAAATGCAAAAACATGGCAGACAACAATTGCTAGTTTAAATAGCACCTGGAAAGCCCATGCAGGTGACACACCTTTCGAATATGGTTTTATTGACGAATATTTTAATGAAGCTTTTAAAACCCATGAACGTTTTGGAAGCGTGCTCATAGTAATGGCGTCTCTTGCTATACTTATTGCGTGCCTTGGCCTTTTAGGAATGATCATCTACGCCCTTGAGCAACGTACCAAAGAGATAGGTATTCGCAAAGTATCAGGGGCATCCGTATGGAATATTTTAACACTGATTTCAAAAGGTTATACCACCCTCATTATAATAGCCTTCGTCATTGCAGCCCCAATCTCATACTTAATTATGAAGCAGTGGTTGCAGGACTTTGCTTACCGCATTACCCCATCTCCTTGGATATACTTGGCCACTGGCATTGCCATATTGTTTGTAGCTATTCTTATTACAAGCTACCACTCTGTAAAGGCAGCGCTCACCAACCCGGTAGAAGTGTTGAGGGATGAATAAATACTAATTATAAAGTTTAAGGTTAGTTATGTTACAAATAAGCAGGCTGTAGAGTCTGCTTATTTACTTTAAGGCCGGTTTAGCCCCAGTTATCGTCTCCATTGCTGCCATAAAGCTTCACCTTGGCGCTCTCACAATTCCCATGTACATTTGCGCCAAAACTAGCCGCTTATGAAAAAATACATTTATACCCTTCTTTTAGCTCTTTCCATTCTTGCAGCTTGCCAGCAGAAATCTCATGAAAAAGACCATGGCCACGATGCGCATGCAGAAGATGGAATCCAGGAGACTGAAAACCAGGCACTATATAACGAAGTGATGAAAATTCACGATGAGGTAATGCCTAAAATGGAAGACATCCATCGTAAAAAAGAAGCATTAAAAAACCGTATTGCTGAAAACGCCTCGATGCCTGAAGATCAAAAGCAGAAAATTGAAGCTACCATTGCCAAGTTGGATTCGGCAGGTGAAGGCATGATGGTTTGGATGAGACAATTCAATCCTATTCCTGACTCAGCAGGTGAAGAAAAAGCACGCGAGTATCTTGAAACCGAAATGGAAAAAGTAAAGAAAGTACGCGAAGACATCCTCCAGGCGCTTAAACAAGCAGAAAACTAGGTGCTGCATGCTTGATTCTTGATTCCGGATTCTTGATGCTGATCACTGGATGTGGGATCCAGTACCAAGAATCCAGAATCCGGCATCCAGTATCCAGATTTTTCTACCTTTGTGGCCTTTATTAATCTATGGAATTAAAATATATCCCCCTAAACGATCTTCATGCAAAGCTAGGCGGCAAAATGGTGCCCTTTGCAGGTTATAACATGCCCGTAAGATACTCTTCTGATATCGAAGAGCACATGACTGTAAGAAAAGGCGTCGGTGTGTTCGATGTTTCTCATATGGGTGAGTTTACCATTCAGGGGCCGCGTGCATTGGATCTTATCCAGCGGGTAACATCAAACGATGCCTCTAAATTAGTTGATGGTCAGGCGCAATATTCATGTCTCCCAAACGAAACAGGTGGCATAGTAGATGATCTTATTGTATATAAAGTTAAAGACAACGATTACCTAATTGTTGTCAACGCATCTAATATTGAGAAGGATTGGAACTGGTTCAGTAAATACAATACAAAAGGCGCCGAGATGAAAAACATCTCTGACGACATCTGCCTTTTCGCTGTTCAGGGACCTAAAGCATCAGCTACCATACAAAAGCTAACCGATAAAGATTTAAGTACTATCAAGTATTATCATTTCACCATCGGTGAGCTTGCAGGCGTACAGAATGTAGTTATTTCTAATACAGGATATACAGGCGCCGGTGGATTTGAAGTCTACGTTAATAAAGCACATGCTGAAAAAGTATGGAATGCCATCTTCGAAGCTGGAAAAGAATTCGACATCAAACCAATCGGACTTGGAGCGCGTGATACATTAAGGCTTGAAATGGGCTTTTGCCTCTATGGAAATGACATTGATGATACTACCTCTCCGCTTGAAGCAGGACTTGGCTGGATTACTAAATTCACCAAAGAGTTTACCAACTCAGCAGCACTAAAAAAACAAAAAGAAGAAGGTGTTAAGCGCAAGCTTGTTGGCTTTAAGATGATCGACAAGGGAATTCCCCGCCACGATTACCAGATTAAGAATGAGAATGGCGAAGTTATAGGCAAGGTTACATCAGGTACCATGTCTCCTATGTTAAGTGTAGGTATTGGCCTGGGTTATGTTACTGTTGACAAATCAAGCCCCGATGCTGAGATCTTTATTGACGTACGCGGCAAAGGCCTCAAAGCAAAAGTTTCTAAACTGCCACTCATTAGCTAAAAGCATTGAAGCTACCATTTTTTCATGTTGATGCTTTTACGGATACTCTTTTCAGGGGAAATCCTGCAGGAGTATGCATCCTTGATAAATGGTTACCCACTGCAGTCATGCAGCAGATTGCTGCTGAAAACTTTCTTCCGGAGACAGCCTTTTTTGTTCCTGCAGGTAATGATCAGTTCGAACTGAAATGGTTTACTCCGGATATCGAGATGGACTTGTGTGGTCATGCTACATTGGCTACTGCGCATACCATCTTTAACCACTTAAACAATCCATCAGACAAGATATCCTTTCAAACAAAAGGCGGTATTTTAACCGTTTCAAGAGATGGCGATTTACTTACGCTTGACTTTCCGTCGCGCATGCCCTCTCCTGCTATGCTCCCTGAAGTCATTGAAAAAGGTATAGGGATAAAACCTGTTGAGGTATGGAAGGCTCGTGATTATGTTTTGGTTTGTGAGAATCAAAAACAAATTAAGGATTGTAAACCCGACCGATCTGTTCTTGATCAGATAAACCTCGATCCCGGTGGCATTATCATTACAGCGCCAGGTAGCGAGGTTGATTTTGTATCCCGTTTCTTTACAACTCAATCTACCATTTTTGAAGATCCGGTAACCGGCTCAGCGCACTGCTCACTCATTCCATTATGGAGTAAAAAGCTTGGAAAGAAAGAGATGGTAGCATTACAGCTATCGGAAAGACAAGGGAAATTATTTTGTACCAACCTGCAAGACAGGGTGCTTATTGCAGGAAAAGCGTTAACATATTTAGAAGGATTTATACACGTGCCATGAAGAAGGTTGATGTTTGCCTGAGTCCAGATCTCATGCATCTATATGAAGTGCAAAATAGTGCTGTTGTAGTTGTTGACATTTTAAGAGCAACTTCATGTATGACTACAGCCATAGCACATGGTATTGAAAGTATCACACCATTTGCCAAACTTGAAGATTGTCTCGCTATGAAAGCCAATGGCTTTTATACTGCAGGCGAACGCGATGGTAAAAAAGTAGAAGGCTTTGACCTCGGCAACTCTCCTTTTGAATACATGCAACCTAATTTAAAAGGAAAGAAGATTGCCTTTACAACAACCAATGGCACGCAAGCTATTGCGCGATCATTGGGTGCAAAAGATATTATTATCGGATCATTTCTTAACATTACTGCAGTAGTAAATTATCTTAGAGCAAGCGCTGATGATGTATTGATTGTCTGTGCCGGATGGAAGGGCCGTGTAAATCTTGAAGACACATTGTTCGCCGGAGCTTTGGTAAACTATCTTGCCGATGATTATACTTTAGCATGCGATGCACCACTTGCAGCGCAGCGCTTGTACCTACAGGCAAAAGATAATATGGTTGACTTTCTGAAAGACTCAAGCCATGTAAGGCGGCTCGCTAAACTCAACATCCATAAAGACATCGAATTTTGCCTTACGCCTGATCAGTACGAAGTTGTGCCTGTCTTAAAAGAAGGTGTATTAATCAACCACGTTGAAGTTCCTTTGCTTAAAGTAGCTAAACCTTGATGTAGATTCGCTTCTTATCCAAAAGATAGCCTGCCAGCCAGTTTATCAGCATAAAGAAAATGGCAAAAAGAAAAGAGGCATTTATTGGGCTTGCAAAGCTTCCAAAGAAATCAGCATACAGCCATTCCTGCAGGCTCTTATTGCCGAGTGGGATAAGATAAAGCGTAATCAACAGTACTTCTGAAAGCAAGTAAATAAACAAGGGATTTCTTCCAAATACTTCGAAAAAGTAAGTCCAGTTGCGCTTAGCCGATAGTTCAACGATGAAGATCAGCACCGAGAGAAGAACTAAGTCAAGACCTACTGTAAGCAATACAAAAGAGCTTGTCCAAAGTTTCTTATTAATAGGGAAAGTCATGTCCCACCCCAGCGCAACGGTTATCAATACCGCTCCTGCTATCATCAGCTTGGCAATGGTTTCATAGGAGTTGCCATACCGCTTGATGAAATCTCCGGCAAGATATCCAGCGATTACATTTACAATCGCTGGTAAAGTGCTTATTAAACCTTCAGGGTCGAAAGCAATTCCTTCACCGTGATACAAATGCTTTTCACCAAACAAAAACAAGTCAAGTTTCAACCCTGCATTCCCAGCTAGACTATATGGATCAGTTGCATCACCAAGGAAGTAAGCGATAACCCAATACAACACCAATGCACCTATGCTGAACAACACAGCAAACTTTTTTGAACCATAATGTAGTACGATGGAAGCAAAAAGATAACATAACGCTATACGCTGAAGTACACCCGGAATTCTCGTCTCGGCAAGCGGGCGAAGTTCCAGGCCTCCATCTGTTGCTGTACGAAAGAAGGGAAACCAATACATTAAAAAGCCTAATAAGAAAATAACAACGGTTCTCTTTAACACCTTACGCCAGAATAGACCCTCAGGCTTGCCATCAAACTTATGAAGACTAAATGCCATGGCATTACCTACAGCAAATAAGAACGAAGGAAACACCAGATCGGTAGGTGTAAATCCATGCCACGATGCGTGTAATAGGGGTGCATACGCAATATCCCAACTTCCAGGTGAGTTTACGATGATCATAAAACATATAGTCATCCCCCGGAAGACATCCAGGGCCAGGTAACGAGCTTGTTGTTCAACCATTAGGTTCAGGTTTTAGTAGCACGTTAAAAGTATAAAATCAAAAAACGAGAATGAAGATTTGTGATAGAAATTTAACGGTTTATTCTCGCAGGTACTGTGCTTTAAAACACACTACTTAAGTTTCTCATTTTGGTGATGGCGGTCTTTATCACGAAGTGTTTTCTTCTCAAGATTTTTAGTAAAGGCTTCTGTAAGATCAATACCAGTCTGGTTAGCAAGGCACATTAGCACCCAGAGCACATCAGCCATTTCATCTCCAAGATCTTTGTTTTTATCTGATTCCTTTTCAGATTGCTCGCCATATCTGCGCGACATAATCCTGGCAACTTCCCCTACTTCTTCTGTTAGGATAGCCATGTTGGTAAGTTCATTAAAATAACGAACACCGTTTGTTTTGATCCAATCATCGACCAGCTTTTGTGCTTCTTGAATAGTCATGTTTAAAGTTGAATAATACAAATTACTACTGCTCTAACTCCTCAAAATCAATATCCAATACTTCGTAGTTCTTCCATCCTTTGAAGTCGTAGTGCCACCATTCAGAACTGTTTACCCTAAATCCGTATTTCTCCATCACTGCAATTAACATAGCTCTGTTCTTTCTTATTTCCGGGTCTGCCATTGGTGTTGACGGCCATGCTTCTTTTCTGAATGAATCGTATTCAGTAGGCATCTTCAACTCTTTGCCGGTTTTCAGATCAACTATCGTAAGATCTAACGCACAACCTCTGTTATGACGTGAGCCTCTGTATGGCGAAGCAACATAGGTTGTATCATGATAGACCTCATAGAATCTGACAGTAGCTTTATAAGGCCTGTAAGCATCAAATATTTTTATTCCTAATCCTTTAGCATTAAGCTCTAGCTGTATCTTCTTCAACGCTTCTGCTACTGGCCTTCGCGCATAGGCTTTCGCCTTATTATAGATCTGTTCTTTGGTAAAGTTATTGGTAGTAGCGTAACGAATATCCAGCACCAGGTTAGGCACGAACTTCTCCAGGTCTATCAGTTCTTTTTTTGGATCAGCTACAACGCTTTGTTTATAACCCGCAAGTGTAGTGGCTTTAAGTCCATACTTATTCTGGCTGTACACTGAACCGTGTATCAGCAGGAATGTGAGAAGAATAATATGCCTCATACTTTGTTTTTCGTATCAATGATAATTGTTACTGGTCCGTCATTGAAAAGACTCACCTTCATATCGGCACCAAACTTACCGGTTTGAATAGGTTTCCCTAACGCCTCTGCAAGTACTGAAATAAACCTTTCATAGATAGGAATAGCGATATCAGGTTTGGCGGCTTTTATGTATGAGGGTCTGTTTCCCTTCTTCGTACTTGCGTGAAGTGTAAACTGACTTACCAATAAAATATCACCTCCTGTATCTTTCACACTTACATTCATTACACCTGCATCATCATTAAAAATACGAAGATTAACAATCTTGCTGGCCAGCCACTCAATATCTTCTTCAGTGTCCGCATCTTCAATTCCTAACAATACAAGCAAGCCCTGTTGAATGCTTCCGTGAATAACTTTTTCTATTTCAACAGAAGCTGATGTAACGCGTTGAATAACGGCGATCATGAAAAAGTAAAATCAGAATTGTTGCAAGTCTTTCGACTCGTGAATGAATTTACCATCCTTCTCCTGAGATGCATAATGCAACATGGCTCTTGCAACCTTGCTTGCTTCAATGCCTTTGTATTTGCCAGGAATCAGAAAGCCAAAGAATTTATAGACAAACTTTGCTGCATCTTCGCCTGTGCGTTTCTCTGCCCTGTCGCCAAGCAACAACGATGGTCTGAAAATATGAAATGACTCAAAAGCCACATTCGTGATAGCCTCTTCCACCTCACCTTTTACTTTATTGTAGTATATTCCTGAATTCTTATCAGCACCCAAGGCTGACACGAGAAAGTATTGCTTCGCTCCTGAAAGCTTTGTTGCCAATCCAATTCTTAAAGGATAAGAATAATCAACTTCATAAAACTTCTGTTTCGTCTTTGCCTTTGCCATGGTAGTGCCGAGACAACAGAATACATCATCAGCCTGAAGCTGATCGGCATATTTATCAAAATCAGTAAAGTCTACCTTAAGCTCTATCAGTTTAGAACTGTTGATATTAAGATCTTTCCGCGTAAGCGCTATCACCTTATCATACCGATTGGTTGCCAACAACAGGGTAAGCAATTGTTTACCGATAAGGCCCGTTGCTCCTGCTATGAGTGCTGTCTTCATAACACTACCCTGGATTGCTCCCACATGATGAACTTTTCGAGTTCTGCATTAACATGGTTATAAACCCAAATTAAAACACCGATGTCGTCAGTAAACCCTGTTATAGGAATTAAATCAGGAATAAGATCTACAGGATTAATGAAATAGATAATAGCAGCTGTAACCAATAGGATTGTTCTCCAGGAGATGTCACGATATTCACCCAACGCGTAGGCTTTTATTAACCGACCCATCACCATAAACTTCTCTTTTGCTGATTGAACCTTTACTTTCGACCAATCAACGTTTCTGAGCTTAGTTACCAATTGGGTAAAAAGTGTCAACAGCCGATTTGGTTTTACTGCTGATGTAGCGGCTTTTTTTAAAGCTGATTCAAAAAATCGGTTCATAGTAGTAAGATTACAATCATCATGCCCGCTGTACTAGAACACATTCTGAATTTCCTTTTTCAATTCAGATAGGGCATGCGCCAAAGGATCTACCTGCTTATTGATCGTTTTTTCGAAAACCTTTTTTGCCAGGTCAAGGCTTGAGGCCTCCGGTGCCATTTCAGAGGCGGCTTCATTAATGGTAACGATCAAATCTTCTTTCGCATTCTTAATAAGACTCCAAACCGTTTCGCTCATGTAGATTTGCTGGGCAGCGTTGTGGTTGTACTCGTTTCTTATTTCTGTGAGCAGAAGCTGATGAAATTCGTAGGAGCTTACCTTAGCGGTGTTTAACCTCACCAATAAATTCTGAGGTGCCATGCGGTCGAGAAAGAGGGCCATGCGTTCATAAGCATGTAATCGGGTAGGGAGCACTGTTTCGATGCTTTTGCCGCGCACCTCAAGTTTTTTCATATCCACTTCTTTCTGAATGAAGGAACGTACAAGAAGATAAGCTGCATACAATACAACAGAGGCCGGAATAAGTATTTTCCCAAATTCAATAAGAGCGTCCATAGAATTTATTTCGAGTAAAATGTGTTTGAAAATTAGCTAATTTTACGGTTAATAAGCAAAAGTTATGAGTGGCGCCAAATTAAAGGAACATTTGCTAAAAATTGCCAGTGAAGTCACTGAAATTACAAGCCTCGACGAGGTGTATGAGCAATTGGCATTATTAAATGACATTGAAGAATCTGAATTGGAAGATACTCGCGGTGAAACCATTTCTCATCAGGAAGTTATTGATCGTTCAAAAGAATGGTTAATGAAATAATTTACAAAAGAGCTTCTACGACAAAAGGATTATAATAAGCAGGGTTTTTCATACTTCACAAAATCCTAATAAACTGAAAGGTGTATAATGTTTGACAACATCCAGCCTGTTACCATCTCATTAAGAGCTGCAGAAGAAATCAGAAAGATTATGCAGACAAAGAACATCCCGGCAAACTACGGCTTACGGGTAGGCGTAAAGGGCGGCGGTTGTGGCGTTTCGCTTGTTATCGGATTTGATAAGCAGAAAGACGCTGACATGGCTTACACCATTGACGATATCCCTGTGTTTATCGACAAAAAACACACGATGTTCCTGATCGGGAAAGAGGTTGACTTCTATGAGGGCGAAGACGCCAGGGGATTTGTTTTTATTGACCCTGACAAAAAAGAACCTGTTAATTCTAACGTCTAGCTTTCGAGAGATAAACAGATGCCTTTCTGCATTTACCTCCTATCGGCGGATTCAGTTTCGAAAGCTTTACCTCTACCTTTCCAACCGCTTTAAGCTGATCCATTACAGCATTAACAATGTTCTCAACCACCGTTTCAAGAAGCCGCGAAGGCTTTTCCATTTCTTCCTTTATCAGCCTGAACAGCGTTTCGTAGTTAACGGTGCCATTAAGCTCATCGGTTTGAGCCCCTGCTGTAAAATCTGTCTCTACGCTGATATCAACTTCAAACCAATTTCCGGATTCTCGCTCATGTGGATACACGCCATGAAAAGCATGGAACTCCAAACCCTCTAAGGATATTTTACCTGCCATCTAACTTTGAGATTGTGAAGTGCGAAGATATAAAAAAGGCATTGGTCAATAGTCATTAGCTACTAGTCATTAGTCAATGGTCATTGGTGCATTACTATTGACTAATGACTATTGACCATTGACTATACTCACCAATGCCCAATACTTAGTACCTAATGCCTTTTTCCATTTACTAGTGACTATTTACCAGTGACTCTTTTTATCCGATTTCGTCAAAAAAGGATTTTACTGGCTTTTTAGAAACTGGTTCGGGTTCAAAAGTATAAGACTTAATAACAGGCTCTTCAGCTTCTACAGCTACCGGCTCAGGCTGTAATTCATTTTCCGGCTCCTGCACGGGCTCTGGTTTTCTTACAGGTTCTGCGTTAATGATCTGTTCGTGGCGTGCTGTTTTCTCAAATTCATGATTAGGGAAAGCTATTTTACGCGCCTCACGCTTTACAGAAGAGAGATGTTTATCCGGATTAAAATCTTTAGTATGAACAGTAGCCCGCTCAACACGGTCCAACAGATCTGATGCTAACCGCTTGAGGTCACTAATAAGGTCCTCTCGTGATGATTCTAGTTTTTTGTAATTATCGATAAGAGACTTGAGGCGATCTTCCATGTCTTCAACAATCTCCTTCGCCCGCGACTCAGATTCTTCAATGGTATCTCTGGCCTTTGTTTTTGCCTCGTTCAAAATGGCATCTGCCTTTAACTGTGATTCTTTCAAATGAAGTTCGGCAGCTTTTCTTGCCTGGTCTATTACATTAGCCCCCGTATCTTCAGCAGTCTTTAAAGTTTTATATAGCGAACCTTCAACTTCTCTCAGCTTTGTTACCTCACGTTCTGTAGCTTCAAGTTTAATGCGCAGCTCTTTATTTTCATCCTGAAGTCTCTCCCACTCCTGTGAGAGCGTAAACAAGAACGCGTGAACTTCATCCTTTTCATAACCCCGGAAATTCTTCTCGAAAGTTTTCTGCCTTATTTCAAGCGGTGTGATTCTCATACAATTAAGTTTAAAAAATGATGTGCCACACAGAGATCGTGCGATCGTCGCTGGCACTTAGCAATTGATTATTATACGATGTCCAAAAAAGTTTGTTGACGGAAGTTCCGTGTCCCGCATGACGGGCTCTGTCGATCACCTTTAAAAGTGTTAAGGCTTCTGTATCCCACACCTTAATGGATTTATCCATGCTACAAGTTACAAAATGTTTGCCATCTGCGCTAAAATCGATATGATTTATCGCATACATGTGTGCTACAATCTCCGCTGCCTGGCTATATCCAACATCTCCGTCCCATACCTTCAACCTTGCGTCTCTTGAGCCACTCATCAATAAATTACTTTCGGGCATATACCGAAGCGTAAACACTGAGTTAGCATGCGCCTGCCATTCGGCCTTCAAGATTAAGTCTTCATCAAACACCCTGATGAAATTATCACTATAGCCTACTGCGATATCCCCCGTAACTTCATTAACAGCAATCGTGCGGGCGCTTTTTTCTGAGGCCTGATTTTTCTTGGTGATTACCAATTGATCCATCCTGACTTTCGAAAGTACACCATCGCCGCTTGCCACCAGTAAATCATTCTTTCCCAGGTGTTGGATATCGAAGATCGCGGCCTTCGTTAGCTGTAACGAACTTATTTCCTTTTTATTCTTCCAAGATAGGATATGTATGCCTTCATAATTATGGCCGGCAATCAAAAGATCAGTATACGGATGATGATGTAGGGCATAGACCGAATTGGGAAGTTTGGCAATTACGTCACCAGTCTCGGGGTCCTGCAAGTTCCAGCGCACCACCATACCATCGCCAGAACCGGAAAAGAACGTATGCTCCTCCGAAGATCCCTGAAGGGTGTAAATACAATCACGGTGCCCTGTTAATGTATGAATTCTCTCAACCTTGACTTGCGACATGCCTTTACAATAAAGCCGAAAGTTCTAACTTTCAGCAGATTTTACAATTTTGTTCACGCTCCGAATTGTGGGAAACGAATGATTGTAACAGAAGAAACGTGCGTATCAAATTTTCGTTCAACGTAAATGCCTTTAGAAAAGCTTATTGACAATATTGAATCGGCCTGGGCAATCTGGAAGATTACTGAAAGTGAAACCCAGCTGTCCGATAAAATAAACTCCATTGATCGTGTTCCCGAATCTGTAACCAATCCCTTTAAAAGACTTGAATACCTTGCCGGCCGAGTTGTTATTAAAAAGTTATTAGAAAACTGGTCACTGCAGTACGAAGGACTCGTAAAAGATGAATTCGGGAAACCATACCTTAAAAACTTTTCCTTTCATATCTCCCTGAGTCACTCCTATCCGTACGTCGCTGCCGTTATAAACCAGAAATTTGCGGTGGGCATTGATTTGGAACAGCCTAAAGAAAAGTTGCTTAGAATAGGGCCACGGGTACTAAACCAGCAGGAATTGCAGGATGCCGGCATTGACATAGTAAAGCATTGTATCTATTGGTGCTCAAAAGAAGCGCTGATAAAAATCTATGGAAAAAAAGACCTGATGCTAGCTAAAAACCTGGCTATAGAGCCCTTTTCTATTCAGAAACAGGGATCGATAACTGGCCGGATTATTGTCGGTAGTAATGAAACGTTGGTAAAATTAAATTATCACGTTTCTGATAACTTTGTGGTTGTACATAATTGAAACGAATAGCATGAAAAAGTTAGTTGCAGTTTTATTCACTTTTATAGCAGTTATTGCAGCGAGGGGACAACAAGTGAGTAACTTTAGTCTTACTAACGTGATTAACAACCAGACTGTATCCCTGGACACCTACCCATCTTGTCAGGGGTTGGTAATCGTATTTACAAGCACCAATTGCCCGTATGATGAATACTACCGTAATCGTATTGCCAAGCTTGCGCAAAACTATCAAGATCGTGTTCCGGTATTGCTTGTAAACAGCGATCCGAACGGAAGCAATGAAAGTATGGCCGCAAAAGCCAAACAACAGAATACCAATATACCATACTTGTCAGATAAAGATCAAACATTGATGACTAACCTCAATGCCCGTAAGTCTCCTGAGGCATTTTTGCTGAAGAATAACAACGGCAAATTCTCTGTTGTGTACCGGGGTGCTATTGACGACAATGCACAGGTTGAAGGAGACGTGCGCCAGCATTACCTGAAAGATGCCATTGACATCATGCTCAGCAATCAAACCATCACCACCCCTGAAGTGCGGCCTGTAGGCTGCAACCTGAAAAAGAAGGGCTAAGCTAATTATAAGCAGGGCAGCTCAGGTAATCACCCTTAAGTACGAGCTTGGCTTCTAGCCCTGATAAAGCTGACAGAAGCTTCGAAGTCTCCGATGCCAGCACCATGCCAGCACCGTGCGTACAGCGTGTCTGCGAGAAAAGGGGGTGTTTTCTCGCAGACATGGTGCTGGCATGGTGCTCGCATGGTGCTGGCAGAATCCATTCCCAAGCTATTTGGGATGATACGGGGATTTGGAATGTGGCAGACATTCGGTTCAGCATTGTCTCCTCCGTCTACAAAAAGACACTAAAACAGGCCTGGGTATCTGCGAAGGATCTCCCGGTCTTGGAGCTTATACTAGTGCAAATAATTAGGAGTATTTACTTTGAAGAGTCTCAAATACTATCCATCGCATTAACGAGCGACCGCCTTTTCGTATATACTATTGTAGTACAGTATTAAGTTCTTCCAGTCAAAATATGCGGAATAACTCTCCGCATTATTACGTTGGATAACCCTTTCCCTTCTGCTCAGCTTGAGAAATCTATACATATACGCTGCGAGCTGCCTCGCACTCCAATCGAAAGTGCGTTTGCTTCTTTCTACCACAAATATTCCGTTCTTTTCATGGTCAGGAAAGTTATTCAGAAGATAGTCACCAAAGCCTGAAAGGTCACTGGTTACAGCAGGGATACCACTGGCAAGTGCTTCCAAGGGCGTATAACCCCAGGGCTCATAATAACTTGGGAATACTCCCAGGTTACATCCTCGCACAAAATGAAGATAGTCCATACCAAAGAGCGGATTTGTAGAAGAGATAAAATCAGGATGATATACCACTTTTACCTTATCATCTTTATGATTCAGTAAATTCTTTTCCTGAAGGGTCTTCATCACTTCATCATGCTCTTCATCTACAAGGTTATGCGTTACAAGTGAAGGCAGATTATTTGTTTTCCATGACTGTATTGTTCTTCTATAACGAAGCTTCCAGTATTCATCTACAAAATCGTTGAGGTTAGGAAGATGATGATCGTTTCTACTTGTGCTTTCGTAAAACAACCTGCTGCCCACCTGCTTTAAAATAGCATCACAGGTTTGTCTTATCTCTTCCATCACAGCATGCGAATGAAGCGTTTCCGGTTTTATGCTGTAATAGTCCCTCTTGCTTACAAAAAACATCACTACGGTTACATCCGAGCCCTCACGTTTCAATTGTTCGTTGAGGTAGCTCAGGGCTTCCAGGGTTAAATCAAAACCCTTATTCTTAAATTCAAATCTTCCTGAAGTAAAGAAATACATTGTTTTATCCAGGTCGAAAGAATAAGAATGAAAGAAATGACCCATAATAAAATCATGGATCTGTTCCTTATATTCAGAATGCAGATTCTGAAATTCGTAGAGGGTTTCGAATCGCTGTATGTTTAGTCCGTTGGGAAGTATGGCATCAACTTCTCTCTTCAAGAGATACTCACATTCACGTGCGGTAAGATCACTAACAGTGGTAAAATAATCGCACGACTGTGCAATTTTAAACTCCATTGTTGCCTCTGTCTCAACGCCAAATTTTCTCGCCTCATCTTCCCACTGAAAGAATGGCAAATGGGAATAGAACTGGGGTGAATTTATTGCAAGGTGCCTTCCCAATTGGGTAGCATGGGTTGTGAATATCGTCTTAACAGGGATACCCTCTCTTTTAATATCAAGGATAGGAAGACCGCCCATCCATTCATGAAAATGTGTAATAACTTTATGGTCCTCACCAGAAAGTTTCATTAGTTCATCAATGAATAATTTAGTGAGGTATCCAAAGCTTACAACCTGATTGATCAGCGCATTATCGCCAGGCGTACTAATGCCATGGTTTTGCCACAACAAATACTTGATTACGTTTAAGGTGTCAGTATCTACCGAATTTGGATTGAGCAATACAACGCGTGGCTTACCTGTCACTAACCACTCAGCATAATGCACATCATAACCGCGCTTTCGCAGAGAGGCCGCTGCTTGTCCAAAGATATCTTCAATGTCATCCAATGGTTCTAATTCGGCAGAGATATTTGGGTGAACGTAAGGCCCTATTAAACAGTATCGCCCCGCCCATTGCTCCATCATTACCGGTACTTTGGATCGAATAACCGTGTAAATCCCTCCTACCTGATTACAAACCTCCCATGCAACCTCTACCAGGTAAGCCTGGGGTAGAAAAACCGGAGCAAGCAACGAACGTTTTGACATACTAATTAGACAATTTGACCCATTTTACCCTCTTTAGCTATTACTTATGTGCCATACTTGCTGGATTCCGGTACTAACGATAAATGGACCCCGTTTTGATAAATGATGACCGAGGTTTTTAAGCTATGAACTTTGAAAAATTTACCATAAAATCACAGGAAGCTTTACAAAAGTCTGCTGAGATTGCTATGGGCAACCAGCAGCAGGCCATTGAACCTGGCCACTTGTTAAAGGCTATCCTGGAAACAGATGAGAATGTCACTTCTTATCTTATAAAGAAATTAAATGTTAACCAGATTTTGTTGGATAACAAACTCAACGAATTGTTGAATAGTTACCCCAAGGTTTCTGGTCAACAACCCTACTTGTCATCAAACACAAATTCTGTTCTGCAGAATGCCGAGAAAGAACTGCGCGAATTCAAAGATGAATACATTGCAGTTGAGCATCTTGTTCTTGCACTTTTATCTTCCAAAGATAAAGTAGCATCGCTGATGAAGGACACAGGGTTTGAACGTGTTGGACTTATCAAAGCTATTAAAGAATTAAGAGGAGGATCTACTGTGACTGATCAAAATGCAGAAGCAAAATACAAGTCTCTGGAACGCTACTCTAAGAACCTGAACGATCTTGCAAAAAAAGGAAAAATAGATCCGGTTATTGGACGTGACGAGGAGATCAGGCGTGTACTTCAAATACTTTCAAGGAGAACAAAGAACAACCCTATTTTACTTGGCGAGCCCGGCGTTGGAAAAACTGCCATTGTAGAAGGTCTGGCTCAACGTATTGTAAATGGGGACGTTCCAGAAAATCTGAAAGATAAAATTATTGTGTCTTTGGATATGGGGCTACTTGTTGCAGGAGCCAAGTATAAAGGAGAATTTGAAGAACGTTTAAAAGCAGTTATTAAAGAAGTAACTGATGCAAACGGACAGATCATCCTGTTTATTGACGAGATCCATACATTGATTGGTGCAGGCGGTGGCGGTGAGGGTGCTATGGATGCTGCCAACTTATTGAAACCTGCGCTGGCACGTGGTGAGTTACATGCCATTGGTGCCACTACTTTAAAAGAATATCAGAAGTACATCGAGAAGGACAAAGCGCTTGAAAGAAGATTCCAGTCAGTAATGGTTGATGAACCATCTGTTGAGGACTCTATATCTATCCTTCGCGGGATTAAAGATAAATATGAACTTCATCACGGCGTTCGTATTAAAGACGATGCAGTAATTGCATCAGTTGAGTTGTCGAGCCGTTATATTTCCGACCGTTTCTTACCAGATAAGGCTATTGACCTGATGGATGAGGCTGCATCTAAACTTCGTCTTGAAATGGACTCGCTACCTGAAGAACTTGATGAGTTGAACAGGCGCATTATGCAGCTTGAGATAGAACGTGAGGCCATTCGCAGAGAAAAAGATAAAGAGAAAGAAGCCGTTCTTTCAAAAGAAATTGCTGAGCTTAACGAGCAGCGTAACTCACTGAAGGCAAAATGGGAAAGCGAGAAGAATGTTGTTCATGGC
>NZ_JAHESD010000022.1 GCF_018598585.1 Chryseosolibacter indicum
CGGCATATTTCCACCTTTCTTTAAAGCTTCAAAAGATAATGCAAGATTACGAAAAGTTTCGGTATCAGGTTTTTCAAAGGTAAGCGACGGGTAGCTGGCAAAATCAAAACGAGGGAAAGCTGATTTAAGCCTTTCGGGAAAAGTAAGCGCGAACTGTATTGGCAAACGCATATCCGGCAGGCCCATTTGTGCCTTTATTGATCCATCTTGAAATTGAACCATTGAATGGATGATAGACTGCGGATGCACAATTACTTCTATCTGTGACACATCCAATCCAAACAACCACTTTGCTTCTATCACTTCGAGTCCCTTATTCATTAAGCTGGCTGAATCGATGGTGATTTTGGCACCCATGCTCCAGTTCGGGTGCTTTAACGCCTGTGCCTTTGTTACGCCTTGCAACTCCTTTAACGTTCTGCCCCTGAAAGGTCCCCCTGACGCTGTCAGAATGATTTTCTCAATTGGGTTGTGAAACTCACCAACAATGCATTGAAAGATAGCCGAATGTTCAGAATCAACAGGAAAGATATTGACACCTTTTGCTCTTGCCAGTTTGGTGATGTATTCACCAGCAACGACCAGTGTTTCTTTATTGGCCAGCGCAATTGTTTTACCGGCTTCAATAGCTTTGATAGTAGGCTTTAGGCCAGAATAACCAACAAGGGCTGTGAGTACAAGATCAATGGTGTCCATCTGCGCAACTGATGCGAGGGCATTTTCTCCTGCAAATACTTTGATATCGTGGTTAATGAGACTCTCCTTAACAAGATTATAGTGACTCTCATTGGTGATCACAACAGCGTTCGGCTGAAACTGTCTGGCCTGCTCAATTAAAAGCGCTGCATTATTCTGTGCTGTAAGTACTTCTACCTCAAACTGATCAGGATGTGATGCAATTACTTCAAGTGCCTGTTTACCAATTGAACCTGTTGAACCAAAAATGGCTACCCTTTTTCTCTGTGAAGTCAAAATGAACGAATTACTTCTTAATATTTAAAATTAGAACATCATTAGGAATAGATGAACTTCTTCAAAATTTCTTTTGCAGCGTCTGTAATGATAGTTCCGGGTCCAAAAATAAAAGAAGCGCCGGACTTATATAAATAATCATAATCTTGTTGAGGAATAACACCCCCCGCAACTACTACAATATCTTCACGTCCTATCTTTTTTAGTTCGGCAATTAACTCAGGTACGAGCGTTTTATGACCGCCAGCAAGGCTCGAGGCTCCAATAATGTGAACATCGTTTTCAGCGGCCTGCATAGCAACCTCTTCGGGAGTTTGAAATAATGGACCGATATCTACATCAAAACCTAAATCGGCAAAACTTGTTGCAATTACTTTGGCTCCCCTGTCATGACCGTCTTGCCCCATCTTGGCAATAAGTATTCTTGGTCTTCTTCCTTCCAGGTCTGCAAATTGATCAGAAAGCTTTCTCGCTTCTTCAAAAGCACTTTCGTTTTTCATCTCCCCTGAATATACGCCTGAAATAGATTTGATTGTAGCCTTATACCTTCCAAAGGCCTTTTCCATTGCAGAGGAAATCTCACCCAATGTTGCACGCTCACGTGCTGCATTAACGGAAAGTTCCAGAAGATTTCCTTGTCCTGATTCGGCACTTTGGAGAATTGCCTGCAAAGCCATCTGAACTTTATCGGCATCACGTTCGCGCTTCAATTGTTCAAGTCGCGCTATTTGTTCCTGACGTACTGCAGTATTATCAACCTCTAATATTTCAAAGTCAGGCTTTTCATCCGTACGGTATTTGTTAACACCTACAATCACATCCTTACCAGAATCTATTCTCGCCTGCTT
This sequence comes from Chryseosolibacter indicum, assembly GCF_018598585.1. Classification (GTDB taxonomy): domain Bacteria; phylum Bacteroidota; class Bacteroidia; order Cytophagales; family Cyclobacteriaceae; genus Chryseosolibacter; species Chryseosolibacter indicus. Next base: position 1,821 of record NZ_JAHESD010000022.1, read on the forward strand.
TGCTGCTGCAGCCTGTTCTATTCGCATCTTCGGAATTCCGCTTTCAATGGCTTTTGTCATTCCACCTAGCTGTTCAACCTCCTCCATAAGCGCCCATGCTTTTTCTATTAAAGATGCAGTAAGCGATTCGATGTAATAAGAGCCAGCTAACGGATCCACTACCTTTGTTATACCTGTTTCCTTCTCAATATAAAGCTGTGTATTGCGTGCAATCCGTGCTGAGAAATCTGTGGGCAGTGCAATCGCTTCATCGAGCGAATTTGTATGCAAGGATTGAGTACCACCTAATATCGCAGCCATTGCTTCAATACAAGTACGGGTTACATTGTTGTAGGGATCTTGCTCAGTAAGACTCCATCCTGAAGTTTGCGAGTGCGTACGCAATGCCATCGACTTCGGATTCTTTGGATTGAAATCCTTTACAATCTTGGACCACAGCACACGAGCAGCACGCATTTTTGCAACTTCCATAAAGAAGTTCATTCCTATTCCCCAGAAGAAGGAAAGCCTTGGCGCAAAATCATCAATATCAATACCTGCCTTAATACCTGTTCTGATATACTCAAGACCATCTGCTAAGGTATATGCCAGTTCTACATGTGCGGGAGCTCCTGCCTCATGCATGTGATAGCCACTTATACTTATGCTGTTAAACTTCGGCATGTACTGAGAAGTATACCGAAATATATCCGCTACAATGCGCATAGAAGGTGCAGGCGGATATATGTATGTATTTCTCACCATAAACTCCTTAAGTATATCGTTCTGTATAGTGCCACTAAGTTGTTTGGGTGATACTCCTTGTTCTTCAGCTGCAACAATATAGAATGCCATAATCGGGATCACTGCACCATTCATTGTCATCGATACAGACATCTTATCCAGTGGAATCTGATCAAACAAGATCTTCATATCCAACACAGAGTCAATAGCAACACCAGCCTTACCGACATCGCCTGCAACCCGAGGATGATCTGAATCGTAACCTCTATGTGTAGCAAGATCAAAAGCTACTGACAAGCCCCGCTGCCCTGCAGCAAGATTTCTTCTATAAAATGCGTTTGATTCTTTGGCTGTTGAAAACCCGGCATACTGCCTGATGGTCCATGGCTTTGTCGTATACATGGAAGCGTAAGGTCCGCGTAAAAACGGTGGTATACCTGCACCGTAACCTATATGCGTAAAAGTTTGAATGTCTTCTTTTGTGTATGAAGGTTTTACATTGATCTTTTCGGGACTCTCCCAACCTGAAGCATTAGAATCGGAATGACTATTTTTATTTAAAGGAAATTGATTGTATCGAATATTAGAGAAATCAGGCATGTTGTTATTTCTGTTTAGTCTTAAATAAATCCCAGGCCTTTTCAGCCAACTGGTTTACCATTGATTCAATTACATATGCTCCTGCCAATGGATCTTCAACTTTATCAAAATGAGATTCTTCGCGAAGGATATTAGATACATTTCGCGCTATCCTATCCATCATCGAGTTGTTTTCATCCTGAGGATAGACAGATAGTGAATCACAACCTCCAATAATTGATGCCATTGCACTAGTCGTTCCTCTCAACATATTTTCGTGGGGACTTAACTTTTCGTTTGACCATGCTTCAACACGCGCGTGTATATGAAGATCATTAAAGTTATAGCTATTCACCTTATAAACATTTGCAATCTGGAACCATAACATACGCAGTGCTTTTAACTTGCTAATCTCGATCAGGAAGTTGGTATGGATAGGTAATGAAAAAGAAATTCTTGAAAATGCTTTTACGCGCTCATCTCCCTGGGACTTCTCAAGTTGCTTTACACCTGCCAGCAGTGCTTCTGATATTTCATTAACAGGCGTTGATGAATTTACAATACAACCAAGGTAGTTGAAGTTTCTTAGACTTCCTGATGAGATAGCATCGTCTATATTCTTCCAAAAAAAGCTTCCTTTAATACTTTTCTGATCGATGTTATGTTTTACGACATGATTGATGAAGGCATTTGAAACGTCTGCAGTGGCATTGATAAAGGAAATTGCACAGTAGGGCAGCTCTATATCTTTTAATAAAATTTCTAAATCAATGGAAGATAATGAATTGAAGTCGAAAACAATTCCATCTGCACCATTCTTCAGATGCTGCAGGGCTTTTTGATTTGCGGCAATTAAACTAACAACATGAATTACAGGTGTGTTAAACCATGTTCTGTTACCTAAAAAATCTTTATTTAAAGGAGAGCGATGAAACTCAGATACTTCTGTGTGTTGTGTAGTTGTTTTATCATAATAAGGTAAGTATTCTATATTATCGGGATCTTTCCATTTTAATTCCTGGAAAGGTTCTTTTCCGTCTAATTCAGATGTTGCGACTCTTTTCCATTCATTTACATCAGAAACAGAGAAAGTGTCACTTAAAAGTTTCTGAATGTCAGTTTCCTTCATAAACAATCATTTTATTTCAATTTTAACTTAAGATTCTATCATTCATTTGCATTTAGAAATAAAAATTTCAGTAGCAAATTTTTTTCTTAAAAATCAAGAGGTCTTTACCTTGTTTTCGTAAGCTCTTTTTTTACATCTTTGTCTCCCCTTCCCAGTTGGGAAACATAAAACCCCTAACAAATCAGAGCTATAAATGGAAGTAAGCTGCGGCACAGTATGGAACGATTGTCTTGAAGTAATCAAAGAAAATATTGATTCAGAAAACTTCAATACGTGGTTTAAACCCATTGTTCCTTTACGTGTTGATGGTGATGTACTTACTATCCAGGTACCTTCACAGTTTTTTTACGAATGGCTTGAAGATAATTACGTTCCGGTTCTAAAGAAAGCAATTCATACCGTTCTGGGTGCCACTGGCCGCCTGGAATACTCAGTAGTAGTTGATAGCGGGAACAGGCAAGCTCCTCCGGTTGCTGTAAATTATCCTGCAAATACTGTTGCTTCGCAAACAAGAAGAAGTAACATTAACAATAACGGTTTTACCTCTGACGAGTATTCTCCTTTTACTTTTAAAGCGCTAAATCCTCAAACCGTCAATTCGCGGTTAAATCATAGTTATACGTTTGATAACTTTGTTGAAGGTGATTGTAACCGGCTAGCAAGATCTGCTGGTTTGGCCGTAGCAAAGAAACCGGGCGTTACCTCGTTTAATCCTTTGATGCTTTACGGGGGTGTAGGTGTGGGTAAAACCCACCTCGTGCAGGCGATCGGCAATGAAATCAAGAATAACATGCCATCTAAAGTGGTATTGTACGTTGATCAGAATGATTTTACCAGCCAATTCCTCAATGCACTTCAAAATCACAAGCTACAGGACTTCCAGAACTTTTATCTGCAAGTCGATCTTTTAATTCTTGACGACGTACAGTTTCTCGCCGGCAGGGAAAAGACACAGGAGATGTTCTTCCATATCTTTAACCAGCTGCACCAATCGGGCAAGCAAATTATTATGACAAGCGATTGCCCTCCAAGAGACCTTAAAGGCTTCCAAGAGAGATTGTTATCAAGATTTAAGTGGGGACTAACAGCTGATTTACAGGAGCCTGATTTTGAAACGAAGCTTGCTATTATAAACCGTAAAATGCAGGCAGATGGTATTGAGATTCCTACAGAGGTTGCTGAATATCTTGCTTATAGCGTTGATACGAACTTACGAGACATGGAAGGAGTATTAAACTCTCTTATCTTCCATGCTACACTTCTTAAAAAAGAAATTGATCTTGACCTTGCTAAAGAGGTTCTCAAGAACATTATCAAGGAAATTCAGTCTGATGTAAGCGTTGACTTTATTCAAAAAACAGTTGCAGAATTCTTCAAGGTAGATCTTGAAGCAATGAAAGGTAAAGTTAAAAAACGGGAAATCGTTATACCACGCCAGGTTGCAATGTATTTCTGTAAGCGCTATACGCAATTGACACTCGCACTTATCGGAGAGAATTTTGGTGGCCGTGACCACTCAACAGTAATACACGCGCTAGAATCTGTTGAAGACATGATGAAGACCGATGCTAATTTTAAATCGTCTGTAGACGAGCTTGGCAAAAAGCTTAAGTTAAGAGTGGCTTAATGCCTGATACTACCAGAATCTTATATACCGATTCAGCTCGGTACATAAATAAAAAAGACAGAATCTTTTGATCCTGTCTTTTTTATTTAATCAGGCTTATTTCCTACCTGATTACAAAAGGGATTTCTATCTGCTGTCTCGAACTATTAATTCCATATAAGGATCCCTGCCCTTTAAAATTGTCGAAGAAGTTGATTACATCTTTCGGATCTTTAACACGTTCTCTGTTAATATAGAGTATGGTAAAGTTTTCGGGCACACCGATCTTCTTAAGCACACTATTGTTCTTAATTTGAAAGACTTTTACGCCATATTCATTCGCTTCAAACTGAGCCCCTATTTTCGAATCGCTGTAGATCTGGCGTTTGATAACTTCTGTTGTTCCGATTCTGTTAACAAGCGTAACATTGGTTGTAGAAGTCTTTCCATTGCGAATGTATGTTACACTGATTTTATCACCCGGGTAATGGTAACTTAATTCCTCCTCAAATGCACTTTGTGTGTTGATATCGAGATCATTAACTTTTACAATAATATCACCCAGCTTCAAACCTGCTTTTAACGCTGGTCCTTCTTTATCCAAACGTTCGAGAAGCACGCCGTTGAACTTTTTAACATCTGTATTCAAGTCATATTTCTTCGCACTTTCATAGTCGTACTCTACAACACTTCCTCCAAATACTGCCTTCTGTACGATTCCATATTTCACAAGATCATCAAATACCTTTTTAGCAATATCGACAGGTACTGCGAAAGCATATCCGGTATAAGAACCTGTTCGGGAGAGAATTGCAGTATTTATACCGATAAGTTCTCCGCTTTTGTTAACAAGCGCACCACCGGAATTACCCGGATTAATTGCGGCATCTGTCTGAATAAATGACTCAAGGGGAAATTTGTCTTCCAGAATTCCTATCCTTCTACCTTTGGCACTTACAATACCTGCTGTTACGGTTGATGCAAGAGAGAAAGGATTTCCTACAGCGACAACCCACTCCCCTACCTGGACATTTTTAGAGCTACCTAGAGAAATAGCGGGAAGACTATTTTCATCTATTTTTATTACAGCAAGATCTGACGACGGGTCAGTACCAATAAGTTGCGCAGGATAGGTTCGCTTATTATAATTTACTTCAATTCGTTCAGCTGAAGCTACAACGTGGTTATTTGTGATAATATACCCATCGGAAGTAAAGATTACACCAGAGCCACTGCTTACCTGAGTTTGCCTTCCGCTCCCACGTTCGAAGAACCAATCCCAATAAGAATAAGAGACACCTTCTGAAATGCTGTTAATATAAACAACACTTTGTGTAGCTTTTGCCGCCGCTGCACTAAAATCTACAGCAGGGTCTGCTGATGCACCTGAGGAGGTGGCGCTGGATGCTGCAGGAACATACACGGATGGAGAATCGTATCGTACAGCCCTGAACTGTTCTCCGGGCTGATTTTGTTGAATGGATGGCTTTATCAGGTAATAATAACCCGTATACGAACCACCTAGTCCTGCGAGGAAACCTATTACTATAATCTTTAACGTGTTCTTCATAGTACTTTATTCATTATCCGCTAGTGATGTAAAATAACCGACAAAAGTTTTACAGCCATCAAATATAAAACGACATTTTTCATTTTGGGTTTAACACATTTTGATGCTCAAAAAATCCGCAGAAATACTAACTCAATATGGTAAAATTCAATTTATCTTGCGCCCTATGGGAATACGATCTACCCTTGCCAGACCTTTTGCGGCATACATTGCTTCCTCTACCCGAAAGTGGGCTTCAAACCCGATACCCTTTCAGGAGAAGACTTTTAAACATTTGGTTGCCACTGCCAAGAATACTGTTTTTGGAAAGGATCACGGCTTTGATACCATTCGCAGCTACGATGATTTCAAAAAACAAGTTCCCATCCGCGATTACGAAGAGCTGAAGCCTTATGTTGAGAAAATACTGGAAGGCAAGCCTGATATTTTGTGGCCAGGTAAACCAGCTTATTTCGCAAAAACTTCTGGAACAACATCGGGTACAAAGTACATTCCTATTACAAAAGAATCACTTCCAAATCATATAAACAGTGCGCGTAATGCGCTGTTGAGTTATGTTCATGAAACAGGTAATGCCTCCTTTTTAGATGGTGGGTTAATATTTCTTTCAGGAAGTCCTGAACTTGATGAAAAAGGAGGTGTAAAAACCGGAAGGCTATCGGGCATTGTAAATCACCATATACCGCAATATTTAAGAACCAATCAAAAGCCAAGTTATACAACAAACTGTATTGAAGATTGGGAACAGAAACTAGATACGATCATTGAGGAGACCCTTCATGAGAACATGACCCTTATCTCCGGTATTCCTCCCTGGGTGCAAATGTACTTTGACCGTATCCAAGCAAAGACCGGAAAGAGCATCAAAGATATCTTTCCTAACTTTTCAATGTTTGTATATGGTGGTGTAAACTTTGAGCCTTATCGCGCAAAATTGTTTGAAAGCATTGGTAAGAAGATCGATTCCATTGAAACCTATCCTGCCAGTGAAGGCTTTATCGCCTATCAAGATTCGCAACGTGAACAGGGGTTATTATTACTTCTTAACAGTGGAATCTTCTTTGAGTTTATTCCCGCAGAGGAGTATTTCAATGAAAACCCACGCCGATTGAGCATAGGAGAAGTTGAATTAGGTAAGAACTACGCATTGATCATTAACAGCAATGCCGGGCTGTGGGGCTATTCTATTGGAGACACCATTAAATTTGTCTCTAAAAATCCCTACCGCATTGTTGTAACAGGAAGGATCAAACATTTTATATCTGCTTTCGGAGAGCATGTTATAGGCGAGGAAGTAGAGAAAGCGATGCAACAAACTATACAGAAGTTACCTGAAACGGAGCTCGTAGAGTTTACTGTAGCGCCGCAGGTAACCCCGAGAGAAGGTTTGCCACATCACGAGTGGTTGATTGAATTCTCCAAACCTCCTCACAATCTGGAGGCTTTTGCATCCGAACTTGATAACCAGCTAAGAGAATTAAATGTTTACTATGACGATCTGATCACGGGGAACATCCTAAGAACATTGAGAATCACCACATTACCAAGAAATGCCTTTATTGATTACATGAAATCAATAGGCAAACTTGGCGGTCAAAATAAAGTACCCCGCTTATCTAATGACAGGCGACTTGCAGATGATCTGCACAAGCTTATCTCAAATTAAAACGCACGTAAGTTATTCTTCTATTACATGTTACTTCAATCCATGAAATAGAATTAACTTATTGTATCATTGTGTATGCAGAGGCTTAACCGTTTTTTTCAGGCGATTATCTATTCTTTTCCAATTCAGCTTCTCCTGAACAACTTTAAGAGGAATCACGTCCTTGTTTTATGTTGGGTTTTGCTGTTTGCCATGATAACAGGAAGCTTCGGCAAATACCTGGGCATTCCCTACCTGTTTCTCGATCCTGAATATCTGAACAAGGTTAACTTTACAAGCTTTTTTATAATAGGCTTGTGTACAGCAGGGTTCACTACTGCATATCACATTACCTGTTATATTAATGATGGTCATCGGTTTTCATTTATCGGAACACTATCCAGACCGTTCACAAAGTTTGCAATTAACAATAGCCCGATCCCCTTACTATTCCTGTTCGTTTATATTTATCAGATCGTAAGGTTTCAAATAAACAATGAGTATACCACGAACACGGGACTTGTTTTAAATCTTACCGGATTACTTACAGGTTATATTACGATGACCTTAATCTTCTTCGTATACTTTCTACTCACCAATAAGGACATCTTTAAGTATGTGGTTTGCCAGATTGACGAGAAGATTAAATTAAAGGTAAAAGTTACTCGTGCCAGTGCAATGAAGAAACTGGATATTGCAAGGAAGAAGCAGGTACGCGTAGACAACTATCTTGATTACGACCTTAAGTTCAAAAAAGTAGAGAATATAAAATTCTACGATCGTGCTACTATACTTCAGGTGTTTGACCAAAACCACTTTAACCTTGTTATCATAGAGTTGTTGATCTTTGTGATCGTTCTTATCCTGGGTATCTTTAAAGACTACCCTGCCTTTCAGCTTCCGGCAGCTTCGAGCTTTATGATTTTGCTTACCATCTTTGTGATGATGGCAGGAGCCTTTTCATACTGGTTCGGCAACTGGTCAGCAACATGTGCCCTTATTCTATTCCTCATTCTGAATTATCTTGTTGGGGAAGACTTTTTCACTAAAAGGTATGAAGCCTTTGGATTAAACTACGATAGACAACCCGTTGAATACTCCGTTCACTCCCTGAAAAGGATGAATGACTCAACTGTAATTGTTGAAGATCGTGCAAAGACATTTGCAATGCTTGAACAATGGAAAGCAAAGTTCAAGACAGAAAAGAAACCTAAGATGGTTTTTTTATGTGTGAGTGGCGGAGGTAAGCGCGCTGCATTGTGGGCTTTCTCAACATTGCAGATAGCGGATAGTCTTACACAAGGAAGGTTGTTTAACAACAGCATCTTGATTACGGGGGCATCCGGGGGACTGATAGGCGCTAGTTATTTCAGAGAATTGAAGTTGAGGGAGTATCAGAAAGAGAATGTAAAGCCGTATGATCCAGTACATCGGTTGAATATTTCAAGTGACAACCTGAACCCTATGATCTTCAGCCTCCTGGCTAATGATCTGTTTGTTGGCTTTACCAATTTTAAATACGCAGGCTTTAATTATCAGCGCGACCGCGGTTATACTTTTGAAGAACAGTTGAATCAGACAACAAACAGCCTGATGGATAAGCCTATTGTTGCTTATGATTCATTCGAAACGAAAGCCATCATACCCATGATGATATTAACGCCTACCATTGTTAACGATGGCAGAAAGCTTTACATCGCATCAAGGCCAGTATCGTTTATGAATTATGAAACTGTTGACGGCCATGAATACAATTCATACAAATACAGCGGTGTGGACTTCCATCATCTGTTTAAGGCACACGGAAGTGAGAAGTTGCGCTTTCTTTCAGCATTAAGAATGTCTGCCACGTTTCCATACATTACGCCTAATACTACGCTACCCACTACACCTGCCATTTATATTATGGATGCCGGTATCTCAGATAATTTTGGTCTGACAGATGCTTCGCGTTTTCTATTTGCTTTTAAAGAGTGGATTGCTGAAAATACCTCAGGTGTGATTTTCCTTTCCATAAGAGACTCTCCGAAGTTAGGTACTATTACCAAGAATGAAGGACAAACCATTGTTGACGCGGTAACACAACCAATAAGCAGCGTATACAATAACTTTGAACATTTCCAGGATATTAACAGCGATTTACTACTTGGGTATTCGAGATCGTGGTTTAAGAATGAGATACATCGTATTGACATTGAGTATGAAGCAGAAGACTATGTTCCTATTCTTCAAAAGATGGATAGTATCAGAAAACACAACGCCCGCGCTTCTTTAAGCTGGCGCTTAACCACGAGAGAGAAACAGAGTGTTATTGATAATGTTTCTTCGGCAAAGAATACTACAGCAATTGATCAGCTGAAAAAGCTTCTTCAGGATTAGTTTTAAAAATCGCACCTTGTATTATTATAATACGGCCGACAACCTGGGGAACCGTCAGTAATTCCATTATCTGAATAGAAGAAGATCGTTATGTAACTATTACATTTGGCCATCTTTTTATTATGGGTGTAAACGATCAGCTTCTAAAGACTTTAGAGTTAATAAAGATCGAGCGACAGGCAGATCTTGAACAATATCGGCAGAAAGTACTACTTCAATCTATTGCCTACCGGACTAAAAAGGGAACTACCTGGTATCCTGTATCCCTGAAAAGGGATTATATAGGAACCGGAGAGCGACCTATTATTGAAGTTGAGCGTACCAATCATTTAGACCAGCCTCATTCTTTTCAAAGTGGTAAAGCAGTAAGTGTTTTTACAAACGCATCTGGTACGCCGGAGAAACATCATGTAAACGGCGTTGTGAACTACGTTCGTGATAACTTAATGGTTATTACCCTTAACACTGATGAGCTACCTGAATGGGCGGAAGATGGGATGTTGGGAGTGGATGTGATGTTTGATGAGATGACTTATCGTGAGATGGAGTTTGCGCTGAAGGAAGTTATTAAGGCCGAAGACAACAGGGTCGCAGAGCTGAAGCGGATACTATTGGGTGATGAGAAAGCGAAAACACTCGATCGGAAGTTAAGTTTCGATACGATTAATATTCTTAATACAAGTCAGCTAAATGCACTTAATCTTATTGCAAGCGTTGAAGATGTAGGCTTTATTCATGGTCCTCCGGGCACGGGTAAAACAACAACGCTAGTACAAGCTATTCTTTTCACAGCACAGGAAGAGGGACAAGTTTTAGTTACTGCGCCCAGTAATGCTGCTGTTGACCTACTGGTTGACAAGCTAAGTGAACAAGGACTTAACGTTGTTCGCATCGGACATCCTGCAAGAGTAACGGAACAATCTCTCAGCAAAACACTTGATGCTAAGATAGCAGCACATTCGAACTACCAGGAACTTCGATCGCTGAGGAAGCGTATGGAGCAAGTGCGAAGTACAGCATTGAAATACAAGAGGCATTTTGGCTATCATGAAAGAGAACAGCGAAAGCTATTGCTACAGGAAGCAAAGCTTTTAAAGAGTGATGCGGACATGCTGGAGTTCTATATTATTAACGACGTACTTCAAAGCGCACAAGCTATCTGTGCAACCCTGGTAGGAACTTCTCATCCTACTTTACGAGGAAGAAAATATAAGACCGTTTTTATTGATGAGGCAGCCCAGGCTTTGGAACCCGCCTGCTGGATTCCTCTTCTGCGTGCACAACGTGTTATTTTTGCAGGTGACCATCAGCAACTACCTCCAACAATCAAGTCCATTGATGCCGCAAGACAAGGACTATCTGTAACACTTTTTGAAAAAGGTATTGCTAACCATCCGACGAAGGCCTCCATGCTTGAGGTTCAATACCGCATGCATGAGAAGATCATGAAATTTTCTTCGGCATATTTCTACAAGGATAAACTGGTAGCCCATGATTCAGTGAAGTCAGTACTGCTGCGACCTGACCAACTACCGGTAGAGTTTATTGATACGGCAGGCTGTGGTTATAGTGAAGAGCAGGATCCTGAAACTCTAAGCAGGGTAAATCGTGAAGAAGCAGAATTATTAATATTCATTATAGAATCTCTTATTAATGAAATAGGCACAGAGACGTGGCTTGCAGAGCAAATTACACTTGGAATTATAACACCTTACAGTGCCCAGGTGGACTATTTACATAAACTTGCTGAAGCATCAACCGTACTTGAACCTTTAGGAAAGCTTATTAACATTAACACTGTTGATGCCTTTCAGGGCCAAGAGCGAGATGTTATTGCGATAAGCTTTGTGAGAAGTAACGATAAAAGTGAAGTGGGTTTTCTTGGAGACATAAGAAGAACCAATGTTGCAATGACAAGAGCCCGAAAAAAGTTAATTATGGTAGGTGATAGTGCAACGCTGGGATCTCATGACTTTTACCTCGATCTGATTGAATATGTACAAAACGAAGGATTCTACAAGAGTGTATTTGAGATTTCCAGATAAGTAAGACAAGAAGATGACATTTGCAGATAAGATATTGAAGTTTTACAAAGCGCTTAAGATCAAGGAATCCCTACCTAATCGGGTTGAGGTTTTAAATCCTTACCAGGATAAAACTGCCTTTGAATTATGTACTCAATTCTATAAGAAGTATTATGACGATAATGGCAGGCGGAGTATTATCTTCGGCATAAACCCAGGAAGATTTGGCGGAGGGCTTACCGGTGTTCCATTTACAGATCCTGTGAAGCTTGAGAAAATATGTGGTATTTCGAATGGCCTACAAAAGAAAACTGAGTTATCCGCTGACTTTATTCATGCTATGATTGCCGCCTTTGGAGGCGTAGAAAGTTTCTTTTCTAAATTCTATTTCAATTCTGTATCGCCATTGGGTTTTACCTATGAAGGAAAAAACCTGAATTATTACGACACTAAAGACCTGGCACAAAGCCTTGAGAAGTTTATCCGAAAGTCAATACTGCAGCAAATGGAGTTTGGGGTTAACGAGGTTGTTTACTGCTTAGGTGAGGGAGAAAACTTTAAATACCTACAGAACTTTAATAAGAAAGAGAAAATATTTGCTGAGATCATTCCTTTAGCACATCCCCGGTTTATCATGCAATATAAGCGCAAGTATGTTGAGCAATACATTGCAGATTATCTGAAGAAATTCGCTTTAGCTAAGTAAGATACTTAGGAGCATGACGAAATTACCGATTGTACGACATAACCTGACTCTAGCTAAAGGGTAGCTGTATCCTGGTGATACTGTCAGTATACCCAAGCCTACCATGGGTATACTTTAATGTATCCATTAAGGATACGGGCTTAAGTAAAGCGCTTTCAAACCCTTTTCTTTGCACCCCGTACCGCCTGGGCAGTCCATGGATCTTCGGGCCAGGAGTGTTTAGGATACCTTGTTCTCAATTCTTTTCTTACCTCGGCATAGGTGTTTGTCCAAAAGCTTTTCAGATCCTGAGTGACTTGTACAGGTTTATAACCCGGCGAGAGAAGGTGAAGGATTACTTTAACACGCCCTTCGTTGACGGTGGGCGTATCGACGAGCCCAAAAACTTCCTGCAGCCTGACTTCCATTACGGGAGGCCGATCATCAGAGAAATAATTTACACTGATCATAGATCCGCTTGGAACGGGTAGTTTAGATGGAGCTAACGCATCCAACTTCGAAGAAAGATTCCAAGGAATGAGGGTTGATAAAATAGCGGAAAGATCAAGCTTCAGTAATTCAGTTGCCTTATTCACTGAAGTGAGAAAAGGTGTTAACCAATCTTCAATGGTGGATAAAAGGTTAGCAGATGACACGTCTGGCCATTCCTCTTCAGGTCGCCATTTTTTTAAACTGAGAACTCTTGACTGCCAGGCTTCGTGTGTATCATCCCACCCCAGCATTTGAAGTCCTTTTTGTTGTACGACTTTACAAAGCTCTTTGATGCGGAGGTCGTCAGGGATTTTTGGCAGAGGCTTAGTTAATAAGGAAATGTTTCCAATTGTATTTTCTATTGTTCCGGTAATCATTCCTCTGTCTTCATCCCACCGAACAGTTTTTCTTTCCTCGCTTAAGATTAACAAGTCATAAACGTCTACAGGTGCGGCGAGATATATTTTTCCCTCTCCGCTGCCTGCGTCCAGATCTGCAATTGCCAAGAATGTTTCTCTTGCTATCGGATCGTTATCGTGAAGTTTAGCGGTTCGTCCATTGGTGAGTTTATATCTGCCATTTTTATCAACCTGCTTTGCGAGTCTCTCTGGGTAAGCAGAGAAGACCAGGCGACCTACCAAAGTATCTTCAACGCGTGTATTATCCTCCTTAACCTTCATGAGTCTTCTCCATGCCGCAGCCAGTTTTTCAATCCTGTCTAAAACAGAAACATCGGCATTAACACGTTCTAGGGCACGCCACCTTCTGAGCATTTCTACCCGGAGCGAAAGATCTACACCTACCTCTTTATCCATCGGATCTTTTTCTTCGAGAAGCGCAGCGATGTCAGTTGCTACTGCTACTGCTTTTTCTGTTTCTATTTCAGATGCTTGCAGGAGCATGTGTGCAATTCTGGGGTGCGTTGGCAACTTGGTCATCTCTCTACCCTTGGCGGTGATCTTGTTATCATGAAGCGCTTCGAGTTGACGGAGGATTTCTTTTGCCTGGCTAGCAGCCCCTGCAGGAGGAGGTGTAATCCATATTAGTTCATTGGTGTCTTTGACACCCCACACTGCTAATTCCAACATTAATGGAGCAAGATCTGCTTCCAGAATTTCGGGTACGCGCTGCGGTAGTAAATTATTTTGAATTGCCTCACTCCATAATCTATAACAGAGGCCAGGACCTAATCTGCCAGCACGGCCAGTTCTCTGATCCGCGGCGTCTCTGGTAACACGAACCGTTTGAAGCCTGGTAAAGCCACTGCGCGGATCGAATTTAGGAACACGCGATAAGCCACTATCTATAACAATGGCAATACCTTCGATGGTAAGGGAAGTTTCAGCAATGGATGTAGATAAAACAATCTTTCTTTTACCTGCAGGGTCTGGCAATATTGCTTCCTGTTGTTTGCGATAGGGAAGATCTCCAAATAAAGGATATACAACAGCATCGAAGTTTTCGTTTTCAAGACTTGCCATTGTTCTATTGATCTCCCCCGCCCCTGGAAGAAATACAAGTATATCGCCACTATGTTCGTGATAAGCTTTTCGAATTGTGCGAACTACATGAGGAATTAAATGTGTATTAGATTCAGCAGGGAAATACTTTTGTTCTACAGGAAATTGTTTACCTGTACTTGTTACGATAGGTGCGTTGTTAAGCGTAGCAGATAATTTTTCACTATCAAGTGTTGCCGACATTATTAAAATTCTCAGGTCAGGTCTTAAAACCTGCTGTACCTGAATACTTAAGGCCAGAGCCGTGTCGGCTTGTAAACTCCGTTCATGAAATTCATCAAAGATTATAAGTCCGATGCCATCAAGGACATTATCCTGTTGAATTATCCGGGTAAGTATACCTTCTGTAACTACTTCTATTTTGGTAACATCGGACACTTTGGAGTCGAATCGAACCCGATAACCTATTGTTTTACCTACTTCGTCATTTAATATAGATGCCATGCGTAATGCAACTGACCGTGCTGCGAGACGGCGCGGTTCGAGCATGACAATCTTGTTATTACTGAGCCATTGTTCATTTATTAATTGTAAGGGTAGCACAGTAGATTTACCAGCACCCGGAGGAGCCTGAAGAATAACAATATTATTTTTTTGGAGTTGTTGCCTGAGCTGGTCAGTTATTTCTAACACCGGATATGACATGGACAAAGGTACGAACTACTTTACAATTACAAGTAGAATCAGTTTTACTAAGATGGTTGGGTTAAGGACAAAAAAATAGGCAATACTTTCGTATTGCCTATGCACCGTGATACTGATTGGATTTACAACTCGCCCCGGGCACGCCCGAGGTTACCATCACCTAACCCCTCATCCTCATCCTCATCGGTATCACTGTAATTTGCAGACTTTAAATCGTCTGATTCAGATCTTGCCCCTGTTATCTCCTCCTCTTGCAACGCGTTCAGATCTTTTTCAGAAGTATCAGCCTGCTTGCTTATGCTTTGTAGATCTTCGTCTTCTCTGCTGCGTCCGGATGAACCCTGATACCTCCCCGACGATCCACCATCCGAAGCGCCTCTATTATCAATCGCACGCTGCTCTTCACTGCTCATAGAAGCATCTCCTCTTGTAACCTTCCCCTTCGTATCCTTTCTATCTTCCATGTATGTTGAGCTTTACTTACGTTGACCTATTAGCACGCAAGTACTAGTAAATAAAGTCGTGCCACGATGCCAAGTTTAGAGATTTTTTTTGCATGCGGATTAATGTCCACGATTCCAACATTATTGATTTCTTTATGAGTAATTCTATTACAACGCTACGGTTACGCGAAAATGAAAAGTGCTCCTTGTCGGAGCACTGTATTTCTTTTGGTTGTTTTAGTTTAATTGTTCTTACTGCCGTTTAATTTTTCATCTTTCTGCTTTTGGCTTCTGAGCTTAACACGTTCTCTATGTTCATTCACGCTTCCCTCCTCCCTGGGATGCTCTCTTTTTCTTCGAGGCTCCTCTTCGTTATCAGTACGGGAAGGCACAGTACTGGTATCACTTCTTCTGTTTGGCATAAGTATAAAATTCAGTTGAACATCTGTTGTGCAACAGATATAATGAGAAAATTTTGTGCCTTGTCCTTAGTATATTGTCGCTTAAGAGGAATTTAACAATGTCTGAAAATATAATCATAGTGGGTGCGGGTGTTAGCGGGCTTCTGGCCGCAAAAACTTTACTTGAGAACAACTATAATGTTACTATTGTTGAAGCGAGAGACCGAATTGGAGGGCGCGTTCACACAATCAATGCTCCCTTCACTGTACCTGTAGAAACAGGGGCAGAGTTTATTCATGGAGACCTACCTCTTACTACTGCTATTTTAAAAGAAGCCAGAATACGGGCACATGCAATGGAAGGGAGAAGCTATAAGATAGAGAAGGGTGCACTGGCAGAAGATGACATGTTTGATACCAATTGGGATCAACTCATTAAAGCGTTGAATGCGCTAAGAGAAGACATGCCTATTGGGACTTTTCTTGATCAACAGTTTTCAGGGGAGAATAACCGGCGCCTTTTCGAGTCTGTGGTCAAGTTTGTAGAAGGTTATGATGCAGCAGACATTAGACAAGTAAGTTCTTTTGCATTGCGGGAAGAATGGTCAGAGAGCAATGATGATATGCAACTTAGAATGGTTAAGGGCTACCAGGAAATTATTCAATATCTGTGTAAGCATATTGAAGACTTAAACGGGAAGATTCACTTATCCTCACCTGTGAAACAAATTGAATGGAAAAAGAATGTAAGACTAATAACACAACAAGGAGCATTTTATGAAGGTGACAGGGCAATTGTTACGGTACCTATTTCCATTCTTCAGCGGAAAGAAATTGAGTTTACTCCCACCATTCCTAATTATGAAAATGCGTTTAATGACATAGGTTTTGGCGGTGTTATCAAGTTTCTGTTTGAGTTTAAGGAAACCATTTGGGAAAGTCGCTCACCCAGAAGAATGAAAGATGCAGGGTTTATATTTTCGGATGCCCCGGTACCTACCTGGTGGACACAAGAGCCGGAGAAAAGAAGGCTGTTAACCGGATGGCTGGGAGGGCCGATAACCTACCACCACAACTATGGAGAAGGAGAACTATATGGCAGAGCCATTGACTCGCTTGCATATATTCTCTCTCTTCCGAAAAAGGATATTGAAGATCAGATCCACGCCTATCACATTGCTAACTGGGTTGCTGATCCTTATGCGCGGGGAGCTTATGCTTACCCGACTGTGAAAACACAGCCCGTAAGGCAATTACTTTCAACGCCTTTAGAAAACAAGATTTATTTCTGCGGAGAAGCATTGTATGAGGGGCCGGCAATGGGAACAGTTGAGGCAGGATTGACCAGTGGCCTGGAATGCGCAAGAAAGATAATGGCTTTAAAATAAACCAATTATTAATGCCTGCGTATTAATCAGGCAGAACGTTATTCGCAGATCTTTACCATACTATATTCTTCTCGATAAACTGAATAAGGCTTTCGGCCATAACCTCATTGTCCTTTATTCGCGGGTGGCCTCCTTTATTCATGTATGGGAAGAAATGGGTAAGAATTTTAGGATCGTTAAGTTGTTTTACGGCTTCTAATACATAACCCGGCCATGGTGAATTCTCTTTGGTGGCATCCATGCTTCCTAATGCACAGATAATATATGCATGAGGGTATACAGTTCTTATTTTAGAGACAAAGGATCTATAGGCATCAATAATCTGAGGTGATGCAGGAGGTTTTGTTCTGAACCGTAGTTTAAAAGAAGGATGGTCAGGCTTTTTCACTAGCCACGAATCATTTTGAAAAAGATTGATAACGACTACCTGTGGTGTTACCGCTGAGAAATTCCAGGTACTGCTTGAATCGTTTGGATCGAGTCGGTTATACATTTCAGGCATTATTAGAGGAAACCAACTTACCATAATGCCAATGCCAGATTTTACAGTATAGTATCCATCCGCTTTGAAATGACGCGCTGTTAATGCTGCGTATGTATAATAGTTATTGGTAAATATGCTGTCGGGAGAATCTCCCCCGGTGTTATCTTCAATAGCATATCCTGCAGTAATTGAATTGCCGAAGAATTCAATAATCCTTTTATTAGGAGAAGGTAAAGTAAGTAAGGAGCCGCGCTGAACCTTTACCCCATAAAACCACGTGGTACCCCTATCCCACTCTGTTCTTTTTACCAATTGTACTGTATGCTCGCCATCTTTAAGGTTTTCTGCAAGCGTATAGAAACGTTTTGTAGTATCGAGTTTAAAATAATGCAGACTATCTCCATCGATGACCACATTGAAGTAGTTCTTACCGGTATTATCCCTTAGAAGTGCTTTTAAGGACTGACCTTTAAAACGAAACGAGATGCTCGTGCCAGACCAATAGATAGTAACTGAGTCATCTGTTTTTTTCACGCGCCCAACATACGCGATCGAATCACTTGCGGGCTTATAGAACGGATCACTTTGAACTGATTTTACTGAGGATGCGCAGCCCAGCGATATGATACTAATGAGGCATGCATATAGGTAATTCAACTTCATTCCTTAGGCTTTGTTCTCTTTTTTATTGCTTCTTTTGAATATTCTCCTGCCTTTGCTTTATTAATTATAAATAAAGCACGTTTTATCCTGCTATCTACATTTTTCACACCATTAATATATATGATAAGGCTTCGCTGAAGCCCCGTTGTGATTTGGTCCCATGCCTTTTTACCTTGATCGTCCTGGGCAAGCACTGCTTCAAGCTCTTCAGGTACATCTACCTTATCCGGATCTACAAGGTGAAACTTGACTTTTACAGGCATTCCAGGCTTTACTTTTGCTGCCTTAGCCAAAGCACTGCTTACAACAAAGAAGCTATTACCTTCTTTCCGATATTGAATAGCCAAAGCAAATGGTGCACCGTTCATTGTTCCTTTAACCCTATGACGGCCAGGTGAAAGTGATTTGATTATTTGAGCAGGGATGAAAACAACCGTTTTAATTAATGCTCGATCTACTTCTTCGAGCGGTGCAGTAAATTCAATAAACTTTGACGCAGGCATAGTTACATCTTAACTTCTTCACCAATGTTGATATTGGATCCTTCAAGCCAGGCGATGGCTTCATTTAATGACTCACATACCCTAATCTCGCATCCGAAATGTATGGTAGAAGCGCTATCATCCTTAAAGTAAATACTTCTGTCATGTGCTTCACCACCCAATACAGCTACTTTTCTTAGTCCATATTTCACGAGTTCGGGTATAATATGTAACGAAAACCATAATTGGTCTTCACGTGATACATTGCCCTGTTTTCGGAGGTCTGCTATCCAGGATCGGGTTTGATATGTTTTAAGTGTACTTAAGAAGGCATGGGCAGTTTCGCGATACTCCTCACTTGTAACTTCCCTTTTCCATTCAATAATAATGATGTTGAGGTTAGCATCGTAGTATAGTTGAATAGCATCTGTTTCGTACATTACCTGGCGCGCAACATCTCCGGGATGTTTAAAGAGCAAACGGAAGGTTGTCCCCCTATCGACTTCACTATCAACTGTTATATACCCGCCCATTGTTTCAAGCTGAGTTTTAACGAGGTATAAACCAAGTCCCTTTCCGCTTACATGGGCATGGAATCTCTTATAAAGTTTAAATAGGTTATTTTTTTGGCGATATAGATCGATACCAAGTCCATTATCCCGGATTTCAATTACGGTATCATTATCTCCATATACAAAGGAGGCAACCTGAATCTTTAATTTCCTCTCAGGACTTTGATATTTGATAGCATTACCCAACAAGTTATAGAAGATACTTTGCACCATAGACCTGATACCATAAATATATGGGGCTGCTGAAAAATCAACAGAAAGCTGATAAACAGACTTGACATTATCTCCGAGTAAACTTACTGCCTTATTCCATTCCTCCTGCAAAGCAATCTTTTCGCGTACACGGTGAATGTCATTGCGCATGTCGATGATAAGACTGAGGTCTTTGAGAATTTCATCCAACTCTTCGCTGGAGCGGAGGACGAGTTCTTCCATCTTCTTTTTCTCGTCCATTCCTTCAACCACTTTCATCAAACGTGTAAGCCCTAACAACCGGGCAACAGGCCCCCGGAGGTTATGGGACACGGTATAGGAAAACTGAAGCAGTTCATTATTGGATTTGATTAGTTCTTCGTTAGCACATAAGAGCTCAAAGCTTTTTTGCTCTACCAGGGCTTCAAGGGCTGCATTATATTTTTTCAGTTCTTCGCGCTGCGAGGAAATAAGCTGGTTGGCATCTTCAAGTTTCTCCGCACTTGTGGCCATCTCCTCCTGGTGATGGAGAAGTTCTTCGTGTTGGGTTTCAATCTTCTTTTGCTTTTCCTGCAACTGCGTATACTGGGCTTTGAGATCGCGTTCGGACCGCTCCATGATTGACCGTAACATGAGGATACCGAAAAGCAGGATGGTGAACGCAAAACATACAACATAATTCAAGTAGCTATAGGATGCTTCTGAAAAACCTTGTTGATAATAGCCGACGCCGAAAAGCTCATGGATGGGATCGTAAAAGGAGAGGAACAGGGCAGCGGATCCTAAACACAGTAATAGTGGCACACGCTCTTCGAGGCGGAATATGATGCCCGGTAATATAGGCGCCACCATCAGAACAAAGCGGCTGTCGAAATAAAGGATATAGGTTAGCGGTGTTTTGGAATCGAGCTTGGAATACAGTGTAAGGAAGATGGTAAACCATATCGGGATAAGGCAGAGCAGCGTGCGACCGGCCTTATGACTTATTCTGTTGGTTATAGTTGGTATAGAAAAACAAAGAAGCCCAACGAGCATTAAATATGGCAAAGCGGAAAGCCAGCCAAACATGTAATAGGAAACCGATAAAGTGCCCATTACAATAAACCCAAGAATAATGGCCATTATATTGGCGATAAGTACCTGTCTCTCATACTCGAGAGGCACTTTACCAGCCAGGTTAGCAGATGAAAAAATACCAGCCACTTTAGTTTAAAAAGTTATAATCCAAGAAATATAGCTTATACACAATAAAAAAACAATCATAAGCAGCTGTTTTTATACCAGGTAGATTTAATTCAATAGCCGGTTATACATCCTTATCAGTTTTATTGCTGCTTGAAACACGGTACTACTACACGCACGATTTCTCATTCTCATTGTGTACAACAGTACACATTCAAGTTAAAATTGGATTAGCATTCACGCCGTTATGTAACCTGCTGTTCTGAGTATGGCTGGCACAAGTTTTTGAGTTTAAGGAGCAGTGACCTCCCTTTAACGTCACCTAATCCAAAAATAAAATGAAATGCAGGGTATTGCTGGCTGTCCTCTTCACAGCCTTCACAGGAATTTTTTTGCCATCATTTGGGCAAAAGACTTATTATGTTGTTATCAGCTCGTTTAGCACTGATGCCAGTGCTAAAAATCTTACTGCCCATCTTCCTATGTCAAGCGTAGACACAGCATACGCAATACAAAACGAGGATGAGTCTATCCGGATGTATATTATGAAAACGAATGATCAAGAGCAGGCAATGGCCAGGACGCAAGTATTACAAAACACGTTGGCACAGCCTGCATATGAGATTTCAGATGATGCCTCTACTTCCCGAACCACTGCTCTTGCAGGTGGAGGTATGGCTGCAGCACCTTTAAAGCCAAAGGGAAAGCTTTTTAAATTTGCTGTTTCATCGCCGGCAGGAGATGTTTTTACTGGAAACGTACATCAAGTCGATTTTGAAAAGGAGCAAGACGTTGCTATTTATCCTGCCAATACCTACACGGACATTTTGCACCCCGGGGTAGATAGAGATATGACCGTGGTATACGGCATATTCGGCTACAAACAGGTGGAGCAGTATATTGATTATAGCGACCCTTCTTCAGTACTGGGTGCGTACCAGGATGAAAACGGCGCCTGGGTTATTCCTTACAAGCTTGAAAGACTTGAGAAGGGAGATGTATCTGTTATGTATAATGTATCCTTTTATCATGATGCATCGGTGATGTTACCCCAGTCAAAAACTGACCTTGATGAACTAGTTAAGATGATGAAGGAGAACCCCAACTATGTAATTAAAGTGCACGGCCATTGCAATGGCAAAAAGGAAAGAAGGATAGTAGCGATGAGCGGAGGCCAGCCTTACTTTGAAACAGAAGGTTCAATGGAAGTATACGGATCTGCAAAACTGTTGGGGTCGCTTCGTGCTGACGCTGTTAAGAACTACCTCGTAGAGAATGGTATTTCTGAAAAAAGGATTAAGACCTATTCATGGGGCGGAAGCTACAAACTGGTAGACTTTGATAGCCCAAGTTCAAGGTTGAATGACAGAATAGAAATTGAAATACTTCAAGATTAAGATATCAGGACTTAACGCACTTGCATTGTCAATAACTTTACATGCGAGAGCGTTAAGTTTTTCCCCTCCAATAAGGGACTCTCTCCTACCCGCGAGACGTGTACTTCAATTTGCCCGGAAGTTTAGTCTCCCTATCCCATCACGAACAGAACGGAATGCCTACTACGCCTTTGGAACATAAAAAGGGCAGGTCTACCTGTCTGCTGCGAGATATAAAGTCAATAATTGTATTCTCATGTATTTTATTATACTTTAGGCGCATTATTAAATAAGTCTATGGGTAAAGTTTTTATTAACAGCTACGCAGAATTTGAACAGTATCTAGGCAAAGAAATAGGAGTATCTGATTATATTAAAATCGATCAGAACAAGATCAATCTTTTTGCAGATGCCACCATGGATCATCAGTGGATACATGTTGATGAAAAACGCGCAGAAGTTGAAAGCCCATTTAAAAAAACCATTGCACACGGTTACATGGCGGTATCGCTCGTGCCTCATCTCTGGAATCAGATTGCAACATTTAATAATATTAAGATGCTGATCAACTATGGCGTTGAAAAGCTTAAGTTTAACCAACCTGTAATTGTTGACAGCGAAGTCCGGCTTAAAGTGAAACTGGCCTCATTGACTAATCTAAGAGGCGTAGCAAAAGCAGGACTTGACGCAGAACTTGAAATAAAAGGAAATCCAAAGCCGGCCTTTACAGCAACTGTTGTATTGCTCTACCACTTTAAATAAAAAAAGCCAGAGAACACATTATATCCTCCGGCTTTTCGGTTCACCCTATTGGTTTATCTGTTGTTGTCGTTGTCTTTATTTTTTGGCTTGCCGTCCTTATCGAAGAAGTAAGTCTTGGTGCTGCTACCATCTCTTATTTCCACCATATATTCATTGGTATTTCTGTTGCGGTAGAGGCTTGAGTTTTCCCAACCTTCGTATTGTTCGTCTTCCAAGGTCATGCGCAGTGATGTAGGAATATCATCAACAGTTACTAACACTCTATCTTCAGCGCGCCACTGCGTTTGGTCTCTGTCCTGGTCCTGATCTGTTGATTGCCATGTTTGGCTTGATGAAGAGGTAGTTGAATTGTCGTCGTTATCCTGATCACCTGTTTGTGACATTGTTGATGATCCGGAAGGAGTTGTTGTTCCTGCTGTATTTCCCGAAGGGCTATTACTTCCAGGACCAGTGCCTGTAGTTCCTGCTGTTCCTGAATATCCGGAAGTACCTGTAGATCCGCCGCCTGTTACATCAGTACTGGTAGTTCTATCTGAGGTACCATAAGTTGAACCTGAAGTTGTAGTACCGCTACCGGAAGTTCCGGTGCCAGTTGTACCAGTAGTTCCTGCAGCTCCATAGCTCGAACCTGTTGTGCTACTTCCCGTTGTACCCGAAGTGCCTACAGCGCCTGAACCTGAGTTTGTAGCAGAACTATTTGATTCCGGTTGTGATCCTGCGGAAGTTGAGCCACTTCTCTTCTTCTTATTTTTTCTTTCCTGTTTAGGGGATGTTTGGTCTTGTGTCCCATACTGCGTACCTGCAGAAGCGGGCTCAGTGCCATATTGTGAACTACCTTGCTGTGTTGCGGCTTCTGACGATCTATCCTCTCCGGTTGTACCATAAGAAGATGAAGCATCGCTGGAAGTTGTAGTGTTACCATAAGATCCAGCGGTAGTTTGGTCAGGAGATCCTGATTTCAAATCTGATTGGGGAATTTGTTTTCCATCCCTATCAAAGTAAAGCGTACTTGGGTTCCCATTGTTGTCCATCACAATCATGTATTCTTCACTTGATTTGTTTTTATAGATGGTGGCATCTTCCCAACCTTCGAAATTGCTGTTACTTAATGTCTGAACAAGAGCATCAGGAAGGTCTTCGCGGCTTACACTTTCAAGATCCTCGGCTCTCCAACGCATAGAAGCATCATCATGAGGAGGTTGTGAAAGTGTACTAGACGATTCATTGTCTTCTGTTGGAGTTTGTGTTTCAGTATTTCTATAATTCGATGACTCCTGATTGGTTCGTGTTCGCGTTGTATCGCTACGCTCCTGTGCATGTGTTGCCGTAATTGCAATTAATAAGGAGCCAGCTACTGTTAACCATATTTTCTTCATAATAATCCTTTTTTTAAATCCCACATATCTTTCTCTTTGCCCCTTTAGAGAATAAAGTATGCCATTCTGAAAGAACTGGTAGTTCAAACGTTGGATTGATGGTAATAAAGATGAATGGAAGCTGCTTCAATTGCTGCCTGTAGGATTAATACACACTGCTTTTCATTTTGAAGCCCAATGTCGACAGCTTAAATCAATTTCTACCTGGGAAGCATATGTGCTATTGCGAGATGTTCTATAAAAAAGAAGAGCGTGTCTTCAAAGTTTAGGCCACGCTCTTCTTTTTTATTAACAGCTAAAGATCTTATTATTTCTCCGGATCTTTAATTAAAGGACTATTCACATTTACCGGATTGCCGTAACGGTCGAATCGGTAACTTTTAATGGAGTCACCACTACGAATATCTATTGAATACTCATTCGTTTTTTTATTGTGATAGATCTCTGACTGTTCCCAACCCTGGTACTGGGTGCCTTCGAGATTTCTTCGTAAGGAAGAAGGAACAGCATCAAAGCGGATGCGAATAAGCGGGTCAGTACTATTGTACTCATTTGTTTGAGGAATAGAAGGCTGCGTGCTTGTAGGTATATTCGGATCAGGCCGACGAGGAGGCTGAAGATGAACCGAATCCTGCTGTGCAAATGCTGATGTTAATCCCATTATCATCAACAGACCAGATATTAATAAGCGGTATTTCATAGCTAAATTTTTCGCATTGTAACCAAAGAAACATGCCATCGTACGAGTGATCTCGCTCTTCAAATTCTATTTCTGCAGGATATCGATATAATAAGCATGCTCGTAAAACACCTCTTGCAATGGCATAAGAATTTAAACTTTTAGAAATGAATTTCGAATGAAATCAAGCCCGGACCAGCTCCGCGCAAAGACATACACTTGCATTTTAATGAGGGGAAAGTAGCATGAGACAAGTAAGATTTAATGAGCTACCGATAACAGATAAAGCTTTACTGGTAGCTGAGTTCGGACACTTCTTAAATTCAATAGAGTTTTACGATTACAGAATTCATCTTTATTCGCTTAACAGCCATTTCATTGAAGTATACTATAATATTTTAACACGGCAGGTTGAAAAGATTGCATTGGCAGATTATAGCGACTTGGATAAATATCTATCCAGAATTGTACTCTCCAGTTTAAGATAACCCTTCAAGATAAGGGACGGTAACGATGGCATAAAAATTTTCTTTACAGCATGAGGCCGCACTGTAGCATACCAATGTGAGCAAGCAGCTGTAATTAGTCACATTTAAAATCAGGATTGTATGAAGGGATTCGACCATCTAGACCTTGACTCAAAATCAATAGTGCTTCATTTCAATGGCCAGGTCATAGCGTCTGTACGTTATTACAATTACCGGGTAACTTTGTATCTCTACGAAAACACATTCATAGAAGAATATTACGATACCGAGATTAAAGAGATCTCCCGGATTTGCACAGCCGAAACTTCAGACTTAAATAAGTATTTAAAGCAGATCGATGTTAGCGACCTGCTGTCTTCTGCATGTTAGAATTATTCTCGCTTGAACTATTCTTTCTTGTTGCCTTTGCCATAATAGGCTTACCTGTTTCATCAAAGAGATAGATCTTACTCTTATTTGATTTCATCAGCTGCAATAAATATTGCTTAGCATTTTCAACGAAAAAGATGGAAGCATTTTCCCAGCCTCTGTAAATCTTGTTCTCCTGTAAAGTCATTCTAAGCCCATCAGGAATATCAAGGAGTTCAACCGGAATTGCACCTGCCAGCAAACTTGCATGGTCCTGTTTACGTGTTTTCTTCTTCACTACTGACTCTTTCGTTCCTTCTTCAGAAGAAGTTTTTACTTCCTGTGCGTTTACTCCAACCACAAGAACCAGTAGCAGTGCCGTTATGTATAAGATCCGTTTCATAGCAATGATTTTTTCTATATAACAGTAATCTTCATGCCATGTTTATATTAATTACTTATTTCTAATGATGTGCTTTCCATACTGAGCACTATATGAATAAATAATAAAAAGCCACAGGAGCGACCCCGTGGCTTTATTGTTTGGGTTAGATTGTTTCTATTACCAGAAGTACAAATAAAGACCTGCAATGATGCCGCACACGATCACCGCGCCTATTGCAAATGATCCTTGTGTTTTAAACATTGCTGGTTCAATGTCCAAAGCTTTAGGGTTGTTCTTGCTTGCAGGGTCTACAAGGCTAACAACCACCATAAGGAATACCACAATTAAAAACACCAATCCCATACGGTCGATGAAAGGAATTTCGAAAAGAGCTGACTGTGGATTAAGTACAGCAAATCCGATATTTCCTAGCCAAGAAAGGTCCGCAAAGTTGGGGAGTACTTTAAACAAAAGTGAAAGTGGAAATGTGGCAACGGCAGCAACGAGAGCAGCCTTTGCTGTTGTTCTCTTCCAGAAGAAACCTAGTATGAAGATGGCGAAGATGCCAGGAGAAACAAATCCTGTGTATTCCTGAATATACTGGAATCCTCCTTTTTTATCTATTCCTAACAATGGAGAAATAGCCATTGCCAAAACCATAGACACGAAAATTGCAACACGGCCTACGTATACCATTTGCTTCTCGGTAGCATCGGTCTTGAAGAACTTCTTGTAGATATCAAGCGTAAAGATTGTTGAAATACTATTAGCCTTACCAGCAAGTGAAGCAACAATAGCTGCAGTAAGTGCTGCGAAAGCCAAACCTTTTAAACCTACAGGCAAAAGATTAAGAAGAACAGGATATGCTCTATCCGGATTTAAAGAACCTTCTGAAATCATTTCGTTCTGGAACATGCCTTCCTGATACAGAACATAAGCTGCAATACCTGGCAATACTACAATCACTGGCATCAACAATTTAAGGAAAGCGGCAAAGAGAATACCGTTTCGTGCTGTTGGAAGATCTGCACCTAATGCACGCTGAGTGATATATTGGTTACATCCCCAGTAGTTCAGGTTTACGATCCACATCCCTCCTATAAGCACGGATAAGCCGGGGAGATCAAGATAATTTTCGTTCGCCTGATTGAAGATCATGTGAAAGTGATCATCTGCTTTGTTCATCAGGAACGAAAAACCTTCGAACACACCGGTAGAACCAAATTTCTCTGATACAAGGTTAAGCGCAAGATAAGTTGTTGCGAGCCCCCCAAGAATAAGGAAGAATACCTGGATAACATCTGTGAACCCTATTACCTTCATACCGCCAAGTGTAATGATGATCGAGAAAACCGCAAGGCCTGTCATACACACCCAGAAGTCAATACCAGAGATAGTACTTACTGCAAGTGCACCGAGAAATAATATCGAAGTAAGGTTAACGACTACGTATAGCAGAAGCCAGAACACAGCCATTATTGTACTTACGGTAGAATTGTAACGCTGCGTGAGAAACTGAGGCATTGTATAGATCTTATTCTTCAGATAAATGGGCATGAAGAATACAGCAACAACAATCAAGGTTACGGCAGCCATCCATTCGTACGTTGCGATAGCCAGACCCATCTTAAAGCCCGAGCCGGACATGCCAATAAATTGTTCAGCTGAGATATTTGAGGCAATAAGCGAAGCACCGATAGCCCACCAGGTAAGAGAACCTTCGGCGAGAAAGAAATCTTTTGAATCAGTTACCGCTTTTTTCTTTTTCCAATAGACCCAATAGCCATATCCGGCTACGATGATAAAATAAATTAAAAAGACAATGTAGTCCGGCGTGTGTAGTTTCTGCATAGGTTTTTTACAGTAGTTTGGTTCTTAAATAGTTTAGGATCAAAATTTGGGTAGTACGGTCCTTGACAATTTAAGTTGCCGTTAAAAATGGTGCTTTTTTTGATAGTTGCAAAATTTTCGTAAGCAGAAACAGAGACTATTCAATGAATGGTTATTAAGAGAATTTGCGGTTGCGAAACACATCATGTTTCTGCTTTGTCTCATTCTCTATTAATATAAAAAGCTTAAGCATTATTAAACTTGATTAAAAATCACCGCAACACAAGGAGAAACGGTACGTGCTTTTTGCTTGCAATAGAAAGCATTCTGGAGTATTACGCATTAACATTCTCCGCAATAGAATTACCCTTCAACATTGGAAGCTGAAGCCGATGCATTTGTATTCAATGCGGTTTATCAAGGCACTCTGTTTTTAAAATTGCGCAACTGCTAATCAACGAAAGCACCGCTGATTTCGGTATGTGTGCCTATTGAATAAGTGTTTCTTTTATCACTTCTTTCATTTTACGTTCTTCAGTATAACTTCAGGTTCCTTTCTTGCTGCAAACTCTGCTGTTATTTTTTTCCTTCCGCACCCAACACCGCAACCTTTACCTCATTTTCAGTAAAGTCTTTTTTAATACCCTAATTTCACGCCGTCACCCACTCTCCATTTAACTTTCTGGTATAAATATTCTTAACCTCACCCTTACTTCATCCACAGCCGCTGTATAAGCCTTGATAGCTTAAGCTTTGCCTTTGCAGGAAATAAGCCTTCTTTTGGGGATTCCTTAATATTTCCTTAGACTGAGCAAAGGCAGCCTTGAAATTTCTGCCTGTTTATCCAAACGATTGTCTTTTAAGTGGAGGATGTGGGGCATGGAGTTCCATGGCTCATCCATGACTCATCCATGACTCATCCATGGCTCATCCATGGCTTATCTATGACTTATTCATGATGTTTCGGGCTGATAAAAACACTTATTTCAAAATTTCTCATAAAAAGGTGGGGTTAATTTCGTTTTGACACAATTTGACAATCGATCAGGATATTTTCGTTTAAAAACCAATTATTTATGGCATCTTCTAAAATACCGTATCCACGTATCAATCATTAATGATTGTCCTTAAGTAACTATTTCTGGCACAAGCTTAAGCCCATTCGTTTAGCGTTTATACAACACAAAAAGATGGCTTGAGATAGCATAATATTCTAGTTACTTAACCGGGTTGGTAGTTTGCAACTACTGGAAACTTGATAACAAGTGTTGCTGATAGAACCAAGCTACCCTTTACGAGAGAATTTAATTGGATTGTAGCCCTGTTCCTCCTTTTTTAAGGCAACATATTTAAGGGCTTTAACAGCCCGTTGTCAAAAGTTGAATTAAAGATTACCATACAAATATCCGAAGTAAAGGGCGAGCTAAACGATTTCTGCACTCTTGCTGCACATTTCCTGCCCTACCCGTCCAGCCAGGAAAAATTTTTTAATCAGCAAGCCCACGAGAAATGATAACATCTGAAGGCTCAACGCATCAGTGCTTAAACTAGTCCTGTAAAATCAGATTGCTTTCTATACCTAAAGCGATTAATTGTTTCTCATATAATTTCTCCGCCAGCATATCATCTATAATATGATACCTCGCCCCTATATATTTAATAATCTTTCCATCTTGAAAAACAGGTACGATTACCGCATCAACCCAATAATGTCCACCGTCCTTCTTTCTATTTTTAACCACACCGCGAAAAATCTCCCCTTTTTTAATTCTAGACCACATAATCTTAAACAACTCTTTAGGCATATCAGGGTGCCTTACTTTATTATGACCCTTTCCTATTAATTCTTCAGGACGATACTGAGAGACTTCTGTAAACTTAGGATTAATATAAGTAATCGTGCCGTATAAATCTGATTCTGAAAGAATAGTTGTAAGAGCAAGTACTCTTTCACGTGCCTCTAAAAGCAACTTCACCTGATTATTTTCTTCCATCTGACGGGAGATCTGCTCCTGCGTAGCCTGAAGTTCTTCCATATTCTGGCGCATCTCCTCTTCCTGAGAACGCAACTCTTCAGTTTGCTGCTGCGATTCGTTTAATAGTTGTTTTACGTTCTGGTTCATTCTTGCAGACTGTATTACTGAAGCAAAAGCCTCTGCACATTTTTCAAGAAACTTGACCTGGTTATTATCTAATTTAGTGAACGATGCCACCTCTATAACTCCTGTAACCTGCTCGTTATACTTTACCGGAACAATTACAATACAATTTGGATTGGCAGTACCAAGTCCCGAGGTTATCTTTATATAGTTCTGCGGTACATCTAAAAGATATATGGTTTCCCCTTCCAGAAAACACTGCCCCACCTGGCCTTGCCCGACTGCTATACAGCCAGAAACATATTTCTTTTTATCAAAGGCATAGCACGCCTTTAATTGGAGCAATTCAGAGTTATTTTCATTTAAGAGAAAAAGAGATCCCTGATTACAGGATAAATATTTAACCAAAAAACGAATCACTTCATCCTCTAGCTTTTCGGTGCCGTTAAACCTGCGGAGTAAATCACCAAAAGATGCAAGCCCCTGGTTTTCCCACAATCTTCTTTCTTCTGTTATTTTACCTTCATATAGTTTATCTCTAAAACTTTCGAGCTGCCCTGCAAGTTTTTTGTTGTCAAAAGAGGAGGATACTGATGTATCAAACCTTTCGTTTTCGAGCGCGTTGATAAACTGCTCTAATAATGTAAGCTGGCGCTTCTCCTTCTCCAACTGCTGATCTATACGAAGTTCGCGCTCCGTAATCATTTTACCCATGATGAAGAACAATGCAGTAAGAAAGAAAGGAGAGGTTAAAATAATCCAGTGAACCGGATTTGTTTCATAAAGCCTTGCAATGTTTTGAAGATTAAATGAAGCTTTACTGATTACTATATCTACGACAATTGCAATGGCAATCAGACTAAAACCGAGAAAGCATCCGAGATAAGCAAGACTATATTTGAAGCTGTTTGATTTTACCATCAAAAACTTGTCTTTAAAAGATGGGTATTCGTGCTTCTCCATAATTATTTTTTTTGTGAAACTTAAGAAAACTACTCACCGGCCCTTTTTTTACTGCCGCAAGGTCCATTATCAGTGCAAGGAAAAACATGATGAAAGTCAGCCATTCGTGTGCTTTTTATCAATAGTGTTCACAGAGAAGTATGATTAAAATCAGCTGTTTTTCAGACAACTATCAGTAATTGAAAGACGATCGGCTCGGTTCTTTGTAACGTATATAGCATTAAGCAAAGCAATAGCAAGGCTAAATAATTATTCACGCTATTTATTTCAACATTTATGATTACCACAGCAGAAGAAGCTTTAAAAATAGTAAAACCAGGAGACAGAGTCTTCATTCACGGCGGTGCAGCAACCCCACATTACCTGCTTAAAAAACTTGCAGACCGGGCCAATGAATTATGGAATGTAGAGCTTGTAAGTATCAGTCTACAAGGTGATGCAGTATTGGCAGACAAAAAATACAAAGACAGTTTTAGAATGAATTCTCTATTCGTATCGCCTAATATACGTGATGCTGTTAATGACGGGCGCGGAGATTACGTTCCTATTTTTCTAAGTGAAATTCCTATTCTTTTCAGAAGAAATATTCTTTCGCTCGATGTTGCGCTTGTGCAGGTTTCGCCGCCTGACAAGCATGGATATTGCTCATTGGGAGTATCGGTCGACATTGCTGCAACAGCAGTAAAAACAGCAAAATATGTTATTGCCCAGATAAATGAAAAAATGCCTCGTACGCTCGGTGAAGGAATTATTCATATTGATGATTTTGATGCTGTAGTTTACGCAAATCAGGAGTTACCTGAAGTTGTGAGTACTGACTCCGATTCAGAAATAGCAATGCGCATTGGTTCTTACTGCGCTGATCTTGTAGATGACAGAGCTACCCTACAGATGGGAATAGGATCCATTCCGGATGCGGTACTGGCCAGCCTTACTAATCATAAGGAATTAGGAGTTCACACGGAGATGTTTTCTGATGGTATTATTCCCCTGATAGAAAAGGGTGTAATTACTAATCAGCATAAGAAGAAGCATAAAGGAAAAACTGTTACGTCATTTCTGCTGGGAAGCAGGAAGCTTTACAACTGGGTAGATGACAACCCTTCTGTTACTGCTCTTGGTATTGATTATGTAAATGACACTGCCGTAATAAGAACAAATCCTAAGGTAACTGCAATTAACAGTGCGATTGAGGTTGATATTACGGGTCAGGTATGTTCTGATTCTATTGGTACTTACCATTACTCTGGCGTAGGCGGACAAATGGATTTTATGAGAGGAGCTGCCCTTTCAGAAGGAGGTAAACCGATTATTGCTCTGCCATCAACTACATCAAAAGGGATTTCAAGAATCACACCTTTCCTAAAACAAGGAGCAGGTGTTGTTACCACACGGGCGCATGCCCATTACATTGTAACAGAATATGGCGTAGCGTACTTATATGGCAAGAATTTAAGACAAAGGGCCAAAGCACTTATTGAAATAGCTCACCCTAACCACCGCGAAACATTAGAGCGTGCTGCGTTTGAACGCTTCAAAAACTACGAGTTTGAAAGAACATATTATTAAAACAGAAGAGGGGCTTTTAAGCCCCTCTTCTGTTTTGATTTTCAAATCGAAGTTATTTAATGCTTATAGCAACTCCTCCTCCCGGTGCCAGTTGTTGCTTTAACTTGCTTTCAGATGTTACAGTAATTTTTTTGATGGTATAACTTTGCTGCTTTCCGTTCCAGCTCGCGTCTTTTCCATCTGCATAAATTGTTGCTGTAAATTTCTTTCCTTTTGGCAGATATGAGAAATTGATATTTGCTGTACGTGCATTTTCATCAGTAATACCTCCCACAAACCACTCGTCTTTGCCTTTTGCCTTGCGTGCGATTGTGATATAATCTCCAGGCTCTGCTTCGAGCACATACGTATCATCCCAATCAACAGCTACGTCTTTAATAAATTGAAATGCATCGGCAAAACGTTCATAGTTCTCGGGCATATCTGCTGCCATTTGCAACGGGCTATACATTGTTACATAATATGCAAGTTGTTTTGCAAGCGTAGTATTTACCCGTTGCGTACTTCCTGTGCCATAATAAGAAAGGTCTGTCTGGAAGATACCAGGGGTGTAATCCATAGGTCCTCCTTTTAATCTTGTGAAAGGAAGTATGGTAGTATGATCAGGCGAAAGACCACCCATCGCTTCAAATTCTGTACCCCTGGCTGACTCCTGCGCGATCCAGTTAGGATAAGTACGAATTAAACCAGTTGGCCTTACTGCCTCGTGGCTATTCACCATAATTTTATAATCTGCTGCAGTACGTGCTACGTGGATATAATGGTTTACCATCCATTGGCTGTCATGGTGCTCACCTCTGGGAATAATGTCACCTACATAGCCCGTCTTCACGGCATTGTATCCATTGTCTTTCATGAATTGAAACGCTTTATGTAATCTTCGCTCGTAATTTGTGGCGGAGGCAGAGGTTTCGTGATGCATAATAAGCTTTACACCTTTTGACTCAGCATAGGCATTCAACTCCTTTACATTAAAATCAGGATAGGGTGTTACGAAATCAAAAACTTCTTCTTTCCAATTTCCAATCCAATCCTCCCATCCAATATTCCATCCTTCAACCAACACAGCATTAAAACCATGCTTTGCAGCAAAGTCAATATACTTTTTTACATTCTCATTAGTGGCACCATGTCTTCCATTTGGTTTAAACTTACTGAAGTCGTCAGTAAGTTTTACATTGGTTACGTCGCTGTAAGCCCAGGTACTTTTACCCGATACAAAATACTCCCACCACACGCCTATATATTTAACAGGCTTAATCCAAGATACATCTTCGTAAGTACAAGGTTCATTGAGATTAAGAATGAGCTTTGATGACAATATATCCGTTGCTTTATCACTTACTATTATTGTTCTCCAGGGAGTTTGAGCATCTGTTTGCATATATCCCTTATTACCAACAGCATCAGGCACAAGGTGTGCGCTAAGCTTAAATCCTTCTACATTCAGAGCCATTGCAGGATAGTTAATTAATGCCGCTTCATGGATATTGATATAAAGTCCGTCTGTGGACTTCATCATAACTGGCGTTTGTACAGAAGGATTTTTAATAGGTTGTTGTGCCGTTATCTGAACGGTAGCCTTTTTCATTAACCCAGGAATCTCTGAAATAGTAGATGTTGTATAGGGATATTCGTTGGTATCATAGTCGCCAGGAATCCAGAAGATCTTATGATCACCTGCAAGGTTAAACTCGGTTTTCTCTTCTTTAATTATGAAATACTTAAGGTGATCTTGTTGAGGAAACTCATAACGAAAGCCAAGACCATCATTAAAAAGGCGAAAACGTATTTTAATAAAACGATCATTTTGATCCTTTTGTGCGAGTGTGAGCGATAACTCATTGTATTGATTGCGGATAGTTTGTTGCTCACCAAGAACAGGCTCCCACGAATAATATACCGAAGCTTCTTCCTATTTTGTTACTGTAAAGCCCTTTACAAAAGAAGGTACATTTTGTGTTTCAAGACCAAGCTTGCTGGTCTTAATAACAGATTTTTGCTTATAAGTGAGATCATAAGCCGGAATGCCCTCATCCAGCAATGTGAATGTGAGGGAAAGGTTTCCATCCGGCGACTTTATGGTTTGCCCATACCCCGCAAGGAGACATACGCTAAAAAGCAGCGTGATTAAAATTCTCATTAGTTTACTATTTTATGGTTTAGCAATAGAAAGCATAGCATCGACTTGAGATGCTACCGCTGACATGCAATATTATTTACTTAGCTGGTATTTGAAAATAAATCACAGGACTTCTTTTACCAGGCAATAGCGATTCTAATGAGAATGATGCAATGGGAACGTAGAATGAAGAAAGGGCATTCCTACCCTTTCTTTAACCTTATAATATATAAAAGTCTTTTTCAGCTACCTTATGTCCCGATGCTGTATGTTTTTCCTGAACATATTCATAATCACGGATCATCTCTCTCAAATCTTTTTCAATTGTACGCGAAATAGATGTCATTGGTGTATCCGTTGGTTTATTTTCAAACGGATCCTGCAGATGAATAGCCATCTTTTCAATAAACAGAAAAGCAGCCGATATGAGAATGATAAGCGGAACGAGCACTAAACCCACATACTCGGTTAAACCGAAAGGAAGAAGTGTAATAAAAAGATACAGCGCGAAATTTATGTATAACCCATAAGTTGTTGGAAATACAGTCTTTTTGATCCGCTCACATTTTCCCATGGAGTCGCACAAACGTGTAAGGGTTTTATCAAGCTCTACTTGTTGAAAAGGATTCAACAGTCCTTCATCCAAACAATATTTAAGATCACGGCCATGAAGGAGAAGTAATGCGTTGGGAACATGCCCATGTGTGCTAATAAATTTAAAATCTTCTTTTGAAAGATATTCATTTGCATGCCCGAGCGGGTCCTGATTACGCAACATTTGGCCAAGGCTATAGCACCAGAATATCTGCCTTTTGGCAAAGCGTTCTGTAAACTTGCTTACCTCAACAGAAAACTCAGGATCATTTATAAATGATTGCAATTGCCTGATCAACGACCGAGAATCATTCACTATTGCTCCCCAAATTATACGTGCCTCCCACCACCTGTCATAGGCCTGGTTAGACCGAAATGCAAGCAATAATGAGATAATCGTTCCTATAATTGTTGGTATTGTTAAGGGAATGGTGATGTGATGCAGGTTAAGATTTTCATGCCATAACCCAAATGCTAATGCATAACATGCAACTACCAAAATCTCATACTTAATTTTGCCAAGTATATATCCCCACGGAATGCTCTTCTTCAACAACATGTTTTAATTATTTAAAAACCAGAAATACTATACGTTACAATACCACCAGTGCGATTACTCACACTGCAAGTACTGGTAAGCCAAGGTTAACAACGTGAGAATTATCCTCTGCTATCTCGCTCTTGCGTTTTGCCTGTACGATAAGATTAATGCTCAACTTTTCTATAAGAATTTTTAACGATTGATCTTCTGTATGCTCTGTATTTACCATTGACTGATGTATAATATGAAACGGCAAATTTTGAATAGAGGAAGTAAGCGGTTGTCCGACTTGATCCAGGAAGAGTGCGCGTTGAATATCAAGCGGTAGCTTTTGTTCTTCAGGAAGAAGCATCATAGGACACTCACTCTTATGTAGCAGTTTTAAAACAAGTTTATGAATATATTGCTTGCTATGCTGAAAGGATAAGGGAACAATAACCATATCGGCATTAAAGCGTTGGAGTAGCTGATCCAATATAGGTCTTGACATACCAAATTGATGATGCTCTTCCAGGGACGCCGAAAAATTATTCTGTCTCTTTATTTCATTCCATGAGCTTAATATGACGCTTCGCTTATTCTGATCAATATGCTCGTGGGAAGAAAGAAAAAGTAAGTCTGTAATTGAGTCTGACACCTCTGAAATGCTTAAAAGGATAATATTTCCTTCGTCTTTTCTCTTGAAATCGGCGGCAATTTTTAAAGCCTGAAGCGTGTCTGCTTGATAAGTAGTTGCAATAAGAATGTTTTTCATAACCCTACGTTTTTAGTATTGTGCTAAAAAACGGTATGGTTATTAGTGGGCTCTTAACCTCAAATTAGAATGTACTAAAAATTGCTTTAATCAGGTTTTAATCTCGCCGCTTTGCTGAAATTGTAATGTAACCTTAGTGCCGGCGTTGGTTTTAGAATGAATATTGATCCTTCCGCCATGTAATCGAATAATTCTAGCTGCCAAGGGCAGCCCTATACCGTGCCCTTCATATTTAAAAGTGTTACTTGCTCTAAAAAAGGGTTCGAAAATATGTCGAATTTCTTCAGGCGGGATACCGATTCCATAGTCAGAAATATGAACAAAAAAGTCGCCATCTCCTGCAGATAGCGTTACCAACACTTCTTTATTGTCAGAATACTTAATACTATTTTGTATGATATTAATAAGAGCAAGTTCCATCCATACACGTACACATACAATCGTAAAGAAGTCTGGGTTATTATCAACATGCTGCACCAATACCTTTACCTGGTTACCGGGCATTCGCTTATCCAGCGTTATTTTAATACTCATTAACAACTCATCCATCAGCACAGGTTCGATCTTCTGCTTTTTACCATCAAAGCTGATTTGTGAAAGTCTGAGGAGGCTTGTTGTTACGTCTTCCAGTTTTTTCGCTTCATACTGAATGGTTCTAATGGACTTCACGTAGTCTTCCTGATTTCTAGGCAAAGCAAGAATTATTTCTGCTTCACCAAGAATTGCTGTAAGCGGAGTACGCAGTTCATGTGAAGCATTGCTAATAAAATTACTTTGCAATTCAAATGTAGTTTCCAGGCGATCTAACATGTCGTTAAATGTACCTGCCATCTCTGCAAGCTCGTCGTCGCCCTGAGCCTCATCCAGCCTGTCATTAAGATTAGAAGCAGTAATACCATGTACTTTAGAAACAATAGAAGATATAGGACGCATTATGCGTTTAGCAAAGAGCTGCCCAAGTCCAAATACAAAAACACAGCTTAATGCGGAACCTGCCAACAAAATATTTCTGAGGAAAGTCATCTGATCTTCACCACTTTCATCGTATGCTCTGGCTACTACAATATGATCGCCATTTTCAGTAGTATATTTAATACCTGCATAACGTAAAAAACCTCTGCTATATTCTGCCACACCACTACGCTTTACTTCATCAACAAAAGTTTCGGGTAGTTTAGGTAATACCTTACTTATTTCGTTATAAACAGAAGAATCGTTATTAAAAAAAAATTCCTCCTCTTGCGGGAGCCGTTGAAGATGGCGCTCACGAATTTCCCTAACCCTTGTACTACTTTCACCATTTACCTCAAAATGACTTTCGGCACTAATGGTAGCCCTAACCTTCAACCTGGTAAAAAAAAAGCCTAATGAATGCTGAAAAGAAACTACATAAACAAAGCCACTTAGAAAAAGTATAGTAGCAGCTGTAATAAGTGTGAATACTAATGATATTTTTGTCCTGATTCTCATTGAATAATTAATATCTGTGACAGATATTTATTTTATGTTCACTCCTCGCGAAGTACGTATCCCATTCCTACGACAGTATGAATAAGTTTTTTATCACTTTGCTTGTCAACTTTCCTTCGCAAATAATTTATATAAACGTCAACAACATTGGTATTCATTTCAAAATTAATATCCCATACACGTTCTAGTATTTCTGCTCTGGAAAATACACGTCCTTTATTTCTGGCAAGAAATTCAAGAAGGTTATATTCCGTAGCTGTTAAATTAATTTTCTCCTCACCACGCAATACAGTTTTACCTCGCGTATTAATGGTAAGATCATTTATTACAATAGTACTCCCCTGACTTCCACTACCTGAAGCTCTTCTGGTAACAGCACCAATTCTGGCAAGGAGTTCAGAAAATTTAAATGGCTTAATAATATAATCATCAGCGCCAGATTCGAGTCCTGTAACAACATTTTCGGACGTGCCTAATGCTGTAAGCATTATAATAGATGTATTAATGTTGTTACTTCTTATCTTGCGACAAAGCTCTACGCCGTTAATTCCCGGCAACATAATATCGAGGATAATGATATCAGGAACATCGTTTTGAATCATTTGCCATGCTGTGGTTCCATCCATTGCCACAGAAACTTCATGACCAGCTTCCATGAGTCCTCGTCGAACAAAAGAAACCACATTCGGCTCATCCTCAACCAACAATATTTTCATATGTTTTTATTATGATAACAGGCAATTCTGTTACTTGTTTATTTTCAAATAAAAGCAATCACAGATTGTTTCCAAAACTTGCCTTGACGAATGGGTACGTATGCAGACACCTTTCGGTATTAGAAAAGGATTAGAATGTGGAACTTCCTATAAATAAAAAAGCCTTTGCTTGCGCAAAGGCCTAAAGCACAAAAGAAAAGACCCTCTCTGAAAAACTTTTGTGATTCTTTGTGTAAGAACGTACTTTTTACGTTTTCGGTGTTTGCTTGTCTGCGTTATCACAATTTAAGTCGACGGACGACCCTTTTTTGTCTACGCTGTAAAATTGAAGTCATATTCTCCCCAGTTCTTCTATACAATATCGGCAATTATCTAGAACAATGTTAAAAAAACGCCTTTCACTGAATATCTTTAGTATACGTTCTAATTCCTTTTGATTTTTTAATGACGTCTAGACAGAACCATACACGTAGAAACATTGAAATCGGTTTACATATCCTAATCTGGGTGCTGATATTTAATATCCCCCTACTCTCGGGAAACCACAACCTGCCTATCACTTTTGATTCCTACATTCGAAGCCTGATTCTACCATTTTTCTTTGGAATAGTATTCTATACCAATTATCTCTTTCTAATTCCCAGATTGTTACTTCCCAAAAAGCTCGTCGTGTTCTTCGTAGCAAATATTGTTTTATATAGTACCAGCGGAGCTGTAATGGAGTTTACGCGGACCTTCTTCCATTCCAGGTCATCAACAAATTTAAGTATACCACATATGCGTGATGCACATGGCAACATTGTAAAACCGCTACATCACCTAGGACCGCCTGCATCCGATATGATTATGCGAGCCCTTATTGCTTTTACAATGACAACCGGAATTGCTGTAGCCATACGTACTACAAAACAATGGTTTATTTCTGAAGATGTTCGCAAGGATCTGGAGCGGGAACACCTTAAATCAGAATTAGCTAATCTGAAGAACCAGCTTAACCCCCACTTCTTTTTTAACACCTTAAATAATATTTATGGTCTTATAATTCAGAACCAGGAAAAAGCACAGGAAGCGGTACTGCAACTCAGCAAGCTCATGCGCTATTTAATCTATGACAGCAATGAAAAATATGTGTCTCTTACCAAAGAAATTGAGTTTATGCACCATTACATAGACCTGATGAAATTGCGCGTAACAAATAATGTTAAAGTTACTTACGCCTTTCCTAAAGAAACTTCCGGTTATA
Source organism: Chryseosolibacter indicum (assembly GCF_018598585.1). Classification (GTDB taxonomy): domain Bacteria; phylum Bacteroidota; class Bacteroidia; order Cytophagales; family Cyclobacteriaceae; genus Chryseosolibacter; species Chryseosolibacter indicus. Next base: position 41,940 of record NZ_JAHESD010000022.1, read on the forward strand.
CAATTGCACCATTGCTTTTTATCTCACTGATTGAAAACAGTTTTAAACATGGTATAAGTGCCGATAAGCCCTCTGAAATTCATATGGATTTAAAAATAACAACGGAAAAGGAAGTTGTATTCTCCATCAAAAACACATCCTTTCCCAAGAAGGATAACGACAGAAGCGGATCAGGAATAGGGTTAGAGAATCTTAAAAAGCGATTAAACTTGTTGTATGCAAATAAACACTCAATTGATGTTACGTCTGATGCAGATTATTACTCAACCATACTTACAGTAAAACTATGATTAACTGTATTATAGTAGACGATGAACCACTTGCCCTGGATATAATAGAGAGCTATATTCGGAAAACACCATTTCTTAACCTCGTTGCCAGGTGTAGTGGTGTGGCTGAAGCAATGAAGCAAATGGAGCGTAACGATGTTCAGCTTCTTTTTCTAGACATCCAGATGCCTGACGTTACTGGATTAGATTTCTCTCAAACATTAAGCAGTAGAATAAAAGTAGTTTTTACAACTGCGTTTGAACAGTATGCGTTGGAGGGGTTTAAGGTTAATGCATTAGGGTATCTATTGAAACCATTCAGTTATAAAGAATTCCTGGAGGTGGCGAACAGAGCCAAAGAGTGGTTTGATCTTGTAAGTAAATCCAACTTTCAGGAAGGAATTAAAGAAGACAGCCTTTTCGTAAAATCAGAATACAAAATAATAAAGATTGCATTTGATGAAATTAATTACATAGAAGGGTTGAAAGACTACGTAAAATTTCACCTCGTAGGGAAAGAAAGACCCATACTTTCACTCATGAGCCTTAAAGTACTTGAAGAGAACCTCCCACAGAAGAAATTTATGAGGGTTCACCGGTCTTTTATTGTAAACCTTGACAAAATAGAAACCATACAAAGAAATGAAATCATCTTCGGAAGGGTGACCATACCCGTTGCAGAGAAATACAAAGAGCAATTTCAGGAATATGTAAAGAGTAAGTCCTTCGAATAGTTCTGTCCGTACTTTTCTGCATAACTCCTGGTATTATTGAGCACTGAAAACTTTTTTCATTAAAGCAGAAGTGCGCGCACCGGGATTTTCACGGATATTCTTTTCTTCCTGGGCTATCATAAAGAATAATCCTTCTATGGCTTTATTGGTAGCGTATTCATCCAGGTTCGGATTTGCTTTCTCAACGAGTGGTATCTTGTTGTAGGTATTTACAAGATCTGCATAATATTTGGTTGCGCTCACCTTCGCCAGTGACGCCTTTACTACCGGTAAAAATTTTTCTTTTAACTCAGGAGACGTGGTCCTGGTTAAATATACTGTTGCAGCATTATCCTCACCCTTTAAGATGTTCCATGCGTCTTCAATGGTCATCTGTTTAATAGCGGCAATAAATATCGGCTTTGCTTCTTTTGCCGCGTCTTCAGCTGCTCGGTTTAACGACACGATAAACTTATCTACTTCACCTCCCATTCCCATTTCCCGTAATCTTGATTCAACCCGTTTTGCTTCAGCAGGAAAAGGTATTTTTATCGATGGATTCTTTAAATAACCATCAGTCTTTGAAACAAGATCGGCTCCTTTAGAAACACCCTGCGTGAGCGCTTCTTTTAATCCATTTCCAACTTCTTCACTGCTTAATTTTTCGCCTTTAACAGCATTCTTAATTTTATTGAGGTTTAATTGTGCTGTAGCAGAAAGCGAAAAGAGTAAGCAAAGAGAAAAAACGACGTACTTCATTCTAGTTTAAATATTTAGCAATATAACGTGGAAATCAGACAAAGCTTATACATAGAAATGTGTTTTTTCTGTCTATATCTATGCTACTAAGCGCAATAGCCCTTACTTGTACGAAGTAAGGGGTTATTACATGTTTATAGATTTTCTTATCTGGATTGAATATACTTCGATATTATGTCGCTATCATGATCAGTAAAATCTACAATTGCATATCTTGTCATGTTTGTTATGTTCATCTCATCAAGCACGTCTACTATATTTTCATATTTTGAGTCATCGCCAGGCTTTATCAGAACCATTAAATTCTCATTGGCACTTCGCTGTTCGAGAAGTACTTTTCGTACTCCGTTTTTGGAGAAGTTAGTTTCCGCTACCGGAGCGTCAATGCCCATCCACCAATAAACCTTATTGTTTTCAGAGAGTGCGAGATTTAAAATGTTGCGTTCATTTATTGGCTCTGGATCTCCCTTATCGGGCATGGTTAATTGCAATATGTTGGGCTTATTAAAGGTAGACGTAAGTATAAAAAATGTTAACAACAGGAACGCCAAGTCCACCATTGGTGTCATATCAATGCGGGTGGATTTTTTCTTCACCCTTACTTTACCCCCAGCAATCTTTTGCTCTTTATTTTGATTTATTTCTGCCATGGTTTTTAATGTTTTGATATAATGATGCTTCAATGCATTTTTTCCATATCAGAAACAACAAATTATTTTTGGACATCGTATATAGCGATGCACGTTCAGCAGAACTATCCCATGGTGGCTTAATTTTATGCACCAGGTCGATAACCAATCCTAACTGATGGTTTAGTTTAGGAATTCGAGCAATGCTTCATTATACGATTCAGGTTTTTCGATCATCGGATAATGGCCACATTCATCAATAAACTTAATAGTGCCATATCGAAGGAGGTCATGAAAATGAAGAGCTACTTCCGGCGGAGTAATTTTATCCTGAAGCCCCCAAATCATAAGCACTGGTCTACTTACCCTAAATAAGAATTTCGATACAAGACTCTTTTTAGATGAGCTTGCAAAAGCAGAAATATGTAAATTCTTAGATGATGCATTAACAGTGTTGTAAACCTTGTTAATCATGGTAGTACCCACTATATCCCTTTTATAGAAGGCATCTTTTACCTGATCTTCAACAGAATCATAATCTATTTGATCGGCTTTGTTAATAGGTGGAATGTTTTCAAATAAACCAGAGCATCCTGAAATGATTACCTTCTTTACGTTTTCAGGATAATGATAAGCATAATCCAAGGCCAGTTGACCGCCGATATCTGTCCCCACCAGAATAATATTATTAAGGTTGTGCCATAGCAAAAATTCGTGGAATACTTCAACGAGATAATCTACATTAGCTCTGTGAATTGGTACTTCAAAAAGAGGAAGTCGCGGCACAACAACGCGGTATCTATGCTTTAAGGTATTAATTGTTGTACGCCACATGGCGATGTTACCAAACAAGCCATGCAACAAAATAACAGGTTGCCCCTCACCTGTATCAATATAAGACTGACTAAATAAAGGTTCTTTAAAAATGTTCATTTTTGAAGGAGGATTAAAAAGGAGGAACCCACGCAGATGAGTTCCTTTACCCTTAAACTAAACACCAGATGAAATCTATAAGCATGGCTATTCCGTGGAATAGTCATTTATTCTTAGGATAATACTAAACAATGTATTCTACTTTATGACCTGGTGGATGGGCCTGCCTCTTAAACAAATTAGAGGGCTTTATATAGCGCCGCGAGTTCTTCTTTATGTCTTGCTTCTATCTCACGAATTTGTGTTAGCGCTTTTTTAAAGCGGATTTCTTCTGACAGCCTTGCTGAAACAAATGTCAACAGTTCTTTAAGTCCGTCTTCAAGTGACTCATCAAAATCAACCAGAAAACTTCTTTCAGCAACATTATATGAGAACTGATAGTCCTTAGATCGGCTAAATTCAAGCAAGCCCTTAACCATGACGAAGTGATTGATAAATTCGTCTTTTAAAGTAAGAGACAAGCGTGTACGCTTGCCATAGGTAAAAGATGATATTATTCTAAATGACGAGTTATTGCCAACGAGACGAGTTGATATTTGAGCATCGTTAGTAGGGATGCTTGTTGGAAACTCTTCTTTGATTATATGTAAATACGATTCTGTTACCAGAACAGGTTTTGTCTGTGCCATAATGTTATTTTAAAATGTTATTTAATTGTTTTGTTAATGATGAGGATCAACAACAACACCAACAATAAGGCCGGTAAAACAGAAAAGATAACGATGTGTCTTTCATACTTATTAATTTATATTCCCTAATTTATTAGGCAGAAATTAGCACCTTATCATTTTGACAGGTTGCAATAGGATCATAAAGTCTGCTCTCTCCCCTATTCTTTATAAACTATAAGACAAACATAACCAATAATCTATTAGTTTACTAGATATTAGAAATTTTATTTTATTTAGACGATAAATGTTCGAAATACGGTGCCAGGACGCCTTTTTTAGGATAAAGATTGAAGTTTATCCAAATAGAAAGTAAGCTACTACCAGGGTGATGATGATGTTAAAGAGCTGCGCTAACAGGAAAGCAAACAACGGCTTTGTTCCTTGTTTACTAGTTAGATCAGAAAATCTTGTTTCTAACCCAATGCTCGTGAAAGCGAGTACAAACCAAATCGTTTGAATACTCTTTAAACTATCTTTTACCTGGCTTATACTATCCTGACTTAAGAAGAAAGAAAATAGCAAAGATGCTGCAAGGAAACCAATGACGAATTTGGGGAATCTATCCCAGATTACAGCCAATGTAGGTTTGGATTCAGCTGCAGCTTCGGATTTTTCTTTGGTATATGTCCAATATATACTGATCGCGAACGCTGCTAGACCGAGAAGTACGTTTTGAGAAAACTTAACAATCGTACTTATCTTCAATGCTGTCTCTCCTACTAGCGTACCCGATGCTACTACAGCACCCGTTGTATCTATGCTGCCTCCAAGCCATGCGCCGGTAACTTCTTCTGAAAAGCCAAAGTACTTCGCTATGTATGGCATAAAAACCATCATGGGAATTGCTGTTATCAATACAAGGGAGATTACATACGACAATTTTTTGTTATCTCCTTTTATCGCTCCGGCTGTAGCTATAGCTGCAGAGACACCACATATTGATACTGCACTTGATAACATCATACTGAGTTCATCATCCAGTTTAAGCTTTTTACACAACCAAAAAGCAAAGTACCATACAGACAGTACTACCAGCAAAGCCTGTATTAACCCAAGTGAACCAGCCTTTAAAATATCACCGAAAATAACGCTTGTCCCTAACAACACCAGACCAATCTTCACGAACAATTCTGCCGATAATACGGAACGAAACCAATCAGGCAGGTTAAAAAGATTTCCCACAATTAACCCAAAGGACAAACTGAAAATAACAGCTTCGAGATTTAGTAATTTCACCTCACTATTACCTGCTACAATTTGGGCTACAAGTGTGATGATAAAGACAACGGGAAATACGATCAGGAAATGTTTGATCTTCTTGGCCGTGAAATATGCTGCAAGTATCCCGATGCAGTATGTTGATATAAATTGAATTACTATGGAAGATAAATTGCCTGCACTAAATACCTTTTCAAAAAGATCGTGTCCGTTTTTCCATCCATATGCAGGAACAGGTGAAACGAATACAAATAAAGAAACGAAAATGATCACGAAACTTAACAATACAATAGCCCAATCTTCTGATAACACGAATGATCTTTTTTCTGCTGACACTTCAATTGCTTTTTCCATGCGTTGAAAATACTAATTACTTTTTAGATTCTGCGTTTAAATACACGTCACCATTTTTCTGAACAACCCATTTTGTTATTGGGTTGAAGTGATAGCCACTCTTACCTCCTCTGGCATTTAGTAAATCTTTATAGAAGGGTTGAATATAACCGGTTTCATCTATTGCCCGGCTCATTATTTCAGTTGTTTGTCCATTCCAATTCCAAAGAAAGCGAAAACCGGTATGTGCCTTATCGAGAACAGGAGTTTGTAGGAGAGCCGCCTGCCAGGTTTTACCTGCATTTGTACTAATCTCTACTTTAACAACTTTCCCTCTGCCGCTCCATGCAATTCCCCGGATCTCAATCCATCCTTTCTCGACCATGGCAGGATATGCAGGGTATGTAATTATCGAGCGAGCATCCATTACAAAACTGAATTGCCGAATCTTGCCTCCCTTGACGGGTTCAGTATATTTTGAGGTTTCTTCCCGTGTCATAAAAGGCTTATCAGAAACTTCAATCCTGCGTATCCATTTCACACAGGTGTTCCCCTCCCAACCCGGGAGAACGAGCCTTGCAGGATAACCTTGTTCCGGACGTATTGCCTCACCGTTTTGTGCATACGCAACCATTGTGTCGTCCCATCCCTTTTGAATTGGAATGCTGCGTGTCATCACCGCTGCATCTGCTCCCTCGGCAAGAAACCATGTAGCCTTCGGATCTATTCCTACTTCACGGAATAATGTTGACAACATCACGCCTGTCCATTCACTTTGGCTCGTAAGCCCACATATTTCCTGTGGCGATAGTGTATGTTTGCTTCCACGATAATTCCCAGAGCATTCGAGAAACATTGTCCTTGACATGGACGGAAATCTTTTCAAATCCTTTAACCTGAAAATCATCGGTTTCCTTACCATGCCATGGATAAGCAACTCATATTTTTCTGGATCAATTAATGGCACACCTCCATGATGACGTTCATAGTGAAGATCAGATGGCGTAATTGTGCCAAAAAGATCTTGAAGCGGTGTTCGTGATGAAGTATCAGAAGGAAGCTTACCTAGCTTTTCAAAAGGAGAACGTGTACCTATAATACCTGGGGGCGGGCCTTGTTTTTTTGTCGGATCACCAAGCTCCTGTTGGGTAACAACCTTCTGCATGGCTTTTCCAAATGTAGTTTGCACCACTGCAATCGCGGCAGCGGCGGCTCCTCCAAGTAACGTTCTACGTCTTATTTTAATTGAATTTGAATCCAATATCTTGCCTTGATTATTCATCTTACTTCAGGCCCTCCTCTTCTGTCATCATCAACAAAAAGCTTTCTGGCTGGCATCTCAACTTTTGCGAGATTGCTTTTATCAATAACCACTGTTGAATCAATAATATTATTTTTGTAAAGCAAGAATGCTGTTAAACTGTAAACCTCATCAGGTGATAGTGTACCTGGAGAATTGTAAGGCATAGCCCTGTTTATATAATCATACAATGTTGTTGCATAAGGCCAGTAATTTCCAATTGCCTTTTCTTTTGTTGACAAACTATCGCTTTCGTTAAAGTGTGCTACCAGTTTATTGTATGGTCCCTCCGTTCCATTCATACCATGACACAATGCACACTTAGCCACGTAGATCTCTCTTCCTCTTAACACATCTCCAGATCCTTGAGGCAGACCTCGCCCATCCATATCAATGTCCCTATTGAGTGAATCTATTTCAGGCGTTTGAGCAAGCCTTCCATATCCAAATGATTTGGGCCATCCTGCAGAATCATATGAACTTAAACCCTGCGTATCTTTAGTTGTGCACTGATTAAACAGAAAAACTAAACTCAGTAAATAGGAAACAGAAATTATTTTTAGAAACACGATTAATGTGTTAGATCCTTTCCTTATCGTCTTTTCATTAATTAAGTGCATTAATATTTACCAGCTACAAGATCACTTTTAGAAAGGATGTATTGTCGGTCAACTTTATCCAATACGACATATAATGAATCCTGATCTTCATTCAATCCTTGGAGGATTACTCTTTGTCCATCATCCGTCTGATACTGCAACACCATACGGTTACGCTTATCCAGTTTTTTACCTGCTTCTGCAAACTCACGATTTCTTCTTGTTGATGACGCGCGGGGATCAATGAAATTAACCTCTTCCCCTATATTTGACCACGCTTTTTTGCTAATCCAGGTATCGCTGTAAATTCCACCTTTTCTGTTTTCAGGAATTTCAACTCGTTTTTCAGCAGGAGATCCATTCCCTGGTCCATCTCCCCCGGCTCCTGCTACTACGTTTCTTCTATCCGGCAGTGCTTTATATTTATCCTGCAGGTATAACATGTTCTCTACTGTATCAGCATAATAATGAAACACACGTCTACCGCCAGCAATACCTGTGAGTTCAAAAGTTCTATTGATATCGCGCTGTGGATCTCCCCCTCCATTTGAAAGATCCAATGGAGTAGGTCTGTTCACTTTAAATGTTAATGTTGTCCAATTCTCGAACGTGGCCTCCTGCCATCGTGTGGTGTCTAATGGAGAGTAAGGGATTTCCTTTCCATTCACTTTAAACTCTGTAACGTTATAATAACCTCTTAACGCTGTTACACCTTTAGTAGATGGCTGTTTATATGGGTCGTATAAAAAGTTTATCCATTGGAGGTAAAAGAAAAGTACCAGGAAGATTGCGATAGTTGCAACTTTTAAACTTACCCTAACGCCTTGTTGCCACGCCTTCGAGAACGATGGATAGAAACTAACAACTTTTGCAGGCTGTTCAAGGATCAAAAGATTATACAATGCAGGCACATAATGAACGATTAAGAACGCTGATAGAAGAACAAAGTATGAGCTATATACATGCACTCCTCCATCATAAGCAAAATTGACATAAACAATATCACCTAGCGCTCCGAACAACAAAGCCGCGCCTAACAAAGTAGTCTTTCTAAAAAATAATAATGTTCCTGCTCCTATTTCTACTACACCTGCAAACACCTGATACCATGGGACAATACCTATTGATAACCAATATATTTTTTGCGCTGTAAAATCACCAAAGTCAGTATTCAAGAGACCATATGAAGGATAAGGCATTTGTACTGGGAATAGTTTTGTAAAACCAAATCCTATAATTCCTATTGCGGCGCGGTAGCGCACAATAGCCCTTAACCAATAATATAGAACATTGTATTCCGTTGGCTGAGGATTTCTTCTTTGGTCAATGAAAGTCCATAGCAAGCCACCAACAGTACTAAAGATTAAGGTAATGATCCAATTGGCATATCCCAGCAATGTGTTCCCAAAGATGGAGTTGCCGAAGAAGTTTAACCCTGATCCAAACCTTGCAATGTCATACAAATCGCGGTAGTGAAGGTTTGTCCAATCGATATTAATGACATGCTTATACCACTCAAAATTATTGGGAATACAAATGCTAATAAAAAATATGAATGAGATACGAAAAGCAATAAGCTGCCACTGCTTCCACTTATGAGCGGGATTCGAATGTGCTGCCTCTTGTATTACAGCCTGAGTTCCATCTAATGCATTGTATTCAGCATTCTCTTTGGATATATTAACATTATTTAATTCCATAATGAGCAAATAAGTTTAAATCAAATGTTGATGATGTAACGATTACGACGTTTACACTCAAAGCTTGAGGCCTCTTCTTCTTCCTTGTTTAGCGGCCTCTTCTAACAAGTATTTTTTGTTAATCCGTTCAAGAACCACGTAAACAGAATCATTATTAGGATTTGTACCTGACAAAACAATCTGCTCATCTGTAGTACGATCATATTTTAATGTCCATTGATCTTTTGGATAATTTCCGTTTCTGTTTACAAGCTTTAATATTTGATTTGCAGAGTCTATATTATAATTATAATAATGCCTTCCTGTTATACCGGCAAACTCATAGTTCCTCTCTGTATCTTTTGTAAAAATCTCTTCTGTAGTGGCAGTAACAAGATTTACAGCCTGATTAGATCTTATGCTTAACGTGGCCCATTCTTCAAATACGACGTCCTTCCATCGAATGGGATCGTTAGCGGCATAGGGCAATGTTTTGCCATTATATACAAACTCCTTTACATTATAAATGCCACGTGCATTTACCAAGCCTTTGCTATTAGGATACTGGTAACCCTTTTCCTGTTGGTAGGTTGAATATGTTTTATAGCCGTAGAAGAAAACAAAAATGAAAACAAAAGAGCTCTTCGCAATAATCCTACCGTTGCTAATCCAGTCCTCTTTAAAATCGGGTTTAAAGCGTGAAGGCAGCGTACTCTTCTCGAAGGAAGTTAATGATATTAATCTTGGAATATCATAAGCAAATAGAAACAGTGCAAATGACACCAAGAGTAAGCTGTAAACATATTCTCCTCCTTCGTAAGCGAGATTAGACATCACTACGTTTCCTGTAAAAGGAAGGATAATGAATGCGCCAACAGAGGCTGTTTTCCGATATAATAGCAGAAGTGCTGCTGATATTTCAATTAGTCCCAGGAAGGATTCATAATTTGGTACAATACCTGTGCTCATGGAAAATACCTTCCAGTGAGAGATATCGCCGTAGTTGGTATTGAGATTACTCAGCGAAGGCTCAGGCATCTGCATTGGAAAGAATTTAATAAATCCATAAGCAAGTAACGCAACGGCTAGCCGATAGCGAAGAACAACCCTCAACCAATAGTATAAATTATTGTACTCTTTATTCTTCCTCTCGACAATGCCCCAAGCAATAGTGCCTATTATTGCTATTACAGCAATAACGAGCCAATCTTGCAATACAGGAACATCTGAGAAAAATCTCGGCGTATATCGTGCAGCATAAAAGATATTACTGAAGTGTAATGGCGACCAGTCAAGAGCCAGCAGGTCGCTGTAATACTTCCAATCCAGAGGAACCACCTGCAGAAGGAAGTAAATAAAAAAGAATCTGAAAGCTACTTTCTCATAAGCAGTCCAAGCTGGAGTAACGGGAACGTTATCCTTTTTATCCTTCAACTCATGCCCACCGTTAACTATACTTTTTTCTTTCCGGGCTACAGGTGTTTCTATAAGTTCCATAAAAGATAATTTATTTTTTAAACTAGTAACCATCGTTTTGAGGCACCAAATCACCATCGGTTAACACTTGGTCAGCTGGAATAGGAAATACAAGCCTGAAAGGTTCGGTTACATTTAAAACTTCATCTGCTCTTCCCGTCCGGACCAAATCGAACCACCGATGGGGTTCAAGTGCAAATTCAACTCTTCGCTCGTTTTCAATTGTCAGTAAGATTTCTTCTTTTGATGATGCAGTAATTGCCAGCAAGCCAGCACGATCACGTACTGCGTTCAGATCATTCAACGCATCATTTAATTGATCTTGTTGAGCCCGTGCTTCAGCTCTTATTAAGTACAACTCTGCTATTCGTATTATATAAGATGGATCAGATGCAGGAGTTCTGTAGTACAGATTGCCGTACCATCTGTTTTGATTGTCTTTTGCAACCAGCGTACTTCTTGTTCCTCCAATGGTAGGGTCGTTTAAAAGTTTTACCAAAGCATCATTTGGTGCCCATTGTCTTGTACCTCCGTTTGACTGAGGTTGCCACTGATTTCTATGCGCATTTACTTCTGTTGTTCCGTTATAAAACAATTCAAATATGGATTCATCTGTTCCTCGCGCATTGGAAGCAAAGAATGCGTTAAATGGTTTTAAAAGTTTGTACCGTACATCTGCAATAATCTTCGTTGCATATTCATCCGCTTTTACATAATTATTCTGATACAAATAGTACCTGGCCTTCAATGCCCAAACGGTCTTCTTCGTAGCCCGGTACCTGTCTATTGTTTCCGGTAGTAAGGGTTCGGCAGCATCAAGATCTTTTAATGCCTGTGCGTACGTATCAGAAACTGAAGTTTTAGCAACATTGGCATTATCGCCAGCTGCTTTAGTTGGAGAAGTAACGATGGGAACTCCACCCCAGGTTCTGGCAAGGTCGAAATATGCCAATCCCCTTATAAAATAAGCTTCACCTAAAATCTGGCTTCTAAGAGACTCCGAGAGCGTAGCATCTTTTATTTCAAGAACAGCCGCCAGTATATTATTAGCCCTGTTGATTGTACGATAGATCGCATTCCATGCAGAACTGATAGTGGCATTGTCAGCATTCACCTTGCGATTAATAAACTCCTGTACTTGAGATTGAGAGCCGGTCCATTGAATATTATCACCGGACAAATAGCCAATAGATTGAAACGATGTTCCATAATACCCAGCATCACCAAGTGCATTGTAGAGACCGCGAAGGGCCGACTCTGCCGATGATTTATCTAGGATTACGGTCTCACTTGTCGCCAGTGCGTCCTTTGGCTTTACATCAAGGAACTCGTCGCAGGATGAAAGTACTGTGAGTGCTACAAGGGAGAATGTTACGTATATATTAAAATTGCTGTTACGCATATGCCAACTTTATAATGAGAGGTTAATACCAAATTGGATACTTCGGGGTTGAGGTGGAGTTCCAAGGTCAATCCCTTGTTCGTTCTGACTACTACTAGAAGCTGATTCGGGATCAAGACCAGTGTAGTTTGTGAACAGCAGAAGATTACTTCCTGCTACATAAAATCTAAGTGATGAAAGATTAAGGCGTTGAGCTACATTGGAAGGCACCGTATAACCTAATGTTAAAGAACGAAGCCTAAGGAAAGAGCCATCTTCAAGCCATCGACTTCCACCATCTTTGTAATTATTTCTGTTTACATCATCAGGTCTTGGAACATCCGTAATGTCACCCGGCTTTTGCCAACGATTTATGTTATGTTTAAAGATAACGCGAGCGGCATCGCGCGCTCCTCCGCCTTCTCCAAAGAACCTATTGTGATTATATATTTGGTTGCCATATTGAAAGGCAAAGAATACTGAAAGATCAAATCCTTTATAGTTTAAATTGTTTGTAATACCGCCGAAGAAGTCGGGCCAGATGCTTCCATAGATTTGACGATCTTCTGTTGTGATTTTACCATCTTTTACAACTTCATCGTAAATTACATTTCCAGTTTGAGGATCAACCCCATGTTCTTTATACACCCAGAAAGAATACAACGGATGCCCCTCCTGCTGAAGAATCAAATCACGGCTTCCATATTTTAACGGGTTCTCAAGTTTCTCGATGTTATTTACGTTTCTTGAAATGTTAAAACTTGTTGTCCATGAAAAGTCTCGTTTGGATATGTTCTGAGATGTGATTGCAAATTCAAATCCTTTATTACTAATCTCTGCGCCATTTTTCCAATAACTTGAAAAGCCTGTTTTTGCAGGTAATGCAACAAGCAGCAAACCATTGGTGGTATATTTATTGTACACGTTGAATTCAAACGAGATTCTGTCAGCAAGCAAACCAACATCTACACCTACATTAAACTGTCGTGTGGTCTCCCATTTAAGATCAGCATTTGAAAGTTGTTGAGGTGAAAGTCCTGGATTATTCTGATAAGAGGCACTTCCTGACCAAAGTTCTTGTGCCGCGAAGTTGCCAATACCATTCTGATTTCCAATTACGCCAAAACTTGTACGAAGTTTAAGATCACTGATGACATTAACGTCCTTTAGGAAATTTTCCTGTTTAACACGCCATGCAGCACCAACAGAAGGGAAGTAACCCCATTTATTATCGGCACCGAAACGTGACGAGCCATCGGCGCGTAGACTTACATCTATGAGATAACGACTATTAAATCCATAATTAATTTTTGCAAAGAATGATGCAAGATTGCTCTTTGTCCAACTCTGTGTACTTGCTGTGGTAGCCGCCGCAGATATTGTTTTCAGATCGTTACTCGCAAATCCGCGACCTTCTGCGTATGTCCGCGTAAGAACATCACTTTGAAGGGTATTACCTACCAGTGCACCAAACGAATGTTTCCCAATCTCTTTCTTATAGGATAACGTCTGTTCATTTAATAACGACGTAAATTGACTAACACTTGAAGTAGCTAAACCGCCTTGTGCTCCAAGTAGCGTAAAAGTATTCCAGTATTCAGATTCGTCGTAGTTATTGTAGTCGACTCCAAAACTTGAACGAAATGTTAAGCCAGGGATAAGTTCTGCTTCTCCGTATATATTTCCGATATAACGTAAGCTTACTGATCCGATATCATAGTTTTGCATTAACAGGGTAACATTATCAAACCCAGCTCTGCCAACTAAAACGCCACTTTCATTATAAGGAGACAGATAGGTAGGTGTATGTAGTGCAGCCTGCAGAATTCCTCCCTGAGGTCCGTCTCCGGCTCTGCCCTGGTTTCTATCTGAACGAGTTAGTACGTTACTAACTCCAATCTGTAGTTTATCTGTTACTTTCTGATCGAGATTAACTTTAAAACTGGCACGGGAGAAATCAATAGGACGCAATATTGACTCCTGTTTATTATATCCCGCTCCTATGTAATACTTGGTATTAGTTGTACCGCCCGTCAACGATATATCATAATTCTGAAGTACAGCAGTTCGAAATACTTCACTAAGCCTGTCGTAAGTTTGCTGTTCTTCAGGAAGCCCCCTTCCTCCTTCTGACACTGGCCGAAAAGGTCTGTTGGCGAAAGTACGGTTTAGCTTAGGATCATCAATACCAGAATTAATCCACCACTCATTTACTAATTGTGCGTGTTCTGGTCCCGTTGCGAGATCCCAAAGCTTTTGTGCCTTCGCCCATCCATAAGAAGCATTAAAATTTATCGTCGGCTTCTGTTCAAAATTTCCTCGTTTGGTAGTAATGATGACAACACCATTTGCACCTCGAGAGCCGTAGAGAGCTGTAGCCTCAGCATCTTTAAGCACTTCAATACTTTCTATATCTGAAGGATTTATATCAGCAATGGGTGAAGTAGATTTTCCACCAGTACTGAGTGTCTGAAGACTATTGCTGTTTATGAATACACCATCTATTACGTAAAGAGGGTCATTGTCTGCATTAATTGACGTTGCTCCTCTGATACGTACATTAACTGTTTCTCCCGGAACACTGGTATTACTTGAAATTTGTACACCGGATACCTTCCCCTGCAATTGCGCATCAAAGCTTCCTGTTGGTATCGATTTTACTTCGGCAGGATTAACTTTGACTATAGATCCTATCAGGTCCTTTCTTTCCTGGGTACCATATCCTACTACAACAATTTCGTCAAGGAGGTTATCATTTTTTAACACAACTTCCAGTGGCTCGTCAATCAATTCATAGATTTCTATCTCTTGTGATTTATAGCCGACCAGGTTAACCTGAAGAGAGAATGGGAATTCCTTTGCAGATGCAAGTACAAACTGGCCATCAATATCTGTAACTGCAAATTTTGTCGTCCCCTTTACATTTACGGTAGCCCCTGGAATAGGCACACCTGAATCGTCCTTAACAATACCCTTAACATTTTCCTGGGCCAAGGCCAAGGCGACAGTTAACTGGAAAAAGAATATACTGAGTAATTTTTTATTCATGGATGTCCTGACTTTTTTGATAATACCTGCCT
Source organism: Chryseosolibacter indicum (assembly GCF_018598585.1). Classification (GTDB taxonomy): domain Bacteria; phylum Bacteroidota; class Bacteroidia; order Cytophagales; family Cyclobacteriaceae; genus Chryseosolibacter; species Chryseosolibacter indicus. Next base: position 56,980 of record NZ_JAHESD010000022.1, read on the forward strand.
TCAAATACATCAACTCAATTGAATCCACCTTTCAAAAGAGCTGATGTATCTGTCAGCAATCTCTTTATGTATAGAATAAATACTTTTATTATTTCCTGGTGAGGTGCTCAAACTTCTGCTTCTCTTCGGAGAAACGTTTGAGATCAGGTTTCAAAAAACCAAATTCATTAAGATCGTCTTGTCCGTTATAAATTACCCAAAGCAAAAATTTAAGAGCATCTGCATTGTAGCCTCTCTTTTTTATAGAGAGATGAAAATCTGCAATTGGCACGTTTTTCACCTCTTCACTTTCCAGTTTAGCCAGTACATTATCTAGTGATGAATATATTTTTTCATCGTTTGTTATCCGGCCATTGTCGTCTAAGTCTACGGGTAAAATGGTTAGTCCATCAATAACCTGTTTTGTTTTAGTGTTATAGATTAGTCCCAGGTTATTATAGGATACTGCTGTAGAATCCTTTAGTAACGCTTTGATAAGATGTTCGTCTGCTCCGGCAATAGCGTTTCCCTTTATATTCTGTTGTTCATATCCAAAATACTTTGCGAAAGTAATTGGAGGTCCTGCTTTTTGAAGTCTTGTATAAACGGTATAAGGAACTCTAACCTGCTTTTGTTTTTCTTTGCTTGTATAGATGTCATGAAAGAAAATTTGTTTTAACAAGTCTTTATCGAGCCCCTTTTCTTCATATGTCTTTGCGAAGTGTGATTTCGAGTTTGCTATTGGCAATAACGCATATCGGCCTAAGGAAATAACTTCCCGCTCTTCCTGAATTTCCCTACTTAACTGATATGCTTCAATTAGTAAGTCATAAGAAGCAGGATCGGAAGTGGTACGCGGATTAATAATTACTTCAACAGAAGGATTTACTTCCTTATACTCATTGATCCATTTTTGTAATAATGGATAAGTAAAACGTGCCCCTGTAATAACAACTTTCTTTGTTTGACCTTCTGACTGTGCGAACGATGCGCTTGCTATCAAAAGCAGAAAGTAAACTATAAGAAATGAAATGAATGATTTCATGTATAATTAACATTTAAGATTTAAGTGAATTATTAATTGGCGGCAACAGGAATGCACCACGTCTTGTTGAAATTCCACCAAGATCAAAAAGACCGATGCATCCAGAAGCCATATGAATGACTGATGAACGTATTCATTCAGTAGTAAAAGCAAATATTACGGGTAATACAATAAGTGTATTTAATGAGAGCAACAACAACACAGTTTCATAGAGGAACTGCGCATACTTAGATTTTGATAAGTGAAATGTTGATTTTCCATCGCTTTTTAAATTTTATAGTTCCTTATTAAGGATAGGCATTAGCACCTTATATTAAACAGGTTGCTAGAAGTTCACAGAGCCTACACTCTCCCTTCTTCTGTATAAAATCAATTGGTGGATAATTGACTTATTGTGAGACAAACATAATACTAAAATCTATCAAATCAATAGACTTAATATTTTTTTTAATAAATTTGTTTCGATTATTAGAAAAAGGGATGAGGAACGACGAACAACCAAACAGAATATCGCCCGCTGTTACTGCTATTGATTTAAGTGAGAAGCGCATATCTATTAAAAGAGTAATACTAACCTTACTAACTGGTGGATTGATACTGGTTGTTGTATGGAATTATAATACAATCTCTTATTACTATAATATTGCAGAAGCGTTGGTTGGGAGTGATTTTGAATTGTTTCTCCTCGCGGGATTTATAGCACAAATGATAGACGGCGCACTGGGGATGGCTTACGGCGTTAGCGCATCAACATTTCTTTTGTCCTTTGGAGTTTCTCCGGCTGCAGCAAGTGCGAGTATTCATACTTCTGAGATATTTACCAGTGGTGTGTCTGGTCTTATGCACCTAAGGTTTCAGAATGTGAATAAAAAGCTCTTTAAAACTTTGTTATTGCCGGGCGTACTCGGCGCAGCACTTGGTGCACTTGTTCTTTCTTACCTTGAACAATACAATGATTACATTAAACCTGTTATTGCACTCTATACCTTATATCTGGGAATCGTAATTATAAGAAAGGCCCTTGGCACTCAGAAGAAGAAAATAAAGACGAGACATATTCCTAAGCTTGCCACGTTTGGTGGATTTATGGATTCAATCGGAGGTGGTGGTTGGGGGCCTATTGTTTCCTCTACACTTATTGCGGGAGGAAGACATCCACGATATACAATTGGATCCGTTAACTTAACTGAATTCTTTGTAGCCCTTGCAAGCTCGCTCACCTTCTTTTCTATCATCGGAATTAAGCATTGGAATGTAATTGCCGGACTTATATTAGGAGGTGTAATTGCTGCGCCTATTGGAGCCTATGCTTCGAAAAGAATTCCTGTAAAATTAATGATGCTTATTGTAGGGATAGTTGTAATCTTAATCAGTTTCAGGATAATCTTTAAAACCTTTTATTAAAATAAGGATGATCTGATTTCTTTGTCTCATCGTCTAATTTCCGGCTTCCATTTATCAATACCTCCCAGGATATTGAAAGTGGTATACTTCGCTACTTCCTGCCTTGTTAATTGTTTAGACCATTGAACCCTGGTACCCGGTGATGCTCCTTTACCTGTAGATTTATATTCTGCATAGAACGTTGTTTTCTCTGCATCGGGTTTATTCCAGTTGTGCCATCCCTCCTTAACAATATGCTCACCTAAATTGCAATTAATAAAAACAGTTTTAGCATAATTACGCCAAGGCCTGCCCAGATAAACTTTGGTAATGTCTGGTGCAGCGGTAAGGGTACAGTTCTTAAATACATAACCAAATTTATGGCCTTCTGCAGTGGAGGCCGCTGTTACATAGGAATTCTTCTTGCTGTGAATGTGACAATCTTCGAAGAGTGCGGTAGCTCCTCCAAAAATGAAATCTGTGGTTCCTTCTATGTAGCACTTCTTAAAGTATTGGCGGCTTCTTTCACCACCCGTGTAGATGGTATCCTGATTACCAATAAATCTGCAGTTGTAAAATACACATCTATCTGCTTCTACGTGTATGGCAACGGCCTGGCCTACTAGTCCCGCTGCGTTTTCGAACGTTATGTTTTCTGCATAAAAATCATTTCCCGTTACTTTTACAGTGTACGAGGTAAAAGTGTTAATGCCCCCTTTGCCGGAATAATCATCGAACGTTATGATTGTTGTAAGTGGGTCTTCTCCTATTAACCTGACTTTAGTGAGCCATGAAGACACTTCTATCTTTTCTTTATACGTTCCGGGTTTAATGCGAATTATGTTATACTCCTCAGGAAATGCTTTACGGGAATTAATTGCTTCCTGCAAAGAAGTAAAATCTCCAGAGCCATCATGGGCCACTGTAATTTCTTTTTTATAGGTTACCTGCGCCGGTATCGCCAATGGAAGACAAGAAACGATACAAATAATTACTACAATTGAATGTAAACGTAGCATGGATGTTTTGTTAAGAAACCTTAAGATTACTTTTTATTGCCAGGTAAAGGTTCAACTCTAAACCAGTCGAAGTCTACATAGCCTGAATCATTTGTCTGTGATGGTCGTGTACAGAATATTCCTACTTTGGCTCCGACCCAACGGCCAGGTTTGGCATTTAAAGGATCAGAAACATCCAGGAATTTATTACCATCGAAACTATAACTAAACTTACACAATGCTCCTTTGATAACCTCTGTTCTAAAGTAGATTGTGTTGCCTTTCGGTGAGGCTATTACTGTTTCTACCTCAGCAGCTCCGTTGTTTGCTTCTTTACAAGTGTTGTATAAAAGTTGTAGTCCATCTTTCGAGCTTCGGATAGTAAGAGCTGCATAATTTTGTCCTAGTACTATTAGACCTGCTTCTTCATTTTCCAATTTGGTATTGGGATGAAAAGAGAGTTTGGTTGTTACTATGAACTCTTCAGCTGGAAACTTTTGCAGTAAGAGATTGGGGACATCCCAAAGATTTTCAGCATGAGGAGGAACGAGTTGAGAATATAACCGAAGCGTGCCGTTATTGGGATTAGTAAAAGACCATATCGCTTTAGGATTGGCCTGCCATTGCCATTGCAATCCTAAGTTGAGGGAATTAAATTCATCTGTTTCAGGCGGCGTCTGAATGGGATAAGTTTTACCAACATTGGGTTTCTTGTACGTTATAACAGGTTCACCTTTCCCATCTCCATCTGTGTCTACCCCAATTACCGGCCAATCATTAATCCACTTCATCGGTTGCAGATGAACAACCCTACCATAGGCATCTTTATCCTGAAAATGTAAAAACCAGTCCTCACCATTTTCAATTGTAACCCATGCACCCTGATGAGGACCGTTGATGATCGTTTTTCCTTGTTCCATTACAACTCTTCTCTCGTATGGACCATACACACTTGTAGAACGTAACGCAAGTTGCCAGCCGGTAGAAACGCCTCCTGCGGGAGCGAATATGTAGTAATATCCGTTTCGTTTATAAAACTTAGGGCCTTCTATCGTAGGGTCAAGTTCATGACCATCATAAACAAGTTTTCCTTCCGTAACAACCTTAGTTCCTTCCTTATTCAGTTCTTTAACTACAATAATGCTCTTGATCCCGGCACGGCTACCCGCGAATGCATGAACGAGATACACCTTTCCATCATCATCCCATAAGGGACAAGGATCTATCAAGCCTTTTCCGCCTTCAACTAATACAGGGGCACTCCAAGGACCTTTAGGATCTTTTGCTTTTGTAAGATAAATACCAAAATCAGGATCGGGATAATACAAATAAAACTCATTGTTGTGGTAACGAATAGCAGGGGCCCAAACACCATTACCATGTTGTGTTTTCTCAAAGTGTTCATAAGGAGGCTGCCGTTTTAAGGCATGGCCTATGAGCTGCCAGTTAACGAGATCTTTTGAATGAAGAATAGGAAGCCCAGGTATTGCATCGAAACTTGAAGCAGTCATGTAAAAATCTTCTCCTACACGGCAAACATCAGGATCAGAATAATCAGCATGCAGAACGGGATTTTTATAGCTTCCATTACCTAAATCAGAAACCCAAACCCTCGATATGTAATGCTGATCATTTGTTTGTTGTGCCTGTAGATAGATAACACCAAAAAGTAAAACAAGAAGAAGTTTCATTTACCTACTTAACAATTACCTTATCAACCAAAGCGTTCAAGTATACTTCTATGTTATCGTAGTTTTTATTTAATGTTCTCTCAGATGCATCCTTAGGATTTTTTAAGTCGAGCTTATTTCTCCTTTCCCAATTATCGGGAATGCCATCAGCATCTGAATCCCTTTCGTCATTGACTGCGGCTAACAAAGGCCACCCGCCTACGTCATTCTGAGAATCGATAATACCGTTTTTGTTTTTGCCTAATGAGGAGCTGGCGCTTCTTACTTCACTTACTACACGGAGGTCTACAGCATCACGGCGTAGGCTTGCTCCTGCACTTTTAAGTACTAGCTCATAAGCTTTCTTTGCTGACTGCTCGTGTATGGCCTCTACATCAAATGGTTTATTAACAATGGCAGAATCAGGATAATCTGCTTTAACACCTTTGATATTGTTTCCTGTGACATCAAGGTGACCATCGAGGCAATTGCCAGATATATAAAACTTTCCGTATGGTGCAGATGGATTAATAAACCAAAGCCTTTTTGACTTAGTGGCTGGCCCGGGTTTGTAATAATTGTTTACTACGTTATATCTTCCTTTCTCGCCCCCATAAGTATTGTTGCTTGCCCAGTTATAGATGACGTTGTTTCTGAAGTCAACAAGCTCGTCAGGAGAATTGGGTGTGGTTGAAGATCCGCTGAAACGTGGCATACGACTATTATGGCTTGCAAGCAGATTGTGATGAAACGAAGCTCTTTCACCGCCCCATATACCACCATATCCATGTTCGCCTTTTTCATGCACCGATTTGTTTAAGCTCTCAGAGATGATACACCATTGCATTGTGAAGTTTTTGTTTCTGTAAAAGCTTGCGCACTCATCAGTTGCCCAGCTTATTGAACAATGGTCGATCAGAATATTTTGTTTTCCTTTTGTACCACCGAAGGAGTCTGCCTGTTGTGCTTTTTCATCGCCTAAGCGAAAACGCATGAATCTGATGATGACATTATCAGCCACAATTTCAACCGGATAATTTTTTATGCATATTCCGCCCCCGGGTGCTGATTGTCCAGCAACGGTTACATCGCCATTTTTAATTTCCAGGTCTGATTCAAGTTCTATATTTCCTGCTACTGAAAACACAATTATCCGGGGCCCTTTCATTGATAAAGCTTCGCGAAGGCTACCAGGTCCGTGGTCGTTAAGGTTCGAGACTATCACTACTTTTCCTCCCCTTCCTCCGGTGGTATACTTACCGTATCCATCAGCACCGGGAAAAGCGATTATCTTTTCCTGTGCATGTAAAGCCACGGAGATCAAGAAAAGGAAACTAAACAATCTGAAATGCTTCATTGTGCTTTTTTATAATTAACTACCCTATTGGCAAGTTCCAAACGAAGTGCCACAATTTCTGCTAAAACAATCTGTGCCATCTTTCTTGCCCCCAATTCATTAAAGTGAGTGTTGTCATTTTTACCCTCAGGATAGTTAGGATGTTCACCAGGAGCTAATTGCAAAAAGAGAAGCTTCGAATTTTCTTCACCGAACTGTTGAAGAAGCTGCCTGCTTTTCTCATCGAGGTCTATAAAGGGAACGTTTAGTTCTTTTGCTACTTCACGGGCAAGCTTAGAATATTCGGAGTGCGTTTCTTCAATCTTTCCATTCTTGTCAAATTTTCTTCTTGTTACAGGTGAAAGGAGAACGGGGTTGGCTTTCTTACTGCGTGTTTCTGTAATAAACTTTGTAAGGTTTTTCTTATAATCTTCGGGAGATGTATATCTGTCTACTTTCTCTTTAGACTCATCGTTATGGCCGAACTGCATAAAAACATAATCGCCTTCCTGCAGTGCGTCTAACACTGGTTGCCAGAGGTTTTCGGAGATGAAAGTTCGAGTGCTTCTTCCGTTTTTAGCCCTGTTGTCTACAGTGACTGTTAAGTCGAAGAAAACTTTAAAAGGAGTACCCCATCCAGTTTCCGGGAATTTGTCGGGTTGTTTATCGGCGATAGTAGAATCGCCAATGAGATAAACTTTAATTTTTTTTTGTTGAAGTGTAAAAGACAATAGTATGGTGAGGAGTACCGCTACGCCAATATATCTTGTTGTTGAGATCATAATGCAATCGATTGTTCAATCTAGATGTTTTTTTCTTAACCTAAAAGTCAATTTTTGTTAATGGTAGCGCTTATGCGCCTTTGTTTGTCTTAATCGTTACCTGATTCAGTTTTAAAAGTAAAGTGTGACACTGTAGTGAGATTACAGTATATGACTTAGAAATCAAAGATTAGTTAAAGTACTGATAATGAGAAAGCTATAAAACAAGTGCGCTTTGCACACGTTTTCGTCTAGAGAAACCTAGACAAGGGTTAGACAAATACTAGACAAAGCATAGGGAAACCATAGGTTGACGTTAGGGAGAGGTTGGGCTGAGGGTAGGGAGAGGACCTTTAAACCTATTTGTGTTGTCGGAAGAGAAAGTACAGGGCTTTAACTATTAAATTAAAAAACTAAAGGTAGAGCTTTTAAACTCTACCCTTATTTCTTGAATTTCACCTTTATCTTTATCTCCAGCGTGGATCACCTGCGGATCGCGCGCCAGGAAAGGCTGTATCTTTGATTTTAAAATCCCCTTTTGCAGGATCAGCAAACACAGCAGTTGAAGCACCGGTGTAGGCAGACGCACCCGTAATCTTGTAACTCTCATTGTTCGTGATAAAATCTGATAAGACGTAGGTACTAGTAGCACTAACATTGGTTCCTGTAACCCTTATTGCTCCCCCATCAGTAGTACCATTGGTCTCGATCCATGTCTTCCCTATCACACAGTTATTTATGACTATAGGATTTGCTGAACCAAAGGTATTGAAATCAATTAAGAAGTTAGGGCTACCAGCGGGACCTGCGGCGGGCACCTCATTTAAGGTGCAATTTTCTAATACTAAAGAATTATTACCCGCAACCCTTAAATCCAATAATTTTCTGAAACGATAGAAAGTACTGTTAGATACTTTAATATTGGCAAAGAGATTGGAATTATTGGCAGTACCGATTCCGTACTCCCGGATGCTATCCATGACACAATTGTTTATTAAATAGTTTTCAACTTTTGTACCCGTTGTACCAGCCTGCATACGAACAACGCCGCGAAGCACTCTTACCCTACACCCTTCAAACTTCATTTTTTTAATTGTTCCTATTGCGTTTATATTAAATAGATAATCGCCGTTGTAGCTCTCTTCCTTTCGGGTACCGCGTATTATAATGTCTTTAAAAACCAAAGAATCGATGGTACTATTTGCAACGATATTTAAACTAGTTCCATTTATATTAATTTGTGCGTATTCTTCAATAAAATCAGGACCACTTAAAATAAGCACAGATTTGCTAAAAGCTTTTGAAGTACTCGTAGCATTGAATTCATACTTCAAACCTCTTTTCAGATATATCACACTTCCAGAAGGAATATCATTAAGTGTATCGGAAAGTATGCCTGTCTTTCCCTGTATGCCACGTAGGTCAACGATGTTAGCATCCGTATAGGCGTTTTTCGTTCTGAATGAAACGCTTCCTTTTCCGATATCGTCTTTAAAGACTTCAATTGTATAATTTGCATTATTAGTTAAGCCCGTAACTATCTTTTCACCTTGAGCAAGTTCTTCTGAAGGAATCACTATCTCCTTCGGTTCACCTACCTGCGGTGTAAGTATAATTTTTGTAATAACAGCATTTGGTTTCCATCTAATTCTTACGGCATCAATAATAATGTCATGTTCGCGGACCGGTAGAACCAATACTTCTCCCGTAATCTGAAACGATTCGCTTACCAACCAATTGGAATCTTCAGCACCACTACCTCCTACAGCTTTTACTCTTGCAAAGTAATTTGTTTTGATATCGATTTGTGTATCATTAATAATTACTTCTGGTTCTTTTGTATTGGAAGTAAATTCGACATTTGTAAAGTTGGTGCTGTCTTTTGATATCTCTACAACGTACTCAACGTCACCAGGAAGTGTAAAAAGTGAACGACTCCACTTTATTGTTGCGGAGGTTTCTCCTTCTTCTATTTCAAAAGCGGCAGGTTTAAATCTGCGTTTAAGTTCAAAATCATCTTCATCGTCTTTACAAGCAACGAAGACGGTTGTAATAGCGAGTGCCAGAAGCGCGCTATTCAATATTTTTTTAAGACTATTCATATTAATGAGTTAAGCTTTGAACAGTGATTAATATCCGTAATTATTCCCCCCCAGCTCTGGGTTGGCTTCAAGGGTAGATGTATGAAATGGAAGAAGCTCGCTTTTATTCGGTGTAAAAGCATAACCTAATACATCAATCAAAGTAGTTTTTATGGTACTTGATCTCCAGTTTATGCTTGTTGCGCCAGAAGGTGCTGTTGTTGGAGACGGGCTGTAGAGAGAAGTTACCCAGTTCATTGTTTTTGATTGAGGCTGATAGTACATAACCGAAGGAATATTCTGATATGGCGGATTACCTGCTACTAAATCTTCCATCTGTTTCTTAACTTCTGTTAAACGCTGACCTAGAATGTTCCACCGTATAAGGTCGTATTTCCGAACACCTTCACCACATAGCTCGAGCATTCTTTCATTTTTAATTGCTTCAAAGAAACCATTATAATCTGCAGGTGTTGTTCCGATAAGGGCTGCATCACCGCCAAAGGCTCTTAATCTTACTTTTTCAAAAGCATTGATAGCATCTGCTGTAGGACCATTATTTAATTCATTTTCAGCTTCAGCAAACATGAGTAGTACATCAGAGTACCTTATCATTACCCAGTTTAATCCAAAGTATTGTCCATTAGATTCGAATACATCTGGAGTAACCCAATCTCTTCTATATTTGCCATCAACTATTGCGTTAAGCTGACGTGCTGTTACATTTTTATTTACATCAATATCGTAGGCAGCACAAGTAACATCTCTGCGGGAATCAGCAGGATCAAATGCATAAAATGTTGTAGGTAGAACTGTTAAAGCACCATTTCCTTTTCCATTAGCACGGGGGCCATTATAATAGCCCAATTTAGAATCACCTGTACTGGGACCTCCTCCAGCCATAGCAACCTCCCAAATTATTTCTCCATTTGGTTCCAGCTTATGCCCGCAGATGTAATCTTTAAAAACTGCCTGAAAGCTTGGATTGAGATCATGTCTTCCTTCATCAATAATTTTCTTGGTTTCGCTCCTTGCAATTTCATATAGATTACGATAGTCAGCTCTGCGTTTCATCTGATCCCATCTCAAAGAATAACCTCCAGCAGCCAATGCTATTCTTGCTCTTAAAGCTCTCACAGCGCCTTGCGTGATTCTTTCATCAGCTGGCACATCACCTCTCCAGGGTACCAGTGTTGCTGCTTCTTCCAAATCAGCAAGAATGCGATCGTAAATTACATCTCTGTCAACTTTTGATCTTGGTCCTGTATAAAAGCTTGAAGGTTCAAATTGAGCCGACACATCACCCCAATTTCTAACCAGTTCATAATAGAACTGCGCTCTTAATGTTAAAGCTTCTCCGTATATGCGTCTCAACTCTGCTTTCTCCTGCTCAGATCCATTATTGTAACTCTCCATTTTTGGAACATAGTAGATGCAAATATTAGCACGTTCGATCCCTCTATACAATTGATCATATGGCGAGGCCAATTGTGTATTACCCGCCTGAACATTGTAATGAGCAATGTCTCTTCGCTCATTGTCTGCGTTGTTCCCACTTTGTCCCATCATTTCATCATTGTCATAGGGATAGTACATGCTCAAACGGATGCCATATGCGTTGTCTCCTCCTAACGCAGCATAGGCTGATACAAGAGCCTGCATGGCACCTTCAGAATCTGAGAACACCTTATCTGGTCCTACTTCAGTTATTGGATTAACATCAAGATAATCCTCGCACGAATAAAACGGGGCGATACTAATCGCGATAAGAAGTATATATTTTGAAAAACGACTTGATTTCATAGCTACCAGAATTTAAAAAGTTATGTTAAGTCCGAAAATGTACCCCCTGCTGCGCGGGTAAGCGGAGTAGTCTACACCAGGAGTAAGTGGTGAGTTTCTACGCGTGTTCACTTCTGGATCGTAACCTGAGTAATTTGAGAATACCGCAAGATTGTTCAGGGTTCCATAGACCCTAAAACTATTGATTTTAATTTTACTGAAAATCGACTGTGGTAAAGTATATCCTAATGTTATGTTGTTAATACGAATAAAGGAAGCATCTTCAACTGCCCAGGAATGTACAACAAATGAACTTGCTGTAGTTAATGGAGACCAAATGGTTGCATCTTTATTTAAATCTGCTAATGCAGCAGGGTCTGTTACCACCTGTCCTTCAGCATTTACATTTGTCCATCTTCCGTCCATTATGGTAAGCAGGTTTGATCTAGGGGTATATCCACTGGTGAACTCTAGTTTGTTTGCGTTCAATACATCGTTTCCATACTGGAAGTTTACGAATACACTCAAGTCGAAATTCTTGTATGCGAATTGCTGATTTAAGCCTCCAAAGAATTTAGGAGAGGCATTTCCGATAATGGTTCTATCTGCATCGTTGATTACGTTGTCAGGTGTGATATCTTTAAACTTAATCATACCGGGCACAGGATCTAATGAAGTAATTCCTTTATTATTAGCTATACCATCTTTTAAAGTATACTTCTGTGTAGCTGCCTCATAAGTGAAGTCTTCTATTTTATAGAAACCGTCTGTTTGAAATCCCCAGATCGTTCCTACAGATTCACCTACTTTAGCAATGTAGTCTGCTGTCTGGCTAGAACCACTCCACCCTGATGGTTGAGGGAATGACTTAAGACCTGGGCCGAGGCTTTCTATTTTATTTTTGTTAAACGAGATATTGAAACCCGCATTCCATGAAAAGTCTCCGCGCGTAACTGGTGTACCTGATAACTGGATTTCAACTCCTTTGTTGGATGTTTTGCCGACGTTTTGAATCTGTGTACTATAACCAGAACTAGAAGGAACAACACGTTCTAGTAAAAGATCCTTGCTTTGGTTGTTATAATAGTCAACAGATAATTGAACGCGGTTATTAAAGAAACCTGCATCAATACCAACATTTTGAGATACTATACTTTCCCAGACAAGGTTATTATTTGCAAGTGAAACAGGGGAATAACCTGACTGTAATTGCTCATCAAAAGAGTAAAAGCTTCCATTTTGGCCTAACTGAAAAATAGAGTAATAAAGATAATTTGGAATTCTATTGTTACCAGAAGCTCCATAAGATGTTCTTATCTTCATTTCAGAGACAACATTAGAAAGTGGACTAAAGAATGGTTCATTTGAAATTCTCCAGGCTAGAGAAGCACCCGGGAAGGATCCCCAACGCTTTCCGTCAGCAAATTTTGAAGAACCATCACGACGATAACTCAATGTGACAAGGTACTTGTCATTAAAGGAGTAATTAACCCGGGTAAAATAAGAAAGCAACTTTTCTTCTGACTTTCTTAATCTGGATGTTGCTTGTATTTCACCTAATTCCCCCATCTGCCCAAAAGCAATACCGGGACTGGTGTTTCTTGGAAAGAATCTGCTATCGAGAAAGTCTGTTGATATATCTCTTTCATACAATTCATGCCCAATAATCATATCAAGCTTATGCTTTTCTCCAAAAATTGATTTTAATCCCGCTGAAGAAAAACTTAACACATTTGAGTTATTAAATGTTTGGCCCCTTTCTTTTGTTATGGAAGCCATCGGTAAACCTTGTCCATTTGTTTTTGAAGCATTTGTTACAGTATCATTAAATACCCTTGTTCTTTCACGTGCATTGTCATAACCTAATGTACTCTTAAAAGAGAGGTAGTCAGTAATTTTGAAAGATACGTAGCCATTAATATTTCCGACCTTGGTTAACTCCTGCTTGTATTCCTGTTTTGTTAACAGAATGGGATTAACGAGCGCAAGGCTATTTGCATTTGTTTCAGCTGCATATTCAGGATCATAGTAATCCAGTGGTTGACCAGGAATAACAATTGGTTCATACTTTACACTGTGACGAAGTCTGTTTGTAGCTGACGACCCAGCTTCGGCTGTACCTGCGCCATTTACTACTGTATGATTAAGACGACCATTTAATCCGATCTTAAGCCATTTAGTTATGTTGTTATCAAGTCTTACGTTAAGAAGCTTTCTGTCGAAGTCAGAGCCAAGCATAATACCTTCTTCAGTATTTGAAGTAAGGCTTACACTATATTGAGTAACTTTACCTCCGCCTGTTACTCCTAAATTGTAAGTTTGCATTAATGCGCTTCTACCAAAAACCTTATCCTGCCAATCAGTAAAAGGCACATCTTTATAAAGTTCGATGTCCTCATAGGTGCCATAATTTTCAAGAAACTGGTCTTCGAGAGTATTATTTCCACGGCTACGGTCATATTGATACTTCACAAAATCGTAGGGTTTCCAAACATCGAGTTTGTTAGCAAGCTTACGAACACCAATTAATGAATTGAATGAAACAGTAGGCTTTTGAATTCTGCCGCCCTTAGTAGTAATGATTACAATACCATTAGCACCTCGTGCACCATAAATAGCAGTAGATGCAGCATCTTTCAACACGTCGATAGATTCGATATCCTGAGGTGAGAGAACGTTCAGTGCATTTTCTACCTGAACGCCGTCTACTATATAAATAGGTGAGTTGTCCTGGGTAATAGACCCGCCGCCACGTACTCTTATTTGTATGTCAGCATTTGGTGAGCCTTCTGCTGCAGTAATTTGTACACCTGCAAGACGGCCTGTAAGAGCCTGAGCCGCGTTGTTAACCGGAATATCTTTAATTTGCTTATTGTTAACAGAAGATACTGAACTTGTAAGATCACGCCTGTCCACCGTTCCGTATCCTATCACTACAACTTCTTCTAATGTAGTGAGATCAGTTTCAAGCGTTACATCTATTGTTGTGCGATCGCCTACAGTTATTTCCTGTGGCTTCATGCCAATAAATGAGACCACAATAACAGGATTGCTTCCGGCGAGGGAAAGTGTAAATTTTCCGTCCGGGTCAGTTACTGTTCCATTTCTCGTTCCTTTTTCAACAACAGAGACTCCTGGAAGCGTGAGACCATCGTCAGATGTGACAACACCAGAAACGGTGTGTTTTTGAGCAACAACCTTGATAGAATAAGTTGTTATCATCAAGAGCATCAAAAAGACGCTCTTGGCCCTTCGGGGTAGAAGTAAAAAACTAAGCATAGATATAATTAGGGTAAAACAATCGAATTAGCACATATGCGCAATCGATTGCTCAATATAATAACTTTCGTGATGGATTGTCCAGCATTTCAGAAAGTTTTATTACTTATTGTCGTTCGGCGGAGAAATTAAAGGCTTTTGAAATCCGGCATTTGGCAGTCTCCAATAGAGGACAGGACGTAGCAATTCGTTTTAAGTTATTCTTTCTTACGCCAAAGTTGGAGCATTATGGAGTTGATTATACAAGACAATCTTTTTCTATTTTACGTGACACTTGTATGGTAACAGTAAAATGTGTTCAATTCTCAATGTCTATCTATTAGCCTAACACTAATAAAACTGATTTAACAGGACGTTTTATAATCACAGCGGTTGAATAATGGGTTCTACAAGTATAGTCCGCATTAATCTGGTGACAATATTAAAAGTGCTTTTTGCTAAACATTAAGCGAATTTATATCCTGCTATGACGTAATGGTATCCACGAAAATTGAACTTGTTTTTATCAGCAACTCAGCAAGGAATGAATGCGATATTTAGGTGGTATTTTTTTTTCTATTTTGACGCCGCCTAACATTACTAAACTTGAATTTGTTTATGCGTTTACTTTTTACTGCGGTGGCATTCTGTTTCGTTGTTTCAGCATTCTCCCAAGAAATGCCAGTATTTGAAAAGAAACCTTTTAAAGATTCAGATGGAAATCTGTTCTGGCCACTGTCTCTACCTGTTTACCTACAGCTATCAACTTCTCCAAATTCAACGGAAGCAATAACCCTTACAGAAGGGAAAGAGGCTAACCACCCAATGAAGTGGGATGGGCATGGTAAACACTACATTAAGCATGATGATGGTAAAAACCTAAAAGGAGGAGAAAGTACCGTTGCATTTCCTGTTAATGTAGATGGTATTGCTCCTGTTTCTTCACTGGAACTACTCGGAGCACCTCGTCATGCATCCGCTACGACTTATTTTGGTAAGGGTCTTATGATTTTTGCAAAAGGGAAAGATGAAATGTCGGGCTTGCAAGGCGCATACCTTTCAATTAATCAGGCTCCTTTCACAAGTCTTTTGTCTCCCTTCGCATTAACAGATGAAAAAGATTATCATGTGCAATACTTTGCTGTTGATAAAGTAGGCAACGTTGAGCCACTCAAAACAGCTTCGTTTACAATAGATCTTACACCGCCTACTTCACGCCATGAAGTTAACGGAAGCCATCTTGAAGGCAAAATACTTTCTCCGCGTTCATCCATTTCAATCTCTGTAAAAGATGCAGCCTCTGGAGTGAAAAAGACGGAATACTATTTGGATGAGCAGAAGCCTGCCCTTTACAGTGGCAAAATCCCGCTGGCCAGCCTTACTGATGGTGAACACACCCTCACGTACTACTCTTCCGATAATGTAGGCAATACCGAAGTACCCCAGAAATTTACGTTTTATCTCGATTCAAAAGGCCCAGAAGTAACTTCTTCGTTTGATGCCAACTTTGCGGTTTCAGAGGGCAGATCTTATGCCAGCTCAAGTACATTGGTTTCACTGGAAGCGAGTGACAATAAGGCAGGTGTAAAACAACTTTTCTACAGTATAAACGGAGCTGCAGAACAAATCTATACTGCTCCTTTTGCATTACCTGCCAAACAAGGTACATATTCAGTCCGATACCGAGCCATTGATCAGCTAGACAACGTAGGTGCTACCTTCACAAATACACAAATCAGTGCCATATACATAGATGATAAGCCCCCTGTTGTAACACATAGCGTAGGCACACCAAAAGTCTTTACGCGAGATACCCTCTTTGTCACCAACAAAACAGTCTTTACTTTAAAGAGTTTCGATGCTGAGTCTGGCAGCGCTATTATTGATTACAAAATCGATGATGGCGAAGAGATAACTTATGAAAATCCCTTCGAAGTAACTACGGAAGGAAAGCATTCCCTGTCCTACGTAGGAACAGACCTTGTTAATAATTCTGCAGTGAAAACTGCCTTCTTTGTTGTAGACAATACAGCACCAGAGATTTTTGTACATACAAGTCTTGAAAAAATAGGAACACAAAAAATGGTTGCGAAAGAACAGGAAATACCAGTTTACGCATCGGGTACTAGTTTTTACATGGCTGCGACAGACAAATCGGTAGGTACAAAAGCGATTTACTACACCTTAAATAAGCAAGCAGAAGTTTTGTATACACAACCTTTAAAGCTTGTTACAAAAGGCGTTCATACGCTCAAGATAAGGGCAGTTGATTATCTTGGAAATGTACGAAACATGGATGCAATTGAGTTCGTGGTTCAATAAGCACTTATCTAATCCATAAGCCATGATATCAACTACCATGGCATTTTTTATACTTAATACCTGAACCACAATAACAGGGATCATTTCGACCTATCTTTTTGCTTTGCGCCGGAGCGGGAGAAGGTTTTGGAATACTAATGTTTCTTTTTTTATTGATGTAGTTGCTTTTGCTTAGAGTAAGGTTTGCTTTTTTACCAGCATTCCCCGCGAGGCGATTAATAATTAAGACTTGTCTTTCAAGTTCTTCTTTTTGCTTTTGAGAGACCGCATTAGCCCTGTTTTTCTCTGTTTCTAACCTTGCCGCCTCCAGCTCACCATTGCTAGCGAGCACCACCGCATATTGTAATCTAACCTGAAATTGATACTTCACAAATTCTGGCAATTGAACAATTGGAAGAATACTATTTTCAATGATGTTTCTGGCTTCCTTCGGATTTACACGCATTAATTGGTCGACCACATTTAGCCCTACCCGAATTGCAGATGGAATGGCCTGACACATGGTATAGAACTTTAATGCATGTATTTGCTCCATATCTAATTTGTAGCCAAGTTGCTTCTTTGCGCTTGCAAGTAAGTCAAGACAATCAGCCAGGCGTTTTAAGTCATCTTGCCAGGTTGGTATTTTCGAAACAATTGGAAGAATGTGATCTGCTCCCTTCGCTGTGACGTCTGACGGTGTGAGATTAAGGTGATTATAGTATTCCGTTATAAGTGCATCTATAATACTTTTAACTTTTGAATAATCTGAAGCATGGTAGTAAGCGTAAGCGCGATTATAGGATACGATTCTAATGAAGTTTCTGTCATTTTCTACTAACTCAACGGCGGCGCTGTATGCAGACTCTATGCCTTTTAAATTACCAGTAAAGCCTGCCGCGATCATTTGCTTCATGACCAATGCAATTTTAGCTTTTGTTCTTAAGTTGCCCTTTCGATCAAGCTCCTCCATCTGATCGATACGATTGAGAACCTGCTCATAAAGTCGATCCTGTGTATCCCAGAAAGTCAATGCATCAAGCGCCCAAAATCTATCTTCGTTGGAAAGTGTTGAAGATTTACTAGCATCTTCGAGAATATTT
>NZ_JAHESD010000023.1 GCF_018598585.1 Chryseosolibacter indicum
GAAGGTGCCTGGTGTAATTTCCGGGTATTCTTTAGGGCCAATTTTCTGGATCAGCTCAGCCATCATACCTGCAATTTCTACACCTGTAGGGCCACCACCTGCTATGACTACATTCAGCAGCTTTTTCTTTTCTTCAACATCTTTTGTTCGTATGGCCTTTTCTATGTTAAGTAATAAATGATTTCGCAGGTTAGTTGCATCATTAATCGTCTTTAACGGCCACGCATTTTTCTTCACGTTTTCCATTCCGAAGTAATTCGGTTCTGTACCAACCGCCAGCACCAAGTAGTCATAAAAGAGCACACTGGTTTCCGTTTCCACCGAGTTGTTTTCCGGATTTACTTTTACGAAGCATCCCAGGTGAAAACGAATGTTACTTTTCTTCTGAAAAAGCCTGCGGTAAGGGTATGTAATGTTTGAAGGTTCAATGAAAGCCATCCCAACCTGGTAGAGAAGGGGAGGAAAGAAGTGATAGTTATTGCTATCTACAAGCGTAATCTGAAAGCGATTGTCATTAGCAAGGCGTTTAACAAAATTGAGCCCTGCAAATCCGCCACCAACTACAACTATTTTTTTTGCCTGATCATCCATAAAAAGATTTTAAAAGGAATAATTCCGTTTATGAATAGCCCATAAATCTCGTTCCCACAAACTTATAATCTTACAAAAGGATGAATTTTAGAGGTTTCAGGCATACTAACACCTGTTGGCTGGCATTTTTAAACTTTTTTAAATAATAAAGACGCCTTTTAGGAACAAATACTACAACAGACCCGTTTGAAAACCTAAGAATCAATTTTTTATTGTATCTTTAACGGCTTTTGTCAGTGATGCCCATTATACTACCTGAAATGGCCATAAAAAATAAGTCAGATCGAAAGATTGGCTATTATCAGCATTATAGAATTTAAAACTCCAATTATAAATACAACATGAGACAACTTAAGATTAGTAAGCAAATTACCAACAGGGAGAGCCAGTCACTCGACAAGTATTTACAGGAAATAGGAAAGGTAGATTTGATTACGTCTGAAGACGAAGTAGAGCTGGCAAAGCGTATAAGAGAAGGAGACCAGGTTGCTCTTGAAAAACTGACAAAGGCTAATTTGCGATTTGTTGTATCGGTGGCAAAACAATATCAGAACAATGGCCTTACCCTTGGAGACCTTATCAACGAAGGTAACCTTGGATTGATTAAGGCAGCTAAGCGTTTTGATGAAACAAGGGGATTTAAATTCATTTCTTATGCGGTATGGTGGATTCGTCAATCCATTATGCAAAGTCTTGCAGAACAATCGCGTATTGTGAGATTGCCTTTGAACCGCGTAGGTTCTTTGAATAAAATATCTAAAACTTTCTCTGATCTCGAGCAGAAATTCCAACGCGAGCCCTCTCATGAAGAACTTGCAGAAGTTGTGGGTTTAACGCCTGAGGAAGTACTTGAAAACCTCAGAGTATCAGGCCGTCACGTATCTATGGATGCACCTTTTGCACAGGGAGAAGAGAACAGTTTGCTCGATGTATTGAGAGACGAAAATGAAGAAACGCCAGATTCTGATCTGATTGCAGATTCTTTGAAACGTGAAATTCAAAGAGCGCTTTCGACATTAACAGTAAGAGAAGCAGAAGTTCTTGCCTTCTATTTTGGGCTTGATGGTAATGCGCCAATGACACTTGAAGAAATAGGTGAGCGCTTTAATTTAACAAGAGAGCGTGTAAGACAAATTAAAGAAAAAGCAACACGCAGGTTAAGACATACCTCGAGAAGCAAAACTTTGAAAGCATATCTAGGCTAAGTATTCGTATACAAATAAGATATCTGATAATCCCTGGCGCTAAAACGCCAGGGATTTTTATTTCTACCTGTTATGGAGGTTTTCAGTTTTCCTGACTTAAGTATTAATCATAAATGAAAATAAGATTTTTTAGGATGCGGATTAGCGAATTTGCGAGGCTGTAATGACCAACCACCTGGTTGGTAGTTTCATTACGTCTATGAAAAACCGCCTCAAAATACTTCACCTGGAGTACAACCAGAACGATTCAAAAAACCTGTCGCTAGAATTGGAGAACGCGGGGTTTCAGTTTGATATTTTTTTGGCAAGTAACAGGAGCGAGTACTTGAACGCGATTTCCTTTTTTAATCCTGATATTATTCTGGCGAATCATGCTGTGCCAGACCTTCATTCACGTGAGGCGTTAGCGCTTGTAAAGGCTAATGGCCTTAAAATTCCTTTTGTTCTTGTTACGTCTTCTGTATCTGAAGAGTTTGCGGTAGAAATAATGAAACTAGGAGCAAAAGATTATGTTCTGAAAACTGCGATGCAGCGCTTGCCTGAAATTATAGCGGAATCAATCCAGGCGGCAGGTGAGGATGATTTCGGTATTATTCGTAAAGGAAGGTTAAAGGGAGAGGACAAAGGATTTAGCAGGTTAGAAAATAGTAAAGCGGTTGAAGTACTGAGGGCAAGGACGAATCCCTTACAAGTCAGAAGTGGTTGTGAGGTTGCGGACTACAGCAGTACTTATGAAAGATACGAGTTATTGTCAAGAGCTACTAATGATACAGTATATGACTGGGATTTGAAGACTGATACGATTATCTGGAATCATGGATTGTATACAGTTTTTAAATACGACGGCAATATTGGATTTAATACCGAATGGTGGAAGGAGAGAATTCATCCTGAAGATGTTGATAGGATCAGTGAACAGATAAGTAACTCCTTTGCTTTAAAAGATCATAAGTGCGACGGGGTTTATCGTTTCCGTTTGGAAGATGGAAGCTATAAATATGTGTATGATCGCGCCTATATCATTTATGATAACAATGGTGCACCTGAGCGCATGGTAGGTGTAATGCAAGATATAACTGACCGCATGCGTGCTGTCGAAGAAATCCAAAAATTGTCATTGGTTGCCAGTAAGACAGATAACGCTGTGATAATTATGGATGATGCTGGCAGAATTGAATGGGTTAATGAAAGCTTTGTTCGTATCACGGGTTATCAGCTGAATGAGATTAAAAACCAAACTTTAAACTTTCTTTACGGCTCTAATACCGATAGCATTAAGGTAGAGTGGATGCATAGGAAAGCGGCACAGGGAGAAGGCGTGTCGGCTGAGTTAGTAAATTATGCAAAGGAGGGTAAGGAGTTTTGGGCTAAAGTTGAAATGACATCCGTGTATAATAACCGCGCCGAGCTGAAGAATATTATTGCAATAATCTCTGACATTACCCAACAAAAGGAATTTGAAACAAGGATAACCTCAATAGCGAGAGAGTTATCTAGTCTTATTGAAAATGCTAACGTGCCTATCTTTGGCATTGATAGGAATGGCTATATCAATGAGTGGAATAAAGTATCAGCACAGTTAACAGGTATTTCTAAGTCTGATATTTTGGGTAGACGTTGGATTGATGAATTGGTTGGAACAGATAGCAGATATGACTGCGAAGCGATGATTACAGAGGTACTCGATGGTAACCCGGTAAGCAACTTTGAACTTTCCATAAACACAAAAAATAATAAGACATTAGTCTTGTTGTTGAGTGCATCAGCACGAAGAGATATAGAAAGATGTATAAACGGCGCCATTATAGTAGCGCAGGATATTTCAGAATTAATTGACTACAGAAAAAACCTTGAAAGGATGGTGCAGGCAAGAACGCGGGAACTGAATAAGGCCATTCAAAAAGAAAAGGAACTGGTTAACATGAAGAGCAGGTTTGTATCCATTGCTTCTCATGAGTTCAGAACACCATTATCTACTATTGTTCTTGCCTCTGGTTTTATTAAAAAATTTAAGGATAAACTCAGTTCAAAAGAAATTGATGACAAGCTAAATAACATAGAGAAGCAGGTTGCTTATATGACACATCTTCTTGATGATGTTCTAACTATTGGCAAGGTTGAATCAGGAAAGATACCGGTAAGATTAGGAAATGTTAATTTGCCAGAATTTATAAGCAGGCTTTGCCGGGAGGTAGAACAAACTACAGGTAAGACACATCACATTCAACTAATAAATACTCTTGAAATAGAAACAATTACTTCCGACGAGAAATTGTTAAGAAACATTATCATTAATACCCTTACAAATGCAATTAAGTTTTCACCCGAAGCATCTTGTGTAGATTTGAGCTTGTCGAATAACAAGAATAGCATTTATTTCAAAGTTAGGGATTATGGCATTGGCATTCCTGTAGAAGATATGAAGAAACTTTTTGAGCCTTTTCAACGGGGAAGTAATGTAAATACGATACAGGGAACAGGATTAGGGTTATCTATCTTGAAAAAGGCCGTTGACCTTTTACAAGGAGACATCGCTGTAGAAAGCGAAGTAGGCAAGGGTACAGAGGTCATAATTACACTTCCTTTAGCACATGAATAAGACAATACTTATAGTAGATGATACGCCTGACCTGCTACAGAACCTAAGCGATTATTTATCGATGGAAGGATTTCGTGTTATAGCGTGCCTTAACCCGGAGGCTGCCATATTAAACCTCGATCGGGGAGTAGTACCTGATCTTATCATTACTGACCTTGCGATGCCACGTATTGATGGACTTCAATTTATAGCGCAGGTAAGGACCATTGACGCATTTAAACATATACCTATAGTGATCTTCTCAGCAAAGCCTTTGCATGAAACGCAGGTTACTACTTCCGCTTTAGAAGTATCAAAATACATCAAAAAGCCATGTCCTCCAGATGAAATCTTGTTATACATTAATCAAATTTTTCAACAGCAATAACGAAGTAAATGCAAAGCAAAGTTAAGGTAGTAATTGTTGATGACCATGGTTTACTTAGACAAGGCTTAGTCTCCCTGTTAAGTAACTCGCCGGCAGTAGAGGTCTTAACTTCTGTTAGTAGTGGTGAAGAAGCTATTAGTCTTTCTCAAGAGATGCAACCCGATGTGTTTTTGATGGACATTATGCTCCAGGGAATGAGTGGTATAGAAGCAACCAGGTGGCTTAAGGAACAAATGCCGTCAACAAAAGTTATATTAGTATCAAGCGAGGTAAATAAAGCCTTTGTTGTAGAAGGTATAAAGGCTGGCATTGATGGATACTTGCCCAAGCATGGCGAGAAAGAACAACTGCTGCAGGCAATACAGGTAGTGGCCGCAGGACAAAGATTTTTTAGTCCTGAAGTAACCACCTTGGTCTTTGAAGACTTCTACCTTGAGAAAAAGGAAGGCAGATCAGGGGGATCTAAGTCCGAAAGACTTACCAAACGCGAGGAGGAGATTCTGGTTTCAATCGCTAATGGAAAGGCATTGAAGCAAATTGCAGAAGAGTTCTTCATCAGTACAAAAACAGTTGAAACCCATAAGCTTAATATCCAGGAGAAGCTCGGTGTTGCAAATACAGCACAACTCGTTAAATACGCAATAGAGAAGAAGTACGTATAGAAGACCAGCAATGATGAAGCCTCTAAGGGTTATCTTGTCGATCTGTTAACTGAATTTAATTGTTTGTTTGTCTGTTAGTTTTTCTTTCTTTGTGCAGTAACAGCAATGAATAAGAAACTAATAGCACAGTTGGAAAAAGCGGGTTTCAATGGTTTTTTCCTCGCACTTATTTTAATGGTAGTGTTGGGCTGGCTTTTTCCTTTTTACGGTACAGAGCACAGTCCTATTCCGTTTTCTTCCATCACAACTTATGGAGTATCCCTCATCTTCTTTTTCTATGGCGTAAAGTTAAGCCCTGCTCAATTGAAGGAAGGGTTGAGTAACTGGAAACTTCACATGTTAATTCAGTCAACCACTTTTGTTTTCTTTCCGCTTGTTGTTCTTGCATTTTCCTTTCTGCTGGATGGCGAGTACGAGTTGTTGTGGTTGGGTACTTTTTACCTTGCAGCTTTGCCATCGACAGTTTCGTCATCCGTAGTTATGGTTTCAATAGCAGGAGGTAACTTACCCGCAGCAATATTTAATGCAAGCATATCCAGTATCATAGGTGTTTTCATAACGCCTTTGTGGATGAGTTCCTTTATTGACGAGACAGGCGGCGCTGCTGATTTAAATGATGTGGTGATCAAACTTTGCCTGCAAGTTCTTGTTCCCGTTATACTAGGGTTCTCATTACATAAATGGTTGGGTAATTGGGCATCGAGGTTTAAAAATGAGCTTCGGTATTTCGATCAGTTCATTATTTTGTTAATCGTATATACTGCTTTCGCTGAATCATTTTACGGAAATATGTTTAGGAACCACTCGCTCATAGAAATTATTCTGTTGGGTATGTTAATGCTGGGCTTTTTTCTGGTGATGGTGGCCTTCATGAACTTGTTATCTAACCTGTTAAAGTTTTCAAGAGAGGATAGGATTACGATAATATTTTGCGGTTCTAAAAAGTCGCTGGTGCAGGGTGCTGTAATGGGAAAAGTTCTTTTCCCGGATCCGCGCGCGCTAGGTGTTATTCTCTTGCCGTTAATGCTCTACCATGCACTTCAGTTATTAGCAGGAAGTGCAATTGCTCAACGCTTGGCAGCGCAAGATAAAGCAATTAGGGAACGCGTATAAAGAATTTCGTTTCTACTACCTTAAACGTATGAACGCATTACTTTTCCATAATCATGGTAATGCCTTGTCCTCCGGCAGCACACACCGAGATAAATCCCTTTCCAGATCCTTTTTCATGAAGTAGTTTGGCCATGGTGGCAATTATTCTGCCACCGGTAGCAGCGAAAGGATGTGCCGCAGCAAGACTACTCCCTTTAACATTAATTTTGCTTCGATCGATAGGGCCAAGTGCATAGTTGAATCCAAATGGCTTCATAAGTTCTTCGCTTTCCCAGATTTTTAAGGTAGCAAGCACCTGCGCAGCAAAGGCTTCATGAATTTCGTAAAAGTCAAAATCCTGTAACTTAAGCCCTGCCTTTTGCAGCATCCTGGCAGAAGCATAGACAGGAGCTAATAAAAGGTTCTGCTTCTGTTTTACATATTCTATCGCTGCAACTTCTGCGTACGTAATATAGGCAAGTACAGGCAGGTTATGTTCCTTTGCCCATTCCTCACTGGCAAGTAAAACACAGGAAGCGCCATCTGTAAAAGGAGTTGAATTTCCCGCAGTAAGCGTTCCATGTTCTTTGTCAAACGCAGGTTTTAATTTTGAAAGCTTTTCGATGCTTGTATCCTTTCTAACGTTATTATCTCTGTCAAGACCGAGATAGGGTGTTACCATATCTTTAAAAAATCCTTCTTCATACGCCTTCGCCATTTTCTGGTGGCTTTCCAGGGCAAACGCATCCTGGTCTTCCCTGGAAATACCATAATGCTTTGCGGTGATTTCTGTATGACCTCCCATGGAGAGCTTTGTACGGGGATCATCAATACCAGGAGCAACCGGAGCAAGATCTTTAAGCCGGATTTTTAGGAATTTCTTAATCTTGCCCGTAACAGTCTTTTCCCTGCGTGCCTCTAATAGTATTTTTCTTAAAGATTCGGTAATTACAACGGGCACATTACTTGTTGAATCAACACCACCTGCAATACCTACTTCAATTTGGCCTAGTGCTATTTTATTTCCTATGTAGATTGCTGCTTCCAGCCCGGTATCGCATGCTTGCTGAATGTCGCAGGCCGGAGTTGCCGGATCTAAAGAAGTTCCCATCACGCTTTCCCGCATCAGGTTAAATTCACGTGTATGTTTTATTACGGCGCCACCTGCCACCTCACCCAGCAACTTGCCCTGAAGGTTGTATTTTTCTACAAGGCCTTGCAATGTGGCAGTCATCATATCTTTGTTGCTTGCATTTGCATAGGCTGTGTTGTGTTTTGCAAAGGGAATTCTGTTGTAACCAATGACAGCTACTTTTCTTGCTTGCATGTGCGTGAGGTTTGCTATTTAATCTATACACAAAAGTAACAAATGCTAAGCAGCAAATGTTCAAAGATATCAATGATTTATAGGACTTTCTATAATGAGAAATCGACTTTCAGTGACGGTTTTAATTTCAATATTTTCAGTATCCCAAATACCAATGGCATCGCGCTCTTTTAGTTCTTTGCCCTCAACGCGTATCAACCCTGAGATGTTAAAAATAAACACGCTTTTATTTATGTGATTCCAGGAGTAAGATAGGCCATTATCCGCTTGGAAATATCCTAGCGATAACTTTGCATTCTGGTTAATCCAGCAATGTGATTGCCCCTCTTCATTACTTACTATCGTGACTAACTTATTTAATCTATTCTCTTCAGGAAAATATCTTCGCTGATATCTAGGAGTTATATTTTGAATTTTTGGCTCTATCCAGATCTGAAGAAAGTTTACTTCCTCATCTCCTACATTGTGCTCTTCATGACGAAGCCCACTCCCCGCACTCATAATCTGAACCCAGTCTTTTTTAACAACTTCCTTGAAACCCATTGAGTCAATGTGATTCATTGAGCCTGCAAGCATAATGGAAATAATCTCCATATTCATGTGCGCATGAAGTCCAAAACCATTATTAGGTTTTACGAAGTCATCATTTAGCGCTTTCAATAGCCCAAATCCATTTTTTAATGGATCGTAGTAGTTAGAGAAGCTAAATGAAAAGTTGCTTTTAAGCCAACCAAGGTCTTTAACGCCTCGTTCGTTTGATTTGTACAGATGGAATCTCATCAGCTGATATATTTAAAAGAACAAAAGAAAAAGCCCACCCATTGCAGTGCAAATATGGCTGGGCCTGAAAAGGATTATTAGCTAGCTTGCTTAACCAGCTGTATTTCTGCGTAAAGCTTTACGTCCTCGCTAACAAGTACACCGCCAGTCTCTAGTGCCGCATTCCAGTTAAGGCCAAATTCAGTCCTGTTTATTTTTCCGGATAAAGTAAACCCAGCTTTTTCATTACCCCAAGGGTCTTTGCCAATACCACCAAACTCAACGTCCAGTTTAACTGGTTTTGTTACATCTTTTACGGTAAGATTACCATGTACTACGAAGTTATCATCACCTTTTTTCTCTACTTTGGTAGATGTAAACTTAAGTTGAGGATACTTGTCTGCATTAAAGAAATCGCCTGATTTTAGGTGATTATCTCTATCAGGGTTATTAGTATTAATTGAACTTACATCTGCAGTAAATTCTATTTTGGCTGTTGTAAAATCATTGCCATTGGTGGAAGCTTGTACATTAAATGATTGAAATGATCCAGATACGTTGGTGATCATCATGTGTCTTACTCTGAATCCAATTTCGCTATGTGTTGGGTCTAAAGCCCATTTTGTTGTGGTTATTGTTGATGTTTCCATATATGTTGTTTGTTATTACGTACTACAAAATAACACTGCTTGAAAGGATAAATTCCTTGAACTAGATTAAGAAATGAAAAACTTAAAAGCCGGTAAACGGCAGTTTATCTGAAAGAATTCCTTATTAATATTGTAAAGTCTTATTTTCGACTCAATCTTATACATGAACACCGAGCTCATCCTTAAAAATGTATCAAAGCATATTACCCTTAATGATGCTGAAAGACAATTCTTTTTGTCCATGCTTGAGTCTCGGTTTATCAAACGAAAGGAACTGCATTTGAAAGAAGGTGAAGTATGCAAACATTCAACATTTATAGTTAGTGGAGCGCTTAAAGGATTTACAATCGACAAGCAGGGTATTGAGCACGTTATAAACTTTGCCATCAAAGATTGGTGGATTGGAGATATGTATAGCCTGATATCGCAACAGCCAGGTATCCTTAACATCGAAGCTCTTGCTGATTCTGAAGTACTCATGTTGTCGCGGGAAAATCAGCACTTACTCTATGAAAAGGTCCCTAAGTTCGAGCGGTTTTTCAGAATCATAGTAGAGAATTCACTAGTGGCGAGCCAGCAAAGACTTATTAATAACCTGAGCCTTACTGCTGAAGAACGCTACCTCGAATTTATGAAAAAATATTCCTCCATACTTGAATATGCCCCACTTCATACCATAGCATCTTATTTAGGAATAACGCCTGAATTTTTAAGTAAGATAAGAGGCCGCATGGCG
Organism: Chryseosolibacter indicum; assembly: GCF_018598585.1. GTDB lineage: Bacteria > Bacteroidota > Bacteroidia > Cytophagales > Cyclobacteriaceae > Chryseosolibacter > Chryseosolibacter indicus. The sequence goes on from NZ_JAHESD010000023.1 coordinate 9,989, forward strand.
CGTAAGCCCGCGTAGAAGTACTTTTCGTGCCAGTTGTTTTCTTAACCTAGTTCAAGGTTTTAGGTTAGCCCTTGTGTGTAGTTTTACGTTATCATTATTAGAAAACAAAAAACAATGGCTATGGAAAACAAGATATTAGGTATACATCATATTACGGCTATTGCAGGCAATGCAAAACGTAATCACGACTTTTATACAAAAGTGTTAGGGCTTAGGCTTGTTAAGAAGACAGTAAACTTTGACGATCCGGGTACCTATCATTTTTACTTCGGTGATGAAGTAGGAACACCAGGGACGATACTTACATTTTTTCCATGGGAAGGAATAACAAAAGGTAGAACCGGAACAGGCATGGCAACGGAAATTGGATATTCCGTTCCTGATAAGAGTTTGGATTTCTGGATTGAGCACTTCAAAAAACATAATGTAAGTGTACTTCAACAGGGAAAGCGCTTTGGTGAAGATTATATTTCTATAACAGATCCTGATGGCTTACACTTGAATTTAATTATCCCTTCCAAAACAGATACACGTAAACCGTGGGAAACAAATGAAGTAAATGGTGCAGTTGCCACAAGAGGTTTCCATAGCATAGCACTAACGTTAAAAGACATTAAACGCACAGCAGAAATTCTTACTGATATTTTTGATTATAAACTTGTAGCTGAAGAAGGTAACAGATTCAGATTTCAAACGGAAGCGATAGCAAATGCATCTATCGTTGATCTGATTCACGCACCACACGAACTGCCAGCGGTAAATGCAGGAGGTACGATACACCACATTGCCTTTAGGGTTAAAGATGAAAACACGCTGATGGCCTTTCGCGAAAAAATAGTAGGCAAGGGTTTGGGCATAACACCAAAGATAGACCGTAACTATTTCTTCTCGCTGTATTTCAGAGAGCCAGGAGGGGTACTATTTGAGCTTGCAACAGATAACCCTGGTTTCGATATCGATGAGCGGGTGAGTGAACTTGGCACCAACTTGAAGCTGCCCGCACAATACGAGCAACACCGCGCTGAGATAGAGAAAGTCCTCCCGGTTCTGTAAGGGGACAGGGAGCGGTAAACATCGGTCTGGTTTCGGTGAAAGAACCATGTGTATATGGTGGTGATTCAGTGGTGGTAGGGTATTGATACGGAAGTGCTAGGGAAAAAGCGCCATTTTTCGAAGAAACACCGCATCTACAGCCTAATTTCGCCGAATTTGCACTGATTATCCATAGAATCTACTCCGTAGCGGCTCTATAGCTATACATGTCTAAAAATGTCTTGCTTTTAGATTATTTAACGAAAAAAGGAATATAAATAGGATAACCGATATGAAACTAATAACAGGAATTCACCACGTTACAGCAATTGCCTCTGATGCCCAACGCAATATCGACTTCTATACAGGTATACTCGGGGTACGGCTTGTAAAGAAAACAGTAAACTTCGATGCGCAGGATGTCTATCATTTTTATTATGGGGATGAGCTTGGCCATCCAGGAAGTATTCTAACATTTTTTCCCTATAGTGGTTTAATTAAAGGGAGACATGGTAATGGGTATTTAAATACGACAACGTTCTCTGTTCCTCTTGCTTCTTTGGACTATTGGATGGAACGTTTAAAGAAATTCAGAATTAACTTTAAAGAACCGCAAGAGCGATTCGAAAACGAGATTGTCATTTATTTTGAAGATACTGATGGACTTGGTCTTGAACTGGTTTTTAACGACCGAGACTCAAGACCAGGATTTACCTATGGTCACATTCCATTAGCACACTCTATAAAAGGCTTTTATAGTGTTGAGATATGGGAAGAAGGCTATGAACGCACTGCGGCAATTCTTACCGAACAACTTGACCATAAGCTGGTACTTGAAAAGGGAAATAGATTCAGGTTTGCAGCGAATAACGCTCCTGGGAACTATGTTGATATACTTTGTGCTCCTGATAGTTTAAAAGGTAGAAATGGAAGTGGCACAGTTCATCACATTGCTTTTAGTACACCAAATGTTGAAACACAAACTGCAGTAATGGAGAAGATAAAAAACAGGATGTTAAATCCTACACCTATTCTTGACAGGCAATATTTCAAGTCAATATACTTCCGTGAACCCGGTGGAGTTCTTTTTGAAATTGCAACAGCAGATGGTGGTTTTACCATAGATGAGGAAAAAGATAAGTTAGGAGAGGCCTTAAAACTGCCAGCATGGTTTGAAAAGGATAGAGAGAAAATTCAGAAGAGCTTAAAACCAGTAAAACTTGATTTAGAAAAGTATAAATAGTTATGCATAAGAAAGAAATTGTAATAGCAGGAAAGTCAATCAATAATGCAAAGAAGGCTCTGATTATGCTTCATGGAAGAGGCGCAACAGCAGAGGATATAATCGGGTTGTCTTCACATTTAAACATTAAAGACTATGCTATCATAGCCCCTCAAGCTACTAATTATACATGGTATCCATATTCATTTCTTGCACCGCCTTCACAAAACGAACCATGGCTCTCGGGAGCAATAACGTTGTTAAGTGAAATTGTTAGTGATATTAACGCCTCCGGTATTGCTTCTGAGAATATCTATTTTGCTGGATTTTCTCAAGGAGCTTGTCTTACGCTTGAGTTTGTAACGCGCAATGCACGTAAGTGGGGAGGAGCTGTTGCATTTACCGGTGGGCTTATAGGCGATAAGATTTACACGGAGAATTATAAGGGAGACTTTGAAGGGACGCCCGTGTTTATTGGTACCAGTGATCCGGATATGCACGTACCCGTCGAGAGGGTTTATGCGAGTACTAACATTCTAAAGTCAATGAACGCTTCTGTAACAGAGAAGGTATATGCTAACATGGGACATACTATTATTCCTGACGAAATTGAGAATGCGAACAAGCTTGTTTTTAGTTAGCTGTATGCTTTTTGCTGGTACTCGCTCCTAACAAACATAGTTAGTGAGTACATGGCTGAGGTTCATTTTTGGTAAATGCCCTGAAGCGCATAAGCTTATATAAGATATAAGGATTTTTGGAGAGAAGACCTGTAGTATCAGCACCTCGCTTATAGTGATATAGCTTCCCCTGGTACAAGAAAGTAACTTCTTTTATCTTACGTTCGTGTACATAATTCTTTAACTCAAACAATACGATTTGTTTTCCTTCTTCTGCCAATTGCTGTAGGTCATCACTGCTTGAAGAAATTATCTCTACCGTTTCTCTTTGAAAGTTAAAGATTTGAAAAGAGGCAGGTATAATGTAATGATTACTTATGCCGCCTTCTGTACGCAGGTTTGAATACATGGCAAATGAGATCTCTGTTTTTAGTCCGAGGTATGGGCACATACCATTGAGAAAAACCAGAAAAGGGAATACTGATAGGAAAGTATTTTGTATTTTAAGGATAGCGCTGTTCGTTGCAGGGACGATTGCCTTAGCGTGTGAAAACACAAAGCCGAGAAATGTGCCTAAAATAATAAGTGTATAAAGCGTCCAGAAAAAGTGAAGATAGAATTCTTTATAGGTAGGAAATTTCTTGTTTAGAAAGTAAATGATAACAACGCCGAAAAAGAAAAGGGATAATATCAGGATAAACTTAAATACATTGTATGTTACGAAGTAATTTTTAATTGCTTGCTTCACAGCGATAAACTTTTCTATTATCCATTGTGCTGCTTGCGAATTCATGAAAAGAAAATAGGTAGCCACAACTGTAGAAGAGAAGTCATAAAATGCATTGTATGAGCTATACGATAGAAAGCAATGAAAGACGATACCGATAAATATTCCGAGGTGTCTTGTTTTTCTTATGATTAAAAGAATAGGAATAAGTGATTCAATAACAATAACGAAAAACGCATTTGCCTTTAACGCATTCTCATTTAGTGGAATAAACCTATCAATATGTTGTGCTTGAAGTAGAGTTGTAGCACAGCTTGTATCTATAGCAAAGAATCCACTATTGAGTTTATGGAATACTGCAAAGAAATAAAGAATGATTACTTCCCATCTTACAATGGGTGCAAATGTATCGAAGAAGTGCTCATCACTAATTTTAAATGATCTTCGTTTAATGATCGTATAGAGTAGCGCTTGAACAATCGAAAGATTTACAAAAGCAGTAAATATCCAATGGTTGGTAAAGTTTGGTGTTCGAAGGAATATATCGCTAAGCTGAACAATAACCAGAATTAGCAAAGCATTAAATGACGGTTTGAGAACAGCACCAACTGCAGCCAGGGTTAAGAATACATAAACCAATTGTGTTGTGAATAAATTGGAATGGGCCATGTGAAATAATGTGGCGATAGCCCAAACCACAGTAAATATTTTAAGCCTCGCACTTTGCGTTGAAGCACTGTCTACAAGCATTTGGTGACTTTTATGAAGTTGTTCAGTTTTTAGAAAGTTCAGATTTTCTTAATTTCTTGTTTTAATTAAAAACCACCTTAACCACGGGATGTCTACGAACATCAACACACAGATCAGTACTGTAAATATAAAGAGGTATAGCATGAACCATTTGCGTGTATACAGTTTTTCATAACCTTGCACGGGTGAATCCTTTAAGAGACCTATTTTAAGATACCAGGCAAACAGAAGTGCAAAAAATGGGAAACTTAAAAGCATTTCAATCCTGTTTTTAACGAGGAATATTCCCATAAAAAACGCGCAGCTAATTGCATAGAAGAACATTGAAATAAGCAGCTTGTTTTCTGTATAGTAGATGAAAGATTTCCGATATAGACCTGCAACAACAGGGTTGTTTATTACCCGATACTCAGCGAATCTTTTTGTGGCCATTAAAAACGCTCCACCCATCCAATAAGCGATGATGATACTAAGCGGAGGTATTGTGTCCCAAAATTCAAGATCCCACTTATTGTCGAGGTATAAACCAACAGAAGGTATTACCATAAACCATCCAAGGGCGAAACGAATTGGGTTATTAACTGATTCAGAGATAACATCGAGAAAGACACGTTCTTTGGTCCTGAAAGGTCTTACATTATACATGATACCCATGAACAACAAAAACATGGCAGTGTACAGGAATTTAACTGAGATTAAATATGCGAGTGAGAGGCCAATTGAAGCGAAGATGAAATATTCAATACCTACTAAAAACGGATTAGCTACTTTAACCACAAGCGACCTTTTTTTCTTAATTGGATGATGCTTATCAAAGTCTGCATCAAGATATTCGTTAATAACATAATTTGCAGAGGCAACTAGGCAGGTACTGGCAAGTCCGGTAATAATTTTTAGGAGAAGTGAAAAATCTATTGGAGTTTTGTAGTACGCCAGGGCGAACAGCATTCCGGGTAATACAAAGATATTCTTGATCCATTCATCAGGTCGTGCTATGGCAAGGTAATCCCTCAGTCCTGCATTTACTTTTTTTTCTTCTTCTATAGTTGTTGTAGTACTCATCCGGGTACCCCCGGCCATGTCAGGGGATGAGCGTTTAACTAATTCTCTCATATACAGGTTTGGTTATCGCGACAGCGTAGTTCTTATCCTGATAAATTTTATACCAGTAGTAAAGTACACCGATGTGTCATTCCTTTGATGCTTTAGTGGGCAGATAATGAAGTCAAGACAATGAGGACTGAGAAAGTAATCACTCAATCAGGACGTGTTTCTCACCCTTATTTCTGTATAGTTTCCAAGATCCTTGCTCCTTGGTGAGTTCGAAGTTGTTTAAGTTTACATCTCGTTGTACTGGTCCTTGACCTCTTACCAAAACATACTCAAGGTGAGAATACTGGGGCACAGGTGTGGCGCCCCAGGGCTCCCCAATATATTCGTAATAAAAAGGAATTGTAGTTTCATTTGCTGCCCGTCTTACAACTCCAAAACGATAATCAATTATTTTCGAAGCAGCTATACCCTGGTTCCATACAATGTAGTAGTTAGGGAAATGAAGATATGCTCTTCTACCCCTGAAACTGTTTTCATAGATAAGTCCAGCAAGTCTATTCTTGTTGTCAATGCCTTCAAAGAAATCTGGACTAATATCTTTAGCAGTCTGATTAAAAGAGTAAATGTATTCGAACCACAAAACCGAGTAAATTGAAATAGCAGTCAGAATAAATATCCGTAGTCCTTTTAAAGTTACTTTGTTTAAAAAAAGACTGCCAAGGATAATAGCACTAAGGATAACGATCGTGCAGAAGCGTTGAAATAATGGTGATTGCCCAGGTAGTCCATCTGGCAATATGAAATAGCAACCTGCACCTGCAAGAAAGAAGATCAGTGAATAAATCAAATTGTTGCTATCTGATAACTTTTCTTTTGCCGGTCTCCAGGATTTAAAAAAGAGAAATGGTATTAAGAGACAGCTAAATATTAAAATGGCAATTATTAAACCGGCAAGTCCTTCCTGCAATTGAAAATTGTCAAGCGTTATCAAGCGTATACGGCCATGAAGTTTTGGAAAGTATTGGGTAGTATAGTAGTTAAACAGAAAATCTATTGTGCTTTCTTCTTTTGTTTCTGATGTTCTCTTAAACCACCAGGTTAGTATAAGCGCGACCATGGGAAGGGGAATGAGAGCAGCATGAATCAATAATTTCGAAGGTTTTTTAAAGTATTTATATAACATTAACACGCCGTATATCACCATGGCAAATAGGGCGTTTTGTGCGTGCATCAAAAAAAGTAAAACAAGAAGAAATGCAATGCTGATCTTGAGAGATAGTTTATCTTCATCAATATCACGCAATGTGAAATAGAACAATATAATGATAACAGGAATGGAAATAGCAAAGCCTACAAATCCATAAGTAACATTATAATTGAATATAAATAATACGCTGAGTAATCCATACCACACGTTTCCCCCTAGCTGTTTTATTACCAGGTAAATTGAATATAAAAGTAATGCTATGTAAAGGATATGAAAGATCTTATTGCCAACTTCTACTGATGGGAAGAGGCTACAAAACACGGTATGAAAAGTATTCGGATAATACCATGGAGTTGGTTGATAGTACTGTGAAAGTACATTTCCAGGCTCGTTGTAAAACTTGTAGATAGTAGCTTCCGCTAAATGATTTGGTAAATCTATAAAAGGAAGAAAAGGTACCCATAGTAGAAATAGGGCATATACAACGAGGATTACGACCATTGACATTTTAACTTGCTGGTCTTCCGATTTACTTAAGGTATACATGAATATAGTCGGTGGGAGTTATAGCTCGTTATGAGGCGCTAAAATTGTATGCCAGCTGCTTCTAATTATATCTTCACACGAGTCTGTTGAACATTAATTACTGGCGTTATTGGTACCTAAGTATATATACTTAAGGATGAATTTTAAAAATCCAGTATAACCATTGGTGTTTTTTTAATTGAATAGGAGTGACCTTTGATAGAAGTAGGGACAGAATTTACAATAGAAAATAATGACGAAGGCAAGAAGCAGTGATAAGTTTATAAATACAATTGATGAATGCTTATCAAATGGTGTAAAGAATGGAATATTTCAGGTTACCCTGGAAGATGATGTTTTAAACGGAAGACAAGTAACCATAGAAGGGAGACAGGTTGTTAACTTTGGATCATGTAGCTATTTAGGGCTCGAAGTAGACGATAGATTAAAGAATGGCGCAATTGATGCGGCAGTTAGATATGGTACGCAATATTCGTCATCTCGCTTGTTCTCTTCCTGTAATTTATACGAAGAGATAGAAGATCTGTTTTTTAAGATTTTTGATAACAATCCTTCCATACTTGCCGCTACTACTACGCTTGCCCACCTTGGTTCTTTGCCAATTCTTGTTCATGAAGAAGATCTGATAATTCTTGATCACCAGGTGCATGGTAGTGTGCAGCTTGCAGTACAGGTACTTAAAGCAAGAGGCACAAAGGTGGAGATGATCAAGCATAACCGGATGGACATGTTGGAAGACATCATTAAACAAAACCCAAACAAATACAATAAGATCTGGTATATGGCCGATGGCCTATACTCAATGTATGGCGATTTTGCTCCGCTCCAGGATATTACTTTTTTAATGGAGAAGTATCCGAACTTTTATGTTTACATGGATGATGCACATGGAATGAGCTGGACAGGTAAACACGGAAGTGGTTATGTGCTCAGTCAGATGAAGTTGCATCCTAAAATGGTGTTATCTACATCTCTTGCAAAAGGCTTTGGCACAGGTGGTGGTATAACGGTAGTAACAGATCCTGAATTAAGAAGAAAAATTGTTACCTGTGGTAGTTCATATACGTACTCAGGTCCTGTACAGCCGCCAATGCTTGGCGCTTCAATTGCCAGTGCTAAGATTCACCTTTCTGATGAAATATATGAATTGCAGAATAAACTGGCAGCGAAGATAGCGCTAACACGCAATTTAATAGAGCAATATGAATTGCCGCTTGTATTGCCTTCTAACTCTCCTATTTTCTACATTGGACTAGGACTACCACGTGTAGGATACAATATGGTAAAGCGGCTTTTAAAAGAAGGCTTTTATACAAACATAGGAATCTTTCCAGGTGTACCTGTTAAATGTTGCGGACTAAGATTAGCTGTTACCAACGGGCAGACTGATGAAGACATCAAGAGTGTTCTTGAAGCATTTAAATATCATTTTCAAAGCACGCTAGAGGAAGAAGGGCAAACTGTAGAAGATATTAGTACCAATTTCAATTTGCCCTTTGAGAAAACTGCCAAAAGATATCCAATAAGTGCTAATGGAACTTTAATAAACAAGTTTGACATACAGCATGAAACTTCCATCACTGGCATTGATAAAGTAACGTGGGATAACCTGATGGGAGAAAGTACATACGATTGGGAAGGATGTAAATTTATGGAGGATACTTTTCAGGGCAATAAAGAACCTGAAAACAACTGGCAGATGCATTACCTGATCATTCGCGATCATAACAAGAAGCCTGTAGTAGCAACGTTATTCAGCGAGCTGATCTGTAAGGATGACATGATCGCATCCTCTGCAGTTTCGGAGCAGATAGAAGAAATTAGAAAAAAGGACAGGTACTATCTCAGCTCAAAAGTGATTATGATGGGTTCACTCATAACTGAGGGTAACCACATCTTTATAGATAGAACACATTCAGGATGGAGAGAAGCAATGCTGGAGATGATTCGCATTATGAATGACGTCAAACAAAAGTGTGGTGCTAGCATGCTTCAATTAAGAGACCTGCCAAGTCTTGATACTGAAATACAAGACTTTCTCATTAAAGAAGGTTTTATAAAAATAGAAATGCCTGAAACGCATATACTGTTGAATGCAGATAAGTGGAGTTCCGAGGAGGAGTACATGCAGAACTTAACAAGTAGCTATCGATGGGGATTTAGAAGAAAGGTTTTGGCTAATAAACATTTCTTTAATGTCAATGTTTTAACAGGTACCCAAAAGGCTGATAAGAGTCGGGTGGATTTATGGTACAGTTTGTACTTAAATGTAAAGGGCAAGAGCTTTAACATTAATACCTACGAGTTGCCAAGGAAGTACTTTGAAAACATCGTAAGTAATCCTTCATGGGAGGTTATAGAGCTGAGACTAAAGCCGGAGCATGCTCCGGCAGGAGGAGAAGCCGAACGCCTTGTCGCACTTGGGTTTTGTTATAAATCTGCTCAGAATAATTACGGCATAGCCTTGGTGGGATTAGATTATACCTATGTTGTAAGCCATGGTTGTTATAGACAAACACTGTATCAGTCAATAGTAAGAGCAAACAAGCTTAAATGTCACAAGCATTATATGGGCATGGATGCGGCTATTGAAAAGCAAAGATTTGGCGTACAAGTAATACCTAAAAGTGTATACGTTCAGGCTAATGATAATTTTAACATGGAATTAATTGGTACTGTATATAATAAGAAATAATGACAAGACGGGATTATCAGCAATTTGAAACAACATCTTTTTGGAAAGAGGATGATGATGATATTGTGTTCTGGAATTACAAACCAGGTCTTGAAATTGATATTGCAATAGCAAAAGAGTTGGTAAGGCATCGCCTTGAATATACACAAGGGCAGTCGGTATATACTCTTATAGATTTCACGCATGTGAAATCAGTTACGAAAGAAGCAAGAGATTACATGAATAGCGAAGAAGGCGGACTAAAGGGTGTGTTAGGCGGTGCATTCCTGTCAAATAGTATCGTATCAACTTTGTTTATTAACCTTTATATTAAAATAAGTAGCCCTACCGTGCCTGCTAAATTTTTTACTGATAGGGGAGAGGCAATTAGCTGGTTAAAGAAAATCAAAGCCAAACAAGAGCTACATATGCAGTAGTAGTATGATTACAAAGAAAACGCCATACATTACGCTCAGTAAACTCAATGCAAGTGGAGACATTATTTATGCTGCCTATGCCCAAAATTTAAAGGTAGACATTGCTGTAGCAAGGGAGATTGTAAGGCAAAGACTTGATTTTACCCAAAACATGAAGCACTATTTTGTTGCTGATCTATCCAACATTATTGAAGTGACAGCAGAAGCAAAGGAGTTTTTGCAACGGCCTGATGGAGGCTTAAAGAATATAATTGGGGCGGCCTTAATAGGGCATAACCCGTTAACTGAATTAATTGCAAATGTGTACGTTAAAACGGAAAAAACCTTTCCGGCTAATTTTTTCTCCAACAAGGAGATGGCAATAGAATGGATCATGAGTCAAAAGCAAAATGGAAATAATAAGGACTGAGGCGGAGGTGATTGAAGTAAAGGATGAAAGTATGACACAAGCAGTTATTCTTGAGCGGTTATTGGAATTCACGGAGGCTATTCTTAAAGGAGATTATAATAAAAGGATTATTATCGACTATAATGACGACGTGTTGACGAAAATAGTTAACAACTTAAACAAGTATGCTGACAGGATGCAACTTCTTCCTCTGAACGGCAATCGTGACCAGGAAAAAAACATACAGCAGTTCATTGATGTTATAAGTTCATACACAAATCTTGATTTTAAACAAAGATTGCCGATTACTTCAGAAGGAACGTTGTGGGACGCAATCGCCACTGGTATCAACATGCTCGGCGATGAACTCGAATTAAGTACGGCATCCAGAGATGAATTAGAACGCGAGCGCAATCAGTTAAAGATAGCCAAAGAGCAGGCAGAGGAAGCGAATAAAGCTAAGAGCAGATTCCTCGCTAATATGAGTCATGAAATTCGTACTCCGCTTAACGGAATTCTTGGTCTTACTCAAATTATGCAGGCTGAGGTGTCTAATGCGGAGCACCGCCAATACCTGGAGATGATACAAAATTCTGGTTTGCATCTCACGCACCTTGTTAATGATATACTAGATCTAAGTAAAATAGAAAGCGGAAAGCTTGAACTTGAGAATGCTAAATTCGATTTTAACAAGTTAGTATCAACTGAAATAGAAAGGTTCAAGCATTTAACAGATTATAAACGCCTCAAATTAACTTATCACATTGATTCTTTAATTCCTGATGAGGTTATAGGTGATTCAGTAAGGTTTCTCCAAATAGTCACAAACCTCATTGGCAATGCAATTAAATTTACAAATGACGGAGAGATAAAAATTGACTTCTCTGTTTTAGAGTTGAAGAACGACTATGTAGTGATACAGGGAAGCGTAGCAGATACAGGTATAGGAATTACAAAAGAAGCGCAACAGAAAATTTTTCAAAGTTTTACGCAAGCTGATAATTCTATTTCGCGCAAATATGGCGGAACAGGCTTAGGATTAAACATTGTACAAAGCCTGGTTGAGATGATGCAAGGACAGATTAAAGTTGAGAGCCCGGTGGATGTTATTAAAGGTCGCGGATCTGTTTTCACGTTTACAGCACGTTTTGAATTACCTGCGAGAAAGATGAATAGCAATATTGTTAGTGTTAGGCAAGAGAAACGTTTCTTTGAAAAGAAGTTAAATGTTCTGATTGTTGATGATAATGCAGTGAATCTTCTTGTGGCCAAAAAAATGATGCAAAAGTTTGGAGCAGAAGTGACAACAGCAGAGCGTGGATTAGAAGCAATTGGTTATGTTAAACAGAATCAGTATGATTTAGTACTCATGGATATCCAAATGCCTGAAGTTGATGGTTATGAAACAACGCGACGATTGAGAGCCCTAGATTTTAGCCAGCCTATAATAGCACTATCAGCAAATGCCTACGCAGAAGATATAGAAAATAGTTTTAAGGCTGGTATGAATGATCACTTGCAAAAACCATTTACAGAGAGAGAGCTATTTCAGGTGGTAAATAAAATATGTTTTTGAATACCTCTCTCTTTGTTTTGCTGCAAGTACACCCTATCATTTATTGATATTTGATGTGCTTTTTAAAAAGTATTGTTTAGGAACAAAAATATCTGCATAAGCAATTTTGCCTTTGTCAAGAAAGTATACGTTTGGACGCGCACTTGAATTAAGAACCCATTCGTAAAAGGAGTGATGCCAGGCTTTTAATTCTATGGTGGCATCCCCTTCCAGACTGATTTTTATATCAGCATCTTTTGTTGGTTTAAAGTCATCAGCGAATTCAGCGAGATCTTTTGCGTGTGCTTTGTTGAGATACTCCTGTACTTTGATTGAGTCCGCTATTTCATTGCCGATAAACCATGTTTTGTTCTTCCTTTCTAAAAAAAATGCACTATCAGCAGGATATTTAAAACTTATTTTTGTAACGGCTTTTTTATCCAATCTTAAAAATGTTCTTTCTCGCCAATCAGTGAATTTCTTATTGACAACATCAAGAATATTGCCGGCTACCGCATATACTTCTTTTTCATCGCCAATACGCATGTAAGTACTTCCCATTGTCTCCTTTCCAACGTGAAATTCTTTTATTTCTCCTTCCTTGGTTTTTATAATTAACGCAGCATCTGCTGTGTCTGATACATTATATTCTCCCCACTTCTCTTTCTTGCGACTGACAATTCTTTCAGGATTTAGATGACCTATGGTATTTAACAAGTTATTTAAAGGATAGCGTTCTACTTCAGAGGTTATGGTGTTCTGTTTTACTTTCCAATTTTTATCATTGTCCCTTACCAGGCTTATTTCTTTAAACTGATCTGCTTTAGATTTCAATGAGATTTCTGAAATGTTTGATGTGTCTATCGCAAACAACTTTTTGTCCAGGTTTCCCTCACGTACGGGAGAATGAAATATTCTTGTAGAGATAAAGACTATTGCTAAAAGTACTAACACCAGAAATAAAGTCTTGTTGTTCACCTTCTTCATAATCACTTTAATTATTTCTCTGAAAGAACAGTATTTTGAGTATTGGCAACAGAATTAAAGTTGTATGTTACAGATGATGTTTCGTAAGCCTCACTCATCCGTTTTAATCTTATCATTCTGTTTCGTTGTGCTCTGTAAAGTCCATAACCTACTACAAGAACCAGCGGCATTAGAAAATTAGTATATTTTAAAATTAGTTTAGTGGTTTCGTCAAGCTCGTGAATAGGGCGGCTAACAGCACCTTTGGTGCGTAAAGCAATTAGCCCGGTGTCATCCGAAAGCCAGTCAATTGCATTTGACAGCAAGTTTACATTATCAGGTTGAAGCCTTCTTGGCTGTCTGCCTGCGCCATTTACAGGAAAGTCACCATCACCGATAACTACGATCTTTGCCTCAGCGTTACCTTCAATGTTACCTTCAAGCGCTGCGGCTACGGTAATGTTCTTTCGGGCCAGGTCCTCTTCTTTCCATTCTTTGTTGATGTCGAAATATTGAGGCGCATTTAATGTATTGGATAACGCTGAAGAAAAAGCAAGAGGTGTATATCGGGTAGTTGAATCACCGGTAAACCGAACCTCACTTGCAAATTCCAGCATCACACTTTCTAGCCCGCTGGTAATGGCATGATCAGAGAACGTACTCACGATTGGAACAAATGGAAAAGAAACATCTGCTTGCACTGTAAAAAATCCAAGTTGTTGAGGAACGGATACCGAACCACACTGGGCATCTACCACAAAATTATCCGCGATTTCAATTCCTTTTTTCTTTAGCCATGCTTCTAATCCTGTGTGATTCGCAGTCCCATATAAAGTGCGAAGGTCTCCAGATACACCATTAGCAGCCACCAGCAAGCGTCCTCCTTTAGCAAGAAATTTATCCAGTTGTGCAAGATGAGCGGAAGGAATGCTATCGGTAGGTCTTACAATGGCTAGCGTTTTTAAATCTTCTGGAATGCCAGTTGAATCTGTAATGCTTATCGCTTTTGTTTCATACATAACGCTTAGCTGTTCATTCGCCTGTGTCATCTCTGCCAATGATGCTTCTCCGTGGCCGGTGAGGAAACCAATGAGAGGTTTATTTTCAATGGAAATTTTTTTGATAGCGCTGGAAAGCGCATATTCCATCGCAGCGCCGGGCTGAACAAAGGGAATCACTTCTTTCTTTTCACCAAGGTGAACAGTTGCGCCAAGGAAGGCTTTCCGTTGTTGTACCTGATCTTTTTCGCGAACGTTTATTAACACAGGTCGAATTCCGTTCTGCACCGCTTCCTGCTCATAGGAGTCCTTTTCATTTGGATTAATAAACTCAAAGACAATTCCTCCATCTGAAATATTTGCATACTCAATCAAAATATCCTGAAAATCCTGGCGTGTCTTAAGTACATTTGGAGGCAGATCTTTTGAAAAGTAAGCCTTAATAGTAACCGGTTCTTCGAGTTCATTCAGAATATCTTTTGTCGCTTTGCTTAAAGTATATTGTTTGTCCTCTGTTAGGTCTAGCCTCAAATGAAACTCATTGGCTATTAGGTTCAGCAGGATAATGATACCTATTATTAAGGCAGTTGTTGTATAAACTTTCGCTTTCATATCGTGATAACTTATACAGTATGTCTTTTTGTGAGTGAAAGTTCTGATAGGAGGAGACCAACTAATGTGATAGAGATAAAGTAAATCACATCTCTCGTATCAAGAACACCGCGGATTATGGATTCAAAATGATTGGTTAAGCTTAGTCCGTGAAGTAACGCCCCTGCCCACCCTGAAAGTTGTTGTGCGAGGGTTCCAAAGATGATATGAAAAAATAACTCGATAAGCAGCGCACATAGAAACGCCACGATTTGGTTACTTGTAATGCTGCTGGCATATAGTCCTATGCTTATATACATGGCACTCATAAACAGGAGCCCGACATAACCACACACTACTTCACCTGTATCAATATCACCTATACTTGAAATTGTTATAACGTATGAAAAGGTGAAAAGCAGGGCAATAAGTATGAGAAGAAATGTCGAAAGAAATTTTCCGACTACAAGTTGACGATCTGTTACTGCTTTTGTTAATAGAAGTTCGATAGTTCCTGTTTTTTTCTCTTCTGCCAACAACCGCATTGTTAGTGCGGGAATGAAGAAGAAAAGTGTCCAGTAAGAAACATTAAAAAAAGACTCTAGGCTTGCCTGGCCCACAAAGAAAACATCGGAGCCTAAAAGCCAGGTGAAAAATCCACTGAACCCTAGAAACAAGACCAACATGATGTATGCGATTAATGAATCAAAAAATGAACCTAGTTCACGTTTTGCAATAATCCAGATTGGATGCATTGTTAGTTTAGCGTTAGGTTTCGGAAAATATCTTCAAGGCGTGTTTCCACTGGTGTAAGCTCACCCAATACCCACCCCTTTTCAACACACAGTTGAAAGAGATCTCTTTTTGATGACATTCCAAGTTTGCTATGTATTTCAAACCGGTTAGTTTCAGTATCAACAGGTAAAGCTTTTTCTATTGAAGGCAGTAACTCAAGTGCGCTGAGTATTTGTTGATGGACACCATCTTCAATTTGCACTTTTACCAATTCATTTCCTGTAGCCTGCTTTCTTAAAGTTTCAGCAGTACCATTAGCAACAATTTTACCTTTATTAATAATAAGTATACGATCGCAGGTAGCTTCTACCTCTGGCAGGATATGGGTACTTAGAATTACAGTCTTCTCTTTGCCAATCTCCCTGATCAGTTTTCGGATCTCAACGATTTGGTTTGGATCAAGTCCTGTGGTAGGCTCATCCAGAATAAGAATGGCAGGATCATGTATCATAGCCTGCGCAAGTCCTACGCGCTGGCGGTACCCTTTCGAGAGTTCACCAATTTTCTTGTGCTTTTCAGCCTGAAGGCCGCAAATGTTTACCATTAGCCGGACTCGCGATTGTATCTTATCTTTGGCTACGCCCTGAAGTGAGGCGCAGAATGTAAGATAATCCATTATTGGCATATCAAGATATAATGGATTGTTCTCGGGTAAGTACCCGATGTGTCTCTTTAAATCGTCTCCGTGTTCTCTGACGGATCGTCCTCCAATCAATATATCACCTTCACCAATTCCAATGTAGCCAGTGATCATTTTCATAGAGGTACTTTTGCCAGCACCATTAGGTCCGAGAAAGCCTAGAATCTCGCCAGTCCTGACTTCGAAAGAAATTTTGTCTACTGCAGTTTGTAAACCATACCGCTTAGACAGGTTTTCAATCTGAATATTCATAATTCAAGTTTTGGTTGCGCTACCTGAATTTTCTTACAAATAAGTTTTTGTATAGCGGGTAAAAGATAGATTACCTGTTTTCTTTTATGACAGCCGCAAAAATAAAATTTCTCTTGAAAAAAATAAATAGGAACATATTTTCTAATGATCAGATCTAGAATGCACATCGCAAGGGACAAATAGATCATAACCTTAGGTGTCGTTGATGACAATTACACATTAACCACAGCACCTTATATACCTCATAACAATGTTAAATTTTAAATTAAGATATTGCCGGCTCGTTTATTATTGTATACTTTTATGGCTAAGTCAAAGGTTAAAGTTTTTAGAGAGGGTCTTTTCTTTAACCGTCCTAACCCTGGGTTTTGCCCGGGGTTTTTTATGGTTTTCAGGAACGCTTTAAGTCGAAATTCTCGTTAACTGAATGAATATTTCTTAAATTGTTTGGATTAATATCTTTTCACCGGTAGGGAAATTATGCTCTCGAAAAAATGTCAATATGCGCTTCATGCGTTAGTTTATCTGGCCAAGCAGGACAATACCAATGTATCCACAATTCAGGGGATAGCGGAGAAGAAGAACATCCCTAAGAAATTTCTGGAGATAATTTTAGCAGAACTTAAGCAAGCCGGTGTTTTAGCCAGTCGTAAGGGTAAGATGGGAGGTTACTACCTTCGTAGAAATCCGGGAGAAATAAGTGTGTTAGAAATCATAAGACTTGTTGATGGAGCCGTAGCCATGCTACCTTGTGTATCCCTTAACTTCTATCAGTCGTGCGGAAGGTGTGAAGATGAAGCCACTTGCAGTATTAATAAACTATTCAGTAAGGTTCGGGATGAGACGTTAAAGGTACTATCGAGTAATTCCTTAGCTGATTTGGTGAAGCTGTCAGAAGATAAAAAACCGATTATCCCCGTTAATCCGCTAGGTGCAATTAACAATCAATAGCCAGAGGCTAGAGCCTTAAAAACAAAGTAATTGAAGCGCAACTGCAATACACTTCAATTACTATATAACCTACCAAACTAGTTCCCTTCTTTTTTGGGAGATGATGGCTTGAAATCGAGGGATGTGGAATTGACGCAGTAACGTAATCCTGTTTCTGTCGGACCGTCATCAAATAAGTGACCTAAATGAGAGCCGCATTTGGCGCATAAAATTTCAGTACGCACCATTCCATAACTCCGGTCTGTTTTTGTAACTATTTTCCCTCCTTCAATTTCACGATCGAAGCTTGGCCAACCACAGTGCGAGTCGAATTTCATGTCAGACGAAAACAACTCATTGCCACAGGCAGCACAATAGTACATTCCTGCGTCTTTGTTGTAAGTAAGCTTTCCTGTAAATGGAGCATCAGTACCCTTCTCTCTAAGTACATGAAATTGCTCTGGAGTTAAGATCTTTTTCCATTCTTCCTCTGTGCGATGAATCTTTTCAGTTGTTTCCATTGCTGTTACTTTGGTTTTTGTCACTTTGGTTTGCTGTGCGTGCGCCTGATTGTCTTGTTGTCTGCAACTGCAGTACAACAAAATACAAATAAGAACTATGGTATATCGTATCATCCGGTTTTAACTTGTTTGTATAACAATTCTCTGGCGTCTTTAGTTTATCTAACCAACTATACTTTACAAACTGGTTTCTAGAGGCAATTTCCTTATGAGGTAGTAGGGAATACGGTAAAGTTAATTAATTGAGCATGCCGTATAACAGAAATATCAACAGCAGTAAGTATTTCTTTATGCATTAGTTCTTTAAACAGTTCATGCATGGTGTTCATAGGTTTCCCGTTAAAGGAAACAATAATGTCACCCTCCTGAAGCTGAGACCGTGAGGCTGGTGTATCTTTTTCGATCGCCACCACAAACAAACCAGTTTTATTAGGCAAATGATAGTGTCTTAGTATTTTTTGATTTATAGGTACTTCCTGCAACGCTGTGCCCAGGTAAGCTTTAAAAACTTTTCCATTCCTCAAAAGCTGATCAGCAATCTCTTTTGCCGTATTGATGTCTACAGAAAAGCTGAGGCCCTGTGCCCCGTTTATAATTGCAGTATTAACGCCTATTACTTCTCCATCTGCATTTATCATCGGCCCGCCCGAATTGCCCGGATTTAACGCGGCATCCGATTGAATTACATTGTCTACCATTCTTCCTGATTGTGTTCTTAACGTTCTGCCCAAGGCGCTTACAACGCCAGCAGTAACAGTATGTTGGTAGCCGTAAGGGTTTCCGATAGCAATTACAAGTTGGCCAATCAGTAACTGAGATGCATCACCTAATTTGGCTACTGAATACCCATCTGTATATATTTTAAGGATGGCGATATCTGTATCCGGATCCTGACCTATAAGCTCTGCTTCAATTTCATTCTCATTAAGAAGACTTACCATTATCTTCTCTGCCTTATTTACTACATGGCTATTGGTGAAGATTAGTCCGTCAGATGAAAAGATAAACCCAGAACCGGAACCAGCTTGCTGAAATTTTCCATTCACCTTTTTAAAGACATCAATCTTAACTACAGCATTTTTTATTTTATTAACGGCTTCTACAACCGTAAGCGAAAAACTATCCATAGTATTATACTTTATGATCTATGCTTTTTCAAAAAGCTGTCCAACTGAGTTTATGGACTAATTGGCTTAAACGGTGAAGACAAATTGGCGTGTATGGATTTAGAATAAACTTGAAATAATTTCGTCTGGTGCTGTCAATTTTTTCATCACGTTAGATGTGTTACGCTACACATACTGCATTTTTGTCACTCAAATCGTTAATCAGGTAATTGCTGCTTCGCTCCTTGTCCTGTAGGTTTTATAAAAGGATGTGATTTTTTACCAAATAATAATTTGTCTTCTTTGTTTTCGTGAAATGGTTTACCCTTCTAGTAATTCTTTTTATATGCGCAGGTTGTTACCACTTTAATGAGCGCACAGCCCATGGTAACGCCTCTATAAAGATTTTGTCTTTGGATACTGCCCTCCTGAGAAACGAGTCACTGTTAATGGAAGCTTCCGTTCGTGAACTTTACAGGTTGCGCAATTATTCCCTCCAATGGTATGATACCGGAACGCTTAATTCTTCCGGAGATTCATTACTTGGTTTTATTAAGCTGGCAGGTGAATTTGGGCTCATGTCCGATCACTACCACCTACAAAGAATTTCAGGTCTGGTTGAGGTGAAAAAAACAGAACAGGAAATTGTTGAATCGGATATGCTTCTCACCGACTCCTTTTTTGCAATGCGCGCGCATCTCAAAAATGGAAGAGTAGACCCATTAACTTTTGTAAGAAAAAGCTATACTGATAGCCTTGACTCTGCAGGCATTAAAATCCTTATCAGTAATATTACCAGGCCATCTATTAAGCACTCATT
Organism: Chryseosolibacter indicum; assembly: GCF_018598585.1. Lineage (GTDB taxonomy): Bacteria > Bacteroidota > Bacteroidia > Cytophagales > Cyclobacteriaceae > Chryseosolibacter > Chryseosolibacter indicus. The sequence goes on from NZ_JAHESD010000023.1 coordinate 29,819, forward strand.
AGAGTCTCAGGAGCCTACACATATTCAATATAGGATACTCAAGGATTCTCTTAAAGCATTTTTAGCAATTCACAACAAAGACTCAGCAGCACATCATAAGATTATGCAGCTTCAGATAACTATGGAGCGGTGGCGACATACCAAAGCATATCCAGACAGGTACATCCAGGTTAATATCCCTTCTTACAATCTATTTGTAATGGAGAAAGGAGATACGGTTCTTCGATCCAATGTTATTGTAGGCAAACCGTTTTCCAGAACACCAGAACTGGAAAGTGTAATTACATCTTTTGTGATATATCCGTATTGGCACGTGCCAAGAAGTATTGCCACCAAAGAAATCTTGCCTTCCATACAAAGAGATTCGATGTATCTAACTAATCATAACTATGAGGTGCTAGATGCGCAAGGCAATGTTGTGGATGCTGCTACAATTAACTGGGCCAGTTTAAAAGAAGATTATTTTCCTTACCAGTTAAGGCAGCGTGAAGGTCGCGAAAACAGCCTTGGCATTATAAAGTTTCTTTTCAAGAATCCTTATGGCGTTTATTTGCATGATACCAATAGCAGAAGGTTATTTTCAAGAGAAAACAGGGCGCTTAGCCATGGATGTGTTAGGGTAGAGCAGCGAAGAGATCTGGCTAGATATCTCGTACGCGACGATAATGTTTATGTTACACCAGACGACGTAGATCAATACTTTAGCTTGCAACAACGAGTTGATGTAAGGGTACGCAAGCCAATACCTATTTTTATTCAATACTTCACGTGTGAGTATATTAATGGATCACTTAAGTTCTATAAAGATGTTTATCAGAATGACCAGGAGATACTTAATGTGTTGGATTCAACCAATAAAATGGATGAAAGACTAGCAATGAATTAAAGTTGAAATTCCTATTATCTGTTCAGTAAAAGGTCTACTCTACTAATCAGCTCTTTTTGAGTTACAGGTTTTAATATCCAGGAGTCTGCCCCCGCATCGGTTGCCAATTGTTGTATCTCAGGATTGGCCGAAATAAGTAGCACCAAAGGTTTAACTTCTTTATTCGTTGACTTAAGTACTTTACAAATCTCGGTGCCGCTTATTCCCCCAAGGTTAATATCTATAATATAAAGATCTGTGCTGCCACTTGGTGATTGAGATTGAAAGAATTCATCTCCGTTAGAAAATGCCTCAACGTCAAATCCTTCTGTTTTAAGCGCAATTTGAAGCAAACTTCTTAAGTCAAAGTCGTCATCAATCACAGTAATTCGCTGCTTCATCTCTGTTGCTTGAGGAATTAAATCTACAGTATCTAGCTGTTATTATACCTGTTTCACCGATCAACCTGACAAAATGTTAGTTTAAAGAAACGAGCTAGTACTGTGTAATATGGCAATAATTTTTCTTCGAATATCCGGAAAATAAGAATTATCACAAAGGATAAATAAGAACTATGGTGTAAAACGTAATTGTTATGAAAACGAGACCTTTAAAGAACGTTCTTGAGCAGATAGGATTAAAGCTTCAAGGACTAAGAGAAAAAAAGGGATATGATAGTATTAAAGATTTTGCTTTAGATCACGATCTACCATTAATTCAATATTGGAGAATCGAGAAGGGAAAAGCGAACATCACAATCAAAAGTTTGAATAAACTTCTCTCCATACACAGTATGTCAGTAGAGGATTTCTTTTGTTCAACTTTCAGGAATTAATAAATTCCTGGATCCCTTATATCAATCTGATAAAACGAATTAATTTTATTGAATATAAGCAAAGGCTACTTAAAAGTAGCCTTTGTCATTTTTAATACCTGTATGTGAAATGGGGTCCCTTAACAGATGCGATTAGATCGAATTATCCTAATTGAAGATTTTCAGGGCAGAAGAAGAATAGCAAATAGTCATCACTAGGCTAGCCTATCGTATGGGTGCATTGAGCTCACGATGTCTTGTCCCCCAATCGCTCAATTGCAGGCAAATCGGTACCAACTCTTTTCCGATATCGGTTAGCTCATATTCTACCCGCACCGGTACCTCGGCAAATACAGTGCGCTTCACAATTCCATCGTCCTCTAACTCGCGCAGCTGTAAGGTTAACATCCGCTCAGATATCTGCTCTAAATTCTTTTTCAGTTCTCCGTAGCGAAGCGGTTTCTTTTCAAGGCCCGTCATAATCAACATTTTCCAGCGGCCGCCGATAAGCTGTACCGCATATGTCATATCGCAGTTGGTTAAAAATTTACGATTACGATTATTTGTCGAGTTCTCCTTGATTTTAGCCATACGAACATTTTTGTCTGTACCGGACAATAGGTTGTGTTATACCCAACAATGGCCGTTACGAAATAGTTTTGGCTCCTGATTTAAAAAGAACATCTAATCATGAATGTAACAAAACAAGCAAGGGGAGTACGTTTCCGGGAGACGGGCGGTCCTGAAGTATTAAAAGTTGAAAATGTAGAGGTCCTATCACCAGGACCGGGAGAGGTACGCATGCAGGTCAAGGCGGTCGGGCTGAACCGAGTGGACACGGTGTTCCGAAGTAGCGGTGTTTTTCCCGAGGCTGCGCTGTTTCCCTCGCAGATCGGATATGAGGCCTCGGGTGTTATCGAATCTGTAGGTGACAACGTAGTTGACTTCAAGGTTGGCGACCGTGTTAGCGTGCTTCCCGCATTCTCCAATCGTCAATACGGCACTTACGGAGATTTGATTCTAGTACCAGCCTACGCACTTGTGCCCTTTCCTAAAAACTTATCTTTTGAAGAAGCTGCTTCTATCTGGACAACTTTTATTGTCGCCTATGGTATGCTGGTCGATTCTTCGAACATTCAGCCCGGTCAAATGGTACTAATTAACGCGGCTTCCAGTAGTGTAGGACTATCGGCTATCCAAATTGCTAAAATGCAAGGTGCCATTCCTATAGCCCTAACAACGTCAGCTTTTAAAAAAGAAGCTTTAATAGAAGCAGGTGCAAAGCATGTTGTTGTGACTAAAGAAGAAGATGTAGTATCCCGCATTCAACAGATCACAGCGGGAAAAGGAGCAGATGTCATTCTCGATGCGGTTGGGGGCCAACAGTTTCATTTACTCGTGAAGTCTGCCGCCACCCATGGAAAAATATATGCTTATGGTATGTTGGAAGACCTGGGAACCTATCCTACGGCCGACGTGGTCGTAAAGAAGCTTACAATAGCCGGCTATGATATGATAGATCAAATATTAATGAACCAAGATAAAATCCAGGCGGCCACTAAGTTTATAATCGCAGGTCTGGAATCAAAAAAACTGAGACCGGTTGTAGCTAAAGCATTTGCGTTCAATGATGTTGCAGATGCGCACCGGTACTTGGAAAGGAATCAACAGATAGGAAAAGTAGTGCTTACTGTTTAGTTAATGTAACTAGCTTAATAAGCCAAATCAAATTCAATGATCATCGATAAAACGAAAAATGCTTGCGAACCGATCGCAAGCATTTTAATCTTAAAAGTCGGGGTGAGATGATTCGAACATCCGACCCCCACGTCCCTAACGTGGTGCGCTAACCGGGCTGCGCTACACCCCGAAGAATAGTTTCAGAAAAACTCTGAAAAAGTATCCGATTCCTGGACCGAAAGTTCAGTGCCTTAAAAACGGGCTGCAATAATACAAATTATCCTTTACTTGCCCAATATATCGACTTTAGGTTAAGTCTTTAAACTTAACAAGATTATAATCCATTAATACCAGCTATTATCCAACTATCGATTTAGTTAAGTAATTTCCATTATAATATCTTTACCTTAAAAAATTTATACTTAAATAAACTTTCTCACATGGCAAAATCAGGCCCTATTATAATTATTGAAGATGATCCTGATGACCACGAAATGATTGAACGGATTCTGCTTAAGCTGAATGTTGAAAACCCGATAAAGAAATTTATGGATGGCGAATCTGCTCTTCAGTATCTGCAATCTACTTCCGATGATCCCTTTGTTATCATTTGTGATATCAATATGCCTATCATGAATGGACTTCAACTCAAAGAGAGTATCGATACAGACAAGCGACTAAGGGTCAAAAGTATTCCATTCGTCTTTCTTTCAACAACAGCTAATCCGCAGCAGGTAAAGCAAGCTTATCATTACAGTGTTCAGGGATTCTTTTTAAAGGGTCAGAGTTACGAAGCATTAAAGAATTCTTTACACCAAATAGTTTCTTACTGGCAACATTGTGTCCATCCCAATAATCTTACTTGAGAAGAAGTTTATTGTGGGTTTACTACAAACTCAGATAAAGTTGGGTAATACATCATCTTCTTCCATTCTAATGAAATTATCTTTTTTAGAATAGCCTTTAACTCATTAAATGAGGTGGGCTTTATCATATAAAAGTTCGATCCCTCCCTATAACAAAATTCGATTTGCTCCAACTCTTTAACAGAAGTATAAATAATGATGGGTAGCGAGTCGTATTTTCTGTTAGCACGAATTTCTCTTAAACATTCTCGGCCGGTTTTATAAGGAAGAAATATATCCATAAAAAGTATATCAGGTATATTCTGGTCAAGCAACTGTAATAAAATATCTCCGTTTTCTGCCCGTTTAAGTATTACTGTAAGGGAAGTTTCATCAATAGCCATTGAAAAGAAATCAAAGTCATCATCATCATCTTCAGCCAGCAGTACATGTTTGGGAACCTCTTCTAACGCTTTCATGCTTTCTATAAAAATGTAAAGTATTTGCAAAGATAAGCCGAAAATAACTAAATATCTTATAAGATAATCTTTGATTTAACTTGTTGTAACCTTTAAACCCGGTTTAAAGCCTCTCTTACAAACAAATAATGTTAGTGTGGGTTTTAGCACATTTTGCTTTTGCCAATAGCAGGAAGGTTAGATCTTCGATCTTCTAATCACACATAACACGCTTACGCGGAAGGTATGGCTTTGTAATCGAGCAACGGATGTACTTCGTAATGATAGTAGGGCTGATATCCCTGGAAGGGCTCATCAATTTCAAACTGCATGATATGCGATAAATCGCCTATAGAAATTAACCTGTGCGTAATATCATCATTCAGCAAAACGCCGTTCTCAGTAATGTAAAAAACAGACACAAAATGGTTAACCCACATCTCGCCCAGCAGCCTGTAGCGAATGCAGATGTCAGGTCGTTTCTCTCTTAAGTCTTTTAACAACCTTTTGAAATCAATAACCGAGATAAGGGTCTGTGCTCTCTCCATTTTTGCCCGAAAGGTGATATTATGAATTTCGCGCAATTGTAAAAAAGCGTGCCTTTCGAAATTATTTTTCCGAATGGAAAGAAAAGGTATTTACCTGCCTCCGCGGGTATTTTGCGACACCAATAGAATTGAATTATTTCTTCTTGTTGTTCTTTAACCCATTGAAGAATTTAACCCAGTTAAACGGATTCAAGAATGGGTTCGTAACAGGCATGAACTTATCGTTCTGGCTTGCTGCCCATTGGTTAAGATAGTACTTCTGGTTCTGCGGCCCATCCATAGGCGTTGTCTTGAGTATGAGTGCCAGTAATTCCTGATTCATACTTTTAGCATCTATCCCATTGTCCTGTGGTAAATTTAATGCGAGTACGGCCTCTTTAAAAACCTCCTCTGTTGGATATGGTACAATTTCAACTTCTCTTAAATAAGTAACGTCCTGAACCATCGGAACTATAATGGTCAGGTATTCTGCCGTTCCGGCAGGAACAATATAATGCTGGCGTTGGTAGCCTACTGAACTTATTACAATGCTATCGCCCGCTAATACAGGCATAGAAAAGAAACCAACAGAGTTTGTTGTTACGCCGCGGCCTGCTTTAGGGACATATACATGAACGCCCGGAAGCGGTCCTTCAACGGTATCCATCACCACGCCAGATAACTGTATAATACGCTTCTGCTGTTGAGCCGACGCATTGGAAAAAAACAATACTGAGCCCAGAACAGCTACGATTGCTATAAAAAGCGGTTTAGATATAAAAAACTTCACTTCCGGCAACTTTAGTTAATATTCAAATATAAAAAATAAGGGCTTAGAACGCCAATTAATTAATTTTAAGCCATTAATATATATAGATGCAAAATGCGTCTTAAAAGTTTCAATCTTACACTTGGTTCTCAGATTTTCAAAGCTTGTGCGGATGAATCCCGCATTCGCATACTACACCTTATTTTCGAGAACGGCGAAATGTGCATTTCGGACTTAGAAAAAATCCTTGATTTTACCCAAACCAAAACTTCCCGCCACCTCATTTATCTTAAGAATGCAGGCATATTGTCGTATCGCCGATATAATCACTGGGTATTTTATCAGATAAAAGATGAGGTTTATGAAATTCTTAAGCAGATTATTCAGTTTTTAAGAAAAGACAAGCAGTTACAGAAAGATCAGCAGGTATACCAAACCATGCACTCCAACAGAGAACTGGCGGTTAACAAGGTGCAGATTGAAGAATGGCAGAAGAAAACAATAAATGATGGACGAACTTTCAACGGGAAAAAAATATAAGTGCGTTTTCTTTGATCTCGATCATACCCTGTGGGATTACGAAACCAACTGCCGCGAAACATTATATGACTTATACAGCGCCTATCAATTAGATAAACGGAATATCCCCGATGGCCAAAGCTTATATGAGCAATTCAAAAAAGTGAACACTACCTTATGGGATTTGTACGACAGGCAGCTGATAACACAAGACGTTATCCGTAAGGAAAGATTCAAACAGGTACTCGACCATTTTGGTGCTTACGAAGAAACATTAAGTAATCAATTATCTGATGATTACCTGGAGGCGTGTCCTAAAAAACCAAACTTAATGCCTTATGCTGAAGATGTACTTCATTACCTCTCAAAAAAATATCAGCTTACAATAATTACCAACGGGTTTGAGAAGATACAACACGTAAAACTAGCTTCAGGTAAAATCAGTAGTTACTTTAAGCATATCATTACTTCGCAAAAGGCAGGACATAGAAAGCCATCTCCGCATATTTTTGAGTATGCTGTTCATGCGCATAATATACAATGTTGCGATGCTATTATGATTGGTGATAATCTACTTACTGATATTCAAGGCGCACGCGGCTGTACCATCGATACTGTATTTTATAATCCTGAAAGAATTCCCCATCAATCAAAAACTACCTATGAAATAGGATGTCTTTCAGAACTTCTTAACATTTTATGATTTCCATTACATTTGCAACCTTACTTTAAGAAAAACATTAACCTAATAACCATATAAATTATGCCCAATGGATTCTTTAATGTTCCTCTTCCTAAGAACGAACCCGTTCTGAGCTACGGAAAAGGCACACGTGAACGCCAGCTTCTTAAAAAGGCACTTGAAGAAGCAAGAGCCAGACAGGTTGATATACCCATGTATATCGGTGCAGAAGAAGTGAGAACGCAAAACAAGAAGAAGCTTTCTCCTCCGCATGATCACCAACACATTCTTGGGTATTACCATGAAGGTGATAGACAACATGTAGAGCAGGCAGTTCAGGCAGCATTAAATGCAAAAGAACTTTGGGCAAATATGAGTTGGGAACATCGCGCAAGCATATTTCTTAAAGCTGCAGATCTTATTGCCGGGCCTTACCGCTATATTTTAAACGCAGCTACCATGCTGGGCCAATCGAAGAATGCTTTTCAGGCAGAAATTGATTCAGCTTGTGAGCTGATCGACTTTCTTCGTTTCAATGTTTATTTTATGTCCCAGATCTATCACGATCAACCGGAATCTTCTCCCGGTGTTTGGAATAGAATGGAGTATCGCCCGCTTGAAGGATTTACACTTGCAATAACACCATTCAACTTTACTGCCATTGCCGGAAACCTTCCTACAAGCATGGCCATGATGGGTAACACCGTTGTATGGAAACCTGCTTACACGCAAATCTACGCAGCTAACGTAATTATGCAGGTATTGAAAAAGGCCGGACTTCCTGATGGCGTAATTAACCTTATTTATGTTGATGGCCCCGTAGTTGGCGATGTTGTTTTCAGCCATCCTGATTTCGCTGGCTTACATTTCACAGGAAGTACCAAAGTATTCCAAAGCATGTGGAAGGCTATTGGCGAAAATATTCAGAAGTATAGAGGTTATCCGCGCATAGTAGGGGAGACAGGCGGTAAGGATTTCATTATGGTACACCCGAGTGCCGACGCTAAAGAAGTGGCTACAGCTATTGTCAGAGGAGCTTTTGAATACCAGGGACAAAAATGTTCAGCTGCCTCTCGTTGCTATATCCCTAAGAACCTCTGGGAAGAAGTACGCAAATACGTTGTTGAAGATCTCAAAACCCTCAAGATTGGGGTTACCGAAGACTTCAGTAATTTCATCAATGCGGTTATCGATGAACGTTCGTTCAACTCCATTGCCAACTATATTGATAATGCCAAGGTAAGTCAGATGAACGAGATTATTGCCGGAGGAAATTACGATAAGAGCAAAGGGTACTTTGTAGAGCCTACGGTCATACTGACCAAAGATCCGTCGTCGACTACAATGTGTGAAGAGATCTTTGGTCCGGTGTTAACAGTTTATGTTTATGATCCCGCCAACTTTGAAGAAACGCTTGATCTGGTAGACAGAACCTCTCCTTATGCACTAACAGGTTCTATATTCGCGCGCGATCGTTATGCCATTGAGTTAGCTACTAAAAAGCTGACCAATGCTGCAGGTAATTTTTATATTAACGATAAGCCAACCGGAGCGGTAGTAGGCCAACAACCTTTCGGTGGAGCAAGAGGTTCCGGTACTAACGATAAAGCAGGAGCAAAGGCTAACCTCATGCGGTGGGTTTCCATGCGAACCATCAAAGAAACGTTGGTACCCCCAACTGATTACAGATATCCGTTCCTCGAACAGGATTAGGCCAAAAGGAACAAGTAATACTAAACCCCGCCCAACAGCGGGGTTTTTCTTTTTCTACTCCATTTCCAAACAGAATAACGAACTTCGGGAGCCTCCCGGTTCGCATACATGAGCTCGTTTCCACCCGTATACTTGACGGATCAGTGTGGGTTTCATGGAGGATCGGTGCAGATGCTGTGAAATTACTCTGATAATTCACTCATTCTTCATAAAAAGGGCCTTTTCATGATAGTTGACACAAGGATCATAGAAGAATGACAGAAGCATTACTAATGCCACACCGATGCTACTTTGCTTCTTGCCTACACTTCCGGAGAGGTAAAGCTTCTTTTCCTTTATGCAAACCTGTATCCGTAATAAAAAAGCAAGGCGTTGCGCTGCCTTGCTTTCTGTGGTAATGAAAATATCGGGTAATTATTCCGTTTAAGCTTTTAATTCGTTCTGTACCGGAGCTTGGTACCAGTTGATTTTGCGTGAGAAATACATCAGTATGCTGATGATAAAGAATAAACCTATGCTACCGATCAATAATGAGAAATCTTGTTGTTGGATGATAACATAGATAAAGGTGTAGAACACAACAAGAACCGAAGTGAAGATCATCACCAGCTTACTGCTTCTCAAAAATGAAGATGAGTAGGCGGAGATAAGAATAACCGTAGCAATAGAGGCGATGAGATAAGAAACGTTGTATCCAAAATGTTCTGAAAAGCTGAGCAGTAACGTATAGTAAATAGTTAATGCAGCTCCAATTAATATATACTGAAAGGGATGAATCCTGATCTTCTGGGTAATCTCTACCATAAAAAGAGCAATGAATGTAAGTAGGATAATCAGTGCACCGTATTTAGAAGTACGCATACTCATCTGATACTGATCAACAGGGATAAGAAGTTTAACACCAAATTCAGATCCACCAAGGTATTGATCTTGCTCTACCCATTGTTGGGAGAAGGGCCTGTTAAAGTGCAGTACCTTCCAGGTTGCAGTAAAACCATTGTCTGTAATCTTTCTTGCTTCAGGCAAAAACTCTCCATTAAAACTAGGATCATGCCACGCTCCTGATAATTCCGCAGTTGTTGTTTTACCTGCAGGAACAAAGTTCAGTTGTTTACTTCCTTTAAGGGAAAGATTCAGTGAAATATCTCCGTTAAAACTGTCTTTGTTTTGCCAGTTAAGTTTGGCAATAATACCACTGCTTGAGAAGTTTGAATAGTGCGCTTCAGTTTCAGTAGTATATGTGGCTTTATCTTCATTTCGTGAGTAGGATATACCAAGGTTATTTGCTGGCTCTGCAGTAAGGGCATTGCCTCCGGCATTAAACACAGGGTTTTCGCTTATACCCCTCAAATCAGTTATGCCGAAAGTAAGAAAGGCATCTGACCAAAGAACCTGATCTTCAGCAATATTTAAGGATTTAAAATCAGGTTGTATAAAGCTCGATTGGATGTTTAATGTTGATCCATATACAACGGCATCGAAAATCCCCCGATGCAAAACCGTTGGTTTTACCTCACCCTTTATATTAAGTTCATTAGGAAGAAAGTAAGCTCTCTCAATACGTTCTTTAATCTCCTTTCCATCTTTGCCACGGTCTATTATTTCCTGTTTCCTAAAAGGAATAACAAGAACAGGACCAGATACCGTTTGGCTACCCGACCATTTTGATGCTACTTCTGTCATCGCCTCATCAGCGCGCTGTTGCCTTTCCATAATCAGGTCTTGTATCCATGCTGAAGGTATAAGGAGGATGATAACAAGAAACCCGATGCTCACAAGCTTAATCATAATCGACTCCTGAATCCAGGCGTTGACACGCTCAAAAATGTTATTAGTGATAGGTGTTGAATCCATATATGTTAGTTTAATAATTTCTAAAAGTTTAGTATGTCGCGAAGTGTGGTGATCTTCTCGCCGGTAACAACCTGTGTTCTTGCAAACAGGATGAGTGATAGCTGGGCAGCAATTATAAACGGTATAAACGATGGAAGAAACTCGCTTACATCTTCTGAGGAAAGTTGCAGTATGCCAAAGAATAAGACAACAATACCCATGCTTAGTATAAGCACAGAGAGCACAGTAAAGAATAATCGCTTCTTTAGAACTTCTATTTTTGGAATGATGTGAAGGAGGGGTACAAGCAGTAGATTAACAGGCGAAGAGAAAATAAGAGATGCAAGAAAAATATCACTGAAGCTAAATCCCCTCGCATTGATGAAGTAAACACTGAGCGAGCCAAGCGCATTGGTGGTGATCCATATCAAACCAGATTGACACACGGAAAGTAGAAGGTGCTTGTTCATAGATAATTGAAAGTACTTTTAATTTAAAAGGATATAAGTAAAAAAATTATTTCCCTTGTTGCTTAATCAAAAGCTCAAGTGCATCGATATGCTTTTTAAAAGCAGTTCGTCCTTTTTCAGTTACTTTATATTTGGTTTTCGGTTTCCTGTCCACAAACGATTTGCTCACAGAGATATACTTTTCTTTTTCAAGCGCTTTGATATGCGTAGCAAGATTCCCGTCCGTCACGTTCATTAATTCCTTTAGGGAATTGAAGTCGTACGAATCGTTAGCCACCAGCACAGACATGATCTGCAACCGGAGCCGGTGTTCAAGCACTCTATCAAGTAAATCAAAGGGATTTTTCACTTGTCGTAACGATAATGCATTACACTGCCGTAAATAACATGAAGCACTCCGAAGCCAAGAGCCCAGAAGATCAATCCAAAGCCAGGCAGCGCTGCAGCGATTAACCCAATAACAATTTCACAAAAGCCAAGGTAGCGGATTTCGTCATAAGTGTATTGGCCCGCCTGAATTAAAGCAAGCCCGTAAAATATAAGACTTGCCGGAGCTGCCACTCCGTAATGCCCATTTGCTAATAGAATGATGATAAGTAACCCACCTGTTACCAGGGGTGTGATAACGCTTTGCAGAAGTCTTTTACTCGTTGTATTCCATAAGCTTACCTTGTGTTTTTTTGCTTTACGCTGACTGAACCATAATGCTGTGCCGATGGAAGCGGTAAGTACGATAATAGCAATGATGCTGAGCTTAATAAGAATAGTACGCTCATTAACGGAATAAGTCCTGTAATTAAGAGGTGAAACAGGATAATGAATAGTAAAATAAGCAGTGGTGGCACCGATTAACGCATAAATGCCAGCCATAACACCTGATATCCCGCTAAGGGAGATAAATTTAACGGACCGTTCCATCATATTTCTGATGGACGATAAGTCCTTTTCGTACTCCGTAATATCCTTCATGAGAAAGTACTTTGTGATTCAAAGTTAGATAACGGAATTGAATAAGCAAGTGTTACAGGAAGAATATAAACATTTTTTCTCCTCCTGGTTTCCTATAGCTGATAAATGCGTCTTCGCCAAAGCCTTGGCTATAGCTTCTAGAGATACTGAGTAACTTCTCGAATTGAGCTCACTTGCCTGAAGTTGGGATGATCGATATTCACTTCTATCTTTTCATGCGCCCACGTAGTATGATAAGGGATATGGATTCCATGGCCACCAATATGCAATACCGGCAATACATCAGACTTCAATGAGTTGCCAATCATCACAAATTCTTCGGCCTTAATATCCAGGCGTTTGATCAGCTTTTTATAGTCCTCTTCGCCCTTCTCGGTCATAATCTCGATATGATGGAAGTAGTGTCCTAAGCCGGATTTGTGAAGTTTTCGGTGCTGATCGAGCAGATCTCCTTTTGTAGCCATCACTAGCCTGTAACGATTTTTAAGTTCGCTTAAAACTTGTTCAACGCCATCGATAATGGTAACAGGTTTTGCAAGAAGCTCTTTCCCAAATTGAAGGATCTTTTCAATGGCTTCCGGTGGTATAGTCTTATCCGTTACACGAAGTGCCGTCTCTATCATAGAAAGCATGAAGCCCTTGATGCCATAACCATAGAGAGAAAGGTTAGTGACTTCTGTTTGTAACAGCTCACGCGATAAGGTATGAATAGGGAGATAGTCTTCAAGTAGTTGACAGAATTTCTGTTCTGTCTCCTGGAAGTAGGCTTCGTTATCCCACAGGGTATCGTCTGCGTCAAACGCAACTATTTTTATAGCCATATAAAACTAAAATGTAAGAAGAATAGAATAACGGGAATCAATTTGAAAAAGTTGATGCCTGAATTGAAATGATTAGAGGCTATGTATTACTTACTTGCTTTATATCCAAGTTGCTCCAGCCATTTTACAGTAAGTAAAGGCCACGTATTAAGCATCTCATCCTTGGGTGCCATTCCATAGCCATGTCCTCCATGGTTATAGATATGAAGTTCAGCAGGAATATCAAATTTTCGGAGAGCTTCGTGGAATAGCAATGAATTATCAAGAGGCACTGCCTTGTCATCTCTTGAGTGAATCAGAAATACCGGAGGCGTTTGCTTGTCAACTCTGTTCTGCGTAGACAACGAATCAATCATTAAAGGTTCAGGATTTTTTCCTAACAACATTTCACGGCTATACTGATGTGCGAAAGGATCACTGAGTGTGATTACAGGGTAAACTAGTATTGAAAACGCAGGCCTCGAATTGAACTGTTCAAGAATATCTTTAGCATCTTTATTTTCTTTAAGGTGCATGGTGGTGGCCATAGAAGCAAGATGACCGCCAGCGGAGAAACCAAGTATACCCACCTTTTCAGGATTTATATTCCATTGCTGCGCCCTGCTTTTTATAATTCGAATCGCAGTTGTTACATCGTTGTATTGATCTGGAAATCTCGCTCCGGACTGGTCACTAACATTTAACCTGTAACGTAAAACAAAAGCATGAAAACCAAAGCTGTTGTAGTATTTTGCTACGTCTATGCCCTCATGCTGGTCTGCGAGTGCAGTGTAAGCACCACCAGGGCAAATAAGAATCGTAACATCACGCGCAGTAGCCCCTTTGGCAGGAGAGAAGTACTCCATGTAGGGTGCTTCTGCGATTTTATTCACCCCGCCTACCCTTAGATTTTTGTTGGGATGAAGATTAATCTTTTGCTGCGCGCGAGAAGGGATTGTCATTGCAATCAAAATTATGAAGTAAAGGCTTTTCATGGTATGAGGTAAAGAAAGAGCAGGTAATATAAAAGAAAGAAATAAAAAAGCCGTCCTGTTGTCGGGACGGCTTTGCTCCTCCTCTAGGGCTTGAACCTAGGACCCCCTGATTAACAGTCAGGTGCTCTAACCAGCTGAGCTAAGGAGGAATTTGGAGGTGCAATATTAAGTGCGCGTAACTTAATTGCCAAAACTTACGCAGTTTTATTTGCTGTTTTTTTCAAAAAAAAATTCAGCAGCACACTTACCAAACATTCTCTAAATCCTTCTTTTTATAAGAATGGTTTCTGGAAACAAATAATGAATCTGAGTTTTTGCTCTTCAAGAAAAGTGAATCTCTCGTAAAGACCCTGGAAACGAACGCAATAGGCATTAAGAATCCAAAATAAATTACACTCAGCAAAATTCTTGAGTTCGTCCATCCCAATACTAAGGCGAGTTTTATCCACAACCATTCAATTGCTTTTGCAGCTAAAGGTATTAGAACAGAAAGCACTCCTATTACTAAAGCTATCTTTCCAAGTAAGTCAATCTTGAAAATCAGGGATAAGGCTAGAAATCCTGTAACAATTACAAGGATTGTTTTAAAACGTTCTTGTGGTTGCATAGTCAAGTTGATGGTGATAGATTATCTAAAAATTCTGTGCCTCAACCAGCACTTTTGTCTGTCTTAATCGCATTAGATATAGTCCTCGTAAGACAATTTGGCTTGTTTAGTTTCATAACCATTCATTTTTAAGTCATTTTGTCTTTCTTTTTCACCCGGCATACTTTTCCCTTATAAGCCACTAAAATTGATGTTAAACCTTAAAAAATATTAGTTATGAGCTTAGTTCGTTATTCAACCTTAAATGATTTCGTTCCTACAACATTCAACAATTTAATTGACCGTTTCTTTAACGAGTCACTTTCTCGCTCTGGTGGTTCAGCTTACTCTTTCGTACCAAGAGTAGATATTGTTGAAAATGCTACTGCGTATGAAATACATGTTGCTGTTCCGGGAATGAACAAAGAAGACTTTAAACTTGATCTTAATGATAACTATCTAACCGTGAGCGGTGAGCGCAAGTTTAAAAAAGAGCAATCTGATAAGAACTTCCATGCAATAGAAACACAGTATGGTACTTTCAGCCGTTCTTTTGCCTTACCGGAACATGTAGATGCTTCTAAGATTACCGCAAAATATGAAAATGGCATTCTGGAAGTAGTTATTCCAAAAGATGAAAAGAAAACTTTGAAGACAACAATTAAAGTTAACTAATCAGGTTAACAGTTAAAGATAGGTTTAGGTTAGGGACAAGCGTGCCGGCAATGCCGGTGCGCTTTTTTTATATACTTGGGATAGATCATTTATCCAAAATATCGGTTAACTTTCTGTTATAACTTTCTTTTATGAGGCGTTCTGTTCTTCTTATTCTGCTGGTTGCTGTAGTTGCTTCTATCGGAGGAATTGTTGGCTCTATTATCACACTACGTTTTCTTAACAACGATACAGGTAACTACAACTCTATATCAGAACGTCAACAACTAGTGCTTACTGCAAATAGAATTGATAGTTCTTTTAGAGTACCAAAAGGTCTTGACTTTCTAAATGCCGCGAAGGAAGTTACTTCAGGTGTAGTTCATATTAGAACTGCTTATGGAGCAGGAGAGTTTAGCCTTAATCCCTTGCAAACCTTTGAGCATCCTGTTCATTCATCAGGTTCTGGAGTTATTATTTCAGATGATGGTTATATAGCTACTAACAACCACGTAATTGAAGATGCAACAAATATTGAAGTTGTAATGAATAACAACCTTCGTTTCTATGCTAAGGTAGTAGGTACAGACCCCAGCACAGATCTTGCTCTTCTAAAAATAAAATCCAGGAATCTCCCTTTTGTTCGCTATGGCGATTCAGACAGAGTAGTTCCAGGGGAGTGGGTGCTTGCGATCGGAAATCCGTTTGACTTAAACTCAACAGTAACTGCAGGTATTGTAAGCGCCAAGGCAAGAAACATAGGTATTCTTCGGGATAGAAATAATTATCAGATAGAATCATTTATTCAAACTGACGCTGCAGTTAACCCAGGAAATAGTGGTGGCGCATTGGTGAATCTCAAAGGAGAGTTGGTTGGTATCAACACAGCTATTGCTACTTCAACTGGAAGCTATCAAGGCTACTCTTTTGCAATCCCGGTAAGTATCGTAAAAAAAGTTATGGACGATCTCTTGGAGTTTGGTAAAGTACAGCGCGGACTGTTAGGGATTGAGATTGCAGATGTAAATGCATTAATAGCTGAAAGTTTTAATCTTCCTGTTAACCAGGGTGTACTCGTCAATGGCGTTCGTGACGAAAGTGCAGCTGAAGAGGCAGGTCTAAAACCTGGAGATGTAATTATAGGTATTGATGAACACCCAGTAAGCTCTGTTTCTGAACTGCAGGAGTGGGTGGCTAGGAATCGACCTGGTGAACATATTAAAGTGACATTTATTCGAAACGGCAAGGAAGAGCAAGTAAATGCCAAATTAAAAAACAGTGAAGGCAAAGATGTGTTAGAGAAGAAGGAGATAAGTCACTCAATTGCAGGCGCAGATTTTGAAGATGTACCGTATCGTGAGCTTGCCAAACTTATGCTTGAGGGCGGTGTAAGAGTAAAAAACCTGGAAGAAGGAAAATGGCAAAAGTCGGGCATGAGAGAAGGATTTGTTATTTCTCATGTGGATAAAGTGCCCGTAGATAACGTTGAAGATCTTAATCGTATTCTTGAATATAAAAAAGGTGGCATCCTTATAGAAGGTGTTTATGCTAGTGGGCAAAAAGGCACATACGGCCTTGAGTGGTAAATGAGAGCTATAGAGTTACTTGCAAATTTTGCTTCATAAGAATCGCCTTAGAATTTTTATCTTGCAGAGATGAAGGTTCTTAAGAAGGTTTTTAAAGTACTATTGATCACACTGCTCTCAATACTTGTTGCGGTCATTTTACTCGCTGTGTTTTCTATTGCCCCTGTAAATCGTACGGAAGCCAATCAAGATCCCTCTTATGACTTGATGCTTCAACGACTTGATAGTCTTAAAAAAGAATTTCGTACAACTTCTGCCCGTCATCAACTTCATGTAGGATACAGCAAAGTGAACATCACGCCATCAACTCCAATGTCTACTGCGGGCTATGGTAAGCGAAAGCTCGCCAGGTTCAATGCAGTTCTTGATTCTATTTATATTCGTACATTGGTAATTGATAATGGTAGTCAGCGTGTTGCAATTGTAAGTGCTGACTTGCTCATACTGCCTCCAACAGTAACAGCAATACTTCCGGCAAAGCTTAAACCTCTTGGATTTAGTTTGAACAATACGTACCTCGGCGCAATTCATTCACACAATAGTATTGGACATTGGGGTAAAGGAGCAACCCAATTTATTTACGGAAAGTATGATAATGATGTAGTAGAGATGTTAGCGGAGCAGATAGCTGAGAGTATAAGACGTGCATCGTCTAATATGCTTCCTTCCACATTTTATGTAAATAAAATAGCCATTCCGGAAGCAGTAGACAACAGGTTAATTAAAGATGGAAAGACAGATCCGTATTTACGCGCAGTAGAAATTCACAGAAGTGATAGTAGCAAGCTTTTGTTTTTGTCTTACACTGCGCATGCCACCTGTTTGTTTTCAAGAGACCTCGAGCTGTCACGAGACTATCCCGGGGCACTTGTCGATAAATTTGAAAGGAACGGTTATAAATTTACAATGTTCATGGCAGGCGCAGTAGCAAGTCATCGTGCTAACCCTCCTAAGTTTGGTGAAGTATGTATTGAATGGATGGCGGATCAGTTACAGGCTAAGTATATGGAGTCGAGAGACAAGCTAACTGAAGTTCATGATTCTACAATTGCAATGATTCATTTGCCTATTACTTTAGGAGAGCCTCAGGTTAAAATAACTCCAGAACTTAAAGTGAGAGCGTGGTTATTCAGAAGAGCTTTTGGGGAGTATCCTGCTTTTATAAATGTTCTCAAGTTAGGAGATCTTGTGTTGCTCGGCACGCCTTGCGATTATTCAGGTGAATTTAATCCAAGGCTGGATTCTCTCGGCCAACAACTTTCAAAAAACGTAATAGTAACAAGCTTCAATGGAGGTTACATTGGATATCTCACTCCGGAACAGTATTATGACGTCGATCATTACGAAACCCAACTCATGAACTGGTATCCCCCAGGAACAGGTGAATACCTTACTGAGTGTTTATCACGCCTGCTTTCTATTGTTAGTAACTCTAACTGATTTCCAATTTAGAAATTTCTCCTTCGGTACGGTGGGCTTCAAATCTTGTGATAATGATTTTACATAGTGATTGACGCAACGCACCCAGGCAAACGGCTTGCGCTTGTTGAGATAATTCACATCGTATTCATTATTAAATGCTTCAAGTTCAAAAGGATTGTAGCGATAAGCAATATAGTGACAATGTCCCTTCGCTCTGGCTACTAGGTAGAAGAATGCATAGAAGAGCCAATGGAAAATAAACAGCATTTCGACTTGCTGCCAGAAATGAATTTTCTCATGGCGCACCAATGTTACCTCGTCATCGTCTTGCCGACTGATCCATATAAAGATGAAAAAAGATAAACCTGTATAGTAGTTGAAGATCTTTTTGTTAGTGTAGATTTTATAGGGTAACATATCCACTAATTAACGCAAGAATCTCCGTTTTAAGTTCTTTCAGCATGTAAATTAACAACAGAACAATGGGATAAATATTACCTCAAATATTATTACTTAGGCGGGCTGTAAGAGGAGAATAATTTAACTTTTTAGATTCTTTTTATACTTAATTCCCAAAATTATCACTATGCCATTTAACAACGCAGAAAAACTGTTGGTAGCAATAATGGGAACATCATTTCTCAGCACACCGTACCATATCCATAACGATATCCCGACAAAAAGAATTAATAGATAAAATAGAGATAAGTCTTCAGCTTTTTTGTTTTTTATAAGCTTTATAAGCTGCGGTAGGAGTGAAATCGATGTGCAAATACCGGCAGCGAGACCAATAATTTCTGTATGATTATTAAACACTGTTTAAATTAGATGAAAGAAAAAAGCGTGCCTTTTCTATTGTTGTTTATCTGATTCTCTCAATGAGTATAACTTCTGGCAATTATTGCAGTAAAATGTTCTTCGCTGAGTCTTGCCGATATGCGTATTAAAAGCAGGAAGATTGCATCGCTTACACTTCTTTTTAGAATAAATAAGCCAGTGTTTTTTTAGTTGAAATAGTTTTTTCCATTCGAAAAAGTCAAAACTATAGTTTCTGGCCTCAGATATTAGTTCGGTTAATTTTCTTGGTGGTAAATCTTGTATTGTGTTCTCAGGGTGAACCCGATCCTGTAGAGCACCTCATTCTTGATAATATTGCCAACTCCTGAAAATATGTTTTGATCTAGCAGGGCATCACACACATTCAGCTCAGGATTGTTCTTCAGCTTTTTTCTGGCTTTGCGCTCGCTCCATTCGTCATTCATCACGTCTGCTGACCAATCGTAGACCTGATCCAGATCATCTTCTATCAGCCTAACTGCAGTTGAATAAAAATTTAATTCGTCCCCATTTTCAAGTTGGAGACATAGGCGGGGCGTTGCGTTTTTGCGCTCGTTGACGCGGTAGCTTCCAAACATTAAAAAATGGATTCGTATTGAAACATCTCTTAATTCTATGAGGAAATGTTTACCCCAACTACGAAAAGCCTTAATCTTTTTCCCTGAAATTTTACTAAAGTCAATTTTCGATGATCCGGAAGCAATTTCAATCCTTTTACCCTTATATGCATTTAATTCTTCCCGAAGAATAACCAAAGACGGACCTTCCATAAATAGTTTTAATATCTATAACAGCAATAAATTATATACCTTACTATATGATCTATCATGTTACAGAAGCATTTTCCTGGGAAGAATATTCACGAAAGGATCACTATAAGCCTGAGAATTTCGGAAAAGAAGGGTTTATTCATTGTTGCTATCGCGAACAATTAAATGGTGTACTTGACCGGTATTTCAAAAATAAAGTTAATCTGGTTGTTCTCTTTATCGATGAGAATTTACTGCAACCTGAAGTTAAGTTAGAAGAAGGACCGACTAAGGAGCTATTTCCTCATGTATACGGACTTATAAATAAAGAGGCAGTTGTAAAGGTAGAAAGGATTAGCTGATAATGAAAAAAGCCGCTCCAGAATCTGTAGCGGCTAATCTCCAACATAAAGTAAACCCAAAAAAATCTAACAAACAATCAACCTTAAAATCTTCCTAATTTTCGAACATTGCTTTTGCGAATTCGAAATTGTATATGATTAAAAACATCAATGGCAAGACCTATAGCAGTGCAGGCGCCGATAAAAGTAATGAACGGTGCATACGAGTAATTCTTCGTTAAACCATCAACACCGGCATATAACATAGTAACTACAGCAATAATAGCGAGGAGTAATACAGTTAAATTCTTCATGATAACCTGCAAATGACTATACAATATTAGTTAAAGCTTATTTAAGATTTTTTAAAGCTTAACGTTGAAACATGACATTGTAAGGTAATTATCTATTAAAAAATTACCGGACCAGCTATATCGCGCTGCATATTGTTAAAAGCAAATACGTTGGCCCAATCAATAGCTTAAAGGCCTTAAAATGTTTTGTTATAAATATTAAAAAGTAATTGATTTTTCTAATAGACATTTCGGCTGGTCGACTTAACTAGATAGCGACAGCAAGATCAACTTTAATCAATAGACATGTGAATAACTTCTAAGTTGGCAGGATACGCCAATAGGCATCGAATGAAGACTAGGCAATAGCATTCGCCGAGTAACATAAGGGTTGTAATAGGATGAGTTGCGTTGGATAGGAGATGTGCTGTAATTGCACATTAGTTTCCCAACTCCTATTAATTCATCTGTAAAGAGAACTCCTGACTAATAAGCCTTTTGATTTCATCCCGGCTCAGCGGCTTATTGAAGTAGTATTTAATGCCCATCTCTTTAGTTTTCTGGATATCCTTTGGATCTGCAGATGAAGTAAGAATCACAATAGTGATAAGATGCTTATTAGGAAGATCCATAGCTAGAAAAGCTTCGAAGAATTCATAACCGTTCATGATCGGCATATTCAAGTCAAGGAATATGATATCAGGCTTTTGCATTTCTCCTGTCTTACACTTTTCCAGCAGCTCCAATGCTTGTTTGCCATTTGATGCGAAATGAATTTCATTAGCAAGCCCCAATGAAGCAATGGTTTTCTCGCTTAAGAAATTAAAGATCTTGTCGTCATCAATCAACAGTATGTTTTTCTTCATAAAGCTCTCTCTGTTTTCACGATTAAAGATAAATTCTTTACCAGGAAATCAAACATAAATAATGCCTTAAGTTTGTACATATCCAAAGAATTTGGTGGCATAATTTTTTCTAACATTTTAGGCCAAATTCTTACTTGGTCGGGCAAATGTCTAATTGTAAATAGGAGACTAATAGCGGGCTTCGATTCCAAAAACTTCATCAAAAAATTGCTCTAACGAGCTTGCCCTCTGTTTTGGGAAACCTGGTTCCTCTAGTGCTACCCAATAATCATCAGAATCTTTAACTTTTGTAATGATATAGGTCATTTCATCGCTATAAGCACGAACTGATTTCGCTCCTTCCTGAAAGTGACTTAAAGTTTCATTAATTAGATCAAGATGTTCTTGCATTGCGTAAAATTAAGTGATTATGTTGAAATGGATACTAATTAAACTCATTTTTTGCAGTTGCTTAATGAATTAAAGCGTCTAAAGATTCCCTGATATTATCTAGTGATAAAAGGTGTCTATCGAGAAAATAAACCACTATTTAATCCTTTAGGCCTTTTGCCAATCTAAGAAGAAATTTTTAAACAGTAAATAAGATGAAGAAGAACGTAATGTTAGTAGTATTCATGGTTGTTGCAGTATTCGGTTTCGCGCAGCATGGGAGAAGAGATGCATCAAATCGTGTAGCAGGTGTTTCAGAAAGAATGCAAACAGTTATGACATTGAATGAGGAGCAATATGCTTCGGTAAAAAAGATAAACACCAAATATTTTGGTGAGACAAAGCAGCTACGTGCAGATTCAACCTTGAGCAGGGAAGAGAAGAAGAATCGGATGAAAAAGATTCAAAACGACAAGGAAGCAGAGTTAAAGGCTGTAGTTACTGACGAACAATTCAACAAGTGGGAAACATATAAAGAAAATAGTAAAAAACGTAGAGCAACAAAGTCAGGAAGAAAGGGTGAAGAACTACGCAGATTTGACCTTGATGAGCTGTCACTCTCCGATGATCAGCAGAAAAAGTTTGAGGAGGCAAATAAGGAATTCTTTGCTAAGCATAAAGCAATAAGGGAAGACGTTAAGTTAACGGATGAACAAAAGAAAACGGCAAGGCGTGAATTGAAAACGCAGCACGATGCTAAAATTAAATCCATATTGACAGATGCTCAATACCAAAAGTGGCTCGAAAGTAAAGCAGATCGCAAAAAACATAGAAGAAAGAAATAGTGAAGATGAAGAAAGGTTTTCTCGACAAGAAAACCTTTTTTATATCTGCTTCATGAAGGTAGTTACCCGGTTCCATTAATTACGTTCTCCGGGCAGAGTATGTAACACTTGCGGAGAAAGGAATCTTTAGAGCAACGTTCTCTTTTTCTAAATAAGCAGGAGTATAATGTCTAAAAATACTTTACGCAGCAGTCCTGTAAATAAACATTCATTAATTCTAATTGTATAATTAAACTTTTTCTGTGAGTTTAACGTCGTTTAATTACCACTGAATTATTATGTAACCGCTAATCACGCAAGAAGTGGTATTAAATATCATTGGTAATTGTATTAATTTGCCCTGCTTCTTATGCGCAAAATTGTATTTATAGGGATTCTATTATCGGTCGCGCACGTCTGTTTTAGTCAACATCACAATTATACCATTAGGAATTACAAGGCAATTGATGGGTTGCCACAGTCGCAGGTAAATGTAATGCTTGAAGATAAGAACGGATACTTGTGGATTGGAACAGAAGGAGGAGGTTTGGCGCGGTTTGATGGCCGCGAGTTTAAGGTATATACTACGTTAGATGGCCTTTTAAGTAACATTGTAAGTTCTCTTACACTGGACAGACATGAAAATTTATGGATTGTCCACCCAAGAGGTATCACGAAATTTAATGGAATTCAATTCAAAACTTTTGAGCAACCTGGGTCCGCTTCAAACGCTAAATGGATAAGGCGGGCTTTTGAAATAAAGGATTCCTTATTTTTTATTTCCGCTCCAGGTTTTCTAGGCAAAATTTATGATGACTCTGCCTATTATTGGTCCAAACCATTTAAGTCTGATATTTTAATTGGCTACAGCCATCTTACTCCTGAAAACGAGATTTTACTTTACCTGAGTGATAGTACGTTTGTAACTAAACCAAACAATAGTCTTCCTTTTGGATATAATAACAAGTTTAAAAAGATATTCAACCTCTTTAACTACAAGAACGACGTTTGCATAAAAACTGATAGTGGTTACTTCACCGTAGATGTAAAGAAAGGAAGTTATAATAAGGTTCAGCTCGGCATTAAGCATTTCATACTATTTTATGACAGTATAAACGATGTTTTCTATACCAGAAACGGTGATCTTTTACTGAAAGAAAAACTGACAGATGATGGGATAGACATAGACACTATTTTACAAGACGTTAGTGTAAGGCAAGTACTTGTAGATTCAGAAAACAATACATGGTTTGCCTCAGATGGAGAGGGACTTTTTAAATACTTTGTCCAGGACTTTGATAAATGCAGTTCTAAAAATATCACTGGTGTTTCAGCAGTATTTAAAGATTCTGATGGAGCTAAGTGGATCGGGACCAGGAACCGAGGGCTTTGGAAGATCAAGAAGGGAAAAGTCTCATCTTTTATAGATAAGCATAATGACCATAGAAATGCAATATGGAGTATTACTGAATCACCGGAAGGACAGATATGGGTCGCTACCACTGCAGGACTGGGGAAGTACAACAAACAAGAGAATAAATTTACATGGCTCACAACAACACATGGACTTTCAAATGCTACCATTTTTGCGCTTGACATAGATGAAAGAGGAGGCCTTTGGATAGGTACCAATAGCGGTGGCGTTAATTATTTGTATAATAATAGATTTACTACTTATACCATTAAACAGGGATTAAGTACAAATACTGTAAACTGTATATATTACTCGCAGCGTTACAAAAAACTATTTATTGGAAATGAGTTTGGCGTAAATTCTATTGGCAATGGAACAGTTGAAAATTTACAGCTAAGAGGTTTAGACAACACCTCCATACTTTCAATCAATTCATATCGAGACTCCTTGCTGCTGATAGGATCTGGTGGCGCTGGTATAGCCATTTATAATCCAGCTACAAAATCCAATACAGTAATAACAACGCATCACGGTCTGATTTCGGACTTTGTCTATTTTGTTGTGTCTGATGAAAACGACAACCTATGGATAGGTACAGAGAAAGGAATCACTCAATTGAAGCTCAACAATGAACTTGAGATAACTAACAATCTTCATTATGACTACGAAAACGGGTTAACAGGTGTTGAAACCAATCAAAATGCATTCTATATCAGTCCTAATGAAAAATACTTTGGGTTGATAGACGGATTGTATAAGTATAATAATTTTCAAAACGATCATAAACTATACGATTTACATTTAACAGACATACAAATCCAATACGGACAATACTCAGCAAGAGATTATGCTGATAATCTGGTAGGCTTTTTTAAGATTCCTCAGAATCTCCAATTGCCTCCTGATAAAAATCATATTACATTCTCCTTCAATAGAGTCGATAAACGTTACCCTAAATCTATTAAGTTCAGGTATCTACTCCAGAATTTCGATAAAACGTGGTCACAGCCCTCATGGAATAATCGCGTCACTTACAGTAACCTTCCTCCAGGAGACTATGTTTTGCATGTTCAGTCAACCGATAATAGGGGAAGATGGGACGCCAATCCGCTCACCTATGCTTTTACCATAAAGGCACCATTTTATCAGACTGCTTCGTTTATAGTTGGATCAATTATTTTCCTCGGTGGGTTAATAACCTTAGCACTGTATTTAAGAGTGAAGCAGCGCGTAAACAAAGTTATGATGCTGGAACGGATTCGCGCTAAGGAACAGGAAACACTTCGAAAAGAAATTGCGAGAGACTTCCATGACGAAATGGGCAATCAGCTAACAAGAATAATAAACTATGTAAGTCTTTTGAAACTCAATGGACTTGAAAATGGAGTTGATGTTCATAATGATCTTTATACAAAAGTGGAAGACTCTGCTAAATACCTGTATACTGGCACTAGGGATTTCATTTGGTCAATAGACCCGGGTAACGATGAGCTATCAAAACTCTTTATTCATATAAGAGATTTTGGTGAAAAATTATTTGAAGAAAAGAGTATTCAGTTCAGGGCTTTTAACGAAGTAAAAGAAAAGGTAAAACTGCCGTATGGTTTCAGCAGAGAGGCTAATCTTATCTTTAAAGAGGCCATGACCAATGCCTTTAAATATTCAAACGCAGCCAATGTTGCGCTTTACCTAAGAAGGACCGACAGTGAGTTCGAGATGATTTTCGAAGACGATGGGATAGGTTTTTATACCGGTGATATACCAAAATTGAACGGTCTTAAAAATATTCGCGAAAGAGCCAACAGAATCAATGCGGTTTTACGTATACAAAGTGAAAGAAATAAAGGAACTAGAATAATACTCGGTTTTAAGCTTAATAAAACATTAAAATATGGCCTTGCCCTTTAAAAAAAGAGTCTTGATTGTTGAGGACGATCAGGAGATTCGTAATAGCTTCAGCTTGATTGTAAACAGTTCGCAAAAATTTATGGTAGTGAACAGTTATGGGAATTGTGAAGATGCTATAGAGAACATTAATAAAGATAAGCCGGAAATCATTTTAATGGACATTGAACTTCCGGGAATGAATGGCATACAGGGAACTAAAATAATTAAGGAGAAGAGCCCTCATACGGACATTATTATGGTTACTGTTTATGAAGACAGTGAGCTTGTTTTTGAAGCTCTAAAAGCTGGTGCTTCAGGTTATATTACAAAGAGCGCTAACTACATGGAGTTGCTTTCTGCCCTTGATGAAATTGTAAAAGGCGGAGCACCTATGAGCAGCAGAATAGCAAGAATGGTTATAGACAATTTCCATGTTAATCCTAACTCACCATTAACAAAGAGAGAAACAGAAATTCTTCAGTTAATTTCAGAGGGTAAAACATATACGCAGATATCTGAAGAGCTTTTTATATCAAAAGAAACGGCGAAAACACACATTAAGAATATCTATTCAAAACTTCAGGTCAATTCTAAATCTGAAGCAATCGCAAAAGCAAATTTGGAGAAGCTTATATAATATTTGAATGCGTAAAACTAAATGACAGGTAGCGTTGAGTGTATTAAAATCATTCAAAATGGGTGATAGAGAAATGAGTAACTTAACTAAAACTTTGTGATCTGTTCCTTCATCATACGAGTAGAAATTTCTTCATAAGTTTTAGGTTAAAATGAAAATTTCAAAGAAGGATTTAGCCCCTCAGACGGAGGGGCTTTTTTGTTAAAACATCATATTTAGCCATCCGCGACGGAATTCTCGATTGCAACATTAATTCATGTTATTCTGACTCATTTTTGCGTTATGTAGGTTTTGCCGGTTGTTTTAATGGAAAATTAGATCAAAACATCATTAGTTAGCAGATGTTTATAGCGGTTTCCCTTAGGAACCTTTAAAATGGCTTTTCGATCTATTTTTCTATCCTTATTGACAGTGGTGTCACTCATGCCACTGCGTTCGTTTACGCAGCAGAGGAAAATTGATAGCCTTGAATCTCTTGTTAAATCAGTACCAGTAGATACCAATAAAGTTTACCTCCTAAACACACTTGTTTCTTCTCTAAGAGAAAAAGACAATAACAGAGCACTGTCATACGCGATTGAAGCAAAAAATTTAGCGGAATTACTGTCCCATAAAAAAGGCTTGGGCGTCGCCTTAGAGAATCTGGGATGGATATTATACCGCAAAGGCGATTACACAAAATCCTTTGACTTCTCTACGCAGGCTTTAAAAGTAAGCGAAGACCTTAATGATAAATCCGCCATAGCGAAATCATTAATTAATATGGCAGCCATTCTCTTTGAACAGAAGCAATATGAGAAGGCCATCGAGAATTTTAAAAAGGCATTCAGGGTAAGTCAGTCAATTGGCGATAAGAAAACAATGGCGCGTAGTATGAACAACATTGGCTACAGCCTTCTGCAAACTGCCAATTATGATTCAAGTCTGTACTATGTATCCTATGCTCTTAAAATTGGTGAGTCTATTAACGACACTTACGTTGTCGGTTTTTCGAATAGAACACTTTCTGATATTTATTTATTAAAGAAGGATTATGCAAGCGCACTAAAGCACCTGAAAAGGAGCTTGAAGATATCGCAGGATGAAGCAAACTCCTTCTTAAGAATATCCAGTTTGCATCGAGTAGGCAAGGTATATAGGGAAATGGGCGAATATGACAGGGCGTTAGCTTACTTGCAAGAAAGCATTGAGCTGTCTCATCAGTTTGGGTACAAAGAGGAGTTGGAAAGAACTTACAAATTAATATCTGACATTTACCGGGCTAAAAAGGATACCACACATGCTTATGAGTATCAATCAAAGTATATAGAACTTCATGATTCTCTCTATGCTCAGCGGCAAAGCGAACAAATCGCATTAATGCAAGCTAAATTTGACGCCGAGATGAAGGAAAAACAGATTCAACTGCTTACCAAAGAAGCACAGCTTAGCGATGAGGCAATTGGTAGCCAAAGAATGTGGTTATACATCTATGTTGGTTGCCTTTTACTACTCATTATAGTAGCCATCATACTGTTATATGCAAACAGGCATAACACAATAGCCAAAAAACAGTTAGAGGACAAAAACAAAGAAATTAACACGCAGGCATTGCAGTTAAGAAATTTGAATGTCACAAAAGATAAATTATTTTCCATCATTAGTCATGATCTACGCAGCCCCCTTGCCAGTTTAAAGGCATTAATGGAATTGGTTGGCACGCCAAGCCTTACACAAGATGAGTTTATTCATTACACCACAATATTAAAGCAGAACCTTGATTTTGTTCAAGCGGATCTTGATAATCTTCTGATGTGGTCGCAAACGCAGATGAGAGGATTGCAGGCAAACCCCGCGCCGGTGAATTTAAAAGTATTGGTAGAGGAAAAAATTGCATTGTTTGGCGAAGCTGCTAAAAAGAAAAGCATTGCTATAATAAATGATATTGATGAGGAGGTGATAGCCTTTGCTGATAAGAACCACGTTGGCCTTGTACTGCGTAATCTTATAAGCAATGCCATTAAGTTTAACCCCGTGGGCGGATCAATACATCTGAAGTCGCGTATTGTAGAAACATATTGTCAAATATCGGTGTCTGATTCTGGTGTAGGCATAAGCTCAGATGATATCAGTAAACTTTTTAACGCTGAAACTCATTTTACAACGCAAGGTACCAATAAAGAAAAGGGCATTGGTATCGGCTTGTTGTTAACGAAGGAATTTGTCGAGAAAAATAACGGAACTATTGCTGTAAAGAGTGAGCTTGGTAAGGGAACAACA
This sequence comes from Chryseosolibacter indicum, assembly GCF_018598585.1. GTDB lineage: Bacteria > Bacteroidota > Bacteroidia > Cytophagales > Cyclobacteriaceae > Chryseosolibacter > Chryseosolibacter indicus. The sequence goes on from NZ_JAHESD010000023.1 coordinate 58,482, forward strand.
TTTACCTTTACGTTGCAGGCTAAGAACGAAGAAGTTCTCATTTAATTTTACACTCAATTCTCTTCCCATGCTATTTAAGAGATTTAAAGTAATGGTACTCCTCATTGTTCTGGCAGGGCTGTATTTCATTGGTCCCGCCCCTTCCCGCCCGCGATATAATGTAACCTATCCTGAAGTACCTTCAAAACCGCAAGACCTTGAGAACTATATTATCCGGAAAGAAGGCCTGCATAAAATTAAACCCGATAATGAAGCCAGGATTATTTGGGCTGATAGCAATAAGTTAAAGACAGAATATGCTGTTATCTACCTTCATGGTTTTTCTGCCAGTCAGAAAGAAGGAGACCCGGTTCATAAAAGATTTGCTAAAGATTTTGGATGTAATCTTTTTCTCTCCCGGCTCGCTGACCACGGAATAGATACAACCGAAGCACTTTTAAATTATACAGCTGAAAGAGCTTGGAACAGTGCTAAAGAGGCGTTAGCTATCGGTAATGCCATCGGAAAAAAAGTTATTATAATTAGTACTTCTACTGGAGGAACACTGGCGCTTATGCTCGCAGCCCAATACCCCGACAAAGTTCATGCACTTATAAACCTGTCTCCTAATATAGCCATTAACAATCCTGCTGCCTTTTTACTTAACGATCCGTGGGGTTTGTATATAGCACGAATGGTAATGGACGGAAAATATCGGGTCTCCCAAACAGATTCAATAAAATCTAAATATTGGGATGCGAAATACAGGCTAGAGGCAGCAGTGCAACTTGAAGAGCTACTCTCAACAAGCATGAATAAGGAAACTTTTAATAAAGTTAAGCAGCCTGTTTTAACATTGTATTACTATAAAAACGAGCAGGAGCAAGACCCCGAAGTGAAGGTAAGTGCCATGCTTGAGATGCACGAGCAACTCGGTACTCCATCTGAATTAAAAATAGCTAAGCCTATCCCTTCGGCAGAAGCTCACGTAATTGGTGGCGCATTGTCTTCCAAAGATGTCGAAAGTGTTTATCAAGAGATGAGGGAGTTTGCTATTCAAACGCTTCAAATGCCTGTTAAAAATTAGGCGGTTTTAACTAAAACGTCGGGTAATTAGCATCATTTTTATTATCTTTATTTACCCTAAAAAGTACGTTTCCGGTACTTCCATATTCTCTAAGAATATTCAATTTCAAAATCAATCACAGACCTTTGAGATGCATCCAAGATAGCGGAGAAGTGCAGACAGAGTGCAGCAGGAGTGTAGAAAGAGTGGAGAAATCTTAGAGGAGTAATGAGGGATAGCTAGGGCAAGACTAACATTAGCCTGATGCCTGTACCACCCTCTTAAAGTTTACAAGTCGTTCAGCTGTAATTTCTTTAAAATGCGCTCTAAATCATCCGGCGTATCTATAGCAAGCGTCTCCCGCGTAGTAATTGCAGTTTTAATCTTCAATCCAGCCTCGATCCAGCGCAATTGCTCTAGTGATTCAGCTTTTTCAAGTGTCGAAGGAAGAAGTTTGGTGATATTTCTTAAGGCACTGCTTCTGTAACCGTAAATACCAATGTGTTGATAATAACTATGCTGGTTCAGCCAATCTTTCTGATCTACCCCTCGAAGATAAGGGATAGGATGTCGGCTAAAGTAAATAGCAAAGCCTTCGTTATCTACAACTACTTTTGGTGAGTTGGGATTAAATAAAATCTCCGACTGCTTAACTGGTTTTATCAATGTAGCCAGTTCAGTGCGGTCATCAGCAAAGCATGAACAGACAAGTTCAATCTGTTGTGGGTCTATAAAAGGTTCATCGCCTTGAATGTTGATTACAGCATCGCACTGCAAATTCAACTTCTCTATAACTTCAGCACATCGATCGGTTCCGCTAGGATGGGCGCTGGATGTCATGCACACCTCTCCTCCAAAGTTTAATACCTCACCTTGTATACGCTCATCGTCTGTTGCAACAATTACCGATTGAAGAGACGAGCACTTCTTTGCCTGCTCGTACACCCTTTGAATCATTGTTTTTCCCTTGATATCAACCAGAGGTTTTCCCGGAAACCTGGTTGAAGCATATCGCGCCGGGATAATACCGATTATTTTAGTCACTTAATGTTGTTAGATAAGTCTCAAAAATAAAGAAAGCTTTTGTTTATTAATCCTGAACCGATTTAACTTTTAAACTGGTGCCTTCATCACTGATAACTTCAATAGTTTCACCTTTCTCTATAAACTCGCCTCTGGTGTAGGCATCAAAGATTCTGTCGCCAATCATTACCCGACCGCTCGGTCTAAGTATTGTATGTGCTGTGCCTCTGGTTCCTACCATTGATGCATCATAGGATGATGCGGTGTAGCCAGCTTTCCTGTCTTGGGTTTCAGTAAGCGCAACTTTACTGTAAAATCTTGTATTGCTTATCCTTGAGCCCAAGGCAAAAAGTAAAATTCCTCCTCCTAAAAATCCCCCCAGTGCTGCTGCTACCGCTACTGTAATATTGTTAAGTGGAACAAACTCAAAGTCGAAGGTGTCGTTATTGATCATGATCAAAACGAGTGATCCCAACGTAAGTATAATGCCCGAAATGCCAGCTACGCCAAAACCGGGTAACACAAATACTTCTACAGCAATTAATATTATACCTATAAAAAAGGCGATGATCTCCCAGTTTTCAGCAAGCCCATTAAGATAGTAGGGCACTAGGTAAAGAATAAGAGCCACCAATGCAGCAAACCCTGCAAAACCGATTCCTGGCGTCTGCATCTCAAAGTAAATTCCTGCAATAATTACAAGTATGAGCAACCCACTAATAAATGGATTAAGGAAAAACGCAATAACGCGATCTGCTCCGCTCAACTGAAAGCGGTCAAGTTGATAGTTGCTGATGTTGTTGCGCTTTAGTATTTCTTCTATCGATTCCACCTTTGCATCGCAGAAGCCGTGTTGTATAGCTTCTGATGTTGAAAAGGTTATGATTTGCCCTTCTTTCTTAATACCTTCAATAACAAGGTTCTCATCTACCATGCCTTCTGCTATTTGTGGATTTCTTCCATTTTCTTCAGCGGTAGCGCGCATAATTGATCGCATATAAGACTGGTACTTGTCTGGTGCCTTCTGGCCAGAGCCATCAACCACAGTGGCCGCGCCGATGCTCGCCCCTGGTGACATGTAAATGCTGTCGCAGGCTATAGAAATTAAAGCGCCAGCAGAAGCTGCATCTGAATTAATATAAACCCACACAGGACTTTTATGCTTCATGATGAGATCAACGATTTCTTTCGCATCAGTAAGCACACCGCCATAAGTGTCCATTTCTATGATTACAATTTCTGCTTTCGTTTCTGACGCGTGTTTCAATGCCAGGTCTACATATCTTTTCATGGGAGCATCAATCTCACTTTTGATCTCCATAACCATGATATTCTTCTGCTGACCGAGAATTAATGTAATGGGTAATAAAGAGAGAATAAGTGTAAATAGTTTTTTCATACCTTCGGACGGTTATATAAATCTATAAAAAGATATTGTCTCATAAAATTTCAAATACAGGATTAGAGCTTTGGTTGACAAAACAATTTCATGGCGCAATATGGAATATTCATACACATCCTTCTAAAGATTTACTATTCATAGAGATAAGGGATGTTCAGTTAAAGGAAGTACGGTTTTCAGCTATCGATCTTTCTGGAAAAAAAATGTTATGGGACGAGATAACGCTGGAAGAAAAGTGGTGGGTAAGCCTTACAGAAGTTTCTGAAAACCTCCTGCTATTCAATATCTACACCGATACAAATAATCCTGACAGAAAAAGCCTCATATCTTTCGACTTTAATTCCCAAGAAATAAAATGGTGGAGAAACAATTTCTCCATCGGTTCTATTTCAGAAAGCCATGTCTCGGGGATAGATACCTCGATGGGAGCTAAACCGTTGGTTCTAAACATCGCTGACGGCGTACCTGTAACAAACCCTGTAATAACTTCGCCGCGACAAAATTTTTCTATCATTAAGCCGTTACAGTACTACGAGCAAACAAATCATTTTGAAACGGTAAAAACATTTTTGAATACCAGATTTCAACTAAATGCGCTCTCCATGATCGAGTATCTGGAAATTAACTCCCTGATAATTATTTCAGTTTATGCACAGGAAGAGAATGATTTGGTAAATTATTTGTTAGTAGTAGATGAAGCAGGTAATCTTGTGATTAAGGAGACGATTGGGAGGAATCTGCAAGGAATTGGGGTAGATACTTTTTTCATCGTGTCAGGATATTTAATTTTCGTGCAAAATAGAAGCGTTTTTGTCTGTTATAAGTTGGTATGATTAAAATATTGATAATTATTGGTTTTTCATTTTTTAGCTCCCCTGAAGAGCATGACTCAATAGGAGTTGAAACCATTAATGGTAAAGTTTTTGTAATTCATAGGGTAGAAGAGAAGGAAACACTTTACGCTATCTCAAGACGTTACGGTGCTTCTGTTGATGCCATTCTGGAATATAATTCTGTAGCTGGTTCTGGACTTGAAATTGGTCAGCTGCTAAAGGTTCCCTACACTAAAAAAGAGAATAAGGTATTAAGCAGCAATACGCATAAGGTCGCTCCAAAAGAAACTCTTTTTTCTATAGCCAAGCAATACGGCGTTTCGCTGGATGATTTAAAACAGGCAAATAACCTTACCGACAATGCTTTGGTTATTGGTCAGGATCTAATTATTCCTAAGAGATCGTCTGTGAACATGCCTGCAAGTTACCAGCAGGAGCAGACTTCACGAGGCAGCAATTCAACCACACATACTGTAGTACAAAAGGAAACCATGTATTCTATTGCGAGACAGTATAATATTACTGTTGATCAACTGAGGCAATGGAATAACCTGGAAGGGAACGAATTAAAAATAGGGCAGGTGCTTTCTGTCTCCCAACCTAATTCAGCTGTTAAACAATCACCTGCTGTCGTTGCTTCAAATACTTCACATACTACACCTGTAGTTGTAGAAGAAAAGAAAGAAGCGGCCACCGTAGTTACCGAAAAAAAGGAAGTCGCCCAACCTGTGGCTTCAGTTGAGAAGAAAGAAGTGCCTGTAGTAAAGGAAGAGCCTAAAGAGCCAGCTAAGCAAGAGGTTAAGGAACAAACTATCAAAATTTCTGAATCAGTTAGAAGCGGCGATGAAGTAGTAGAGGCTGGCCTTGCTGAGCTTATTGAAGGAACTGACGGTAATCGGAAGTACCTGGCGTTGCATCGCACGGCGCCGGTAGGAACGATCCTTAAAGTTCGAAATGAAATGAACAACCGCGAAGTTTTTGTTCGTGTTATGGGCAAGCTCCCTGAAACAGCAATGACTGATAAGGTTGTAATAAGAATTTCCAAGTCAGCTTACGACAGGCTAGGAGCCATAGATCCAAAATTTAGAGTAGAAGTTACCTATTATAAATAGCGAATTTTCTTTCTTTGACGATCAACAATTCATTCTTCTTTTGCCTTGCTTTGGCGTGCTGCCTTTTATGCAGCAACCTGCAAGCTCAGAATCTTGTCAGCAACGGAAGCTTCGAATATGTTGATGCATGTCCCGGTTCTTTTTGCCAATCCCCTGCAGACCTTAAGGTTTCCGGTTGGAAGCAAGTAGGCCTCGGTACCCCTGATTATTTTCATGCATGCAGTGAAGGAGACGCAGATGTACCTTATAATTGGGCAGGTGTATCAGAAGCATTTGAGGGATCAGGCTATGGAGGTCTTTTTCTTTGGATGGATGATGATAAAGATTACAGGGAATATTTTTATGCAGCATTAGAATCTCCTTTGCTGAAAGATTCAACCTATATTATTTCATTTCATTACAAGCTGTCTTCTTATTCAAAATTCTCGATTGATAGAATTGGTGTTTTGTTGATTGATCAACTTCCAAAAGTACGGCACGATAAGTTATTGAAAGTTGAGCCTACACTTAACGTGATAAACGATTCTGCTTTTACTGAAAACACAGGGACATGGGAGTGGGTTAATTTTGAGTATAAAGCTAAAGGAGCTGAAAGGAATATTATAATAGGAAACTTCTCTTCTAACGAAGAAACGAAAAGCTACGAAATCATTTCACGCTCCATTGGTGAGCCTATGCTCGCTGCAGCTTCTTACTATTATATTGACGGTGTTGAGGTAAGACCTAAGTTTACATCTGAAGTAGCAGATACTGTCTTTTCAAAGCCTGTACCAGAAGCGTTTGCAGTTAACAAGAACTACATTCTCAGTAATATTCAATTTGAATTTAATAGCCATAAATTAATTAAGGAAAGTTTAAATGCGCTTGATCCGGTTATCAGTTTCATGATTAGCAATCCTGACGTAAACATCGAAGTGTCTGGTCATACCGATGACCAGGGAAGCGATAAGTACAATATAACACTATCACAAAGGCGCGCAAACGCAGTAGCAGAGTACCTTCGTATAAAAGGTGTTGATTCAAAGAGAATAAAAACGTATGCTTACGGAAAACAAAGACCGCTTGTACCAGGTACTTCCGAAGAAGGAAGAAAGCAAAACAGACGAGTTGAAGTGAAATTTGTACAGGTAATGAGGCCATAATTTTCTCTGGTTACTCACGATGTTTTAAATTTCATACATTGTTCCTTAGAAATGATTAGATCAGCATCTCTTTCTTATCAATATCCAAATGGAAAACAGTTACGTTTTCCGGATGTTAATTTATCGGCAGCAGAACAGTGTTTGCTGTTGGGGGAGTCAGGGAGTGGTAAAACAACTTTTCTCCATCTATTAAGCGGGTTATTAAAAAGTCAACAAGGTGCCATTCATATAAATGGTCACGAGATAACGAAGCTTAAAGGTTCTGCTCTGGATCACTTCAGAGGCCAACACATAGGTTTTATATTTCAACGCAATCATTTGATAAGTGCGCTGTCTGTTAAGAACAATCTGCTTATGTCACCATACCTGGCGGGTTTACCACAACGGTCAGAACGTGTAGACGAAGTATTACGTCAGTTAGGTATTGGTGATAAAAAGAATAGCAGGATACAAGAGTTGAGCCAGGGGCAGGCACAGCGTGTAGCAATTGCCAGGGCCATCCTGAATAAACCATCTATTATTTTTGCAGATGAGCCAACATCTGCACTTGATGATAAAAATTGCGAACTTGTAATTGAATTACTTGCTGATATTTCTTCGCAGAATAAGTCAGCATTGATTATTGCTACACATGATCAAAGGTTAAAATCTCATATTCCTAAACAAATTACTTTGTAGGCTTACATACATGAATCTCTTTTCTCTTGTCTGGAATTATTTAAAAGCAAGGCCACTTAACACGGTGCTTAATATCATTCTATTGAGCTTGGGTATAGCTGTGATAACTATCCTGTTGATCTTTAATAAGCAGCTTGAGGAAAACATCACACGTAATGCAAAAGGTATTGATCTTGTAGTGGGTGCTAAAGGCAGTCCGCTTCAGCTTATACTCTGCAATATCTTCCATATGGATTTTCCAACAGGAAATATAAATCTTGCTGAAGCTGAAAAGATTGCAAAAAACAGGCTTGTAAAGAAAGCCATTCCGCTCGCATTGGGTGATAGCTATCAGGGTTTCAGGATCATCGGCACTACTATCGATTATCCTCAGCTTTACGAAGCGGAAGTCAGGGAGGGAGGCTGGTACAAGGAGGTTATGGAAGTAACTATTGGCGCTAATGTAGCAGCACAGCTTCAGCTTAGGTTAAACGATGAGTTTACGAGTACGCATGGGCTTTCCGCTGATGGTCATTCTCACGATGCCATGCATTTTAAGGTGAAGGGTATTTTACAAAAATCGCAAAGCGTAATAGATAACCTTATATTCACGAGCGTTCAAAGTATATGGAAGGTACATGAAGAACATGAGGAAGAAGAACATGGCGAAGAGGAAAAAGCACACGATTATGTAGCGGTCACGAATTCATCTTTACTGGTGCCCGGTGTTGAGGCAGGTGACACTACAAAAGAAATTACTTCCATGTTAATTCGTTATCGCTCGCCAATGGGCGCCATACAGTTACCCCGTTTTGTTAATAGCCAGTCAACCATGCAGGCAGCATCACCAGCCTTCGAAACAGCACGGTTATTTTCAATTATGGGAGTAGGCCTTAATATTCTTAATGGTTTTGCTTTCGTGCTGATATTCATTTCGGGCTTGAGTATCTTCATTGCACTTTACAACTCGCTGAAAGAAAGACGATATGACCTTGCCATCATGCGGTCAATGGGAGCAACAAAGCAAAAATTGTTTGTATCAGTAATCCTGGAGGGGGTGCTGTTAACTTTTTTCGGAGCTCTCGCTGGACTTATTTTGGGGCACCTTGTTGTAACATTACTGGGTAACATGCTTGAAGAAACTCAGAAAGCCGGAATAAACGGTCTTGTCTTTTATGTTGATGAATGGATAATTTTGGTTGGGAGTTTGTTGTTAGGTTTAGTGAGTTCGGTAATACCAGCGTTTCAGGCTTATCGAACGGATATTTCAAAAGTTCTTGCAGGTAATTAGATATGAAAAAGATATTATTGACAATCGTACTAGGTTCAGTTCTAAGCTTCGTTTATGCTCAGGGGAAATCAGATACCTGGAATGAGTTTGCTAAAACGAAGTTTGAGCCTAAATACTACGAAAAGCTGGGTGAGTATATTTTCTATCCTAATTTTCCTGCTGAGTTAAAAGCACAGGTCGGAAAAGAAATTACGGTTAAGGGATTCTATGTTCCCTTTGCTCCCGAAGATGGTAACTATATCATTATTTCGAAATATCCGATGAGTCAGTGCTTCTTCTGTGGAGGTGGAGGTCCGGAGTCAATAGCAGAAGTTACGTTTGCCAAAGATCCTGGTAAGTTTCAGGTAGATGATTTAATTACCGTAAGGGGCAAGCTACAACTGAATGCTGATGACGTCGATCACGTTAATTTCATCTTAAAGGATGCAGTACTTGTCAAGTAAGTCTTGAAAATAAAAAAGTCATAACCCTATAGGCTATGACTTTTCGAGGATCCATTCTTTAATTCTTATGAACGGCCTTTTTTCTTGCTACTCTTGTCTGCGGTAGTTGTAGTGTTGTCTTTAACCATTACTTTGTGTTCAGAATCTTTTAGCTGAGATTCATCTGCTTTTACAAGTTCATTTTTAGTTCTGTCTACATAGTACAGATCTCCCTGGTACTTATAAACCACTTCATTGTTTGGACCTTCCTTCTCTTCAACAACATCAACGTCATGTTGTACCATGTCTCCGCTGGTCATAGCTGTCGACCCTTGAGGTGTTGTACCTGATTCAGAAGACATTGACGGTTTTTGTCCTGATGACTGCGTTCCCTGGGTTGTTGTATTTTGACCTGGTTGAGAAGAGGTTTGGCCCTCGTCCTGAACACTGTTAATTGCTTTTTCTGATTCGTCTCTGAAGTTCTGACTTGCCTGTTCTGCATTTTGCTGAACATTGCTTCTTGTTTCGTCAGCAGTTTGCTCTATTTGGTTACCTGCATTTTGTGCTCCTTCACGAACCTGGTTACCCGCACGATCTGCTCCTTGTTGAATATCGCGTCCTGTTCTCTCTGCACCTCTTTCAATATCGGCAGCAGTAGTGTCAACAGCTTGTTGGGTTTTCTGCCTGGTGCTTCTGTACTGGTTGTTTTCTTTAGAGTCCTGTTGCTGAGCAAAAGCCGCAACACCAATTAAAGCCACGGCATATGTAGTTAAAAATAGTTTTTTCATAACGTATATATTGTTTGTTTATAAGATTAAAGTCTGAAACACTTTAAGAAACTTTCATACCGTTTTAAGGATAACAACTAGGGCTCAGATTAACCTTGCTTAAAAGTCGACTGATAACAATAGTTGGCGATAACCGGAAGGAGAAAGGCTTTTCAAATCTGTTATACCCGATGTTGAAAAAATCAACAGAGCTGTTCTATTCTTGCCACGAAAGAAATTGGCTGCTTGGTATTGCTGTATCGCAACGGTTTGAGTAAAACTGAATGACAGCTTAAGCCGACTCCGCATATTAAAAACAGTAGTTTTGAACCCGGCGTTAGGCCCTTTAGGAGTCTATCCAAAAAATATCTTTCTGCTTTTATCTAATCTTTATTATAATAGGCTTTTAATCTTGAAATGCTTGCACAGGCACACCACCCAAACCATTTAAGTCCACAGGAGCTCGATGAATACCTGAAACAGGGTTGGTTCAGAATGGGTCAGACAATCTTTCACACCAACTTTCTGAATTTCAAAGAGGAGTATTTCAGTGCAATCTGGTTACGGGTAAACCTTGATAATATTTATCCTGATAAGCAACAAGTAAAATTGTTAAAGCGAAACCAGGACTTTAGAATAGAATTTCAACGTGCTTCTATTACTGATGAAAAGGAAGCGCTTTACTCGAAGTACAGACAGGGGATAGAGTTTCAGGCATCCTCTTCGCTTCGCAATCTTTTGTATGGAGTAGCCCACCAGAATATCTATAATACGCACGAAGTAAATATTTACGATGGCAGCAAATTGATCGCTTCAGGTTTTTTTGACCTGGGAAGAAACAGTGCTGCAGGCATAACTAGTTTTTACGATCCCGAATACAAGAAACACAGCCTCGGAAAATTTCTTATCTATTCAAAGATAGACTATTGTAAAAGCCTGGGTATGCTTTACTTTTATCCTGGTTACTTTGTTCCTGGCTACGCTGCTTTCGATTATAAGTTGGAGATTCACAAATCATCCCTTCAATATCTTCAACTGCAAACAAACCGATGGATGCCGATTACGGGCTTTTCTGATGCTGATATTCCCCTACGAGTAATGCGGAATAAGCTTGAAGAACTACGCTTCTTTATGGATCGCTCTCAATTGCAGGGTAACATCATGAAGTATGAGTATTTCGATGCTAATCTTGTTCCTGACTTAATTGGCTTTGAGTTATTCGATTTTCCTTTACTTGTCAACTGCCCGCATAAGCTGGCGGGTGCCGGCCATTTAGTTATTATTTATGATGTGAGGGATAACCAGTATCACCTCATGCAATGCCGAAGTGTATGGACATCCAACGCCCCTAATACAGATGGAGTTTTTACATCACATCTCTTAAAGGTAGAGTACGATGTTTTTTCGTCTGAAGACCCACTGCCCATGGTTAATGTTCTTTTAGTACATCTAAGCTCCGAGGATGATTCTCTTCAAAGTGCCGTGTTTTAGTTACCGCGCTGTTGAAAGGTAATCCACCATTTGGATATGCTATTTGATAGCTTAAAGAAGATAATTACCAGAATAAAGATTAGTCGTTTTTTAAATAGCACTGAAATTCTACTTTCAGCTATACATTAATATAAATTTATGAGCGCACGATCACAAAAAGCTTTAGTATTATTTGCACTGGCAGCCTTTATTTGCTTAATGGCGATAGATTCATCAGCTCAAAAAAAGGGCTGGATTAAACTCTTCGATGGTAAAACATTTGATGGATGGAAAGTAAGTGAAAACCCTGGCACCTTCACCATTAAAGATGGCATGATCGTAGTTCACGGTAACCGCGCCCATCTCTTTTATGACGGACCTGTTAATAATCATAACTTCAAGAACTTTGAGTTTAAGGCTAAGGTAATGACTACACCCGGATCTAACTCCGGTATGTTTATTCATACACAATATCAGGAGACTGGCTGGCCTTCAAAAGGATATGAGATACAAGTTAACGCTACGCATACTGACTGGCGTAAAACTTCCAGCATTTACGCAGTACAGGACATAAAGGAAGCACCTCATAAAGACAACGAATGGTTTACACAACACATCATTGTACAAGGAAATAAAATCACCGTTAAGGTGAATGATAAAGTAATTAATGAATATACTGTTGGTGCAGATAGCAGGCTTTCAAGCGGCACCTTTGCATTGCAAGGTCACGATCCGGAAAGTTTAGTATATTATAAAGACGTTATGGTTAAACCTTTAGCCGATTAACGAACACGTGAACACATAAAAAAAGCAGAGTAGGTTCTCTGCTTTTTTTATGTTTCTATATGTCTTTTATTTCTTCATCTCGCGGATTACATTGCCTTTAAAATCAACATAACCTACCTTGTCAAGGTCTTCACCCGAGCGTGCATAGGCAAGACCATCATTAAAGGGTCCTATTTCTGCAAACTTCATAGCTACACGCAACTTGCCTGTTTTATCTATCAAACCCCACATTCCACCATAGAATTCTTCCGAACCACCATATTCATCGTAAGATATTTCACCACCTATGTTGCAGCGAATTAATTCCTGGCCATTGTAAGGTTCGATCCAATCAAAATCAAATCCTGTTAGCATTGCTCCTTTACCATCGGCCATAGCCCATTTATTATTCTTAACAACATAAATGATCCCGTTTGGTTGTATGCGCACATCGCTTAACGCATTCTTGTTAAACAGAACTTTCCCATTGCTATCAATTACACCACAAGAAGTTTTTACAATGCCGGCTTCTTCTGCTGTTCCTATACTTCTTATGATGCATAAGCCATCTTTAAATCCATCAGTATCAATAGTTGTTGTTGAATCTGCATGGAAGACAAACACGCCTTTGTTGTTGATAACACCTTCACCACTATTCTCAGTTTGCTGCACAATGGCAACCTCTCCCTGAAAATCCCTTACGCTATAGAACTTCGGTTCAATAACTATTTGATTGCTCTTGTTTATAAAGCCCCACTTTTCATTCTTTTTGATGCCAGCCAGTCCGTTAGAAAAAGGACGGATTTCATCATACACAATAGGTATAAGCAACACGCCAGCTTCGTTAACAGCTCCCCATTTATTGTTATTCCTGACCAGCACTGTACCTTCTACATATGGAGTCGAACTATCTTCTGAGAAGAGGATGTCTTCATATTGTGGTTTTAGAATCCACTTGCCATTGTTGTCAATAATGCCTGCCTTACCATTTTCAAACGCACGGATATATTTGGTGTCGTACAATGTTTGTACAGAACCTTCTTCACCTAAGCTAACATTCAGACTGGCAGGATAGAGCTTTGATCCTTCTGCATTTATTAACCCATAGCGTTCTCCTTCAAGCACAAGATAGTTATCTCCAAAAGGAATAATGTTATCATATTCAGGTTCTATGATCAAGCTTCCCTTGTCATTAAGCAAGCCCCATTTACCTCCCGCGCAGCTGTAGTAGATCTCTTCATCACAATCCGCTTCGCATAATGTATAATTAGCATCTCCTCCCGCATTTACCAGCGCTATACCTTTTCTGAAAGGAAGGATCAGCTCATACGATGGAGCTATGATAGCCTTACCCGTTGCGTCAATCAATCCCCATTTGCCCCCGTAGTAGGCGTAGTTCTCTTCATTAAGCGTTGCGCCTATATTTACCCGTGCAAGCTCGCCTTCATAGTTCGCTGCAAAATCAAATGTAGCAGGAATCGCTAATTCACCCGTGGCTGACTTTTGAAATCCAAATTTACCTTTCTCATCAACCCAGGTATATAATGCAGATGAATTGCCAGAGTAATAAGGTTGTTCTTCTATGGGTACGTCACCTAACACCTTGCCTGTTTTATCTATATAAACGATTTTTTCGTTGAGTCCTACCTTGGCTTTCCCGTTTTCGAAATTCCATGCTGAATTGAATTGAGGTGCAATGGAAAAGGCTCCGTCCTTGTTGATGTATCCAAGTGTAGCACCAGCCTCTCTGATTCTTATTAAGTTTCCTGCAAGTGACACCTCTGTGTGCGATGGCGTAATAATATCTTTTAGTGTTTTAAGATCTTTTACCCCGTAGCCATCTGCTCCGCGATAGATCACAAGGCCTTGTTCTACCTGTTGAATATCCAGGTGTGGCTTAATTACAAAATAGCCTTTCGTATCAATAAGTCCGGTTCCTTTCTCTGTTGAAACAATGGCATAGCCTTCGGCATTAAAGGAAGAAACAGACTTGAATTGCTGCTTAAAAGCCGTTTTGCCTTCTTTTGTGATGTAGCCATACGAGTCAGAACCAAACCTCACGGCCGCTAGCCCATGCGTGAACGGTTTAAAATCGTATTGAAGGTTGTAGAATGTATTGCCGTTAACAGGAACAACATGTTGATAAACCCAGTTGCCATCTGTATCTATATATCCATAAAGGTTATCTTTCTTAGCAGCAGCAAGTCCTTCTGATAGTGGTGCAAGCTCGTCAAAGACGGGTTGTACGATCCACTGTTCTTCTTTGTCGATCAGCCCGAGTTTACCGGTATTAGGATCTAACGCAGGTGCCAGATCATGACCATTGTAACTGAAGATAGCTTCTGTAATTCTTTCACTTGAAATCAGCTCGCCGTTAACGAAAGACACATAACTGTAGGGAGTCTCATAACTATTGATGTTTTTAACTGCAGCGTAACCTCCTTTAACAGGTTCTGCAACAGTAAAGGTTTTACTGAACACCACACCCTTCTTGTTCATGAAGGTCCAGTTGGAAAGCAAATTATAACCATCGAAAAACACATCGTAAATGACAGTGTCTTTTGTATTCACCCGTGTGTATTCGCCTTTAAAATCATCCGCGTAAGCAAAGGATGGCTGAATAGCGATCTCACCTTTGGCGTTAACAAAACCATATTTGCCTTTGCGCTTGAAGCGGCCGAGACCTTCAGAGAAGTCCCAGGCATAGTCAAAATCCGGAGGAACGATAACCTTTCCGGTCTGGTCCATATAACCCCACTTTGCATTTTCCTTTATCGGGTAGAGGGTAGATGTTTCGTTGAGGTTGGTAGTTGTTTCTTTAATACTGCATTTGCTTAGTAAAACAGGTAGCAGCACCAATAAGAATAGACGAGGTAAACGCAATTCTTTTTTAATAAACATATATTGATTTGTAACTATAGTAGCTGAGAACTTAAACCGTGCACTTCAGGTAACCAAAGAATGAGACAAAGCGATGATATACTGCTGCTTTGATCTAAAGATGTAGTGAGCATATAGGGGGCTTATTGCCCTTACAAAGATGATAAAAATAAAGGTGAATATGTATTGGTGACGAAAAGAAAAGTTAGGCAGATGTTTAAGTTGTGTGTTCAAAGTTCTGGGTTCCGGGGTTGTTAAAAGTTACAAGTTTCAGGTTGTTTTAATGTTATCGAAACCTTAAACCTTAAACAACTCAGAACCCAGAACCTCGAACAAGAACACGTTACCTGACTGAGAAGATTTTAGCACTACCCGCATGCTTTACTTGTTCAATCGTGTTTGTGTCAGTCATCTTACCATAGCAGATACCTACTGATAGCATGATGCTGAATTTGTTATCAGGGAGCTGAGTACCGCTATAAGCGAGCTCGAGCACAGTAGGAGCGGATTCTTTTAGTGAGGGCATCCATTCTGTCGCTGTTATTTCAGGATAGATATTGTCATAAGCACGATCCGAAGGACTGTATCCCCACTCTTGGTGAAAGAGATCAGGAACAATGCCAAGCACAGCAATGATCTTATACATGGGATGCCTCTGGTGCACCTGAAAGTTGATATCCGGGACTAGCGCAGGGATTTCAATGCGCGCTGATAAATTCTCTCTTGAAACAGAACAGACAATCGGTGTTCTGATCACCGATTCTATTGGTGTAATTCTGTTGAGCGAGAATCCTTCCAGCAGATGAGGTTTTTGGGAGAGCTCAATGCCGCGCTTGCCATAAACTCCTTCACTTCCCATCTGAATAGGTTTTAACAAAGAGTTCAGCGATCCTGCAACGTTATAGTCAGCCAGAGGTTTTACACGCGATAGCATCTTCATAATCCATTTGCTGGCCGTAGCACGACCACCGAATTCGGCATTTACACGCCTTGTATTTGCAAAGGCAGCGTCATGTTTGATTTTTTCTTTGGAGGCACCACCTTTTTTGCGGATGATGATCTTGTCACTGCCACGCATTTTATATGCAGAAAGCTGACCGATAGAACCTGTAAAGGTGATTTCTGAGGATAGTATAGCCATGATGAGTAGGGTTTTAGTTACGGTTAAGCGTAGTATAAAGGTAGGTAAAAAGGTATGTAATTCAAAGGTTTCAGGTAGGTGACCCGTAGATAACCCGTCTCTTTAAGGTACGGGTTATCTACGGGTTATATACGGATTATATACGGGTTATCTACG